>JBBRAH010000036.1:0-30649 GCA_038206985.1 Solirubrobacterales bacterium
GAAGGCGAAGCGAAAAGCGCTGAAGAAAGCCGAGGGCCCCCTGGGGCCGGTCAGGGAGCACGTCGGAGACCTCCGCGACATCACGGCCGCCGCCAAGGCTGCTCCTGGCGGCCTCCGCGACACGGCCCGCACCTGGAAGCAGGAGGTGAAGAAGCTGGGAGGCGAGAGCCACCCCGCAGGCGACCCGGTCGAGGGCGTTGGCTTCGACGACTGGGTGGAAATCAGGGTTGGCCTCTCGCGCGAGGGGATATCGGCGGGCGAAGAGATCGCCTACGCGGAGCGCCAGGGCGTGCCATCCGGTCGCTGGAAGGCGATCAACTCGATCTGGGGGCAGCAGATCGCCTGGAATATGACCGCGAAGTCGATGTATGAGCAGGCAATGGCCGAAGTCGGCGGGCAATAGCTCGAGACGATGGGCGCGGCTGGTTTCGAACCAGCGACCTTCCGCGTGTGAGGCGGACGCTCTCCCACTGAGCTACGCGCCCTGAGGCGGCCCGCAGTCTAGATGAGTGGTCGGGACCGGATCAGCGGACGCCGATGCCGCCGCTCTCGCGACTGCGGCGGGGGTGGTGCTGCTGCCGCTGGATGTTGCGCTTGATGCGACCGGCCTCGAGGGCTCCTCCGCTACCGCTGTCGCCACCGGCGCTGCCGAGTCCACCGCTGCCATTCCCACCCTCGCCCTTGCCTGGCTGCGGCTCGTTGGGCGGGTCCTTGGGTGGCTTGCTGCTCGAGCCCGGACACTTGATCGAGTAGATCGTCCTGGCGGGCTTGCCGGGCCGCGTGTCCGAGTGGGCGTAGGAGAGGTGGAGGTGGTGGCCGCGCCCGTGGCCGGCATCGCCGTTGTAGCCGACCCAGCGGAACGGCGCGCGGACCTGATTCTGCTTTGGCTCGGCCCAGCGTGCGAGTCGGCTGATCTGCTTCCAGCTACCGCCCGCCGCCTTGTTGGGGACGATGTCCATCGCCAGGCCGATCGGATGCTCGCCGTTGGCGGAGTGGACCGGGTCGTTGGAGTAGGCGTCAGTAATGAAGATCTTGTACTTGCGGACCAGGTAGGCCACGTCGGAGCGCAGCCGCCGATCGATCCGCTCGCCGGGGAACCCGGGGATCTTTACGAACTTGCCGCCGCCCGTCGTCACGCAGAGCTTGGGGTCGATCCGCTCACTCGAGATCTTCGCCACCGCCACTCCGGCCGTCAGCATCAGCAGAACGATCGCCACGGTGGCGATGCGTCGGGGGAACTGGAATGTCTGCTGATTTGCGCCCGGCATGCGTACTGGGTCTTGATTCGACCGTCTGCCGATCATCCTTGAACCGGGTCCACGCGTGTGAAATGTCACTTGCGGGGAAAAGGCAACCTGATATCTGGCGGGTGGATGTCGGTCTCGTGCGGTTCAGTCCCCATCGAAAAACGCCCACCGGCGCCCTGAACCCTCGCGTCCGGCTGCTACCACCTGTTTCCGGACAGGACCGTGCAGCCCGCCTTTGAATAAGACTGGCCACCGGGCGTGCCCGCCGTGGCTTGCTCGGGCCAGGCTGTTCCGCGGCACTCACGGGCGATCGCTTAAGGCTGCTTCCTTCCGGACCTGACCTGATTCGCGGGCCTGTGTTGCGCGGGACCTGGCCGTCAACGCTGCCCGCGGCGTACTGGCCCCGATGGCCGGATCCTCAGGCGAACGATCAGCCCCGCTAGAGCGGATTGCGAGTACAGGGCACCGCTAATTCCCCGCTCAGCACGGTCCGGTTGGAACTCTACCGGGCCGCGGCAGCGAGGGCGTCGGCGACTGCGACGGCCTTTGGGCAGAAGGCCTCGATCTTGGCTCCGCTGGGGTAGGTGAAGTCGGCCGGCGGGGACGGCAGGTAGACGCAGACCTTGCGACCGGCCGTCGCCACTCCGAGCCCGTCGGCTCGCGCGAGCTCGAGCGCCTCAGGCGCCAGGTCGGCTCCGAATCCCGGGATCGTTACGTCGTCGGCGTCAACCCAGAGGCTGGGTAACTCCGGCTCCATTTCGAGCACGGCCGCGACGTAGTTGCGCTGGATGTCGACTGCGCTCGAGAACTCGAGCCAGGCGAGATCCCCGGGGCGGTCGGTCCCGGGAAGCGGACCGCTGAGCACGTCATTGGCAGTGCCCGGCATCGGCAGGCTGATGTGGTTGGCATGGAACTCCGCTGTCGGCTTGGGCTCCATCCCGTGCTTGCTGCCGAACTCCGCCACGCTGTTGTCGATCCCCGCACCGGCGAGCTTGACGAGCATCCCGATGAGCCGACCGTGCTTGCGGCCCGTGGAGCGAGCGAGATGGGCGGCGGCGCTGTCGGGATTGGTGCCGCCCCACGAGAGTCCCGACTCTTCCAACACCTCGTCTCGGATCCGTCCCGCAGCCCGGCCGCCCGCGCCGGCGAGCAGGTCGAGGTGCTCGAAGTCCACCTCGCCGTCGGCACGATGCTGGCCGCGGTACTGCGGGCATTCGCAGGTGAAGACCCCGCCGTCGAGGCGGAAGCCGAAATCGACCGGGGTGGAGGCGGCGAGCCAGTCGATGAAAGTTGGCGGGAAGAGCTGCCGCAGCCAGGCCTGATCCTGGCCCTTGGCCACCTCGACGATGTAGCGGCGATCGAGCTCCACGGACTCGAAGCCGCCGACATCCTCGCGCGGCCGGCGGTCGCCGGCCCAGTAGAAGAGCGCCGGCTCGAGCCCCTCGGCGCGGACCGAGAGCATGGGCAGGTATCCCACCGATTCCGGGATCCGGCAGACCATGATCGTGTGCTGCCCGCTGATCTTCACGCCGAATGTCTGCCCGTACACCGCCTGGTGGCGCAGCCGGCCGGGCACGCCTCCCGGCAGGGTCCCGGAGACGGACCACGCCGCATGCCTAACAGGACCCATCTGCTCGTGGGGCAGTGGCTGACCGGGCCAGGCAAGCTCCGGGCGCACGACGAGCCCATGTTCGTCCGCGTACTCGGCGAGCTTGCGCTCGGTGCGCTCCAGTCCTTCGATTGCGGTCCCGACGTCCACGGAGAGAACCTATCCGGAACCGGGCCGCCGGACTCAGCCCAACTGCAGCGCCAGTTCCGCGAGGTCTGAGAAGACGTGGTCGGGCGCGACCGCGGCGGCGGCGATCCCCTCGCGGGCATCCTTGCCGGTGAGGATCAGCGCCGTCGCCATTCCAGCCCGCGCCGCACCGGCGATATCGGAGCCGAGGCTGTCACCCGCCATCAGCGCTCGCTCGCAGCCGAGCAGTTCCGTTGCCTCGAGGAAGAGCTCCGGCTCCGGCTTGCCGATGTTGCGAGCCTCGACTCCCGAGGCGACCTCCAACGCCGCGACGATCGCGCCGGTCCCGGGGACGAGCCCGTCGGGGGTCGGGTAGGTCGGGTCCTTGTTGGTGGCCCAGATCTCGGCGCCGTCGCGGGCGGTGGCGCTCGCCTGGTGCAGGACCTCGCGATCGAAGGGCGCGCCGCCACCCACGAGCACGACCGTGGCGCCGGTATCAACATCGGCGGTGCCGACCGCCCGTAGGCCCGCCTCCTCCAGCTCGCGCCGGAGCGATTCGGTCCCGACGACCATCACCGTTGCTCCCGGCCTCTCGCGGGCCAGCGCCTGCGCCGATGCGGAGGCCGAGGTGAGCACCTGTGTCGCGTCGGTCGGGGCCCCGATCTCGGTCAGCCGCTCCGCCAGTTCAGTCCGGGTGCTGCGCGGATCGTTGCTCACGAAGACGACGGGCATGCCCGCCTCGCGGAGACGCACGATCGCTTCGGGCGAGCCATCGATCGGCTCGCGGCTCAGCCACACGACCCCATCGAGGTCGATCGCAAAGCCGTCGTAGGGGTGCTGCTCGGGAATCGGGGAAATCAATCGACGGTCGATCCTAGCCCCGGCCCTCCCCCGGCAGCCGTCGCGGCCGCCACTAGACTCAACCGCTCGTGGCCGGAGCCTCCCTTTACAGACGTCATCGCCCGCAGTCCTTCGCCGAAGTCGTGGGCCAGGAGCATGTCGTGCGCACGCTCAGCAATGCGATCGAGCGCGATCGGATCCACCACGCCTACCTGTTCGTCGGCTCCCGGGGTACCGGCAAGACCTCGATGGCGAAGATCCTCGCGCGGTCCCTCAACTGCGTCGAAGGGCCGACCCTGACGCCGTGCGGCGTATGTGAGTCGTGCACGACGATCGCCGCCGGAACTTCGATGGACGTGATCGAGATGGACGCCGCCTCCAACCGCTCGGTAGACGACATCCGAGAGCTGCGCGATCGGGTCAGCTACGCCGCAGCGGGTGGCGGCTGGAAGATCTACATCCTCGACGAGGCTCACATGCTCACGCGCGAGGCATGGAACGCCTTCCTGAAGACGCTCGAGGAGCCGCCACCGAAGACGGTCTTCGTGCTCGCGACCACCGAGGCCCACAAGGTGATGCCGACGATCGTTGACCGCTGCCAGCGCTTCGACTTCGCCCGCCCGACTCCGGACAACATCGCCGAGGTGGTGCAGCGCGTCGCCGCCAGCGAGACGATCGTGATCGAGGACGGCGCGATCGGCGCCGTCGCCCGCGCGGCCAACGGCAGCTTCCGCGATGCGCTGGGCACGCTTGATCAGCTCGTCGCCTACTCCGGCGCGGAGATCGCGACCGAGGATGTGCTCGCCGTGCTCGGCGTCGCCGACGCAGATCTCCTGTTCACCGCCGCCGACGCGATCGCCGCCTCCAACGGACGGGCCGTGCTCGCACTCGTCTCCGACCTGGCCCGCTCCGGCCGCGATCCCTCCCGGTTCGCGGCGGATCTGGTCGCCCACCTGCGCCAGCTGCTAGTTGTCGGCACGCTCGGGGAGGTCCCCGATCACTTCTTCGCGGCCGATGAGCACGCCGCCCGGCTGACGGCTCAGGCCGCGACGCTCGGCGAAGTCGCCCTGATCCGCGCCATCGACGCACTCTCGGATGCGATCGCCGCGGTACGGGAGGGAGACGACGCCAGAATGACGATCGAGCTTGCCCTACTCCGGGTGGCAAGGCCCGAGATCGACCCTTCCCAGGCGGCGCTGGCCCAGCGACTCGAGCGACTCGAGAGGGGTGGTCCCGTCCCCTCTCCCGCCCAAGCGCCGCCGCCCACCCCGCCCGCCTCCGGGAGTTCGCCACCCCCCGTCGAGCAGGCTCCTCCTGAGACCAAAGCCCCGTCGCAGGAGGCACCCCCTGACGCCGCGCCCAGTCCCGAGCCGCCCAAGGGCGCCGCGCCGACGCCGGTCGAAGCCATCGCGCAGGGTGCAGTTGCGACGGTCGATGAGGTCCGCACCCGCGTCGAGGAGGTCAGGACCGGCGTGGGGGCCCGCGTCGAGGAGGTCAGGACCGAGGTCGAGGCCCGCGTCGAGGAAGTCAGGACCGGGGTCGAGGGCCAGGTTGGGGCCGCGGGGGAAGTGCTCGATCTGGAGCGACTGGCCGGGCTCTGGCCGGCGGTGGTCGATCAGGTCCGTCAGTCGGGCTCCGAGTTCCTCTCGGCGGCGTTCCAGGCAGCGCGACCGGTGGCCGTGGACGCTGAGCGCTCCACGGTCGAGATCGGCTTCCCGCCGAGCGCCTCATTCAACAAGCGCAAGGCTGAGGCCAAGGAAAATCGGGAGCGCTTCTCCGATGCGGTGCGGACCATCGTGGGAACCCGCCTGAGCCCGACTTACGTGACGCTCAAGGACGAGCCGGGCACCACCGAGGCCGTTCCCGACGCTCCGGGGCAGCCGGGCGCGACGTCTTCCGTCGCCGAGCCCTATGACGAGGGCGACCTGCTCGAAGCCTTCAAGACCGAGTTCGACGCCGAGGAACTGCTCGACGATCCGGGTCCCGATGCTGATCGACCCCCAATCGGTTCCGGAGATCCGGGGCCCGAGCAGGAACAGGACGAGGCGCAGGCACAAAGTGAGAACCCAACCCCCAAGGAGGCAGAAGGCTGATGGCGAGAGGACAAGGAATGCCCGGAGGCGGAGGCCCCGGCGGCATGGATATGGGCGCGATGATGAAACAGGTCCAGCAGATGCAGGCCGACATGATGAAAGCGCAGGAGCAGCTCAAGGACGAGGTCGTTGAGGCCTCCGCGGGCGGCGGCATGATCAAGGTCACGATGAGCGGGGACCTCGAGTTGCGCTCGGTCGAGATCGATCCCGAGGGGGTCGATCCGGAGGACGTCGAGATGCTTCAGGACATGGTGATGGCGGCGGTCAATGAGGCCCTGCGCGCGGCCCAGGAGCTGGCCAGCTCCAAGATGGGCGGCGCCACCGGCGGACTCGGCGGGCTAGGCCTGCCGGGCATGTAGGCCGCGCGCGCTTGCATCCCGCTCCGGTCGAGAGACTGATCACCGAGCTCGGCAAGCTGCCGGGAATCGGCCGCCGGACCGCGCAGCGCCTGGCTTTCCACCTACTGCGGCAGAGCGACGACGACGCGTTCGCCCTGGCGGCCGCGATCCGCGAGGTGAAGGAGGCGATCGGGCTCTGCGAGCGCTGCTTCAACCTCGCCGAGGCCGGGCAGCTTTGCGCGATCTGCGCCGACACGCGACGCACCGAGAGCGTGATCTGCGTCGTCGAGGAACCGCAGGACGTGATCCCGATCGAGCGGACCGGGGAGTACCGCGGGCTCTACCACGTGCTCGGCGGGGCGCTCTCGCCGATCGACGGCATCGACCCCGAGGATCTGAAGGTGAGCGAGCTGCTCGACCGCGTGAGCGGCTCCGACGTCGAGGAGGTGGTCATCGCCACCAACCCGACGACGACGGGGGAGGCGACCGCCCATCACATCGCCGACCTGCTGCGCGGTCAGGTCTCTCTGACGCGCCTGGCAAGTGGCCTGCCCGTGGGGGCCGACCTCGAGCACGCCGATGAGGTCACGCTCGGCCGAGCCCTCGTGGGACGCCGTTCCATGGGCTGAACGGCGGCCTCCCGGGGCGGATTCTCAGACCCGCGGGTCGCGCGGGTTGCGGGTCTCGCGCCGCTCGACCGTGGTCCCGCGATCGCGGGACATCACCATCATCGCGAAGCCGAGGATCAGCCCGACGATGCCGGCGATCATCAGGATCAAACCGACCACGTCCAGGTCGACGCCGGAGACCCTCACATTCATTGCGTACCTGAGGATCGCGCCGACGGCGATCAGAAAGATGGATCCACCAATGGTCATCGAGAAGCTCCTTACCCTTAGTGTCGATTCGCGAAACACCGGATCGTCCGGCATGCCGCGGCGACCGCCCCGGCGCCGCGATTGTGTCATGGCGGACGGCGCCTCAGCGGCAGGTGCCGTCTCGCCGCTGCGCTCGGCGCCTCCGGAGCCGCTTTCAGACGAGGCCCAGGGCCCTCTTCAGGTCGATCACGTGTGCGGCGGCGTCGTCGAGGCGCTCAGGTGGGATGGTTCCGGCGGCGACGGCATCGAGCAGGGCCCGGGCAACCGAGGGGGCTGCCCCGGGGTCACCGACCTGGACCATGTCCGCGCCCGCGGCGATCGCGGCCACCGCCGCGTCAGGAACCCTGTAGCCGGCGAGGATGGCGCCGGCCTCGAGGTCGTCGGTGATCGCCGCGCCCTTGAAGCCGGCCTGATCGCGGAGCAGGTCATCGAGGATCGCGGGGGAAAGGGAGGCCGGGGTCACCGGGTCGTAGGCCGCGTAGAAAGCATGCGAGACGACCACAGCCGGGGCTCCCGCCCCGAAGGCGGCTTCGAAGGGGGGCAGATCCCGGCTGAGGAGCGTCTGCTGGTCCACGCTGACGGTAGCCGGGCCCAGGTCGGTGTCCTCAGAGGCACCGCCAAGCCCGGGGAAGTGGGAGGGGGCGCAGGCGAGATCCTCGTCCTTGCAGCCGCGCATCGCCGCGAGTGTCATGCGTCTGACGACCGCCGAGTCATCGGAGAAGGCGCGGTCGGCGATCGGGCTGTCGAGCGTGGCGACGTCGGCGACCGGGGCCAGGTTGAGGTCGAAGCCCGCGTCCTTCATGGCCGCTGCCGTCTGCCGGGACCAGCCCTGCGCGGCTCCCGTCTCGCCCAGGTCGCCGACGGCGATCTCACGGGCTTCCGGCGGCAGGTCGGCCAGCGTCCGGTACTCGCCGCCCTCCTGGCGCGCGGCGATCAGCGGCCGTAACGGCGCCCCGTCGCCTTGCGCGCGGAGCGAATCGGTGAACTGGCGCCCGGCGGCGGCCCCCGGCCAGGAGTCCTCGTCTACGAGGTAGCCGCCCGGCACCTCGGCTCCCGGGGCGATGGCGCCAACGCCGACGAGCATCACCTGGGCCACCTTCTGCTCGGTGTTCAGGTCGGCGAGCAGTCCCTTGGCCTTGGCCGAGGCCTTCACGGGCTTCACTACGCGTTCGCCCGTTTCGGGCTCGCCGCCGCCGCGGCTGAACAGCAGCCAGATCAGGGCAGTCGCCGCGACGGCCGTCAAGACTGCGACCGCCCGTCGCCGCAGGATCACTTTCCGGTCCATCGCGCCGCGATCAAAGCAGTTCCCGGGGTCGCTCGCGCCGGACCGGTCCGGCGGCCCTCTCTATCCTCCCGCCCTCAGATGAACGCCGCAGCAGCAGAGCAGCAGTCCGCAGCCGCGCCCGGGAGCGGGCGCGAGCTCGTGGTGATGAAGTTCGGTGGGACCTCAGTTGCCGAGGCCGATGACATCAAGCGGGCTGCCCGGCGGATCGTCGCCGCGCGCAAGGCTGGCAAGAACGTTGTCGCCGTGCTCTCGGCGCGGGGCAAGACCACCGACGAGTTGCTGGCGGCCGCGCGCGAGATCTCCGAGCGCCCGTCGCCGCGGGAGATGGACATGCTGCTCTCAACCGGGGAGCGCATCTCCTGTGCACTCTGCGCGATGGCCATCTGGGACATGGGGCATGAGGCGATCTCGCTGACCGGCTCGCAGGCGGGCATCGTTACCGACTCCTCCCACACCAAAGCGCGGATCATCGACGTGCGTGCCGACCGTATCCGGGCTGCTCTCGACGAGGACAACATCGTGCTCGTGGCCGGCTTCCAGGGTGTCTCGACGGATTCCAAGGACGTGACCACGCTCGGCCGCGGCGGCTCGGATACCACTGCGGTCGCCCTGGCGGCGGCGCTGCAGGCCGATGTCTGCGAGATCTACACCGACGTCGCCGGGGTCTTCAGCGCCGACCCGCGGATCGTCCCCGACGCCCGCAAGCTGACGATGGTCTCCTTCGAGGAGATGCTCGAGATGTCGGCTTCCGGGGCCAAGGTCCTGCAGCTGCGCAGCGTCGAGTACGCCCGCAACCACGGGGTCCCAATGCACTGTCGATCCTCCTTCGAGGAGTCCACCGGTACCCTCGTCGTCTCCGAGGACGAAACCATGGAACGCCCACTCGTAACAGCCGTCACCCACTCCAATGACGAGGCCCGCGTCACGCTGGCCGGGATCGAGAACGAGCCCGGCATCGCGGGCCGGATCTTCACCGGCCTGGCCGAGGCGAACGTCAACGTGGACGTGATCATCCAGAACGAGCCCGTCTCCTCCGAGCACGGCGCCGACCTCTCATTCACCGTCACCCGCGACGATCTGGCCGCGGCGCTGGATGCGCTGCGCGCGGCAGGGATCAGCGACGGCGAGGTGCTCACCGACGAGCAGATCGGCAAGGTCTCGATCGTCGGTGCCGGCATGCGCTCCCACCCGGGAGTCGCGGCCAAGGTCTTCCAGGTCCTTGGCGAGGAGGACATCAACATCCACATGATCTCCACTTCACCGATCAAGATCTCCTGCGTGATCGCCGCGGATCAGGTCCCGGAGGCTGTGCGCGCTCTGCATACCGCTTTCGAGCTGGGGGAGGAAGCTGTGCACCTCGAGGAGCCCACGAGCGTCCACCACCGCCCGACTATCTAGACGACGTTCTAACCTTCCGTCCCTATGAGCGATGGGTTCAAAGTAGGAGTGCTGGGCGCGACGGGTGCCGTCGGGTCCACGATCCTCCAGGTGCTCGCCGAGCAGGAGTTCCCGGTTGCCCAACTGGTGCCGCTCGCCTCCGCGCGCTCGGCCGGCAGGCGCCTGCCCTTCGCCGACGGCGAAGTCGAGTGCCGCGAGCTCACCGAGGACTCGATCCAGGGGCTCGACATCGTCATCTCCTCGGCCGGAGGCTCCGTCAGTGCCGAGTGGGCGCCGAAGATCATCGAGGCCGGGGCCGTCGTCATCGACAACACGAGCTTCTGGCGTATGCATGACGAGGTACCCCTGGTGGTCCCCGAGGTGAATCCCGCCGCCGCCGCCGAACACCGCGGCCTGATCGCCAATCCGAACTGCTCGACGATGCAGATGGTCGTGGCGCTCAAGCCGATCCTCGATTTGGCCGGAATCGAGCGGCTCGTTATCTCGACCTATCAGTCGGTCTCGGGTACGGGCCAGAAGGCGATTACCGAGCTTCAGGAGCAGAGCCGCGCCGCACTTGCCGGGGAGGCGAGCGCCGCGTCGGTCTATCCCCACCAGATCGCCTTCAACGTGCTGCCCCATGTGGAGACCTTCAAGGACGGGGACGACTACACCACCGAGGAGCGCAAGATGATGGCCGAGACCCGCAAGATCCTCGGCGCCGCGGAGGGTGAGCTCGGCATCTCCGCGACCTGCGCGCGTGTGCCCGTCTTCAGCGCGCACTCCGAGTCGGTGAACCTGCAGACGCGCGATCCGCTCAGCCCCGAGCGGTGCCGCGAGTTGCTCTCGGCCGCGCCGGGCCTGGTCGTGGTCGACGATCCGGCCGCCGGTCGCTACCCGCTGGCCACCGATGCCGCAGGGCGTGACGAGGTGTTCGTCGGCCGGATCCGGCGCGATCCCTCGCACGAACGCTGCCTCAACCTCTGGATCGTCGCCGACAACCTCCGCAAGGGGGCGGCGACCAACGCCGTCCAGGTTGCCCAGCTACTTGCCGACGAGAATCTGGTCCGGGTTCCCGAGCCTGCGCTCAGCGCCGCGGCCTGATCCCTCGCACCGCGACCCCGGTGCGTAGTCCCCTCATAGACCGATGATCGCCGCCTACGCATCGCTGCTGATCATCCTTGGCGCCTCGGCGACGATCGGCCAGGCGCTGCTCACCCTCGCCGCCGGCGGCACCTCTTCGAATCGCACCCGCGTCTCCTGGATGGCTCCGGCGGTCGGCATTGGATTGCTGCTGGTGCTCGCCGGGGTCGCCGCCCGCCTGCCCGGGGAGGGGATCACCTCCGCCCTTGTGATCCTCCTGCTCCTGGTTGCCTCGGCCTGGTGGCTTCGCGGCAGGGTCGAGGGGGTGGGAGAGGCGCTGCGCCTCGCGATCGGGGTCGTTCTGATCTCGACCCTGGCGGCCTCGCTGCCATTCCTGATCGCCGGGCGGGTCGGCATCCTCGGCGCCGGCCTGATCAACGACGACATGGCCTCACACCTGCTGATCGCCGACTACGTCGCTCACCCGGAGGGCTACGTGCCCACCTTCATCCGCGGCGGCTACCCGATCGGCCCGCATGCGGTGGTCGTTTCGATCTCGGAGGGTCTGGGCTTCGACCTGGTGGATGTCTTTGCCGGCTTCACCCTGGCTCTCGCGCCGCTCACCGGCCTGCTGGCGCTTGGGCTGCTCAGCGATCTGGGCCCGCTGCGGCGGATCACCGGCGCCTGCCTGGTCTCGCTCTCCTACCTGGGTGCCTCCTTCCTGGCCCAGGGCGCGTTCAAAGAGCCCCTGCAGGCTCTGCTTCTGATGGCCTTTGCCGTGCTGCTGGCGGCGTTGCTCGGTATGGCCACCGGCAGCGGGGAGGCCCGCGGACTCGGCGGGGTCCACCCGATCAAGCGCGTGCTGCCGCTGGCGATTCTCGCGGCGGCGGCCGTCTTCAACTACAGCCTGCCCGGCCTCCTCTGGATCGCCGCTGTGGGCGGGGTGGTCGTCGCGGCCCGCGTCCTCGTGGTCAAGCCACGCCCGGAGCTGCCGCCCGATTGGCGCCGTCGCGCCGCCCCCTACCTGTTCGGGGCCCTCGGTGTGCTCGTGCTGGCGACCGCTCAGGAGTGGAGCAGGATCGCCGACTTCGCCCGGCTGGAGGCGCTCAACCCGGATCGCTTCGGTTCCGACCTCGGCAACCTCAAGCAGGCGATCTCGCCGCTTGAGGCGCTCGGCGTGTGGCCGACCGGCGACTACCGGACCGCTGCCGACGCGGCGGGCGTCCCCGCGATCGCCTTCTATCTGGGCGCGCTCGTCGGTCTTGGCGCCCTGGCTCTCGGGCTGATCGAGTCGCGCCGCCGCGCTCTGTGGGCGCTGCCCGCGGCCCTGCTTGCGATCGGCCTCGTGTGGGGCGTGACGGCCCTGTTCAGCACCCCCTACATCGCCGCCAAGGCACTGGCGATCGCCGCGCCGGTTGTCATGCTGCTTGCTGTCCGCGGTCTGCTCAGCCCGAGCGGCGTTCGGTGGACCGCCCTGGCCACGGGCTTCATCCTCCTGGCCGGCCTCTCGAGCTTCCTCGCCCTGCGCCAGGCCCCTGTACGACCCGACGCCCACTCCGAGGACCTCGCTGAGGTGCGGGAGGTCGTCGAAGGCGAGGAGGTGCTCTTCCTCGGGCGCGACAACTTCATCGCCTGGGAACTGCGCGGCTCCGATGAGATCACTGGCGTGGTGACCAACTTCTACTCCGTTGCCGACGCCCGCAGTCGTTTCCAGAAGGGCGAGGGCGGCGGCGAGAAGTTTGATGTGGACGCAGTCTTCCCCCAGACCCTCGACGACTTCACCTACATCCTCTCGACGACCGGTGGCCCACGCTCGAGCCCGCCGCCGCGCTTCGAACCGGTGGTCGAGAACGACAGCTACATCCTCTGGGAGCGCACGGGACTCGTCGGTCGCCGCAAGACGCTGGACGAGGGAGTGTTCCCCGGGGCCGTGCTCGATTGCTCGACGGCGGCCGGTCGCAAGGTTGCGGCGGGACGCGGCACCGCCCAGGTCTGGAACATCGAGCCGGTGATCGAGGGCGAGGAGGGCTGGGCGCCCACCGCGAACCCGACCCCGGCTCAGCCGGCCTCGATGGAATTGAAGCTCGAGCCCGGTCGCTGGCTGATCTCGCTGGCCTACGACTCGCGGAGCCCGTTGCGCGTGACCTCGCCCGAGCTCGGGCTCGACGAAGAGGTGGACGCCAACCTCGATTTCCGCGGGCCGAGCCCGTTCTTTCCCGTCGGGGAGGTCGAGGTCAGCGCTCCGACCACGGCCACGGTCGAAGTGCAAGTGGACGAGCTCGGGCTCATCGGTCGCGCCCTGCGCGCCCCCAACGAGGCTCACCTGCGCTCGCTGTCGGCAACACCGCTGGGCGTGATTGAGCGCATCCAGCGCCGCCAGGCCTGCGATCGCTACGTCGACTGGTATCGGGTCGGCTGAGCAGCGAGTCGCCTGCCACGCCGGTGCGCCCTAGACTGAACCGATCGCCGAGAGTTGTGACATCGCGGTGGTTGGGGCAGGGCTGGCAGGCCTGACCGCGGCCCGGAATCTCAAGGCCGCCGGGCACTCAGTGGTCGTCCTGGAGGCCTCCGAGCGCGTTGGCGGGCGGACGCTCAACCACACCTTTTCCGACGGCACCGTCGTCGAGCTCGGCGGTCAGTGGGTCGGGCCCACTCAGGATCGTCTCTACGCGCTCGCTCGGGAGCTCGGGGTCGAGCACTACCCGACCTACGACGAGGGCGAGAGCATCATGCATCGCAACGGCAAGCTGATCCGCTTCAGCGCCGAGACCTTCGGGATCCAGCAGTCCACCTATGGGCTCCCCGCGCACGTGCTCGCCGACCTCGGGATCGCACAATGGCGGATCGACCGGCTTGCGGAGTCGGTACCGCTGGAGGAGCCCTGGGCGGCCAAGCGGGCCGAGCGCCTCGACTCAGAGACGGTTGCGACCTGGATCCGCCGCCACGTACACACACCCCTGGGCCGAGATTTCCTCCGCATCGTGGTCGAGGCGGTCTTCGCGGCCGAGCCCGAGGACATCTCGATGCTCCACTTCCTCTTCTATCTGCACTCGGGCGGCAACCTCGACATGCTCACCGCGACCACGGGCGGCGCTCAGGAGTCCCGCTTCGTGGGCGGCTCTCAGGAGATCTCGATCCGGGCGGCCGAGGAGCTCGGGGTGGGCGCCGAGGAGGTCGTCCGGCTCCGGCATCCGGTTCTGGCTGTTACCCGGCGCGAGGAGGGGGCCGTGCTCTCCGGGGAGTGGGGAACCCTTTCGGCAGCGGCGGTCGTGATCGCGATCCCGCCGGCGGTGATCCCGCAGATCTCCTTCGACCCGCCCTTGAGCGGCGTTCGCGCCCACCTCCACGCGAAGATGCCGCCCGGCTACGTGATCAAGTGCATGGCTCGCTACGAGGCCCCGTTCTGGCGCCGGGATGGCCTCAGCGGTCAAGCCGGCAGCCCCGAGCATCCACTTGCGATCACCTTCGACAACTCCCCGCGGGATCAGCGCAGCGGAGTCCTGATCGGTTTCCTCGAGGGTGGCCACGGACGCAGGGCGGCCGCGCTGGCTCCGGCTGAACGCCGCGACCTGGTGCTTGATGGCTTTGCGACCTACTTCGGCGAGGAGGCCCGCGAGCCGCTCGAGTACGTGGAGCGGGACTGGGCGGAGGAGGAGTGGATCCGCGGCGGCTACGGTGCCCACCTCGGGCCGGGGACGTGGACGCACTACGGGCACCTGTTGCGCGAGCCCGATGGGGTGATCCACTGGGCCGGTGCCGAGACGAGCCCGGTCTGGAACGGCTACATGGAGGGTGCGATCCGCTCCGGCGAGCGGGTCGCGGCCGAGCTCACGCCCGCCTCAGCCGTCGGCGCCTGAGGTCTGGGCTTCCTCGGTCTCGGCTCGCGAGGCCTGGCCGGCAGTCATCTCCTCGGCCGGGGTGTGGGCCTTCGGATCATTGAGGTCGTGGCCGCTTTCGTCGATTGCCCCGGGCGTACGCATGCATTCCCCGCGGCGATAGGCGCCGCGAGCGATCACGTGGGCGCCCACAGGCGTGGTGAGGATCAAGAAGACTGCGATCAGCAGCGCCTTGGCGGCGATATCGGCATCACGCGTGGCGAGCGATGCAACGAGCAAGGCGATGATCCCGAGGACCACGGCCTTGCCGGCTGCGTGCAGCTGGGTGTAGATATCGGGCATTCGGAAGAGCCCAACCACTCCCAGGGTCGTCATCAGCAGGCCGGTGAGGACCAGCGCGTCGGCGACGAACGCGTCCCATTCGATTGCCGCTACAGCCATCAGAAGATCTTCCCCCTGCTGTAGAAGCGGGCGGCGGCGAGTGAGCCCATGAAGCCGAGCAGGGCGAGCAGCAGCGCAGCATCGAGGAAGTACGAGACACCCTCGGCGTCGGAGAGCAACACGAGGATCCCCACCAGGACGAGGATCAGCGTGTCGAGAGCGAGGATCCTGCTGGACGCGGTACGAGCACGCAGCACGAGGACGCCGCAGGGGACGATCAACAACGCGAGCCACAGGGTGGCGATCTGAAAGACGGTCTCGTGCATGCGCCCTACCTAGGGAAAGACCTTTCGCTGGTAACGCTCGTAGAAGTGCTCGTAGCGGGTCCGGATCGCATCGGGGTCGGTCGCATCGAGCACGTGGATCAGCATCAGACCCCGCCGTTCGTCGATGTCAACCAGCAACTCGCCGGGAGAGAGCGTGATCGCGAGCGCCGTGGCGGCGACCCCGTTGGGAGTGCGTTCGCCGATCGGGATCGCGACGATGCCCGGGCTGTGCAGCGGCTCGAGCCCGGTGACCGCCTGGGCGACGCGCCAGGTGCCGACCGAGATCTCCCAGACCACCACCAGGGCGAAGAGCGGGAAGTGCCAGATCCTGCCGGCCAGCGCCCTTCCGCCCAGCGCCGAGGGCTCCTCGTCGTAGAGCAGGCGACGCAGGGCCACGACCACGGCCAGGCTGAGGATCAGGCCTCCGAGCAGGTCCAGCGGGTCGAGGCTGCCCAGGGTGAGGACATAGACGCCGGTCAGCAGCAGGACTGCGAAGAGGCGGCTCACAATCCACCACCTGTGAGCGCCTCCGCGGCTTCGCGGCCGGCGGCGAGCAGCGGCTCGGGCCAGAGTCCGATCGCGACGACGATCACTGCAAGTCCGGCCGCGACTAGACGCAGCACGAGGGGGCTGTCGGGGCCACTGCGTTTATGGACCCCCCAGAAGTCGCGCTGATAGATCTGGACCATGTAGACGAAGGAAAGGGCGCCGCCGACGAACAGCAGCGCCACCAGGGCGATGCTGTCGCTGTCGATTCCCGCCCGGAATAGCTCCAGCTTGCCGAAGAACCCGGCCGAAGGCGGGATGCCGGCGACGCTGAACGCCCCGATCACGAAGGCGGTTCCGACCATCCACCCCTTGATCTCGGCCGAGAGGAAGAGCAGCGTCTTGTTGAGCGAGTTGACGATCGCAAAGATAACCGCGGCTGCCAGCCCCACCGGGCCACCCACGCCGAGGGCGATCAGCACGTAGCCGGCCTGGCCGATCGACGAGTAGGCGAGAACCTCATTGGTGCTGCGCCGCGAGAGCGCCTGCATCGCCCCATAGATGATCGAGACCGTGCCGATCACGATCAACACCGTGGCCCCCAGTCGCAGGGCGGCGGGAAGGATCTCGGCGCCGAACCGCAGCAGCCCGTAGCTGCCGATGTTGGCGACCGCGCCGGCGAGCATCGCTGCGACCCCCGGGGTGGCGCTGGTATAGAGCGTGGGCAGCCAGAAGTGGAAGGGGAAGAGGCCAAGCTTGACCCCGAAGGCGACGAAGATCATCACCGCGATCAGGATCACCGCGGTGGCCTCGACCTCGGCGAGCCGCTCGGCCACCAACTCCATCTGCAGGGTGCCGGTGACGTGATAGAGGCCCGCCACCCCGATCAGGAAGAGGAACGAGCCGAGCAGGTTGACGACGGCGAAGATGAAGCCCGCCCGCAGCTGCCTGGCCTCGTCACCGTAGACGGCGAGGATGTATGCGGCGATCATCGCCAGCTCAAAGAACACGTAGAAGTTGAAGATGTCGCCGGTCAGAAAGATTCCTGTCAGCCCGGCAGCCAGGAAGAGGGTCAAAGCCGGGAACAGGCGGGAGCGGACACCGGTTGCGACCTCATGGGTGAGGGCCGCGAGCAGCACCCCGCTTGAGAGCGTGGCGAAGATCACCCCGAGGGCGTCGGCGCGCAGGTCGATGCCGATGCCGGCGGGCCATCCGCCGGCAACCTCGAGCTGCGGCCCCTCGCTGAGCACGATCCCGGTGAGCACGCAGCTGGCGATGAAGGTGGCGGCCATCGCGACCAGGGCAAACTGGCCGACGAGGGGCTTGCGACCGTCGAGCAGTGCGAGGATTGCGGCAGCCGCCCAGGGGAGCAGGAGTGGCACGACGATGCTCACAGCGAGATCTTCTCCCGCTCCAGCTCAGCCTCGTGGCGCGCCTCGGCGTGCGAGAGCTCGTCGAGGTCCACGGTGTGCGAGGAGACATAGACCCGGTAGGCGAGGCAAAGCAGGAGGGCGGTCACGCCGAACCCGATCACCACGGCGGTGATGGTCATCGCCTGCACCAGAGGGTCGCTGATCTCCGCGCCCTCCTCGAGCGGATAGATGGGGCTCTTGTCCCGGGCCAACCCGCTCGCCATCAGGGTCAGGTTGGCCGCGTTGGCGACGAGCACGATTCCAGCGACAATCCTGAAGAGGTCCGGCTTGAGCAGCAGGTAGGCGCCGGTGCCGAACAGGGTCCCGATCGCGGTGGCGAGGATCAGGGTCATCGCTGGTCCCCCGATCGCTCGCTCTCGTCGCCGGCGAGGGCGAGGTTGTGGATGATCCCGGTGACGGCTCCCAGGACGAGCAGGAAGACCGCGCAGTCGAACGCCACGGCGGTGATCAGCTCCAGGGTGCCGACCTTGACCACATCGGCGCCCGGAGCCGGGAAGTGGGTAAAGATCGGATCGCCGCCGATGATCGGGATCGTCGCCACCACCAGCGCCAGCAGCAGCCCGACGAAAGCCAGGGCGGGAACGATTCGGATCGGCAGCATCCGCTCGGCCTCTTCCCGGCCGAAGGCCAGGTACTGCAGAAGGATCCCGAGGGCGGCGATCACGCCGGCGCTGAACCCGTCGCCGACGTCGGCATAGCCTTTGATCAGGACCGCGAGGGCGATCAGCATCACCGGCGCCAGCAACAGGCGGGAGACGGTGCGGGTGACGATCGTGCTCACCAGATCCTCCCGCGTCTGAGCAGCGTCGCAACTCCGGCGAAGGCGATCGCCACCACCGTGATCTCGCCGAGGGTGTCAAGCGCCCGGAAGTCAGCCAGGATCACCGTCACCACGTCGGCTGCGTGCGCATCCGGAGCCCGTTCGATGTACTCGGCGGCGACGCCGCGATCCGGAGTGGGGCGGGAGAGAATGCCCCAGGCGACCGCGAAGGCCAGCCCGCCCGAGATCAGGCCCACCAGCAGGTCCCGTCGCTGGCGCCGTCGGATGATCGGCAGCAGCGACTCGCGCCGCAGGACCCCGGCGGGCAGCAGCGAGAACACCCCGATGAAAAGCAGCGCAAAGGTCGTCTCCACGAGCACGGCGACCAGCGCCACGTCGGGGGCGCCGAAGAAGGCGTAAGTGGCAGCCATCGCATAGCCCACCGTGGCAAGCACGAGGACCATCGTCAGGTGGCGGCGGGGGAAGGTCGCGGCCAGCGCCGCCACGGCGGTCAGCACGAGCACGAGGATCAGGCCGATGTCGCGCTGGCGGATCTCGCCGACCACGTAGGCCCCCTCGGTGGGTGTTGCGATCACCCCGGCCGCAAGTAGCAGGCCGGCCGGCACGAGGACCGCGGCGATCCGGGTCCGCAGATCCCGCACCTCGAAGTCGTGGATGCGGTCGGAGGCACCGTTGAGGAGAACCAGCATCGCGAAGTAGATTCGCTCCGTTCCGAAGCGGTCCCCGAGCGCGGCAAAGCGATTCAGGGCGGGCGCGAGCAGACCCGCGCAGGCGATCAGGGTCGCACCGATGGCCCAGGCAGAGACGGCCATCAGGTTCTCGGCGCGAAGGTCGAGGTGGTAGGCGACGCTGACCTCAGCCGGACCCAGCACGCTTGCCGCGCCTGCGTCCGACGCCAGGCCGGAGAACGGGCCGGAGAGGATCCCTCCGAGCACCGCTACCGCCGCAAGCGCCGCGATCGGCGCCCAGAGCCGTGTGGCGAGCGCTTCGGCCGGGCGCTGAAGGGGGCCGGTGAAGATTCCGAGCCAGAACCGGCCCAGGTAGGCAAAGGTGAGTCCTGCGGCAAACACGGCGAACACCGCCACCACCGTGCCCCGCTCGACCGCCGCCTTGAAGAACAGCTCGTCGGCGAAGAAGCCCAGCGTGACCGGCAGGGCCACGATGCTGGCAACGCAGAGCCCGCTGGCGATGGCCAGTGCCGGCATCTGCCGAGCGAGGCCCCCGACCTCGGAGAGGAGCTTGCCGCCCGTCGCGCGGGTGACCGCCCCGGCAGTCATGAACAGGGCGCTCTTGGCGATGGCGTGGGCGATCACGTAGAAGGCGGCGGCGGAGGCTGCGATCGGTCCACCCAGGCCGTAGAGGAAGACCACGTAGCCGTACTGGGAGATGGTCGAGTAGGCGAGCAGCAGCTTGAGATGGTCGCGGCCGAGCGCGAGCAGGCTGCCGACGAGGATCGAGACTCCGCCGATCACGAGCATCATGTCGAGCACGAGCTGGCTGCGCTCGAGCAGCGGGTAGGCACGGCCGATCAGGAGCACTCCCGCCGCAACCATCGCCGCCGAGTGCAGATAGGCGGAGACAGGGGTGGGCGCGACCATCGCCCTGGGCAGCCAGAACTGGAAGGGGACCTGAGCGCACTTCGCGAGCCCCGCCAGCGCGATCAGCGCCCCGGCGAGGGTGAGGGTGCTACCGGATTGGACTTGCTCAGCGAGCAGCGGGATCGAGAAGGTGCCGTACTCGGCGTAGAGCACGAGGGACCCGATCAGCAGCAGCATCGCGGTCACACCGGTGACCAGCAGTGCCATGATCGCGGAGATCCGCGCTTCGGCTGAGTCGCGGTCGTGGCTGATCAGGAAATAGGAGGCGACCGCGGTCAGGTCCCAGAAGACGAACAGCAGGATCAGGTCCTGAGCGGTGGCGAGGCCGACCATCGAGCCCATGAACAGGACGAGCAGGCCGAAGAACCGGATCTCCTCGGTCCGCGAGCGACCCTGCTCGGCCAGCCTGGGCGGAATGTAGGCGGAGGCGTAGGTGAAGACGGCGGCGCCGATGCCGGTCGCGAGCAACGCGTACAGAGCTGCGAGCCCGTCGAGCTGGAAGCTGAGGTTGAGATCGAGCGAGGGGGCCCAGGCCGTCTCGACCGTGCCGCCGCCGCCCGCCCAGAGCAGCCAGGTCAGTGCGAACCCGGCCAGGGCCAGAGCGATCGAAACCGGGGCCGCGAGGGACCCTGTGGGGCGACGAAGCATTCGCCACTCTATATCCGCTCCGGGGTCCGCACGCCCCGCCGGATCACGCGCCTCAGACGCGAGCCGTTCCGAGCGGCTATTCGCCGAAGTCCTCGATCGACTCCAGCGTGCGGGTTGCGAGCGCCCGGAAGAAGTCGGCCCGCGTGACCACTGCGTGGATCCTGCCCTCGGTGGCAATCGGGATCACCAGCACCCGGTGGTGGAGAAAAAGCTCCGCGAGCTGGGTGTCGGAGTGCTCGTCCTCGACGACGACGTGGTCGGTGGTCAGGTAGCCGGCGATCGCCTCCTCGGTGCAGCCGGAGCGCTTCTCGATCGTCTCCTCGATCGAGCGCCGGATCATCGCGGCGGAGCTCAACGTGTCCACGTAGCCGGGGAACAACGCCTTCATGAACTCACGCTCGCCGAAGATCCCTGCGAACTTCCCCTTCTCGTCGACGGCTGGGAGCGCCGGCAGCCTGGCATCGATCACCTTGCGGGTGGCCGAGCCGATCGGCTCGCTGGCGGGCAGCGGCTCGATTTCACGGATCGTCTCCTTGATCAGACTGTCGGGCATAGATTCAGCCTACCCAACCGCCGGTCCGGGCACGGCTACCGCGGATCGCCGTCATCACATGATGTAGCGGAGATACATGTAGCCGGTCGCGATCACGAGCGTCAGGATCGTCACCGGTAC
Organism: Solirubrobacterales bacterium; assembly: GCA_038206985.1. GTDB lineage: Bacteria > Actinomycetota > Thermoleophilia > Solirubrobacterales > 70-9 > CAXMST01. The sequence goes on from JBBRAH010000036.1 coordinate 21,039, forward strand.
GCCGATCTTGAGGAAGGCAATGAAACCGAGCGGCCTGCCGGCGCGCTCGGTCAAACCCGAGGCGGCGACGTTTGCCGCCGCGGCGATCACGGTCATGTTGCCGCCGAAGCAGGCGCCCAGCGAGAGCGCCCACCAGTAGGCGTCGTCACCCTCGGGCCGCAGCGAATCGACCACGGGGATCATCGCCGTGGTGAAGGGGATGTTGTCCACGACCCCGGATCCGAAGCCGCTGATCCAGACGATTCCCAGCAGCTCGGCGGTCCTGTCGCCGCCGGTCACGTCCTTGATCCCGTCGGCGACCTCGCCAATCGCGCCGGTCTCCTCGAGCGCTCCGACCATCACGAACAAAGCGATGAAGAAGAACAGGGTCGGCCACTCGATCTTCGAGAGCGACTCGTCGAGGTCCTGCCTGGTTACCAGCAGGGCGACGGCAGCTCCCGTCAGAGCCACGGTCGCTGGTTCTATGCCGAGCGCCTGGTGGGCAAAGAAGAAGAGGATCGTGATCACCAGGACCGAGCCCGTGCGTTTCAGCTCGTCGGCGTCGCGGATCGAGGAGGCCGCGTCCAGCTCCATCACGTAGCGGCGATTCTCCTCGGGGATCTTCAGTTGAGGTCGGTAGGCGAGGTAGAGCAGGCCGATGATGATCCCGAGCGTGAAGATGACGACCGGCGCCAGGTTGACGATGAAGTCGTTGAAGGTGAGATCGGTGGCGCCCGCGATGATGATGTTCGGCGGGTCGCCGATCAGCGTTGCTGTGCCGCCGATATTGGAGGCAATCACCTCGATGATGATCAGCGGAATCGGATCCAGATCGAGCGCGTCGGCGAGCAGGAACGTCACCGGAACCATCAGCAAAATCGTGGTCAGGTTGTCGAGGAACGCGCTGAGCACAGCGGTCGTGCCTGCCAGGGCGATCACCACGGCGATCGGCCGCCCCTTCGAGAGCTGTCCTGCCCGGATCGCGATGTAGTCGTAGATTCCGGACTGCTGCGTGAGGTGCACCAGCAGCATCATTCCCGCGAGCAGGCCGATCGTGTTGAAATCGATCGCCTCGATCGCGTGCTCCTGGTCGTACTCCGCGCCGGCGAAGAGGACCACAATGGCTGCACCGAGCAGTGCCACCTTGGTCCGGTGCACGCGCTCGGAAGCGATCACCGCAAGGGCGACGAGGAATGTGATTACGGCTACGGCCATGGCTGATCGTCAGGGGGAGGCACGACGAACGGGGCAGTCTAGATGAGCCTAGATCACCTGGCTGGAGCCCTCTGGGCCGCCACGCGGCACCATGCCGAGCACGACTATCCACCTCTCGACGAAGCGGAGTACCGCGGTTGGTCCGAGCCGAAACCCTGGATGGCTGAATCCGATTCCATAGATGACTCGCGTCTCAGAGGTCTCAAAGTTTGGGGTCATGTCTAGGGGTCGTCCTCGATGTGCGGGCGCGCCTGCGGGCCGATGCTGGGTGGGTACAACGGCGGCGGCAATCCCGGTCCCGGCCCCGACTGTGGGACCAGGACAGTCAAGCCCTGGTTGCTGGATCTCTCGTACTACCGGCGCGATCACATCCAGCTGCAGGCCGAGGAGACCTACGGCGGTGACCCCTTCGAGCGCTGCAGCCACGGTGGCTTCCCGTACCTGCTCAGCGGCAAGAGCTTCGGCAAGCGCCAGTCGGCGGAGCTCCCTGTCCGCGAGGTGTTCGACAACAAGATCGGCAAGCTGATCACGATTGGCGCCGGCAGCGAGTCCCTGCCCTACCCCGAGGGCTACGACGAGACGATGATCCGCTGGGAGCTCTCGCTGACCCGGATCAAGGGCAAGTAGCCCGACCGTCAAGCCACGTGCTGGTGAGGGCTTCGCCGTGGGATCTCTTGACGGGCGAGTGCGGCGCCGGTAGCGTCAGGTAGGTGGGAAAAGGGATTGTGTTGGTGAGTAGCGTTTTGGCCGTGCTCCTCCTCTCGGGTGGTGTGGCACGAGCTGCTGTCGGGGATCTCGAATTCGCCGAGTGCCTGACCGGCGAGCTGGGAGTCGGTGAGTGCGACGAGGTGGTCTCGGCCACTGCGGATGGAACTGACAGCGGACTGCAGACCCCGCGGTCCCTGGCGGCGCGGTCCAACGGCCGATCCCTCTACGCCGCGCTTGGCGGTGACGCGGGTGTCGCCCGCTTCAATGTGGGCGAGGACGGAGACCTCGAATATGCGGGCTGTATCGGATCCGACTCCGATGCTCCGTGCGCACTGATCGTCGGCGCGACGAGCGGTGGCACGGGTACGGCGCTCTCCAGCCTTGAGGACCTCGCGCTCACGCCCGGGGGTGAGCGTCTGCTTGGAGCCTCAGGCAGCTCGGATGCAGTCACTGCGTTCGACGTGGCCGGCAACGGCGCGCTCACCCGGCTTGGCTGCGTGACCGGCGATTTCGGGCTCGGCGAGTGTGTCAAGACCGTCACCGCAGAGCCGAACGGGACCGATACCGGGATGGACAGTCCGGACGGGCTTGTGGTCGGGCCGGACGGACGGCACGCCTATGCGCTCTCCGGAAGCGACGGCGGCTTCGCCTGGTTCCGGATCACAGGGGACGGGACGCTCAACTATCGCGGGTGTGTGGCGGCCGACACGAAGGCAACCGGGTGCGAGCAACTGCCGACTGCGACCGAGAACGCCAATGAAAGCGGCTTCTCGAGTCCGCGGGAGATCGCCGTAAGCCCGGATGGACGCTCGCTCTACGTGGTCGACGACTCGGACGAGTCGATCGCGACATTCAAGCTGGCGGAGGACGGCTCGCCCGAATTCGTGGACTGCATTACGGGCCAGGCCACGCTCACGGCCTGCACCCCGCTCGACACCGCGACTCCGACGGGCAACGACACGGGCATGCGGTCGCTGGTCGACGTCGCCGTCAGCCCCGACGGCAACTCGGTCTACGCCGTGGGCGACAGCGACGACACGCTGGTCCATTTCATGCGCAACCCGCGCAGCGGTCGGCTTCAGTTCCAGGAATGCTTCAGCGGCTACTCGACCACCTTCTGCGATCCCATACCCGCAGCCGGCGTCACCTCGGACGACTCCGGGATGGGATTCTCGACGGTGGCTCGGGTTGCCCCGGACGGCCGCTCGGTAGAGCTGAGCGCGAGTGGTGATGACGCCCTCGTCAGCTTCAGGCGTAACCCCCGCAGCGGCGCCCTGAGCTTTCGCGGCTGTCTCAGCGGGCAGATGATTGCCGCGTGCGGCGACGTGCCCGGCGCGGTGGCCGGTGGCGAGGACAGCGGCATGGACAACGTTCGCGGGGTGACCTTCGCGCCGGATGGCAGCTCCGTCTATCTCCCCGCCCGCGACGATGCCGCGGTGGTCCGGTTCGAGCGCCAGGCGGACGGGGCGGGCCCCCGGGTGAAGCTCAGTGCGAAGAAGCGGCAGCGGGCCCGCAAGTTGAAATCGAAGATCACCTGCAAGGACGAGTTCTGCGATTCGGTGCGGGTCAAGGGCACGCTCATCACCAGGGGCCGCGACGCCTCCTCCGCGGCCCGCCGGAAGCTCCACGCGACCGTGCTGAGGTCAGTTCAGGCCGGTAAGGCCACCAAAGCCGTGATCAGGCTCCGTGCCAAGGACCGCAAGGCAGTCAAGCGGGCCCGCAGCGCGACGCTAAAGCTGAGCGCCACGGGTCGCGACCTGCTCGGCAACCCCGCGACGAAGCGGGTACGGGTCAAGCTCAGAACCTGAGGCTCAGGCCAGGGCCGCGACGCGCTCGTCCACCGCGAGGGTCGAGGCGATGTGCTTCGGCATGCCCAGCGCCTTCGGCTCGAAGCCGAGCGCCAGTCCGACCAGCTGGGGAAGATGCAGCACGGCGAGGCCGAGGTCGCGACCGACAACCTTCTCCGCCTCCGGCTGCTGCATGTCGAGGTTGAGGTGGCAGAGGGGGCAGGGGGTGACGAGGCAGTCTGCCCCGGCGTCGATCGCGTCACCGACGTGGGTGCCGGCCTGCTTGAGTGAGGTCTCGCGGTTCATCGTGATCACCGGGAAGCCACAGCAGCGGCGGGCGCCGTCGTAGTCGACGACCTCGCCGCCGAGGGCGCGGATCACGCGCTCGAGGTAGAGATCCCGGTCGGGATGCTCACCGTAGCCGAGCCGGCTCTTGGGTCGCAGCACGTAGCAGCCGTAGAAAGGGCCGACACGGAGGCCGGTGAGGGGTCGCTTGACCTTGGAGGCCAGCTTCTCGAGGCCGTAGTCCTCGACCAGCAGCCAGAGGAAGTTCTTGTTGGTCCAGCCGTCTTCGGACTTGACGTACTCGAGGCCCTCGGGCTTGAGCGTGCCGTTGATGTGCGCGCGGTAGCCGGAGTCTGCGTCGAGCCGCTCCTGGCACTCGCTCTGGGCGCCCTGGCAGGTCGAGCAGATGTTCATCATCGGCAGGTCGGTCTTCTGGGCGAGGGCGAAGGTGCGGGCGTTGAGCGTGTCGGCAAGCTCCTGGTTGTGTTCGGCGATCACGCCGGCGCCGCAGCAGCTGGCGCGGTCGAGGGTGACCATCTCGATGCCCAGCGCCTCGGCCGTCAGCTCCATCGAGCCGTGCAGCTCGGGTGTGAAGCCACGCGACACGCAGCCGGGCCAGTAGGCGACTTTGATCGTCTCTTCGCTCATGAAAGCTCCTTGGTCTCGTCCGGCTCCGGCTCGATCTCGCCGGCCGGAACGGGCTCGGCGAGCTGTGGGTCATCGTCCTCGCCGCCCTCGCCGATGATGTACAGGTTGAGTTCGACCGAGTCCTCCTCGGCGTGCGCGTAGATCCGCTTGACGTGGTCCTGGGCGTCACCGGGCAGCTTGTGGTGCACGCCCGGGATCAGCTTCGGCAGCGAACGCATCTTGCCCGTGCGGATGCCGCGGATCGCGGTCGGGATCGACTGGATCAGCCCCTTGATCGCACGGATCGTCGGCTTCAACTTGCCGCCGATGCCCGGTGCGTAGGACTCCTGCAGCAGTAGCGACTCGTCGAGCGTGCCCTTCTTCTCGATGATCTTCACAAAGGCCATCTCGTGGCTGTGGCCGTTGTTGACGTCCTTGATCCCATGCTCGTCCCCGGCGATGCGGCGCAGGCGCATGATCTGGTCCATCGGTGCCACGCCCTTGGGACAGGCATCGATGCAGCTGAAGCAGTGGGTGCAGTCGTAGATCCCGTGCGGATCGTTGGCGAGGTCGTAGAGGCGCTCCTCGGTCTGGTTGTCGCGCGGGTCGCCGACGAAGCGGTAGGCCTTGGCCAGCGCGGCCGGGCCGATGAAGTCAGGATCGGCCTCCAGCGAGAGGCAGGCCGAGACGCAGGCGCCGCACTGGATGCAGGCAACCGACTGGGTCACATCGACCATCGACTCCGGCGGCACGATGTGCTCGCGCTCCGGCTCCGGAAGGCCCTCGGGCATCAGCCAGGGGCTGACCCGCCTGTACTTCTCCCAGTGCGTGGACTCCATGTCGGTGACCAGGTCCTTGATCACGGGCATGTTGCCCATCGGCTCCACAACAATCACTGGCCGGGCTACGTCCTCAGCTTCGCTTCCGGGCGTTCCCGGGTTGGCGCCGTTCCCGGTTGCGCTCGCAGCACCCTTTTCGCTCGAGGCCTCGGCCATGCGGGCGGCTTCGGCCGCGGCCTCGCCGAGCTGGGTCTTGCAGGCGAGCGTGGACTGGCCGTTGACCTTGACACCGCAGGAGCCGCAGATTGCGGCGCGGCAGGAGCAGCGGACGGCGAGCGTGCCGTCCTGGTCGTTCTTGGCCTGCAGAATGCCGTCGAGCACTGAGAGCGTCTCGTCGAGCTCAACGTCGAACTCCTCCCAGAAGGCGCCGTCGGCCTTGCCGTCCTCGGACTCGGGCTGATAGCGGCGGACCTTGAGGGTGTAGCTGGGCATGACGCTAGTAAGTCCTCTCCTGGGGTTGCCAGTCGGTGATCGTCACGGGTGATTCGCTGAGTTCGGGGCCGTCGCCGTTGAGGGAGACGTCGATGTGCTTGAGCCACTCCTCATCGTTGCGCTCCGGGTAGTCGGTGCGGTACTGGGCGCCGCGGCTCTCCTTGCGCTCGAGGGCGGCGAGGCAGCAGCACTCGGCGTTGTCGAGCATGTTTTCCAGCTCGAGTGCGCCGAGCACGTCCTGGTTGAAGATCGTGCCGCGGTCGTCGATGTAGGCGGAGCCGGCCTCCTCCTTGAGCGCGCGGACCTTGTCCAGGGCAGTCTGGATGCCTTCCTCGTCACGGAAGACGGCGACGTAGCGGTCCATCGTCTCGCCGAGCTCGGCCTTGATCGCAGATACCCGGCGACCCGAATCCTTCTCGCGGCCGACGATCGTCTGGACCCGTTCCTGCTCACCGCGGAGCAACGAGGCGGAGACGTGGCTGTGGCCGCGGCCCTTGGCGCGCTCGGCGGCGTCCTCGCCGGAGCGGCGGCCGAAGATCAGCGTGTCGAGCAGCGAGTTGGCGCCGAGCCGGTTGCCGCCATGGACCGAGACGCAGGCGACCTCACCGGCGGCATAGAGGCCGGGCACGTTGGTGCGGCCCCAGATGTCGGTCTTGACGCCGCCCATCGTGTAGTGGTTGCCGGGCTTGATGTGGATCGGCTCACGGGTGATGTCGACGCCGGCGAAGTCGCGGCCGACGAGCACGATCTCCCGGAGCGCCTCGTGGATCCGCTTCCGGGGCACCACGGTGATGTCGAGCGCGACGGTACCGTCCGCGAACCCGCGCCCTTCGTCGATCTCGGTCTGCTCGGCGCGGGAGACGACGTCGCGCGAGGCCAACTCCATCTTGTTCGGTGCGTAGCGCTCCATGAAGCGCTCGCCCTTGGCGTTTAGCAGGTGGGCGCCCTCGCCGCGGGCGCCCTCGGTGATCAGGAAGCCCTTGCCCGCCAGCGTTGTCGGGTGGTACTGGATCATCTCCATGTCCATCAGCTTGGCTCCGACGCGGTAGGCCATCGCGATCCCGTCGCCGGTGCAGATGAGGGCGTTTGTGGTCGGCTTCCAGGCCTGGCCGTTGCCGCCGCAGGCGAGGATCACCGACTTCGCCCGGAACAGCTTCATCGCGCCGTCGGCGATGTTGCGGGTGACGACCCCGCAGCACTCGCCGCTCTCATCGAGCGCCAGCGCCGTGCAGAACCACTCCTCGTAGCGGGCGACAGAATCGGAATTCTTCATCAGTTGCTCGTAGAGCACGTGCATGATCGCCTGGCCGGTGATGTCGGCGACGTAGTAGGTGCGGGCGGCGGAGGCGCCGCCGAAGGCGCGGGTGCCGAGTTTGCCCTCGGCGTTGCGGTGGAAGGTGACGCCGAGGTGCTCGAGGTGAAGGATCTCCTGCGGCGCCTCCCGGGTCATGATCTCGACCGCGTCCTGGTCGGCCAGGTAGTCGGAGCCCTTGATCGTGTCGAAGGCGTGCGACTCCCAGGAGTCGCCGGGATCAAGCGCCGCGTTGATCCCCCCCTGGGCCGCGTTGGAATGCGAGCGGACCGGATGGACCTTGCTGATGATCCCGACCGACACGCCGTCCTCGGCAGCCGCGAGGGCGGCGCGCTGTCCGGCCAGGCCGGCTCCGATCACGAGGACGTCATGCGTGGGCACGGGCGCGGATCCTATAGATCAGAAGTCAGAAGTCAGAAATCAGAAGTCAGAAATCAGAAATCAGAAGTCAGAAGTCAGAAGTCAGAGGCTGTAGCCGGATACGCCCCGTCCCTCGTTCTCTGATCTCTGATTTCTGACTCTCTACAGCGGGAGGGCTGGGCCGCGCCGGGTGGGCGGAGCGTCGGGCCGGGCCGGAGCGGCTTGCGGAGCGGCTTGTAATCGAGGGTGGTGCCGGTAGGGCGGCGCCCGAGATTTGAGCGAGGCCCGCCCCGGCGGCCCGCCCACACCGACGTCCCGCCCGCCCCGCAGCTAGGCGTGCCCGGTGGGGGAGTCGCGGAGGGCTCGGCCCACCTGGTCCGCGGTGACGATCCCGGAGAGGCGGCCGTTGGAGTCGATCGCCATCAGGGCGCCGAAGCGGCGCAGGTTCTGATTGCCGAGGAGGCTGTCGAGGGGGGCGTCCTCGCTGACGTGCAGGGGGCCGCGGTCGAACTCGAGCAGGTCGGCGACGGTCGAGGTGGAGCGGCTGACCTCTGGCACCTCGTCTGCACGGTCGCGCTCGAGCAGGCCGCGAAATCGCCGGCCGGCGTCGACCACGGGAAACCAGGGCCAGCGATAGCGCAGGAAGTACTCGTCGAGTGCTTGCTCGACGCTCAGCTCTTCGGGAATCGCCACCGGCTCGCGGTCCATCACGTCGGCGACGCGGATGCCCTCGATCCTGCTCGAGATCGCAGTCTGCATGTTGGCGGCCCGGGCGGATCCGTTGATTACCATCCCGATCAGCGCCAGCCAAACGCCGCTGAATACGTCGCCGGTGAAGACGAGGAAGATGCCGGCGCCAATGAAGAGGTAGGCGAACGCCTGCCCGAGGGTCGCCGCGAAGCGCGTCGCCGAGGCGCGGTCGCCGGTTCGCCACCAGGCGATCGCGCGGGCGATCCGGCCCCCATCCATGGGAAATGCGGGAAGGAGGTTGAAGCCGAGGACGAGGAGGTTGATCGATGCCAGCCAACCGAGCGCCGCCAGGCCTCCGGTGAGGTTGGCAGCACGATCGAGAAGCGCAGCGTCGCGGAAGCCGGCGGCCCCACCGACGAGGACCCCGGCCAGGCTGAGGACGATGATTATCGCGAGCGTCACCAGGGGGCCACCGATCGCGACCTTGAACTCCGCCGCGGGGGTCTCGGATTCCTTCTCCATGCGGGCGACGCCACCGAAGATCCACAGCTGAATGCTCGAGATACCGATCCCCTCGCGCCGGGCGAAGTAGGCGTGCCCGAGCTCGTGCAGCAGGATCGAGCCGAAGAACCCGAGCGCGCTGATGACCGCGAGCGCGTAGACGCCGATCGAGGAATTGGGTTCGTTGAGAACGTCCCCGTAGAGGTTGGAGAGCCAGACGATGAGGAGGAAGAGGACGATGAACCAGGACCAGTCGACCGCGATCTTGATCCCGCGGACGTGGAAGAGGGTTATCGAACCGCCACCGAGCATGCACCAATGGTAGGCGCCCCGCCATCGCCCAGGTCCTGCCTGCAAACCTCCACTCATGAGGCGACGGCTGCGCGACGGGTTCGAGCTCGATGACGATCCGGGGCGGATCGACGCCGAGGTGGTCTGCAGGTTCCTGGCCGAGGACTCCTATTGGGCGCAAGGCCGCGAGCGCGAACTGATCCTGAGGACGATCCGCGAGGCGACGCGGGCTGTCGGGGTCTACTCGCCGGCCGGCGAGATGGCAGGCTACGCGCGGGTCGTCTCCGACGGCGTCGTCTTCGCCTATCTCGCCGACGTCTTCGTCCTTGAGGCGTTCAGGGGCGCCGGCCTGGGAGTCGAAATCGTCCGCGAGGCGGTCGAAAACGGCCCGCACGCCGAGCTTCGATGGATCCTCGGCACCGCCGACGCCCAGGGCCTCTACGAGAGGTTCGGCTTCGGCGAGCCGTCACAGCTGCTGATGGAGCGGCCCTCCAGCAACCCTGAGCCGTGGAGGGAGGGCTAGGTGTAGTTCCTAACCACGTTGTTCATCCGGGCCTCCTTGGAGGCTGGGGGTGCTTAACGCCA
>JBBRAH010000037.1:0-29602 GCA_038206985.1 Solirubrobacterales bacterium
TTCTGGGCGATCTGCCACGGCTCCCGCCGCCACGGTGCCCGGGTTCGCGTGGCCCGTGATCGAGACGGGGCGTCCGCTCCCGGCTCCGGTCCGGTGGTGGGTGGGACCATCGCCTTCGAACCCGGGGCCTGGCCGATCCCCGCCGGCGCGGCGATCTGGCAGCTCGGCTGGGTCGCCACAGCCGGACCGCTGCCGGTGCTGCGGGGGCTTCGCAATGACCGCGCGATGCGGGCTGCCCACGTCAGTCACCCACACACCTACCTGTGGTTCATCGGCGTCGCCCCGGAGTTTCATGGCCGGGGCATCGGCCGCGCGCTGATGGCGGAGCTGCACCAGCGGGCGGAGGGGATCGGCCGGCCCACCTTCCTCGAGACCGGCACCGAGTCCAACGTCCACTTCTACCGCTCGCTCGGCTACGAGGAGATCGGCAAGCTGACCATGCCCAGCGGCCCCGCCATGTGGAAGCTGCAGCGCCCGCCGCCCGTTCCATAGACACGCCCGGTGGCCCCGGCGAGGATGCGCCCGCGGCACCGTCCGGTGCGCTATACGATGTGCGCCTGACTCGCCCCAAAGGGGCCCCATAGCCGAGGCGGTGATTGCATGGAGGCAACTGGAATAGACGGGGGAGCCACGCAGGGAAAGCCGACGGCGGTTGCCGGTGGCGATGCTCCGCTCGAGTCGCGTCACCTCGCGCTGGGGCAGTTGCTCGAACTCGCCTCCGTAAGTCCGGATCTCGGCGAACTGCTGCCGAGCGTTCTCGATACGGGCCGCCGGCTGCTGGGTGCGGATCTGGTCGGCTACTGGCGTCCGGACGGTCGCACAGGTGATCTCCGCCTTGAGGCCGGGATCGGCTGGGCCGACCGCGAGATCGCACTCAGCCAAAACTCGACCGACGCCAAGATTGTGTTGGGCTATGGACTCGCCGAGTCCGTAGCCGCGCAGGCCGGAGGCGAACTGGAGTCGCACGGGATTCACAGCGCCCTCGCCGTTGCGGTCGAGCCTCAGGGACGCGGGACGGCGGGCGCCCTGGGGGTATACCAGCGTTCCGAACGACAGTTCACCGCCGGCGACCGGGCGCTGCTGGAAACACTCTCCGGCCTGATCGCTCTCTGCCAGGCCAGGGCGCGGGGCGTGCGCCTCGACCAGGAGGTCGAGCGGGCCCAGCTCGAGGCTGGGGCCGGAGCGCTCGTCGCAGGGGTTTCCCACGACTTCAGCAACATCCTCTCGGTGGTGCTCAGTAACGCGGGCCTGATCGGCGCCGAGTCCTCCCGACCGGGGACGGTCCGCGAGCTCGCGGAGGAGATCTCGGTCGCCGCGCAGCGCGGCACGGATATCTGCCGCAGCCTCGTCGATCTCAGCCGGAGAACCGGCTCCCCGCCGGTGCTGATCGAGACCGGCCGGGCGATCGAGGAAATCTCACGAATCCTGCTGAGCACGATGGGCGGCTCGGTCTCTCTGCGGCTCGACATCGAGGCGGGCGTCCCTTCGGTGCGCCTCCAACAGGGAGACCTCGAGCGGATCGTCGTCAACCTCGTCCTCAACGCGCGCGATGCGCTGGAGGACAGCGGAACCGTTCTCGTTACCGCCAGGAGCCTCGATACGAACGGATCGGCTCAGGTCGAGATCGCCGTCATCGACGATGGTCCCGGGATGGATACCGATACCGCCAGCCACGCCCTCGATCCGGGCTTCACAACCAAGCCCGGCGGCGCGGGCTCCGGTATCGGCCTGACGAATGTGGCGAGAATCGTCGGTGACGCCGGCGGTGCCATTGAGATCAAGTCGGAGCCCGGGCTGCGCACGACTGTGACGGTCAAGCTACCCGCCGCGCATGCGCCGGGCGCCTATCGCTGGCAGCCGCAGCCGGATTGATTCGGCCCGGGGCCCGCGCCCGCTCAGTCGCTGAGGCTGACCGCAACGTTGCCGTCGTTGAACTGCGCCCCGACGAAGTCCTCGAGGCCGTCGCCGTTCAGATCGGCGCTGCGCATCGCGATCACATCGCTGAATACGCTGACGTCGACAGGCCCCTGGAAGCCGTCCGGTTCGGCCGGGTCGCTGATCAGGTAAGAGACTGTCAGGGTCGAGGCGTTGTAGCTGACCAGGTCGTCGGCGGGTGAGCCGCCGTAGTCGCCGATGGCTGTGCCTCCGGCGACGTCCCCGCCGATGTCGACCTGCTGCGGCGCGGTGAAGCCCGCGCTCTTCTTCTTGCCGGTCCCGTAGATCACGCTGACGGTGTCGTTGCTGGAGCCATAGTCGTCCGGAGAGGCAAGGTCGAGGCGCCCATCGTCGTTGAGATCGCCGCTGGCGAACCCATAGGGCATGCCGCCGCTCGGGTAGGTCTTGCTCTTGAACTTCTGTTTGCCGACGATCCTCTTCTTCGTCCTGGTGCCGTTCTTCTTCCTGCGCGGCTTCTTCACCTTGGTCTTCGTGTAGAGAACGCCGAAGGCCCGCAGGCGACCGACCGCGGCTGCCACGTCGGGGAACTTGTCCCGGTTGAAGTCACCGACCTCGAGAAACTGCGGCTCGCTGCCCACGCTCGGGCTCGGGTCCGGCAGCGCAAACGTCGTCTGCTTCGCCTTCTTGAAGCCGCCCTTCTTACCGAACAGTGTGTAGACGGAGCTGCCCTTGCTGTCCCCGAGCGCCGCGTCGAGGCGCCCGTCACGGTCGAAGTCGGCGACGACAACGTCCTGAACGCTCTCGGTTCCCACAGGGAAGACCTTCGGCGTGGGGTTCAGCCCGGCCGCCGTTCCCCTGAAGACGAGCAGGGCGTCGCCGCTCGGCCCAAAGTCACTGCCCGCGACGAAGAGATCGGGCCGCTTGTCCTTGTTGAAGCGTCCGATCGCGACACCCGTGGCCGAGTAGCGCGGCCCGCCCCCCGCCGGCTGCGGCAGTTCTACCTGGGTGTTCGCGGTGAAGGTGCCGGCGCCGTCGCCGAGCAGGATCGAGATGTTGCGCCCGTCACGGTTGGCGGTGACTACGTCCAGGGTCGGGCCGGAGTCGAGCTTGCTGATCTCGACGTCGATAGGCCGGCTCCCGGTGGGGTAGGTCTGCGAGATCCCGTAGGCCGAGGCCGAGGCCGCGACTACGGCGCTGAGGCCCAGGACGAGGAAGGATAGGACCAGGATCCGGAAAGCAGTATCGCGCATGGCGCCAACATAATCGATCGGCGGGCGTCAGCGCAAGGGGACCCGCGGGAGCCCTCATGCCGTGACGCCGAGGCGCTCGGCGTGCCGGGCGCGGGCGGCGGTGATCAGCTCGCCGAGCTCGGGCCGGCGGCCCTCGCGCAGCAACTCGATCGGGTCGGGATCGCCGTTGACGATCTCCTCAAAGAAGGCCTTGCGGTCCTGGTATGTGGGCAGAGTGGCCTTGGCCCAGCCCCGCTCGTCGTTGAGGATCCCGGCCAGCTCGGCGTAGTCGCCGCCGAACAGCTCGGAGATCTCCCGCTTCATCCGCTTGGCCAGGGCGGGGGAGGCGCCGGCGGTTGAGATCGCGATCGCCAGCGAGCCGGTGCGGACGATCGCCGGCAGGATGAAGTTGCAAAGCGAGGGCACATCGACGACGTTGACGAGCATCGCCCGCTCCTCGGCGGCGTCGTAGACCGAGATGTTGACGTCGGTGTCGTCGGTCGCTGCGATCGCGATGAAGGTCCGCTCGAGGTCGGCGACTTCGAACTCGCGCCGGATCAGCTCGATCGAGCCCTCGGCGGCGAGCTGCTCGATCTGGGGGTTGGTCACCTCGGGCGCAACGACGGTCACCTCTCCGTCGCAGGCGAGCAGGCCCTCGATCTTCTCGAGGCCGATGTCGCCGGCGCCGACGACCAGGCACTTGCGCCCGGTTAGCCGCAGGCAGGCGATGTAGAACGGCGTCTCGAGCATTCCCCGCACGCAGGACTGGTCGCAGATCCCCTTGCGGAACTGGCAGACACACTCTTTGCCTTCGTACTGCTGGGCGGGCATGGCCCGGAAGGTTAGAAGAGCGGCGGGCTCGGCAACGGGTGCCGGGCTCAGTCAGCCGCGGCGCGCCAGGTGGTCTCCAGCCCCTTGCGCAGCGGCGTCGATGGGTGCCAGCCGAGCTGGGCTGCCGCGAAGCTCGGATCGAGGGCCATCCGGTCGATCTCGCCCGCCCGCGGCGGCTCGAGCTCGGCGATGAAATCCGAGCGACCGCCGATCGTGCGCAGGGCAGCGATGAGCTCCAGGACCGAGGTCTCGGTTCCCGTGCCGACGTTGATCTCACCGATTGCCTGGCGATCCGCGGCCGCGATCAGGGCGCGCACGACATCGCCGACGAAGACGAAGTCCCGGGTCTGCTCGCCGCTGCCGAAGACCTTGGGCCGCTCCCCGTCGCGCAGCTGCCGGCAGAAGATCGAGACCACACCGGCCTCGCCAATCGACGACTGACGCGGTCCGTAGACGTTGCCGAAGCGCAGGCTGGCGGCGCGCATCCCGTGTAACTGACGGTAGGTGGCGAGGTACCCCTCGGCCGAGAGCTTCGCCTGCCCGTATGGGGAACCGGGGTGCAGCGAGGCAGCTTCGTTGAGCGGCACGGTGCCGTGCTCGGGCTCTCCGTATACGGCGCAGCTGGAGGCGAGCACGAAGGAGGAAGCCCCGGCCCGACGGGCCGCTTCGAGCACGTTGACGGCGCCCTCGACGTTGACCCGCACGTCGCGGCCGGGATTGACCACCGAGACGCGTACGTCCACCTGCGCCGCCAGGTGGAAGACCAGATCCGGGTCCAGTTCGGCGACTGCCTCGTTGACGGCGGGGGCGTCGGTGACATCGCCCGTCAGCAGCCGGGCACCGTTGCTCAGTGCCTCCGCCAGGTTCTGCTCGCGACCGCTGGAGAGGTCGTCGAGAACGACCACCTGATCGCCGCGACTGACGAGCGCATCGACCAGATGGGATCCGATAAAGCCGGCTCCACCGGTGACAAAAGCTTTCATCTGAGCCGAGAGTACCCCTGCCACCTAGCCGGGTGGCGCCCGTGGAGGCCGCTTGCAGTGGTTGCTACAGTCGCCGCCCCTCGCCCCGAGAACCCGCATCCGACCAATCGCGAGGGAACCTGGAGAGCAGCATGCGCCTGATCATCACCGAGAAGAACAACTCCGCCAAGAAGATCTCCGAGATCCTCAGCGGCGGCGACGCGAAGGCGGACGCCTCCTACAGGACGCCCTATTACACCTGGACCGACGCCGAGGGCAACGAGCAGACCACCGTCGGGCTCAAGGGCCACGTACTCAACCCCGCCTTTCCCGAGGGCTACTCCAACTGGCAGGAGACCGACCCCAAGACGCTGATTGACGCCGCGCTCGTCACCGAGGCGACTGACAAGAACGTCGTCAAGGCGGTCCGCAAGCTCTCCAAGGAAGCGGACTCGCTCGTGATCGCGACCGACTTCGACCGTGAGGGCGAGCTGATCGGCCTCGAGGCCCTACGCGAGGCGCTCGATGTCAACCCCGCGCTCGCCGACGGCGAGGTCTCGACCGCGCCCACGGTCAAGCGAGCCCGCTACTCGGCCCTGACCAAGGACGAGATCGAGCGGGCCTTCTCCGAGCTCGACGAGCTCTCCTACCCGCTCGCCTACGCCGCCCAGGTGCGCGGCGAGATCGACCTGATCTGGGGCGCGACCCTGACCCGCGCCGTCTCTCTGGCGACGCGCCGCTTCGGCTCCAACTTCCTCTCCGTCGGCCGCGTGCAGAGCCCGACCCTGGGCCTCGTCGTCGAGCGTGAGCTCGAGCGCCGCGCCCACGTGGCCGAGCCCTACTGGGAGGTCTTCGCCAACTTCAGCCATCCCGACGGCACGATCGAGACTCACCACAAGACGGACAAGTTCTGGAAGAAGCCCGAGGCCGAGGCGGCCCTGGCCGCGACCGGCAGCCCGGGCGAGGTCGTCGAGCTCTCCAAGCGCAAGAACACGCGCAAGCCGCCCACTCCCTACAACACGACCGCCTTCACCACGGATGCCTCCAACCGCCTGGGCATGACGCCCTCGCAGGCGATGCGGGTCGCCGAGGATCTGTACATGGACGGCTTCCTCTCCTACCCGCGCACCGACAACACGGTCTATCCCGCCTCGCTCAACACGCACGAGCTGGTCTCCTCGCTCGTCCGCATCCCGGAGTTCAGCGCCGCCAAGGAGCTGCTGGACGGCCCTCTGAACGCGACGCGCGGCAAGAAGGAGACCACCGACCACCCGCCGATCTACCCGACGCAGGCGGTCTACCCCAACGCCCTCGAAGGGCCCAAGCGCCGCGTCTACGAGCTGGTCGTGCGTCGCTTCCTCGCCACCTTCGGCAAGCCGATGATCAGCGAGTCGGCCCGTGCCGACATCAAGGCCGGCGACGAGACCTACTTCGTGCGGGGCTCGATCGTCGTCGACCCCGGCTTCGCTTCGATCTACACCTACGCTCGCTCCGCCGACAACGAGCTACCGGCGCTCGAGGAGGGCCAGAAGCTCGACCTCGAGGGCGCTCCCTGGATGGTCGACAAGGAGACCCAGCCGCCCTCGCGGATCAGCCAGGGCAAGTTGATCGAGATGATGGAGGAGCTCGGCCTCGGCACCAAGGCGACCCGGCCGGACATCATCCAGAAGCTCTACTCGCGCGGCTACGTCTACAACAACCCGCCCGAGCCCTCGGAGACCGGGATCGCGATGTTCAAGGCCTTCCACGATCACGTCGTGCGCATGGCGACTCCGGAGATGACCGCCGAGCTGGAGTCCGATATGGATGAGATCGCCTCCGGCAAGCGCAGCAAGGACGAGGTCATCCAGATCAGCCGCGACATGCTGCATCAGACCTACGACGACCTGTTTGAGCGGCGCGAGGATCTCGCCAAGACGATCTGGGCCGGGATGGACGAGGACAAGTACATCGGCCACTGTGAGGTCTGCGAGGCCAAGGGCCGGACCGTGCATGAGGACGGCACCCTGAATCGGTTGCGGATCATCGACCTCAAGGGCGGCAAGCGCTTCTGGGGCTGCGAGGGCTACAACCGCGATGACCCCGAGGATTCCGAGTCCTGCACCAACTCCGGACCGCTCCCTGGCCGCGGCTATGAGCTCTGGCGCCTGGAGCCGAAGTGCTCGGTCTGTGAGGTCCGCCCGCGGCTCACCGTCAAGGGTTTCCGCGGTCGTCCCTGGAAGCTCTGCCTCAACGACGACTGCCCGTCGATGGTCGAGATGCGCGAAAAGCGCGAGGAGCGGCGCAAGGCCAAGGAGGCCGCCGAGGCCGCGAAGGCGGCCAAGGGCGAGGACGACAAGGGCTCCGGCTCCGGCGCCAAATCGAAGCGCAAGCCGAAGCCGAAAAAGTCGGGCGGCGCCCGCAAGAAGGCGCCGACCACGACCACGCGGACCAAGCGCGCGAGAAGCGGCAAGACCACGGCCACGGGCAGCAGCGCCGCCCGCACCCGCGGCTCGAGCTGAGCGCCCGGGTCGGGGTCGCGGGGCCGAGCCTGTGTTCGTCACCTTCGAGGGCATCGACGGTGCGGGCAAGAGCACCCAGGCCCGCCTGCTGGCGGAGCGCCCCCGGGTGGGGGCCGAGACGGATGCTCCACTGCTGCTGCGTGAGCCCGGCGGCACCCCGGCGGGCGAGCGGCTGCGCGAGATCCTCAAGGACCCGGAGCTCAGCCTGCACCCGCGGGCCGAGCTACTGCTGTTCCTCGCCGCCCGGGCCGAGCTGGTGGAGCAGGTGATCCGCCCGGCGCTCGAGACGGGCCGCGACGTGGTCTGCGACCGCTTCAGCGACTCCACCGTCGCCTACCAGGGCGCGGGCCGGGGGCTCGGGGTGGAGTTCGTGCAGCGCGCCTGCGCCGACGCGGTCGCCGGCTGCGTCCCCGACCGCACGGTTCTCCTGCAGCTGCCGGTCGCCGAGGCGGGGGAGAGGGGCGCCGGACGCGGCGACTTCGGAGCCGACCGCTTTGAGCGCGAGGGCGCCGCCTTCCAGGCCACGATCGCGGGCTGCTTCGACGAGCTGGCAGCTGCCGAGCCGGAGCGCTTCCTGGTGGTTGACGGCGCCGGCGAGCCCGGCGAGGTCCACGAGCGCGTGCTGGCCGGCCTCGGGCTCGACGCTGCCCCAGGGGGCCGGGGCTGATGGGGGCTGTCCTGACTTATGCAGCCCCTGCGTGCATAACATCGGACAACCTCCTCCGATGAGCGTCCGCAGCCCCGCCCAACTGCCCGAAGCCCTCGACCTCGCCACCGCCGACCAGCCCTCCGCTCGCGCGGCACTCGCCGCCGCCCTGAGCGCCGGCGCCTCGCACGCCTACGCGCTGATCGGCCCGGCCGGGACCGGCAAGTCCGATGCCGCCCGGGCGCTCGCCGCCGAGCTGCTGGCCGACGGATCAGCCGACCCCGGGGAGGCCCGGCGCCGGGCGCTCGCCGACCCCTCGCCTCACCCGGACCTGGCCTGGCTGCGGCCGCCGGGCAACCAGCACCTCGTCGATGAGGTCCGCGAGCGGGTGATCAACGCGATCTCCTACCGGCCCTTCGAGGGCGAGCGTCGCCTGTTCGTCATCGAGGCCGCCGACGCGATGGCCGAGGAGAGCCAGAACGCGCTGCTGAAGACGCTCGAGGAGCCGCCCCTCTACGCGCACATCCTGCTGATCAGCTCCGACCCCTCGGGGCTGCTGGAGACGGTCCGCAGCCGCTGCCAGCAGATCAGCTTCACCGCGCTTCCGCGAGAGACCGTGGAGCGGCGCCTCGCCGCCGAGTCGGACCTGCCGCCCGAGGCGCTCGCCGCGCTTGCCGCGCTCTCCGACGGCGACCTCGGGCTGGCCCGCTTCCTGCTCGGTGAGCGCGGCGCGCGCCTGCGCGAGTTGATCGAGGGCTGCTGCCGCGCCGCACGTGGCTCGGGCCTGGCCGAGCGGCCCTGGACCGGCGTCCTCGGGATTGCGGCCGAGATCGGCAAGGAGCAGGGTGCTGCCGTCGAGGCCGCGGCCGGCGCCCGCGCCGAGGAGCTCGGCAAGGGCCGCGACGCCAACCGCGTCAAGCGCGAAGGGGGCGAGGCGGCCAAGCGTGCCGACCGGAGGGCCCGCACCGAGGCGATCGATACCGCGCTCGCCCTTACCGTGGCCTGGTTTTTGGATCTCAGCTGTTGCGCCGAGGGAGCGCCGGAGCACGTCCGCAATCTCGATCGGATTCGGGCTCTCAGCGAGGATGCGGAGGGTCTCGAGCCGGCGGCTGGCAGGCGCGTCGCGGAGCTGGCGATGGCGACCCGCCGGCACCTCCAGGTAAACGTCAACGAGGAGCTCGCGCTGGAAGCTCTCTTCCACCGCGCGGCCGCAATCATCGGGCCCGGCTGAGCCGTGCTCTAAAAAGGGGGGTGTAGATGGCGAATCTGAGGCCTCCGGATCTACCCTCGACGGCTGAGCGGCCGGCGATTTCAACCCTGACCCACCGCCGGGCGTTCGGTGTGAGGCTCTGGCTCGCGCTGATGTTCGCCGCGATCGGGATCCTCTCCGGCACCTCCGTATATCTGTTCGTCTCGGAGTCGAGCGACCAGGCGGCCTCCGATCGGGCCCTGGAGCTCACCGAGCTGCGCACCGCGGAGCTGCAGGGTGATGTCGAGGGGGCCCTGCGCCAGATCACGGCAATCAACCCGGATGAGGATCAGATCGGCGGCCGCGTCGGCAGGGCGCTGGCGCCTGTTCGCAGCGAGTCGTTCCGTGCCTGGTATTTCGATATCGGTCGGGGGCTGGTCACTTCGCCGGAAGTGCTGACGGTCAACTACCGCGCGGTCCCCGGCTACCAGCAGGCGATCCGCGACGCCCAGCGGGGCGAGACCTACCTCAATTCCGATCTGCCCAACGACCGCGTCGTGACCGCCACTCCCGTCTTTGCCAATGGGACGCAGAGCGGTTCCCTTCTGATCTTTGCCGAGCGCCCCCAGGAAGTCGATTCCGCCCTGGAGGCGCTGAAGCGCGAGCGGCTCACGGCGCTCACCGTGGCCGTGATCGTCGCCGCGATCATCGGCTTCCTCGTCGCCTCGCTGATCACCACCCGGGTCAAGCGCCTGGCGGCCGCGGCCGGCCGGATCGCCGAGGGTGACCTCGAGGAGCCAATGCGGGCCAGCGGCCGCGACGAGATCGGCGATCTCGGCCGCGCGCTGGATTCGATGCGAATAGCCCTGGCGGAGAGCTTCGACGCGCTCTCCTCCGAGCGCGACCGCCTCTCGGCGATCTTCGTCTCGCTCGAGGACGCGGTGATCGTGGTCGGCTCCAATGGCGACGTGCGCTTCGCCAACCCGGCCGCCTCGCCGCTGGTCCAGGCTGACGGCACCCCGATCGAGCCGCTCAAGCCCTGGGTCCGGCGCGCCACCCACCGGGGCACGGTCGAGCACGACCACGTGACGATCGGCGACCGGGTCGTCGCGATCGGCGCTCGCAACCTGCCCGCCGAGGGCGCGGCGCTGATCGTCGTCCGCGACCGCACCGAGGAGTTGCGCCGCGACCAGGCCGAGCGCGAGTTCGTCTCCAACGCTGCCCACGAGCTCCGCAACCCGATCGCCGGTATGTCGGGCGCGATCGAGGTGCTGCGCTCGGGCGCCAAGGATGATCCCGAGGCCCGCGATCACTTCCTCGATCGCCTCGCGTCCGACATCGACCGCACCGCGC
Organism: Solirubrobacterales bacterium; assembly: GCA_038206985.1. GTDB lineage: Bacteria > Actinomycetota > Thermoleophilia > Solirubrobacterales > 70-9 > CAXMST01. The sequence goes on from JBBRAH010000037.1 coordinate 10,608, forward strand.
GCCTGACCAAGGCCTTGCTGACCCTGGCCCGGATGGAGGCGATCGGCGAGGGCGAAGCCGATGTGGTCAATGTCGAGATGGCGGTCAACGAGTCCGTGGCGGTGGTCGAGGCACCCGAGGGCATCGAGCTGGTCGTCGAGATGGCGGCCGAGCTGACCGCCCAGGCCGATCCGGTGCTGCTGCGCCAGGTGCTGATCGGGCTTCTCACCAACGCCTTCAAGCACACGGCCCCGCCCGGCACCGTCACCCTGCGCGCCCGGCACGGTGCGGACGGCGAGGTCGAGATCGAGGTCCAGGACACGGGCATGGGGATTCCGGCCGAGGAACGCGATCGCGTCTTCGAGCGGTTCTATCGTGGCAGCGGATCGCTGGAGCGCGAGGGCTTTGGTCTCGGGCTGGCGATTGCCAAGCGCATGATCGACGTGATGGGTGGCCGCATAACAGTCAGCTCCGAAGAGGGCCTGGGCAGCACTTTTACAATCAGTCTGCGTCAGGTGGCACCCAGTCCGGCGCCCGTCGCATAGTTCAGACCTCGATGCCTGAAACAATCAAACCATGAGCAGTGGCAGGATTCTCGTAGCGGACGATGAGCCCTCGGTGAGGGAGTCGGTCGGATATGCCCTCCAGCAGGAGGGTTTCGAGGTGACGATCGCCACCGACGGCGACGACGCCGACTCCAAGCTCGGCCCCGACATCGACTACGACCTGCTCGTGCTCGACATCATGATGCCGGGCAAGTCGGGCCTCGATCTGTGTCGCGACATCCGCGGCCGCAGCCCCGTGCCGATCATCCTGCTCACCGCCAAGGACGCCGAGGTGGACAAGGTCGTCGGGCTCGAGGTGGGCGCCGACGACTACGTGACCAAGCCCTTCAGCGTGCGCGAGCTTCTCGGCCGCGTGCGGGCCCAGCTGCGCCGCCGCGAGCTCGATCGCGCCACCGGCATCACCGACGGCAACGGCAGCGGCAAGATGATCGACGCCGGCGAGGTGACGATCGATCTCGCCCGCCACCTGGTCACCGTGCGCGGCGAGCCGGTCAACCTGACCCGCTCGGAGTTCCAGGTTCTGCGCCTGCTGGCCGACCGTCCCGGTCAGGTCTTCAGCCGCCTGGAGATCATGGAGGAGCTCTGGCAGTCGGAGTTCTCCGGCGACGTGCGCGCCTGCGACGTCCACATCTCCAACCTGCGCCAGAAGGTCGAGCGCGACCCCCAGGATCCGGAGCTCGTGCTCACCGTACGCGGCGTCGGCTACAAGCTCGTCGAACCCGAGTAGCGGGGCGCCGAGCCGCGCGGCGCCGGCCGGCAGTGGGGCCGGATCGCGAGGCGCCAGCTCCGTGCCCTCGGTGCGGTGTTACCTACCTACGAGAACGTGCCGATCCCGGGCACAAAGCGGCCGGTTCGAGCGGCGTACTCCGCGTAGTCCGCGCCCTGGGTGCGGCACAAATATGGCTCCTCGACAACCCGGACCTGGAGCTCGAGGGCGACGATAAGAGCAACGAAGCCGATCAAAGCGACAACGCTTGGAACCATCATGGTCAGGCCGAGGGCTGTCGGGATCATGGCCGAGAAGATCGGGTTGCGAACCAATGCGAATGGCCCGCTCGTAACCAGGTCCGTTCGCTCGTTCTCATCCACTCCGATCCGCCACGAGGTGCCCATGGCGATCTGCGCGTACAGCGTCAGCGCGATCCCGGCCGCGGTCAGGACAATGCCGACGGCGTGAACGCCGCTGTTGTCGAGTCCGCCAATCGGCTCGACAGCGTCAAGTAGCGCCAAGACAGGTGCGGAAGCGCCGAGGACGAGGGCCAAGACGAAGCCGACCCCGGCCAGCCATTCCGCAGACCCTGGCTTGCCGCCGATGCCGTGAAAGCCGGTCGATCCGGTTCGTCGCAACTGGATAATGGTCCGCAGCCCAAACGCCAGCGCCAGGTAGCCGACGTAGAAGATGAGCGCGAGTTCAGCCATGACTCAACAGCAGGTGCATTTGCCTTCGCAACCGCAACCGCATGAGTCCTCGCCGGGAGCCCGCACCGCTGGATGCTCGCTTGGAGCGCAACACCCTTCACCTCGCCAGGTCTCGATGCCTTCCCTGAGAGCGACGGCGGCGATGAACAGTGCAGCAACCGGGTCGAGCCACCAAATGCCAAACAGCGCGTTGCCGACGAGGCCGACCAGGAGTGCCGCTGCCATGTAAGCGCAGAGCATGTTTTGCTGGCCCTCGCCCTTGGTTGCCAGGGAGCCCATTTGTCCCCCGATCTTCTCCTTGGCGCGTCCGAGATAGGGCATAGTGATCAGGCTCGTCACGGCAAGTCCAATCCCAATCCACGAAGCGTCTGGGTGATCGCTATCGATCAGCGCTGTCAGCCCTTCGTAGGCGACGTACGGCGCGAGCAAGAAGAACTGAATCGCGACCAGCTTCTGGGCTCGATCCTCAGAGGTCTTTGACAAGAGCCTCGACCCGGTGAAGCGCCAGACGATGACCAAGCTGGCCACACCCTCGATGACTGAGTCCAGGCCGAATCCAATAAGCGCCACAGACCCGGCCATGATCCCTGCCGTAATCCCGACGGCGCCTTCCAGCGTGATGACGAAAAGCGAAATCCAGCTGAGGCGCTTGGCGCGGCTGGCAAGTTGCAGCCACTCAGTGCGGTCATTTGTTGCTTCGGGAGCCGTCTTGACCTGGGGTAGCTCAACCGCGCCCGCTTCCATTTAGCGGCACTCTCCCCTGGGCTCGTTGAGGCGGCAGGCGCCGACCGTCTTCCCGGCTCGGTCGAGTACGGCATCGACGGCACCAAGCAGGTCACCAACGCCGTCGATGAGCCGGTAGTGCACCTCGCGTCCTCGCTTGTCGCGAGCGACAAGTCCGCAGCCCCAAAGACAGGCTAGGTGCTTTGAGACGTTGGGCTGACTGAGCCCGGTTGCGGCAACCAGATCCGAGACTCGTTGCTCGTCCTCGCGCAGCGCTTCGAGGATGCGAAGCCTCGACGGGTCGGAGAGCCCATGAAGCAGCTGAGCTTGAAGTTCGGCTGAGTGAGCTGGTGCGAGCACCGCAAAAGCATAACTGACTTGGCATGCGTTCTGTCGTGTTTGCGCCAGCGGCCTCGCCCCTCAGCCCCCAGAAAAACCGCTACGGCTCGTACCGAACGCCCCACGACTTACCGCCGTCGGTCGAGTGCTTGATCGATCCGTCGTGGAGGGCGACAAAGAGCCCCTCGCGCTCTGACTCGAACGCTGCGGGCTCGCCGTCCACCTGGCCGACCTCCCGCCAGTCAGCACCGTCGGCGCTTGACTGAACTGATCCCTCCTGGTCGATGATCAGCATCTCGCGAGACGAGGGCCACGCGACCAGACCCCCGCCCGAGTCGAGTTGGCGCCAGCTGCCGCCAGCGTCAGTCGAAAGATAAGTGGAAGCTTCGCCCGAGGCCAAGATCGTGTCCGCGTCATCTGGATGGAGGGCAACCGAGAGGAACTCCTCGGGAAAGTCTTCTGCACCCCAGCTTTCGCCCCCATCCGAGCTGACAAGGAACTGCGGTTCGCGAGTCTCCCAGTCGTGGCCAAAGCCATAGACGCGGTCTCCGCGAGCTTCAAGCGCGTGAAAGTCGGCTTCGCCGAGGAGCGAGACCGGCTGCCAGGAGCTTCCTGCGTCGCTCGACTCGATCAGACCCAAGAACGGCGGCAAGTCTTCACGACCGCCGGGATGACCCGAACCCAAAAAGCGATCGGGGCCAACCACTGTGAAGCCCATCGTGTCCTGATAGCGATCGGCTACACGAACTGCTTGCTTATCGTCCGCGCCAAGTCGGAACAAGCCGGTGTGTGTGGCAATGAACAGTGCGCCGTCGCTCGGATTGATTCCGAGTCCATGAACATGAACCGGGCCCGGGTCTGGGCCGGGGTCTTCAGCCACGGCGGGGACCGGGGCTTGGGATGCGGCGGGACCAGACGAGGGCTCCTCACTGTCGCCGCAGCCCAAGGCGACCAGGCTGGTCCAGACGAGAGCGGCAAGAAGTCCCATACCCATCAACGAGATGATGGCATCGCGCCAGGTGGCGGGCCTTTTCGGTCATCGGGCAGGGGAATAGACCTTCTGAGACGTGAGACTTCTTTATGTTGCCCGAGCACGAGCGTTCAAACGCCTAGAATCAACCCAGCTGGAGAAGGCATACGTTCCACGAAAGTTCCATGCCGGGTAACGCTTGCAGGGAGGGATTGCCGGAAACTGAGTTCTCAAGCTAGTTTGCCGCCGTAGCTCAGTTGGTAGAGCACTTCACTCGTAATGAAGGGGTCAGCGGTTCGACTCCGCTCGGCGGCTCTGCGCGAAAACCCTCGGGCCCTTTGGCGCGGCTCGATCAGTTTTCGACGCCGCGCCCGGTCTCCCGTCGCCTCCGTTCGGCCGAATGGCAGGGAATCCGTCTTCGCCGTGCAATATCACCTGCGTGCCGTGTCCGGAGGGGGTCTATTACAAGGTCTACTTGACGATGCCAATTGGCTGTGCGCCCGTTCCGTCACCCCGCGCAATCTGAGAGTGGCCGTGTCACGTTCCCACTCCCAAAGGCGCGACAACCGGTGAAAACCCTTACCCGTTGCGTTTTCTGCGTTGGCCTGCTCACGCTCGCCTCCTTCTTCGCGCTGGTCGCGACCTCCTCCGCCGCCGATCGCAGCTTCGCGCTGCGCTTCAGTGCCAACGACACGGGCGACATCGCGATGGCCGCGAACACGCTGATGACCTGTCCGGCCACCGCCTCGGGCTGCCTCGCCGCCCGCCAGGGCCCGATGTCGAACACCGCATCGAACAGCTCGCTGCAGAACAACGCCTACGCGATGGAGTACGTCGACGTCGACAGCGACAACTCGACCTTCAACTCCTCGACGGCCGACCTGAACCTGCCGAGCGGCGCCACGGTGCTCTTCGCCGGCCTCTACTGGGCGGGCGATCTGAACGGCTCCGGGAGCAACGCGCCGCCGACCGCGTCCAACTCGAACAAGGCCCTGTTCAAGACTCCCGGCGCCGGCTCATACGCAACGCTGACTGCCACCACCTACGACTCCTCGACTCAGTCCGGGCGCTACCAGGGCTTCGTCGACGTCACCAGCCGGGTCCAGACCGCCGGCTCCGGCACCTACGCAGTCGCCAACGTGCAGGCCGCCAAGGGCGGCGACAGGTACGCCGGCTGGAGCCTGATCGTCGTCTACCGCGACACGAGCCAGCCGGCCCGCAACCTGAGCGTCTTCGACGGGCTCAAGTCGATCACCAACTCGGGCACCCAGAACATCACGGTCAGCGGCTTCCAGACGCCGCCGGGCGGGCCGGTGAAGACCTCGCTCGGTTTCGTCACCTACGAGGGCGACCTCGGCATCACCGGCGACACGGCGCGGCTCAACGGCACGCTGCTCGGCGATGCCCAGTCCCCGAGCTCCAACTTCTTCAACTCCTCGATCGCCAGGAACGGCAGCCAGGTGACGAGCAAGAACCCCAACTACCCGAACCAGCTCGGCATCGATGCCGACATCTTCAACGCCGACGGGATCCTCGGCAACAACGCGACGAGCGCGACGATCAGCGTCAGCACCAGCGGCGACGTCTACATCCCCGGCGTGATCACCTTCGCGACCGATCTCTACGCGCCCAAGATCGAACAGACCAAGACCGCGACCGACGTCAACGGCGGCCAGCTCGTCGCCGGCGACACGATCGAATACAAGATCGCCGGCACCAACAGCGGCCAGGATGGCGCCGACAACTTCACGATCCGCGACGCGATCCCGCCGGGGACCACGTACGTCCCCGGCTCGCTCGACATCGTCTCCGGCATCCAGTCCGGTCAGCTCGGTTCCAAGAGCGACGCCGTTGACTCCGATCAGGCCGAGCTCGACAGCGGCGGCGCCGGAGTCACCTTCCGGGTCGGCCAGGGCGCCAACGGCAACAGCGGTGGCCGCCTCAGCCCGAACGACAGCTACGACGCCCGCTTCCGGGTGAAGGTGGGAGACGGCCTCGCCGACGGCGCAAAGATCACCAACACCGCGATCTCGACCTTCAACTCGCAGTCGCTGAACACCCCCCTGCGAGCTGAGTCCAGCGTCGATTCCACGGTCCGCGCCCCGGACCTGAAGATCATCAAGACCCGCACCTCGGGCCAGATCACGGCGGGCGGCACGGCGACCTGGGACCTGAGCGTCTCCAACGTCGGCGGCGCGCCGAGTAGCGGCACCGTCACGGTCAGCGACACGCTGCCCGCATCGCTCACGCCGACCGCGGCGAGCGGGACCGGATGGAACTGTGGAATCAGCAGCCAGACCGTCACCTGCACGCGCTCCAACGCGCTCGCCGCCTCCGGCAGCTACCCGGCGATCAATCTCACGGCCTCGGTGGCCGGCAACGCCTCCGGCAACATCAGTAACACCGCGACGGTCTTCGGCGGCGGTGACACCAACCCGGCCAACAACAGCTCGACCGATACCGGCCCCGCGGCCCAGGGCGCCGACGTCTCGGTGCTCAAGAGCGCCAGCCCGACCACGATCGGCAGCGGCCAGACCACGACCTTCTCTCTGCTCGTCCGCAACAACGGCCCCGCGACCGCTTCCGCGGTCAGCGTCAGTGACTCTCTGCCCTCGGGCTTCTCCGTCGTCAGCGCCGACGCGCGCTGCAACGCGGCGCTCGTCTGCGCGCTCGGCAACCTCGCCGGCGGCACCGAGACGACCGTGCAGATCGTCGCCCGCGCCGGCGCCCAGACCAGCGGCACGACCGTGGTCAACCGCGCCGGCGTGAGCAGCACCACGCCCGATCCGACCCCGGCCAACAACAACTCCCAGGTGTCGGTCACCGTGCAGGCGACCGATCTCTCGATCACGAAGACGGTGACTCCGGACGCCCCGCTCCCCGGCGGCCCGATCTCCTACGAGATCGTCGTCACCAGCAAGGGCCCCTCGGGCGCGAGCAACGTGCTTATCCAGGACAACCTCCCGAGCCAGATCCAGAACCCGAGCGTCACTGTCACCAGCGGCACGGCGAGCTGCGATCCGATCGGCCCCTCCAGGCAGGTCCGCTGCACCGCGGCAGCTCTCGCCGCCGGCCAGCAGATCAAGCTGAAGGTCGATGGCACCGTCGCGCCCGGGACCGGCGCCGTGCAGATCAGCAACGGTGCCAGCGTGTCCTCGGCCGAGCCCGACGCCGATCCCTCCGACAACAGCGCGGTCGCGGTCGCCAATGTCTCGGGCAGCGCCGACCTCTCGATCGCCAAGACCGCTCCGGGCCGGATCGACCCCGGTCAGCGCGGCGACTACAGCCTGCTGGTCAGCAACGACGGTCCCGCGACCGCGACGGGGGTCGTCGTCACCGACCAGTTGCCGGCCGACGTCACGCCCGTCACGCCGCTGCCTGCCGGCTGCAGCTACGCGGCCGCCTCGCGCACGGTCACCTGCAACCTGGCCGACATCAACTCCGGCTCCAGCCGCACGATCGTGCTGACCGTCCAGGTCGGAGCGAACGTCTCCGGGACGATCACCAACAGCGCGAGCGTCGAGGGGACCTCCTCGGATCCGGACACCGAGAACAACACCTCCAGCGCCCAGACCGAGGTGCCCTCGAGTGCCGATCTGTCGATCACCAAGTCGATCGCCCCGGGCAGCGTGGAGAGCGGCGAGACGGCCGTCTTCACCCTGACGGCGACCAACGACGGGCCGGCCGGCGCACGCAACGTGGTCCTCAGCGATCCGATCCCGGGCGGCCTGGAGTTCGTCTCCTCCGATCCGGGCTCACCAGCCTGCGACTTCGACCCCGACACCGGCACGCTCACCTGCGAGCTCGGCACGATCCCCTCCGGCGAGAGCCGCCAGGTATTGGTCACGGTGCGCGCGATCGCAACTTCGAACACGCCGAACCACCAGCATCTGATCCCGCTCGAGAAGAACGAGACGCAGATCGATCTCGACCCGGGCCAGACGCGGTCGATCCAGACCTCCTGCACGAGTGGCGGCCGGATGGTCACCGATGCCTCGGTCCGCATCGACCACGTGGACCAGGACACCGGGCTGATCACCGACGTCCGGGTGCTCTCGCTGGAGGCGATCGACGCCGACACCTACGAGGCCGAGGTGCGCAACGACGCGGCCGGCCGAGCGCAGGCCAAGCTGTTCATCGTCTGTATCCCGCTGCAGACCGAGCCCGAGACCGCTAACGGGGTGCCCGCGCACACCCATCCGCTGATTCTGGGCTCGCCGTCCAGCTCCAGCGCCCAGTTGATCCCGGGCCGCCACGAGCTCGACGTCGACTGCGGCCCCGGCCAGCAGCCGATCGCACCGAGCTTCACCACCGACGGCGGGGTCGCCCGCATCTACAGCTCCGAGCAGACCGCCACCGGTTGGCGCTTCGGGGTAGAGGTGCTCGATGACGCGACCGAGGCGACGGTGGCGGTCCGCTGCCTGGAGACGCGCACCGGCGTGGTTGGCGATCACGCGCACCCGCTGCCGATCACCCACAAGGTGAGGACGGTGACGGTGCCGGCCGGCTCGACGGTGACCGAGCGCGTCGTCTGCGGCGACCTCGAGAAGGGCATCGTCGCGACCTGGGATTTGCCTGCGGGCCTGGTGCTGCTCGGCAACGACCCGCAGCCCAAGAGCCGTGACTTCCGCCTCCACAATCCGACCGGCTCACCACTCGAGGCGACGATCGATCTGGTCTGCATCGGCGACCGGACGGGGAACGCGATCACGGTGCGCAAGGCGACCAACTCGGCGACGGCATCCAGTGATACGCCGGACAGCGACGCCTCCAACAACACCGACAGCGCCGACCTCGAGATCGCCGCCACCAGCGGCGGCGGAGGCGGCGGAGGCGGCGGCGGCGGAGGTGGCGGCACCGGCGGCTCCGGCAACCCGCTGAAGGTCGCTTCCGGCAGCGCCACGACCAGCGGTGGCCCCGCGCGCTCGATCAGCATTCCGGTCGAGTGCACCGACGATGACGCCGACTGTGACGGCAAGGTCAAGCTGCGCACCACGGAGAGCCTGGCCAGTGCCAACCTGCGGCGCGGAGCCGTGATCGGCAAGGGTGGCTATGCAGTTGGCGCCGGCGAGCAGCAGAGCCTCAGCGTCAAGATCAAGAAGCGCGCCTTCAAGGCCCTGCGCAAGCAGAAGGTCCAGCGGGTCAAGGTCGAGTTCACCGCCAACGGCAAGACCGTCAAGCGGAAGCTCAAGCTGCGCCGCCGCTAGTCGGCGGCCGGAGCGGCACAAAACCCGGTGACCGTCAGCGGCGCGGGGAAGCCCGGGGCTTCCGCTGAGCCGGTCCCGGCCGGCCCTCGGGCTCGGACGGCGGGCCCCTCAGCCCCCAGCTCCTCCCGCCGAGCGGCACCTCACGGTCGCTATGCGTCCGTCACGCGCCGCTCACCGTTTGGCGGGGGCCCCGGCTCCCACCGGGCGTTCCGCGCCCGGCGAGCGCCTTCAGCGCACCGGGTTCGGCATCGGCTCACCGGCGAGTGCTGCCAGCAGGTTCTCGACCGCGAGTTCGGCCATTGCCTCGCGTGCGGCGACGGAGGCCGAGCCGATGTGGGGAAGCACGGTGAGGTTCGGCGCCGCCAGCAGCGGGTGCCCGGCCGGTAGCGGCTCGGGGTCGGTCACGTCGATCGCGGCGCCGCCGATCGTGCCGTCGACCAGCGCGACGCGCAGTGCCTCCTGATCGATGATCTCGCCTCGGGCTGTATTCACCAGGATCGCGGTCGGCTTCATCAGCTCGAACTCCGGGGCGCCGATCAGCCCGCGGGTCGCGTCCGTCAGCGGGCAATGAAGGCTGACGAAGTCGGATTCTGTGAGCAGCGCCCGCAGTGGTGTCCCGCGCCCGGCCTGGATCACGGTCATCTCGAAGCCCTCGGCCCGTTTCGCTACCGCGCGACCGATTTTGCCGGGACCGATGATGCCCAGCGTGGCGCCATGCACGTCCTGCCCGAGCCAGCCGCGAGGCTCCCAGGTGTGCCACTCGCCGCCCCGTACCGCGTCCGCGGCCTCAAGCAGACGCCGGGCGCCGGCGAGGATCAGGGCGAAGGCGAGGTCGGCCGTTGCCTCGGTGAGCACCCCGGGCGTGTTGCCGACCCGGATCCCACGCCGTTCGCATTCGGCGAGGTCGATGTTGTCGGTGCCGACGGCGAGGTTGGCGATCGCCCGCAGCCGCGGAGCCGCATCGAGCAACTCGGCATCGACCCGGTCGGTGAGCAGGCAGAGCAGCCCCTCCGCATCGGCGAGCCGCTCGCGCAGCTCGGTCGGCTCGGGCGGGAGATCGCCGGGCCAGAGCTCGACGCCGTGATCAGCGGCCGCGAGCCGGTCGAGGGCGGAGCCGGGGAGCTTGCGGGTGACGAACACGCGGGCCACAATGGCGCTGATCGTTTCAGCTTCTACGCCTCGCCGTAGCCAGCCGGACGAGAGCGCCGGCGCCTATGATCGCCGCCCTTGAGCGGCGCAACTGAAAGCAGCGACGACGACGGACCCCGGCGGGCCCCGGATGGCGCGGGCCTCTCGGTCATCGTCGTCACGCACAACTCGGCTGCCGATATGGCCGGGACCCTGCCCGCGATCGCGGCCGAGCTGTGGGCTGGGGACGAGCTGATCGTCGTCGACAACGCCTCCAGCGACGGCACGCCGGAGCGGGTCGCGCAGCTCGCGCCCGCGGCGACGGTGATCTCCTCGGGCGGCAACCTGGGCTTCGGAGCCGCCTGCAACATCGGTGCCGAGACGGCGTCTGCGCCCGTGCTGCTGTTGCTCAACCCCGACGCGGTCGTGCAACCCGGCTTTCGTGAGGCAATCGCTCTCCCGCTCGATCCTGATCATCCGGGCAACGGCTGGGACGCCTGGCAAGGGCTTGTGACCGACGATGGGGGTGCGAGCGTCAACACCTGGGGAGGGGTGGTCCACTTCACCGGGATCGCCTGGGCCGGGGGCGCGGGCAGGCCGATCTCCGACGCTCCACGCGAGCCCCGGGAGGTGAGCTTTCCCACGGGCGCCTGTCTGGCGATCAAGCGTGCCGTCTGGGAGGAACTGGGTGGCTTCAGCCCGGAGTACTTCCTCTACCACGAGGACACCGATCTGGGCCTGCGTCTCTGGCTCGGCGGCTACCGCTGCGGAATCGAGCCGCGCGCCCGGGTCGATCACGACTACGAGTTCCACAAGGGCGCGCACAAATGGCTGTATCTGGAGCAGAACCGCTACGCGACGATCCTCCGCACCTACCCGAAACGGGTCCTGCTCGCCGTCCTCCCGGCGCTGCTGCTCACCGAGCTCGCGTTGCTCGCCGCGGCCACTGCCGGAGGCTGGCTGCCGCAGAAGCTTCGCGCCTACTCGGGGGCGATGCGCGCCTTCCCCCGGCTGCGGGAAGAGCGCCGGAGGATCCAAGCGGACGCCCGGCTGGCTGCCGCTCCATTCGCCGATCTGCTTGGGGTGCAACTCGATTCCAGTTTCCTTGGGGCGGCCGGCCGTTCGCGCCCGCTCAACCGTCTGCTTGCCGCCTACTGGCGGATGGCGCGTATGTTCGCTGGAATCTGAGGGCGGATCCCGGTAGCTTGCGGGCACCGTATCCGTCACGTCAATTGATCGAGGGGAACATCATGAGGAGAAGACTCGCCGTCACGGCGACCTGTGTCGCGCTTTCAGCATCGTTCGGAGGGGCGCCGATCATCGCTTCGGCGGCCGGCTCCGGGTCCGACGCAACCGCGTCGCAGAGGCCGCCGAAGACCAAGCCCGACAAGGGCGACAAGCCCACCAAGCCCGACAAGGATCAGATCCGGAAGTGCGCCAAGCTTCAGGGGAAGTACAAGAAGGCGATCAAGAAGGGCAAGACCAAGAAGGCCAACAAGATTGCGAAGAAGATCAGCAAGCGGTGCTGAGCTTCTGATCTCCCCGGCGGCCGCGCATCGCCGGCTCGCAGGAGCGAGCGGTGCGCGGGCTGACCGGTGGAGCTAGTTCTCGAGGATCTCGGTCTGCTCGGCGACCTCGGGGTCGTCGAGCGCACCGGCCTCGTGACCGTTCGCCGTCGGTCCCTCGCCGCGCAGCTCGCGGATCTCGGCGTCCAGCCTGGAGACGGTCTGGGCGAGGATCTTGGTCTCCTCGCTGAGCCGCGAGATCGCGACCGAGAAGTTGAGCAGCAGGGCGAAGACCACCGCGAAGGCGATCAGGAAGATGCCGTTGACGGGGTCGGCGACACCGATCAGGTTGCCGAAGAAGTCGAGGCCGCCACGCCAGACGGCGAGCACGACCATCGCCAGCGCGGCGGTGATCCAGATCAGCGCGTAGCGCTCGACCAGTCGCCGGCGGCGGACCAGCTCCAGCACGAAGGCCAGCAGCAGCACGGTGACGATCACGGCGACGATCTGCACCGTGCTCGAGAGGTCGCCGTTGTCAGTTACCAGTTGGGCGAGCAGTCCGCTCACGCCTTGCCCTCCTCCTCGCGCGGGGAGTGGGCGCCCGCCGATGCGGCGCCCGGCGCGACCGCGCGGAACTCGCCGGTGTCGGGCGGCGGGCCATCCATCGGCGTCGGCCGGCGGCGCAGCAGGCCGATGAACAGGGCCAGCATCACCTTGACCATGTAGTAGGCGGCGCGCGAGTAGTCGATCGAGCTCTCGCCGAAGCCGCGCGCGTTCATCTTCACGTGCACCTCGTGGATCCGCAGGCGGTTGCTGTGCAGCATCAGGATCGCCTCGACCTCGGGGTAGTCGTGCGGGTAGTCGCGGGCGAAGAGCTCGATCCCGTTGCGGTTGACCATCCTGAAACCCGAGGTCGGGTCGGTGATCGGCTGATGGCAGATCCGGGTCAGCACGATGCCGAAGATCCGGTTGCCGAGCTTGCGCATGAAGGGCACCTTGTAGCCGGGATCGCCGAGGAAGCGGGAGCCGTAGACCATGTCGGCTTCGGCGCCGCTGGTCTGCAGCACATCCACCATCTCGGGCAGATACTCGGGCTTGTGCTGGCCATCGCCGTCGACCTGGACGGCGACGTCGTAGTCGCGGTGCAGGGCGAACTTGTAGCCCGCCTGCATGGCGCCGCCGATGCCGAGGTTGAAGGGCTGGCGCAGGACCGTCGCGCCGTGCCGCTCGGCTACGAAGGCGGTCGTGTCAACCGAGCCGTCATCGACGACGACGACGTCGAAGTCGGGAGCGTGGCGCTTGATGTCGCGCACGACCCGGCCGACCATGTCCTCCTCGTTGTAGGCGGGGACGATTGCGAGCTTGCGGAGGGTTCGGTTTGTGCTGGCCATGCGCGCTTTGTCGTGTCGGCGTCCGCGGGCGGCCGGATACCGCCTCGGGAACCGCCGAGGGTAGCGGCAGGGGCCCCGGATCACCGGCCCGGGGCCGGAGCGGGGGCCGATTCCGTCAGGCCGGGACTCAGGCCTCCAGGCCGGTCTCGAACGCGGATGGCGTCGCCGGCAGACCCATTTGTTGCCGCAGGACGGCCAGATGTTGGGCGCCCGTCGCCGCGAGTGAGCAGGCGAGCCGCACGGTGCCGCTATCGCGGCTGCTTCCCACGGCGTCGAGGTAGGCGAGGTAGGCCTGCGTCTCGAAGCCGAGGGCCAGCTCGAAGTAGCCGCGGGCGCTGCGAACGGAGTCGAGGCCGGGGATCTCGGCCGTTCCCGATTGCTGGCTGGCTTCCGCACCACCCTCGCCGAGCTGCACGTCCAGCTCCCGCGCGGCCAGCACGGCGTTCTGCCTGAGCGTCTCGGCCAGCGTCCGGTCGGGGCCGCCGAGCAGACCACTCTTGCCGGCGGCCGTGTAGACGATCGAGAGCGTGCGCTCGATCGCGAGCGGCGCCGCGAGGAGGGTCGAGTCGCTGGCCTGCGCGAGCGCGGGCAGCGCCCGGACCAGCCCCCCGCCGCCGGCCAGGCCGAGAGCCGAGGCCCCCGCCAGTCCGAGTGCGCGCCGCCGCGTGAGCTCGACCCGCTCAGCCATCCAGCAACCCGGAATCGATCACGAAACCGCCGCCGAGCAGGGTCAGGTGCTGAGCGTCGTTGCCGAGGATCGACACGAGCTCGCGGCGGCGGTCGCTGCTCTCGCTCGTTGGGATCATCTCGATGTAGCCGCCGATCAACTGGCGGCTCACGGCGAGCGCGGCGAGGCGCGCGCTGCCCGCATCGCGGATGAAGGCGGGCTGGCCCGTCGCTCCCATGGGTGGAGTCGGGCCGCCGGCGGCACTGATCAGTTCCTGCAGGGCCTGGGCGTGCTCGGTGCCCTGCTCGGCGAGTCGTTGCAGGAGGGCGGCTTGCGCCTTGTCGCTGAAGGGGATGCCGGACTGGTAGGTGTCGCTCGCGCGGCGCTCGCGCCCGAGCATCGCGAGCAGGCCGCGGACCTCGGGCGTCTGGCCCTGGGTCGCCGGGCTGGAAGAGTCGCCGTCGGAGCCGTCGGAGCCGCAAGCCGCGAGGGCGAGAGCCATGGCCCCGCCGGCGCCCGCGAGCAGCGCCTGGCGCCGGCCCAGCGCCCGCCCGGCCCCCGGGTCGGTGTCTTCATCTGTGCTCCGCTCCTGCATCCCGGCGATGCTAGATAACGGCGCGGCTTACATCGCGCGCAGCGCGACGATTGATGCGGGCCACTCAAGCGGCTGCGCCGATCTGCCGAAGGTCTACCCTGATGAGACCATGTCCGTTCGCCTGAAGGCGCGGGTTTGGTTGACGGCCGTCTGCACCGTGTCTGGCCTGGGTTTTTCCGTAACCCCGGCCGCGGCCCATCACGCTGTCGGGACCCCGGAGGGCGAATTCGCCCCACAGGAAGCATCCGCCCTCGGAGCAGACCACGCCGCCGACCACGCTGCGAAGCCAGATCCCGCGCCAGTCGCGCGCCTGCTGGAGCCCCCGCAGACGACGCCGCCGAACGCCCTGACGGGAGGTCCTCCCGAGCAGGTCGGTCGCTGGCAGGACGGTCCGGGCTCGGTGATCGACCTCCCCAATTACGCGATCCACACGGTGATGCTGCCCACCGGACGGGTGCTCTTCTGGGGTTACCCGCCGGCGGAGGAGGGCAGCAGTCGGCCGAACGGCGGCGAGGCGGCGGTCTGGGATCCGGCGCTCGGCACGGGTCCCGACTCGGTCACAGAGGTCGATCCGCCGATGCTAGATCCAGACGGCAACGGGCCCCAGGGCGAGATCCCCGCGCCGCTGTACTGCTCCGGTCAGACCCTGTTGCCGAACGGGGACGTGATCGCCGCGGGCGGCAATCTCGTCTGGCCTTCCCAGTACCCGAACGATGCCTACGGCGACTACGCGGGACTCGACACCATCTACACCTTCAATCCGTTCGCGGGCGGTCCCGGCGGGGTCGGCAAGTGGGTCGCGCAGGAGCGGATGGAGGACGGCCGCTGGTATCCGTCGCAGGTGCTGCTCGGTGATGGGCGGACCCCGATCATCGGCGGCTACACGGACACCCCCAGCCCCGGCTCGGAGCGGGCGACCGACAGCCAGGTCGCGGAGATCTACAAGGCGTCCGCCGACAATGGCGGCCAGGGCTCGGTCAACACCATCGCCGACGACCCGGACTTCCGGACGGCGCTGTACCCGCACCTGTTCACCCTGCCCAACAACCGGGTGCTGCTCGCCGGCCCCGCGGCCGGCGACTCGGCGCGACTCAGCTTCGACCCCGGCCAGCCCGCCGGCCGCCTCGACATCCCGAGCCCGCCCGATGGCGCCAACCGGATCGGCGGCACAGCCGTGTTGCGCACGACCTCTCCCCGGGGCGGCTGGACGGCGACGCAGTTCGGTGGCTACGACGATCGCGACCCGATCAACCCGGGCGCCCCGCAGTCGCAGTGGGAGTTCCGTGCACGGGCCGACTCCGTCAGCACCAACGGCAAGACGCTGAGGAGCAGCCTCGCGGGGCCGACCCAGGAGGGCCGCTCCTACGCGAACACGATCCTGCTGCCGGACGGCTCGATGGTCACCCTCGGCGGCGGCGGCGGACGCGACCCCGAACTGGGCAACTACTTCACCAGCGATCAGGTCGAGCTCAAGCAGGTCGAGGTCTATGACCCCGAGACGAATCGCTGGAGCCTCGGTCCCAACCAGCGCGAGTACCGCGCCTATCACTCAACCGCCGTGCTGCTCCCAGACGGGCGTATCTTCAGCGCCGGCGACGACTACCACGAGGTCGAGCCGAACGATGCGGGGACCGCGTACAAGGCCTCAACCACCGATACGGCGGAGCTCTACCGCCCGGCGTACCTGTACGCGCCCGGGGCCCGGGCGCGGATCACGCGGGTGCCTGCGGCGCTCCGCTACGGCGACGACTTCGGCGTCCGCACGTTCGAGGGGCGGGGCAAGTCGGCGGTGCTGATGGCGCCCGGTGCGACCACCCACGGCGCCGATATGAGTCAGCGGATGGTGCCCCTGAAGAAGCTTTCGAAGGCGCGTGGAAGGGGGCTCAACCTGAAGATCAACAGGAATCCGGCCGTCACCCCGCCCGGCTACTACATGCTGTTCGTACTCAATGCCCACGGCAAGCCCTCGGTTGCCCGATGGGTGCGAATCGACCCCAAGGCACCCGCAGCCCGCACCCTGCGGGTGAAGCGCAAGCGCAAGCGATGAGCCGGGAGGACGCCCTTCGCGGGTTGCAGGCGGAGGTCGCCGACTGCCGGCTCTGCCCCCGCCTCAACGACTGGCGGGCCGAGGCGGCCGCCGATCCACCCAAGCGGTTCCGGGGCCAGGAGTACTGGGCGCGCCCCGTGCCGGCGTTCGGCGACCCGGCCGCGGCCATCGCCCTCGTGGGACTCGCCCCGGCTGCACATGGGGCCAATCGCACGGGGCGGATGTTCACGGGCGATCGCTCCGGCGACTGGCTCTATGCGGCGCTGCACCGGGCGGGACTCGCCAACCAGCCCCAGGCGGTCAGCCGCGACGACGACCTCGAGCTGAGCGGCGCCTGGATCACCGCGGCGGTCCGCTGTGCGCCGCCCGCCAACAAGCCAACCACGGAGGAGCGGAACAGGTGCCTGCCGTATCTGGTGCGGGAGCTCGAGTTGCTCTCGAACGCCCGGGTGTTGCTCTGCCTCGGCAACTTCGCCTGGACGGCGACGCTCAAGGTGCTGCGCGAGGCGGGCCACGAGGTCCCGGTGCCGCGGCCGAAGTTCACCCATGGCTCGGAGGCCGTCGTGGGTCACTGGACCCTCCTGGGCAGCTTCCATCCCTCCCAGCAGAACACCTTCACCGGCAAGCTGACCGAGCCGATGCTGGACCAGGTCCTGGCCCGGGCCCGGGAGCTCGGCGGCCTGGACTGAGGCCGGGGCACCGATGACGATCGGCCCCGGGTGAGGCTCAGAGTCCGCTCGGGGCCCGTTCCGGACGGGCGAGACCTTCGGCCCGCGCGGCCTGCTCGACCGCCCGGGCGACCTCGCGGTGGACGGCCGGATCGAGGGCATTGGGGACCAGGTCGCTCTCGGCGGTGAGGCTGGCGATGGCGCGCGCCGCGGCGAGCTTCATCCCGGTGGAGATGCGGCTCGCGCCGGCGGCGAGCGCGCCGCGGAAGATCCCCGGGAAGCCGAGCACGTTGTTGACCGAGGTTCCGTCGGCGGCGAAGGCGGCGCCCGCGGCGATCGCCTCGTCGGGGGTGATCTCGGGCGTCGGGTTCGTCAGCGCGAAGATCACCGATCCCTCGCGCACCATCTCGGGCTTGATCAGCCCCGCGATTCCGGTGGTGGCAACGATCAGATCGCAGCTCTTCATCACCTCTTCGAAGCTGCCGATCTCGATCCCGTGGGCTCGGGCGCGCTCGTGCGAGGCCTCGTTGGGGTCGGCCGCGAGCACGCGCTTGGCACCGCCGTCGACCATCGCGGAGGCGATGCCGAAGCCGGCCGCGCCGAGGCCCACCTGGCCGACCGTGGCATCGCTGAGCTCGATCCCGACCTGCTCGAGCGCGGCGAGCGCGGCGGCCAGGGTGGCGACGCCGGTGCCGTGGACGTCGTCGTGCATGACCGGCTCCCCGAGCGCCTCGATCAGCCGCTCCTCGATCTCGAAGCAGTCGGGCACGCGGATGTCCTCGAGGTGGATCGCGCCGAAGCCGGGGGAGATACGGATCACGGTCTCGACGAACTCGTCGATGTCGGTGGTGTCGATCAGGATCGGCATCGCGGAGACGCCGGCCATCTGGTCGTAGAAGAGCGCCTTGCCCTCCATCACCGGCATCGAGGCGACCGGGCCGATATCGCCGAGGCCGAGCACCCGGGTGCCGTTGGTGCAGATCGCCACGGTGCGGCCGATCATGGTGAAGCGGGAGGCCAGGGAGGGGTCGTCGCGGATCGCTTCGCAGACGCGGGCGACTCCCGGCGTGTAGACGTCGCGCATGTGCTGCAGGGTCTGCATCGGCCGCAGCCCGTTGATGCGCAGCTTGCCGCCCTCGTGCGCGCTCAGGGCGCGGTCGTAGTAGGAGAGGACCCGCACGTCCTCGACTCCGGCGAGGTAGGCGGCGACCTCGTGGGCCTGATCGTGGTCACCGACCTCGACCGAGATCTCGCGGATCGAGCGGTCGCGGCCCATGTTGATCGTGACGATGTCGCCGATCAGCCCGCCGGCCTCGGAGATCGAGTTGCAGACCTTGGCCAACTGCCAGCGGATGTGGGGCTGGTCGATGCGGTAGATGTAGTCAACGCCCATTGCAGCCGTAGTATCGCGGGCTGATGGTTCCGATGAATCTCCCGAACGCCCTGACGATGCTCAGGATCCTGGCGGTCCCGGTAGTGGTCGTGGCGCTGCTGGGCGAGATCGACAACGGAGACGTGATCGCCGCCGTGGTCTTCGCTCTCGCCGCCGCCACGGACGGCCTCGACGGCTACATTGCCCGCCGCCGCAACCAGATCACCACCTTCGGCAAGCTCATGGACCCGCTCGCCGACAAGCTGCTCGTCGTCGCAGCGCTGATCTCGCTAGTCGCGCTCGACCGCCTCGAGGCCTGGATCGCGATGGTGATCATCGCCCGCGAGCTGACGGTCACCGGCCTGCGCTCGGTCGCCGCCGAGCAGGGCATCGTGATCGCCGCCAGCTGGCTCGGCAAG
>JBBRAH010000038.1:0-29454 GCA_038206985.1 Solirubrobacterales bacterium
ATCGGGGCGATCTTCGACGGCAGCGGCTATGGGCCCGACGGCACGGTCTGGGGCGGCGAGCTACTGGTCGGCGGACTCGATGGGTTCGAGCGCGAGGGGTTCGTCTTTCCGGTCCGGCTGCCCGGGGGCGACGCCGCGGTGCGGGAGCCCTGGCGGATGGCGTGCGCATGGCTGGCCGCGGCGTACGACACGGCTGAGCCCAAGCTCCCGCCGACGCTCGCCGATCTGGTCGAACCCAGCCGCTGGGCCGCGGTCCGTGAGCTGATCCCGACCGGGCTGGCGTCGCCGGTGACGACGAGCGCCGGCCGCCTCTTCGATGCGGTCGCGGCACTCTGTGGCATTCGCGCGACCGTCAACCACGAGGGTCAGGCCGCGATGGAGCTCGAGGGGCTCGTGGATCCCGCCGCTCCGCCGCCGGAGCCCTACCCGCTGCCGATCGTCGACGAGGCTCCGGGGCCCGTGCTGCTCGATGCCCGGGAGACGATCCGGGCGATCTGCTCCGAGCTCGAGCGTGGCGCGCCGCTGGACGAGATATCGGCCCGCTTCCACGAGACGATCGCCGGGGCGACGGCCGAGGCCTGCGCGCGCCTCGCCGCGCGCCATAAGATCGAGACCGTGGTTTGCTCCGGCGGTGTCTTTCAGAACAGGGTCCTGGTCGAGGCCACGGTCCGGGCACTGCGCGAGCGCGGCCTGCGCCCCTTGCTGCCGCTGCAGTTGCCGCCCAACGACGGCGGCATCTCCTACGGGCAGGCAGCGATCGCCGCGGCGCTCGTTCAAGGAGGCGCTTGACGTGGGCGCCCCGAAGGATCCGGCCGAGATCCTCGCCGAGCGTGTCTCCACCGGCGGTGGCACCTACAAGGCCTTCGGCGAGATGACCGCCGCCGAGGTCCGCGCCCGTGCCGACGAACTCTCCGCGGCGGCCGGAGTCGGCGCCATGGCCCAGCGCGTGGCACCCGTCGCCGGCGCGTGGCGCGGCCTCGCCGACCAACTCGAGCGCGAGGGCGCGACGAAGGTCGCCGACCTCGACCACACATCCGTGGCCGAGCGGGCCGAACGCCTCTGGGTCGTGCCCCCGCCGCTGCTCGGGTAGGGCGCGGGGCGCTGGGCCGCGCCGCGGGTCTCCGCCGGCGCCGTTTGGCAGTGAGGGGGGAGGTGAGGTAGACCGCCAGGGGGCACGAGACTGACTTTGTTCCGATAGGAGCGGTCAAATGTCAGTTTCGCGAGATATCTGGCTCCGGGGGACCCTAATCCTGGCTGATCGCCCTCCAGCAACGGGCCGCGATGAGCTCGAGCTCTGCTTCTTCGGGCTCGAGTCCCGCGGCAGCCAGGCGGACCGCGGGGGCGAGGCCGAGCTCGTAGAGCACCTCGATCGGTAGCGGCACGAGCCGGTCGGCGATTCGTGACGATGCCGCCAGTGCCATGAGCGCGTCGTCGTCACGGCTCATCGCTTCGCTGTGGGCTTGGCGGCCGTAGGGAGAGGCGTCCACCTGGAGCAGGAATCGGGCGCGGTCGGGCTCCGCTACGAGGTGGCGGTAGACGCCGAGCCAGATTGTGCCGAACTGCTCGCCCGGATCGGCGTCAGGATCGAGGCCGCAGGCGGCGGCCGCGCCGAGATCCTGCTTTGTCTCGAGGTAGGCGGCGAGCACCAGCTCGTCCTTCGACCGGTAGTGGACGTAGGGCGTGCCCGCGGCCACTCCTGCCTCGCGGGCCACGGCGCCCATTGTCGCGCCGTGGAAGCCGCGCTCCCCGACCAGTCGGCGGACCGCGGCGCGGACCGCGGCCGCCCGGTCGAGACCGGGGGTGGGGGTGCCGCTTTCAGGCGCCGGGCTCAAGCGGATGCTGCACCGGTCCCGGCTGGGCTGATCACGAGATCGGTGCCGGTCTCACGCTCGGAGACCTCCCAGAGCGTCGCTATTGCCTTCTCCATGCCGAGCCGGCGGATGATCGGCTTGCGGATTGGCGGGCCGCTGTTGACCCAGGCCGGGCCGTAGAACTCGCCACCGCGAGCTTCGGGGTCGGTCGCCGCACGCAACTGGGAGAGCGCGCCGCGGGCCGGTTCCATGCCCCCGTGGGAGGACATCGCGTGGAAGAACTTGCCCCAGAAATCGCCCTCGTTCTCGCGGGTCGTCCGCGCCTGCAGATCCGTGTCGGAGAGGCCGGGGTGGGCGATCAGGCTCTGGGCAGGTGCTCCGGCCGAGCGGAGCCGGTTCTCGAGCCCGAGTCCGAAATGGAAGTTCGCGAGCTTCGACTGTCCGTAGGCCTTCCAGGGGCCGTAGTTGCCCTCGAGGTTCGGGTTCGACGGGTCGATCGCGCGGCCCATGTGGTGGGCCGTGCTGGTCACCGTGACGATCCGGGCGGACGCGGAGCGCAGGACCGCGGGCATCAATTCCGCGGTCAGCACCCAGTGCCCGAAGTGGTTGACCCCGAGCTGCATCTCGAATCCGTCGGCGGTGCGGCTCTCAGGCATCGCCATCAGCCCCGCGTTGTTGATCAGCAAATCGATCGTCTCGTTGGCGGCGAGCACCGCAGCCGATGCTTCGCGGACCGAGTCGAGCGAGCCGAGATCGAGCGGGATCACCTCGAGATCGGCGTCGGGCAGGCCGGCTCGGATGTCAGCCACCGCCGCGGAGGCCTTCTCCTGGTTGCGCGCGGCGATCAGCACCTTCGCACCGTGCGCGGCGAGCGCGCGAGCGGTCTCGAGGCCGAGGCCGCCATTGGCGCCGGTGACCAGGGCGGTCTTACCGGACAGGTCGGGGATCTCGTCGGTGCTCCAGGGCATGAAGGGTCTCCTCAGGTTGATGAATGAGCGCTCACTCACTCTACCGGCGCGAGGCCCGGAGGGGTTAGTCTGGGTAGTGCATATGCATTGCCCATGCAAAAGAGCCGCGCTTGCGGCGGCCCTGCTCGCCATCCTCGTCTCGGGCTGCGGCGCCTCCGATGATCGGCCGCGGCTCATCGTCTCGGCCGCGTCATCGCTGACCGAGGCCTTCTCGGCATACGGCGAGGGTCTGCCCGAGGACGTGCGCTTCTCCTTCGGCGGCTCGGATGAGCTCGCCGCCCAGATCCGCCAGGGCGCGACGCCCGACGTGTTCGCCTCCGCCAGCACGTCCTATCCCGAGGAGCTGGCGGCCGACGGGCTCGTGGGCGAGCCCGTCGTCTTCGCGGCCAACCAGCTCGTGCTGATCGTCGCCCCCGGCGAGCAGACCACGACCCTCGGTGATCTCCTCTTGCGCCGCGACGTCGATCTGGTGATCGGAGCTGCCGGCGTCCCGGTCGGCGACTACACGCGCGAGGTGATCGATCGTCTCGGCCCGCAGACGGCAGCCAACGTGCTCGCCAACGTGCGCTCAGAGGAGTCCGACGTCAAGGGCGTGGTCGGCAAGGTCGCCCAGGGTGCCGCCGACGCCGGCTTCGTCTACGCCACCGATGCCGCGGCCGCCGGTGATGCGGTGAAGACGATCAGGCTGCCGCCCAACCTCGAGCCCCGCGTTGCCTACAGCGCGGCGGTCGTCGAGGGCGCTGTCGATCCGGCCCGGGCCCAGGCGTTCATCGATGGTCTGCTCGAGGGTCCGGGTGCCGACGAGCTTGCCGATGCCGGGTTCCTGCCCGCCCCCGCCGCCGGCTCTGCTGGAGGCGGCTGACCCCGTGGCCGGCCTCCGCCTCCGCTGGTTTCCACTCGTCCTCACCGGCGCCCTCGTGCTGGCGCTGGCCTTCCTCACGGTCCCGATTGCCGCGATCTTCTTCGAGGCCGGGCCGCGGCAGTTGATCGACAGCCTCGGCAATGAGCAGGCACTCGACGCTCTCAGGCTGAGCCTGCTCACCTCCTCGATCGCGCTGGCTCTCATCCTGTTGATCGGCACTCCGGCCGCCTACCTGCTTGCGACCCGCCGTTTCCGCGGTCGCAACCTGGTGATCACGCTGATCGAGCTGCCGCTCGTCGTGCCGCCGGCGGTCGTTGGCATCGGCCTGCTCGCCGCGCTCGGGCCCGGGGGCCTGCTCGGCGGCGCCCTCGGCGACCTCGGTATCGAGCTCGTGTTCCAGACCGCCGGAGTCGTCGTCGCCCTCACCTTCGTAGCCAGCCCGTTTTATCTGCGCCAGGCCCAGTCGGCGTTCGAGGCGATCGACCCGAGCTGGCTCGGCGCCTCGCGGACACTCGGAGCGAGCGAGGCGCGCACCTTCCTGCGGGTCGCGATCCCGGCCGCCATGGGCGGGCTCCTCTCCGGTACCGCCCTCGCCTGGGGCCGGGCGCTGGGGGAGTTCGGAGCGACGATCGTCTTCGCGGGTTCCTTCCAGGGCATAACCCAGACCGCCCCACTTGCGATTCTCGAGCTGTTCAGCAGCGACTTCGACGCGGCTCTCGCGCTGGCCGCCGTGCTGGTGGCGGTCTCCGCTGCCTTGCTGGCCACGGTAAAGCTCTTCGCACCGCGCACCGACCCGCGCGCCGGGGAGACGATCACCGTTGCTTAGCGCGACTATCGAGGCGCAACTGCGCGAGCTGCGACTCAGCCTCGACCTGGAGGTTGCCGCCGGCTCATGCCTCGCGCTGGTCGGTCCCTCGGGCGCGGGCAAGAGCTCGGTTCTGCGCGCCGTCGCGGGGCTTCTGCGCCCCCGCAAGGGCCGGATCGAGTGCGACGGCGAGACCTGGCTCGACCGGGCGAGGGGAGTCGAGCTGCCGCCGGAGCGGCGCCGCTGCGGGTACGTCTTCCAGGACTACGCGCTCTTCGGCCACATGAGCGTCTGGCGGAACGTGGCCTACGGACTCGGTCTAGCTCGTGGGGAGCGGCGCGCGGCCGCACTCGAGCTGCTCGAGCGCTTCGGGATCGCCGCCCTCGCCGACGCCGCCCCCGCGACGCTCTCGGGCGGCGAGCGCCAGAGGGTCGCGCTCGCCCGGGCGCTTGCCTCGAGGCCGCGGGCGCTGCTCCTGGATGAGCCGCTCGCCGCGCTCGACGCGCGGACCCGCACCACGGCGACCCGGGAGCTGGCTCACCTGCTCTCCGACGCGGGGGTCCCTGCGATCCTCGTCACCCACGACTTCGCCGAGGCGATCACGCTGGCCGACACGGTTGCGGTCATCGAGGCCGGCCGGATCGTGCAGCGGGGAGCCCCCGACCAACTCGCCGCCCGCCCTGCCTCGGCGTTCGTGGCCGAGGTAACCGGTTCGGTGGTGCTCGCGGGTAGCGCCGTCGCGGCCGTCGGGGGCGGCTCGGAGATCCGGCTGGATGGCGGTGGGCTGCTCGCCAGCACCGATCCCGCACCCGCTCCGGGCGAGCCACCGCCTGCGGCCGGCCACCCGGAGGGCAGCCCCGTCGCGGTGTCGGTGCATCCATGGGAGATCGCGCTGGAGGCCGCCGACAGCCCCGTCCACGGTTCGCAGCGCAACAGACTTCCGGGTACGGTCAGCTCGGTAGCGACGATTGGGAGTCGTGTGCGCGTCGGAGTCGACGTCGGCCAGCCACTCGTCGCCGAGGTCACCCACTCCTCCCGAGATGCGCTCGGCCTGCGCCCCGGCGCCGGCGTGGTCGCCGTCTGGAAGGCGTCAGCGACGCGGGTGGTGCCCCGATGAGTGGTATACGTGGTGGCGATGTCTGAGCCCCCCGCCGAGCCCGCGCCGCTGACTCTCGGCGAAGCGGCCAAGGTTCTCGAGGTCAGCGCCGACACCCTGCGGCGCTGGGATCGCTCCGGCAAGCTCCGCACCGAGCGCGACGAGCGCAACCGGCGGCTGGTGCCCCGCAGCGAGCTCGAGCGGCTCGGTGCGAGCCCGGAGCGCCACCGCGCCGGCGATGAGCTCTCCGCCCGTAATCGCTTCCCCGGGATCGTGCGCTCGATCGAAGTCGATGGCGTGATGGGGATCGTCGAGATCGAGGCCGGACCCCACCGGATCAGCGCCGCGATCACACGGGACGCGATCGAAGAGCTCGGCCTGGTCGAGGGCGCCGAGGCGACGGCGATGGTCAAGGCCACATCCGTGATGGTCATCAAGGGCTGAACATCGACCGCGAGGAGCACATCAAGCCGATCGACCCCACCGCCGAGCTGGGCGGTTTCCGGAGCTTCGCCTACAAGGTCTCGAATACCGGCTTCGGACGCGGCTTCGGGATCAGCGTTGCGGCCCGGCTCGATCCGCTGCTCCTCCGGCTGACGGGCGACCGCCTGGCCCTCACCGCTTACTTCCCCCTCGTCCGGCTCGTGACCACCGGCCGCAAGAGTGGGGCCGAACGGATCGTGCCGCTCGTCTACTTCACCCAGGGCGAGGAGGTGATCCTCACCGCCTCGAGCTTCGGCCGCGAGCATCACCCCGCGTGGTATCTGAACGCCGTCGCCAGGCCGGATGTCGAGTTGATCTCGCGCGGGCGCCGGCTGCCCTATCTGGTCCGCGAGACCTCGGGCGAGGAGCGCAGCCGGCTGTTCGGGCTCGCCGAGCAGCTCTACGCCGGCTACGGCAACTACAGGCTGCGCACCGAAGGCGTCCGTGAGATCCCCGTCCTCGCGCTGCGTCCCCGCTGAGCTCACGCTGCCTCGTGCCACGCACCAGCTCCGGCATCAACTACCACCGCTGCGGACAGGGTGAGCCGCTGCTGCTGGTCCACGGGATCGGCCACCACTGGCAGGGCTGGGCACCTCAGATCGAACTGCTGGAGCGCGAATTCGAGCTGATCGTTCCCGACCTGCCGGGTTTTGGTGCATCGGCAACCCTGGTGACCGGTGTCCGGCCATCGATTCCCAACCTGGCCCGGGCCCTGGGCGCCCTGCTGGGCGAGATCGGGGTCGAGCGACCCCATGTAGCGGGCAACTCTCTGGGCGGAGCGATCGCGCTGGAGATGGGCAGGCTCGATCTCGTCCGCAGCGTCAATGCGATCTCGCCGAGCGGGTTCTGGAGCGAGGCGGAGCATCGCTACGCGACGGCGACTCTGAAGGTGTTCGGCGGCACTCCCAGACGGCTGCGACCAATGGTCAAGCGAGCCCTCGGGACCGCCGCCGGCCGCACCGTGCTGCTGAGCCTGATCTTCGCCCGGCCATGGCGGCTGCCGGCGCTCGAGGCCCGCTCGATGCTCGCAGACTTCTGGGCCGCACCCGGGTGGGAGGCGACGTTGGCGGCGACGGGCGGGTACTCCTTCGCCGGTGGTGACGAGCTCGAGGTGCCTGTCACCGTCAGCTGGGGGAGCCGCGACGCACTGCTGCTCTACCGGCCCCAGTCACGGCGCGCCCGCGAGCGACTGCCGGATGCCGCCCACATAACTCTGCACGGACTCGGGCACACCCCGTTCGCGGATGATCCGGAGCAGGTCGTCGACGCGATACGGGCCGCGACGCTGCGCAGTCAGTCGATCTAGGGCCGGAAGCGGGCGATCTCGACGACCATCCGGTCCTGGATGTTTCGAGCGCTGTCGTAGCTGCCGACGCCGTTCATCAGGAGGGAGAAAGCGACCTTCTTGCCGTGGCCCGCATTGCAGTAGCCGGAGAGCGTCGAGACCCCGCTGATCGTGCCCGTCTTGCCGCGGCAGCGACCGGCCGCGACCGTGCCCTCCATGCGGCCGTCGAGGGTGCCGTCCTTGCCCGCGATCGCCAGCGAGCGGTAGTAGGCGCGGGCGGCGTCGCGGTGGCGGCGCATCGCGACCAGGAGGCGCACGACCTCGCGCGCGGAGGCGCTGTTGGGGGCCGTCAGGCCGGAGCCGTCGAGCGCGTTGATCCCGGAGCCGTTCTGACGGGCGAAGCGCTCTACGGCCTTGGTGCCGCCGGATGTCGTGCCCTTGCGGCTGCCCTGGGCCCAGAGGCGCTTGAGCAGCATCTCGGCGTAGAAGTTGTTCGAGGGCTTGTTGGTCGCGGCCGCCAGCGAGGCGATCGTGGGGGAGAGGTAGCTGCCGGTCGGCTTGCGGCCGCGCAGCTTGCCGGGCAGCCTGCCGACGCGGCTCTTGCCGCTGATCTTCACGCCCTTCTTCTTGAGCACGCTGCGAAAGGCGTTCACCGTGGCCTGGGCCGGATCCCCGCTGTAGGTGGAGCCGCCGTAGACGAGCCCCGAGAGCGGCGCGAGGTACGGGCTCGGCCCGTAGCCTGAGTCGGGAACGCCCCGCTTGCGGTCGAAGACCGAGTCATCGGCGACGAGGTCGCCGCCGATGCGCTTGATTCCGGCGCGGCGCACCTCCCGGGCCAGTTCGTTCAGGCCGCCGGAGCCGAGCGAGGGGTCGCCGCCACCGACCAGATAGAGGCTGCCCTTGAGCTTTCCGTTCCCGGTCAGCTTGCCCTTGCTGACCGCCTTGGTCTCGATCCGGCCCTTGGCGCCGAGTCGGTGCAGCGCGGTCGCGGTCGTGAACAGCTTCGTGTTGGAGGCGAGCTTGCGGCGCTGGCCCTCCTTGCGATCGAACAGGACCCGCTTCTTGGAGGCCCCGATGTCGTACACGTAGAAGCTGCTGGCGCCCGGAGCCTGGCGGGCGAGATCCTTGAGCTTGCGGTGCAGCGTGCGCCGGCTGATCTTGCCGCTGCTTTGTGCCTGCGGACCTGCCGAACGCAGCGATGGGGAGGGGGTGCCCGGGAGGTCGGGTCCCGGCAGCAGTTGCACGGGGGGCGCGAAGGCAGGGGAGGACTCGGGCAGCTGTGCAGCTGCGCCTGCGGCCCCGGGCACTACGGCGAGTGCCCCGAGCAGAGCGAACAGTCCCACCTTCCGCACCGCGCAATCGTCGCACATCGCACGCGCCGGGCTGGGGCAACGGGTTTGGCTGGCTGGCAAGCCTGCTAGGTTGGCGGAGCCGATGAGCGAGGTTGTCAAGCTCGATCCGGCGTCCCGCCGTGGTGCGGGTGCGCGCCGGAAGAAGCGGTCCAAGACCGCACTTGTGCTCGGAGGCGGGGGCTTCACGGGCGCCGTCTACGAGATCGGTGCCCTGCGCGCATTCGACCTGCTGGCCGTTAACCGCACGGTCAACGAATTCGACGTGTATGTGGGCACCAGCGCCGGGTCCTTCGTTGCCGCCGCCGTCGCCAACGGCGTGACACCCGAGGAGATGATGCGGGTGCTCAACAAGAACCTGCCCTCGCCGCTACGGGACATGGACCTCGGCATGCTGCTGCAGCCGAACTACAGGGGCTTCGCCAGCTCAGCCGCGCTGCTGCCTTTCCGCCTGCTGGGCGTTGCCCGCCAGCTCGTCTCCGCGCTCGGCGATGCCTCTGTGATGGACGTCGCCCAGGGACTCGCCGCGGGCCTGCCCAAGGGCCTCTATCGCGGTACCGGAATAGAGGACTACGTCGCCGAGATGCTCGCCGACCCCGACCGCACCGACGACTTCCGCATGCTCGAGCGCGAGCTGTATTTGACCGCGACGGACCTCGACACGACCGATCGGATCGTGCTCGGAGAGGGCGAGTGGCGTGACGTGCCGATCTCCAGCGCAGTCGCTGCCTCCACAGCGCTGCCGCTGGTCTATGAGCCGATCAACGTCAAGGGCCACGAGATGATCGACGGCGGGATCCGCTCGACGACCAACGTCGACATCGCCGTCGAGAAGGGTGCCAAGTTCATCGTCGTGGTCAACCCGATCGTGCCCTTCGTCAACGACTTCACCAAGCGGGTCCCCACGATCTCCGGCAGCCGGGTGCGCCGCGTCTCCGACATGGGCTTCGTCGCGATTGCCAACCAGGCGATCCGGATGCTCGCTCACGACCGCCTGCACCGGGCCGTCGAGGAGTGGGAGATCAAGTATCCCGGCGTGGACATCCTGCTGATCGAGCCCGAGTTCGACGATGAGCTCATGTTCGGCACTTCGATCATGGACTACTCCGCGCGCCTGCAGATCGCCAAGCACGGCTTCGAATCAGTCACCCTGCGCCTCGCCCGCGATTACGACCGCTACAAGACGATCGCCGAGCGGCACGGGATCGAGATCTCCGCCCGCCGGATCAAGCACGTCCTCGATCAGGTCGAGCGCGAGCGCGACCAGGCCCCGGCCTGGCGCCGCGTCTTCGAGCAGACGACTTCAGCCCTGCTCCGCCAATCCGGCGACGGCGAAGAATCCGCCTGACCTGAACGCCTGGGAGCGCCGATGCCGGCGTCATCGGCCGACTCACGTGCTTGCGCACACCTCGCCGACCTCTTCCTTGGCCTCGACGCTCCCAGTCTGTTCAGGGATAAGTCTTCGGACCCGAAACTTCTGGAGCGAATAGGGTTCCTGATCATCGTCTGATTTCGGGTTCTGGAGGGAGTACCAGTGAAGAAAGTTCTCGCCGTTGCGGTTGTGTCGGTTGTCGCCTGCGTCAGCGTCGGGATCGCTTCCGCCGCCGAGGGGGACCTGACCTATGTCGGGGCCGCGCCCGATGAGCCGCTCATCCAGCCGGGACCGATCGCGATCTCTCCCGACGGCGAGAGGGCCTACGTCGCTGCGAACGGCTTCACGCCGACCGAGCTGGTGACCTTCGACCGCGATCCGGGTAGCGGGGCCCTGACCCGGATCGAGACCGAGCGCAACAACGTCGACGACCCGAGCGACGGCGGTGCCACGGTCACCGGCATGACCAGCGTACGCGACGTCGATGTCTCCCCTGACGGCGAATACGTCTATGCCCTGAGCCCCAACCAGATCACGATCTTCGAGACGGATGGGGACGGGCGGCTCGTCTTCGTGACGGGTAACGACTACAGTGCCGAGTTCTCATCGCCCGAGGAGTTGACGATCACCCCTGATGGCGAGGGCATCATCGTGGTCGACCGCAGCGCGGACTCCGTCTACTCGTTCGACCGCAGCGTGGCGGGCGGTGGAACGACGCTCGTCGATACGGAGACGGACGGCGTCAACGACGGCTCGGACGCGGGCGGGGTCGTCGACGGCATCGACGGTCTCACCGGCGTCTCGATCTCCGGCGGCAACCAGTTCGTCTTCACGTCAGCCGACCTCGACGATGCCGTCGCCTCCTTCACGCGGGACACGGCAGGTCCGGACGAGGGCGAGCTCAGCTTCGCCGACTTCGAGCGCGACGGCGTCGGTGGGGTCGACGGCCTCAATGGGGCGAGCGATGTGGTGTTTGCGAGCGGCAACATCTACGTGGCCGGTTACTTCGACTCCGCGGTGGCGGTGTTCACGCGCGACATCGCCGGACTCCTGACCTACGACGGTCGGGAGAAAAACGGGGTGGATGACCTCGACCCTGAGGACCCGGGAGGGGCAGTCGATGGGATGAGCCTGCCCGAACAGCTGGCCACCGACGGCGCCAGGGAGAGCATCTACGTCACCGGGGTCAGCTCCGACTCCGTCGTGGTGTTCGATCGTGACGTCGCCGACGACGACACCCTGATCTTCTCCGGCTTCGAGGCTGACGGCGTCGATGACCCAGGGGATGGGGCCCCGACCGTCGATGGACTGACCGGCGTTGAAGGGATCGCGCTCGCCCCGGATGATTCGCAGCTCTATGCGACGGGCAAGGACGATGGCGCGATCGCGCGCTTCGACCGAACCAGCGACACCGAGCTCGAGTTCGCGGGCCGTGATCCGGAGTTCTCGGTCGGCCCAGTCGAGGGGGTCGGGGCCTCACCCGATGGCAACAACGTCTACACGGCCAACGGCGAGGCGGACAGCGTCGGCGTCTTCAGTCGGGCGGGCGACGGCTCCCTGACCCCGGTCGAGACGGAGTCCGACGGCGCCGACGATCCCGACGATCCGGGTGGAGCGGTGGCGGGGATCGACGGCACCTTCGACGTGCTCGTTTCACCCGACGGGGAGCATGTCTTTGCGACGGGCTACGTCGGCCAGGGCCTCGCGAGCTTCAGCCGCGACGCCGGTACAGGCGCCCTGAGCTTCGTCGGCTCCGCGATCGACGAGGAGATCGATCCGGTCTCGGGGCTCGAGATCAGTGGCCTGATCGAGGCAACCGGGATGGCGTTCTCGCCGGACGGCAAGTTCATCTACGTGACCTCGAACAGCGACTACTCGATCTCCACCTTCGAGCTCGATGGCGCGACCGGGGCCCCGATCTACCGGCAGACCCTGTTCGACGACGAGGGTGACGTGCCCAAGGACGGCCTTTATGGTGCCTGGGATGTCGAGGTCTCGGCTGACGGCAAGTACGTCTATGTCGCGGCTCTCGACGGCGACGCTGTCTCGGTCTTCAGCCGCAACGCAGCAAGCGGTCTGCTCACCTACGTAGAAACCGAGTTCGATCAGGTCGACGACCCGACTGACGCCGGTGGGGCCGTGACCGGCATGAGTGATCCGGAGGACCTGGTGCTCTCCCGCAACGGGGAGCAGGCCTACGTCGTCACCTCGGGGGACGGTTCCGTCCTCCGCTTCGAGCGCAACGCCGGCAACGGAAAGCTCAGCTTCGTCGAGGCCCAGGAACTCCCTGCAGAGCCGCCCAGCGGCATAGTTGCGAGCGAGGACGGGCGCAGCCTGATCATCTCGAGCGACGGCGACGATGCCGTCCAGACCGTCGACCGCTCGCTCGCTGACGGCTCGCTGACGCTGGGCCCCGTGATCGAGGATCAACCCGGTCTGCGCGGGGCGCTGGATCTCGCGATCAGCGACGACAGCTCCATCTACGTCGCGGGCGAGGACGACAACCAGATCGGCATCCTCGACCGCGAGCCCGACACCACCGGCCCGCAGACCAAGTTCGACAAGAAGCCGACCAAGAAGAAGAAGCAGGGCAAGAAGAAGAAGAACGCCAAGTTCAAGTTCTCCTCCTCCAGCGAGGACTTCGAGAGCTTCGAGTGCCGCCGCGACACGGGCAAGAAGTGGAAGTCCTGCACCTCCGCCTACAAGAAGAAGTACAAGGCCGGAGACAAGAGCTACAAGAAGCACACCTTCAGCGTGCGGGCCATCGACGGCTCCGGCAACAAGGACGACTCACCGGCGAAGTTCACCTTCAAGCGGAAGCTGAAGTAGTTCTGCGGCCTCCCGCTCGTCAGGGGGCTGAGAGGGTGGGCACGCCGATGGCCGCGAGGTCCCTCGCCAGGGCAACTGGTGCTCGCAGGCGTGGGCTGGTGACGCGAGCGGCGGTGTAGCCGAGCCCTGCGAGCTGCAGATCGCGAGCGCGGTCGGAGTGGAAGGTCCGATCCCGGTCGTGGCCGTCGCGGCCGTCCAGTTCGAGCGCGATTCCGGCCGCGCGCCAGAGGCAGTCGATCTCGATTCGCCGGCCGTCGAGGCGCAGGGGGGCGTTCAACTCGGGGCGAGCGAAGCCATGGGCATCGAGGAAGCGCAGGAAGCGCTCCTCCAACGGATATCGAGTCACGCCGAGCTTGTGGTTGCCCGTTGCGGCAACGCGGCGCAGCTTTACCATTCCCCGGCGCCCGGTGTAGCGGTTCAGGGCGTCCGGCAGCCGCCGCATCAGCGCCCGGTGGTGGAACTCGGCCTCGGCCAGCGCCCGCTCGAGCGCGAAGGGCTCGAGGACGGCGGCGAGGTCGACCAGGGTCCGCGGCAGAGAGGTAACCGGGATGCCGTCGCGGCGGACGATCTCATCGGCCTCGAGGTGCGAGCGGTAAAAGCGGATCCCAGGGCGGCCCTTGTGTTGGTTCGGGCAGGTGACATCTATGAGGCCGGGAGAGAGGGCCAGTGCTTTCCAGCACGTCCCGGCAGCGATATGGCTCAACGCAGAGCCTCGGCCGCCGGCCAGCACCGCCGCCATCCAGTTCCCCTCCCGACTGAGGCACCGATGGCCAACCGCGTAGACCCCGAGGTGGATCCGGTGCAGGTGGCCGCACAGGAGCATCTCATCGATCTGGTGGCGGGTGAATCCGATCGCCAGAAGCTGACGGCGATTGATCGTCCCGTGTTGGCGCGCCACCACTCGCGCCACCCGTGACTTCATTGCTCGAGAGTGACTTCCTTCCGATGGGATCGGAACGATGTTCGTCTCGGCGGGCATCGGCTGATGCTCGCCGCATCGGCGTTACGGGTGGGAGTCGCGGAGTGGAGAAGTCGGCTCCGGGATGTGACCGTTGTGGGACGGCCGGGTGGCGCCTCGAGCCCGGCGCCGAGGCCTAGCGGCGGCGCCTAAGGATCTTGAACTTGATCGTCTGCAGCTTGCCGGCGTTCGCGGCCGAGTCGATCGCCTGGACCTTGGCGATGTAGCGCCCGGGGCGCGCCTTGAAGTGCTTGCGACGGGTGCCGAAGCGGACCTTGTTGTAGCCGACGTGGGTTCCACGCCACTTGGCGTAGCCGGAGAAGCGACGCTTGCCACCGCGCTTGATCTCATAGATGTCGGCCTCGATCCGGGCGGCCTCATTGATGGAGAAGCGCATCGGGGTGCCCTTGCGGCGGATACCGGTGCGGTCGAGCCGGAGTTCGCGCAGCTTCGGCGCCTTCAGATCGACCTTGCTCTGTGGCACCGGATCCGGCTCGCTCTCGGGGTCGCCCGGCGTCGCCGAGACGGAGACCGTGCCGCGCACCGTGGAGTGCAGCTTGCACTTGAAGTTGTAGGTACCCGGCTGATCGAAATCGAGCCGGAAGGTGTCGCCGATCTTGTGTTGAGGCTGGTTGGTCTGCGGGTCGGAATCGAGCCCGGTCGCCTCGGGCGCGATCCCGGTGATCGAGTGCATCGTGTCAGGGCCGACCCAGTACCAGGTCACGTGCTCACCGAGGTCGAGTTGAACGCCTGGATCCGACCACTGGTAGTCGCTGATGGAGACGCGCCTGTTCGCGGCCTCGGCGTCGGCGATCGGAGCGATGACGGCGGCCGAGGCCAGCACGGCCACGCCGACAGCGATGATCCTGCGCCCGCGCCGGCTCATTCGACGATGTAGAAGCCCTGCATCCCCTGGTGCAGGTGGCTGAAGACGTGGCAGTGGTAGAACCAGCGTCCGGGGTTGTCCTCGACGATCTCGAAACTGAACGAGTCGCCCGGACCGAAGGTCTGGTTGTCGACCACCTTTCCGGCGTCGTTCTCCCAGCGGTGCCCGTGCAGGTGGAAGGTGTGGAAGTCGTTGTCCATGCCATAGACGTGGAAGGCGACGCGCTCGCCGACCTTGGCCCGCAAGGTCTCGGTGTTGCCGGCGTAGGCACGGCCGTTGACACACCAGAAGACGCGGTCGAGGCCGGTGGCCAGCGGCTGGAAGGAGTGAAAGCCGAGGAAGAACTCGCGATCGGGCCGGGGTGCGTTCTTCTCGCGCACGATCATTGGGCCGAACAGCCCTTTGTAGAGCGGCACGGGATCGAGCGGGCCGTGGTCGTGGTAGATCCAGGCGCCCTCGGTGCCGGGCGTTGCCTCCCAGGTGTACTGAAAGGTCTCGCCGGGCTGCACGAAGCCGCCGGGGTCGGTGTAGCGGCCCTTGTAGGCCCCGTCCATGTCGACCGAGTACATGACGCCGTGGGGGTGGATCGTCACGGGCGAACTCAGCCCGTTGCGGAAGTTGACGACGATCGTGTCACCGGTCTCGGCCTCGATCAGCGGACCGGGGACCGTCGCCGGCCCGAGTGGCACGCCGAAGCCCTGGTTGTAGGCGCGGTAGGCGAAGGCGGTGAAGCGCTTGCCTCCCTTGATCTTTTTGCCGAGCATCTGGTCGCGCTTGGTCGGCACGATGTTCCAGCGCTTGGGCTCGGCCTGGATCCAGTACTCGCGCCGGGCGCCGCCGTTGGCGGCGAGCAGGGTCGTCGCCGTAGGCGCCGAGGCGCCACCGGCCGCCGCCGCCCGCACCTTGGGCGGCACATCGAGGTCGGCGCTCAAGGCGGTGACATCGGCCTCGCGGTCGGCGAAGATCTTCTGGCCGCCGAGGGTGCAGAGCAGTGCCCCTGCGCCACCGGCGGCCAGAAAATCGCGTCTGTCGTGTGGACGGGGTCCCACCAAGCCCCCTCCGTCTACCTCTTGACCGTGAGCGTCTGCGTCATCGTGCCCGGATGAAGCGTGCAGACGAACTGGTACTTGCCCTTCTTTTTGAAGGTGCGGTTGAACTTCACGCCGATTGAGCCGGTGGCGGACCTGTAGTCCCCCTTGTTGACCCCCCTGGGGCCCTTCTCGAGGGTCACGTTGTGTGGGTTGAGGTTCGTCCTCCGCCACTTCCACTTGACCTTGCCGCCCTTCTTCACCTTCAGCTCGGTCGGTGAGAAGAAATCATCGGCGACCTTGACGATCTTCGGCCTCGGCTTGCCGGCGGCCAGCGCCGAGGCGTCGCCGGCCGGCGCTCCCTGGCTCAGCGGCGTCACCGCCACCGCACCCGAGAGTGCGGCGGCTGTGGCGATTGCTGCGATTGTTCCCCGGCGGCGCTGCACTATGGGCAGTCCGGTCCGGGAGTCACGTCCACCGGCTCGAAGTCCTCGAACGGCGGATGCGGGTGCTGCGTCCACGAGCACTCCTGGTTCTCAGGCGGGTCGGTGGTCGCGTAGCCAATCAGCTCACCCAACTGCTCGCCCTCACCGAAGCTCGTGCCGGTCGCACCCGGCGTCGGGCCTGCAGGCGCCGGGCACTCCGGATAGAGCTCCTCGTTCGTGGCCCCGCCTGAGGGGTCGAACGTCGAGCTCACGTTGCCCTCGAAGCAGTTGCCGCTCCCGGATCCATCGATCCAGAAGTCAACCGCGTTCGTGTCGGTACCACCGCGCCCATTCGCGTTGCTGATGAACTGGTTGCCGGTGCTGATCGCGTCATCGCCCGTGTTGAACGGGTCTGAGAACGCGGCCGAGCCCCACTTGAAGTTGCCGAAGATCTGGTTGTTTTCAACCAGCCAATCGGTCGCTCCAAACAACGCTATGCCGACGCCTGTGGGGTACTGGATCGTAGCCTCACCGATGGTCCCCAGCCCATTCGAGATCGTGTCCACGCCCGAGTTCGGCAGGAAGTAGTTGAAGTTGTTCCAGAAGATGTTGTTGTTCCGGATAACTCCACCCGTGCTTGGCTCGAACGGCTCTGAATCGAGCGTGTTCGGGACCAGGCCGATGCCGTTGTTGTACCAGTCGGAGTTGGTGATCTCGATGTAGCGCGAGTTGGTGCCGGAGTAGCCGAGCACGTTCTCATGTGCGTCGAGCCTGGTCAGCACCGTCGTCTTCGGGTTGTTCTGGATCGGCGTGCCGCCGATGTAGAACGCCGAGTCGCCATGACCCGAGCCCTCGGAGTCGGTGATCTTGCCGCCGGCACAGCCGAACGCGTACATCCCGTAGGCGCGGTTGTCGGAGGCGATCAGGTCCTTCATCACGTAGTCCTTACAATCGATCTTGGTGTCCGGCGCGGGCGCCGAATCACGCACGAAGAACCCGTTGGTCGCGTAGTTGCGCGCCCACATGTTCTTGATCGTCACCTTGTTGACGTCGATCGCCTCGATGCCGTTCTGCGCAAGGCCGTCCGGGCCCTTGGCGTTCTTGCCCTCGAGGATGACCTTCTTCGGGTTCTTGCCCTTGCCGATGAAGGAGATGCCGTTGTACTTGTGGCCCTCGACGATCACGCCCTCCTTGTACTTGCCGGGCTTGATCTTGATCGTCGGCTTCTTGGTCTTCTTGGCCTTGTCGACGGCCTTCTGGATCGTCTTGTACTTGCAGCCGTTCTTACAGACGACGAAAGTCTTGTTCTTGTTTCCCTTTTTCTTGGCTACGGTGGCGCCGTCATTGGCGGCAGCCTGAGCCGGAACGACGACAACGGCAGCAGCGAGCGCCACCACCGTCAGGAGGGCTACGAGCAGTCTCTTCATAAGGGTCCTTCCCCGAGTCTTTTGGTGTCCCGTAAGTGGACGAGAGTGGGTCCCGCCTCACACGCGTACCCCTCCCCGAGGGGTCCAGGTGCGAACGCTACCACGAGCGACTGTTCAGCCGCAACAATTTCAACCCCGGCGGCCTCCCGGAGTTGCGGTCTGCCGACCCGATCATCGGGCCGCCGCTCAGCCTGCGTAGAGGCTCTCGATCTCGCTCTCGTACTTGTCGGCCACAACGTTGCGCTTGACCTTCATCGTCGGCGTCAACTCGCCGCCCTCCTGCGAGAGATCGACGGGGAGGATCTTGATCTTCTTGACCTGCTCCACGCGGGCGAACTTCTCGTTGATCTGATCAACCCGGGCCATGATCGACGCCTTGACGTCGGCGTTCGCGGGCAGGCTCGCGGCATCGTCGATCCCGTTCTCCGACGCGTGGGTAGCGGCCTCCTCCGGGTCGAGCGTCACCAGCGCCACCAGGTAGGGCCGGCGATCGCCGATCACCACGCACTGACTGACGAGCGGATGCTGCTTGATCTCGGCCTCGAGGTTCGCTGGGGTGATGTTCTTGCCGCCCGCGGTGATGATGATGTCCTTCTTGCGGCCGGTGATGCTCAGGTAGCCGTCGGAATCGAGCTCGCCGATGTCGCCGGTATGCAGCCAGCCGTCGACGATCGTCTCCGCGGTCGCCTCCTCGTTCTTGTAGTAGCCCTGGAAGATGTTCGGTCCCTTGATCAGTACCTCGCCATCGTCGGCGATCTTGATCTCACAGCCCTCCATCGCCTTGCCGACAGTGCCGAACTTGTGCTCCTCGGCGGTCGAGATCGTGGCCGCCGTCGAGGTCTCGGTCATCCCGTAGCCCTCGAGAATCAGCACGCCGGCGGCATCGAAGAAGCGCAGGATGTCCGGATTGATCGGGGCGGCGCCGGTGACGCACTCATTGATGTTGCCACCGAAGATCCCACGGATCTTGGAGAGCACGAGCCGATCTGCCAGCCCGTACTGCTTCTGCAGCAGAAATCCGGCCCCGCGCCCCGAGCGCTCGGCCGCCCGGTACTTGGTGCCGGTGCTCACGGACCAGTCGAACAGCACCTTCTTGATGCCGCCCTCCTTCTCGACCGAGCTCGTCGCGGTGGTGTAGATCTTCTCGAAGATCCGGGGCACAGACGGGAAGTAGTGAGGCTTGACCTCGGAGAGGTTGGGGACGATCTTCAGCGGATCGCGCTCCCAGTAAGCGATCACCCCGCCGATATCGAAGCTGCCGAGCTGGATCAGCAGGGCGAAGGAGTGGGCGAGGGGCAGGAACAGATAGGCGATCTGGCCCTGTGAGAGCACCGCCGAGCGCTGCGCCATGTCGAGCATCGCACGGTAGTTGCCGTGCGAGATCACGCAACCCTTCGGCGGCCCCGTGGTGCCCGAGGTGTAGATGAAGGTGCAGATGTCGTCGGAGGTCACCGACGAGTAGCGCTGTTCCCATTCGGAGGCGTCGTGTCCAGCGCCACGCTCGGCCAACTCGCTCATCGAGATCGTGCCGGGGGCCTCGCCCTCGATGATGATCACGTGCTTGAGGCCGGGCAGCGTCTCACGCACCTCCTCGACCTTGGCGAGCTGCTCGGCGTCCTCGACGACGACGACCTTTGCGTCGGAGTTCTCGAGCACGTACTGGCACTCCTCCGGCGAGTTCGTCTGGTAGATCGGGACGACGGTCGCACCGGCGCTGAGCGCAGCGAAGTCGAAGTAGGTCCACTCCGGGCGGGTGTTGGCCAGGATCGAGACCTTGTCCCCCTTGACGATGCCGAGGTCGATCAGCCCGAGCGAGAGGCCGCGCACGGTCGCGCCGACCTCTTCGAAGCTGCGCGTCTTCCAGGAACCGTCCTGCTTGTACTTGATCGCCGGGGCATCCCCGTAGCGGGCGACTGCGGCAGGGAGAAGGTCTGCGACTGTCGCTGAACCGGTCCCCTCGGTCTTCGGCGCGATTGCGGCCTCCATCTGATCAATCCTCTCCTCGGTCAAGCTGAAACGCCCGGGTGGCCGGGCCGTGGTCAGTGTATGAAACCGGAGTCGAGGCCGGGCGGACCCCGCGGATCAGGCGGCGCGGCGGCCTTCTTCGAGCGCCTGTTGACGGCGCAGGGAACTCTCGAACAGCGTCTTGTCGATCCGTCCGTGCAGGATCGGGATCCCCATCTGCATACACCTGGCGATCACCTCCTGCCGCTTCATCTGGACCTCGTCTGCGAGCTCGCTGGGCGTCAGGTGATTTGCCAAGGGATCTCCTCCCGTAGTGGTGCGTGGGGGAGGTATATCGCTTGTGCGGTAAGTGTCAAGGCCAATTTCCCCACTTTGGGCGATTGATCGGCTAGACGGGATTCGGACAGTCGATGAACGCGTGGGGGAGGCCGAACCTCTCGCCGGCCAGTTCCCCGAGCGCGCGGATCCCGAGTGTCTCGGTGGCGTAGTGGCCGGCGGCGAAGAAGTGAATGCCGCCCTCGGTGGCGTCGGCCATCGCGTGTTCGGCCGGCTCGCCTGTGATCAGGGCGTCGAGGCCGAGGGCGACCGCCTCGTGAATGTAGGAGGCGCCCGCACCGGTGACGAACCCGATCCGCGAGATCTCCTCCGGCCCGGCTCCCTGGACCAGCGGCGTCCGGTCCAGCAGCGTCGTCAACCCTGCCTCCAGCGCGGCGAGGCTCAACGGAGTGCTCGCGTGGCCGATCACGCCGATCTGCGTACCGCGCGCCGCCGCAAAACGGCCCTCCGGGGTGAGGCCGAGTCGTCCGCAGAGCAGGGCGTTGTTGCCGATTCCGGCGTGGGCATCCAGTGGCAGGTGGTAGCCGGCGATGCTCAGGCCGGTAGCCAGCGCCGGTCGCAGGCGCGCCGCCATCTGCTCGCTAAGGGCCCGGGGATGGAACTCCCAGAAGAGCCCGTGATGGGCGATGAGCAGTCCGGGGCCGGCGGGATGGGCGGCGATCGCGGCTTCGATCAGTTCCAGGTGGGCGGAGACGCCGCTCGCGATCCAGCCGACCTCGGTCTCACCCGGAACCTGCAGGCCGTTGGGTCCGTAGTCGTCGAACCGCTCGATCTCGAGCAGCTCGTCGCAGAAGCGGATGATCTCGTCCCGGGGGGCGCCCATCGGGCTGATCTTCTCACGCTAGCGTTCCGGCGCGCCGATCGCGCCGGGGCCCTGTTGAGTGCCTGAAGGTCCAGCCGGGACCCCTGGCCATTCGTCCAGCGGCCGACGGCGAACTGCACGTCCCGGCCGGGCTGCCCGATGGCTGATGCAGGATGGATCACAGCCGCCCACACCCGAACGCAGCCCGCACGGGACTCCGCCTGGCCCTACTCCTGGCCCTTGCCACCGCGCTCGCGCTCATGACTTCGCTCGTCGCAGGCGGCGCCCCCGCGCACGCGGCCCAATGCAAGAACGCCTCGAAGCCCGCGTACTCGATGCCCGCGAAGAAGGCCTCGAGGATCACCCTGTGTCTGCTCAACAAGGAGCGCCGCAGCCGGGGGATGGGCAGGCTCAAGGCTGACGGCCAGCAGAAGAAGGCCGCCAAGAAGCACAACCGGGCGATGATCAAGCGCAACTGCTTCGACCACACCTGCCCGGGTGAGAAGGACCTGGTCCGTCGGATCCTCTCGGTCGGCTATCTGCCCTGCAACTGCACCTGGGGCGTCGGTGAGAACATCGCCTACGGCTACCGCAAGCAGTCCAGTCCGCGTCGGATCGTCGCTGCGTGGATGGCATCTCCACCTCACAAGTCCAACATCCTCAACCGCTCCTTCGAGCACATCGGCATCGGCGTCATCGACAAGGTCCCCGGCAGCAAGACGGCCGGCGCCACCTACACGACCGACTTCGGCTTCAAGCACTGAGTACAGCCTTCTCCCGATTAGTCCTCCTGGTCTGATTCGACCCCGCGGCGGTGGGGTCGAATCGCGTTTCGGGGCCGGCTCGAGGGGTCGCCGAGAGATCGCCTGCGGACCCGCGCGTCCGGCTGATCGGCCCAGATCCGGGCGGTCACGACGGGCCGGAGTCCCGACCGGAATACGATTAGTGAATGCCGGAGCCCGCCCCCGACCCCGCCGATCCCGAAGAGAGGGCTGAGACACCT
This sequence comes from Solirubrobacterales bacterium, assembly GCA_038206985.1. Classification (GTDB taxonomy): domain Bacteria; phylum Actinomycetota; class Thermoleophilia; order Solirubrobacterales; family 70-9; genus CAXMST01. The sequence goes on from JBBRAH010000038.1 coordinate 21,691, forward strand.
CGACCCCGCGGCTTCCTCGAGTCGCTGATGGACACCGACCTCTACTCGATGGGCGCCTTCTTCAGCGACCAGCACCCCGAGTTGGTCGAGGAGGTCATCGCCCGCAGCGCCGAGATCGAGGACCAGGGTCTTTCGAGTTGGTCGGCAGCCGAGGAGATCGAGGTCGAAGAGGCCTTCGGCATGCTGCTCACCGGGCTCGCCGTGCGCTACTACAAGGCCGTCACGGGGTAGCGGCCGATGCCCCGCCGCTGGATACCGATCTCGATTCTCGCCGCGACCGTGGTCGGGCTGCTCGCGGTGATCGTTTCGATCTCGGTTGGCGAGAACCGGGTTGAGGACATCACCCTCGACGAGACCGGCGAGGTCCAGGAACTGATCGCGGGCATCCCGCAGCTCGACAAGCGGCTGGGTGAGGACAATGCCCCTGTGTCCATCGACCTGTTCATCGATATCCAGTGTCCGAGCTGCGCCGACTACATGTCCACGGTGGTCGATCCGCTGATCGAGGACTACGTCCGCACGGGACGGGTGAAGATCACCCTGCGCCACCGTCCCGTCGGACTCAAGCCCTCGACCCTTGGAGCATTCGGAACGGTGGCTGCCGCGCAGCAGGACCGTGGATGGCAGTACGCCGAGATCTTCGCCCGTAACCTCGACAAGGTGCCGGAGCGCGGTGTCGACGAAAACTTTCTCAACGAGGTTGCCGGCGTGGTTCCCAAGCTGGACGTGACCCAGTGGGAGCAGGACGTCACCGATCCCGAGGTCCGGGCGCTCGCCCAGGACGACGACGAGCTCGCGGTCCAGCTGCAGATTCCCGGCGAAACCGCGATGATCCTCCAGAACGAGCTGAGCGGAGAATCAGTGACTCTCGAACGCTCACCGACCCTGGCCGAGGTCGAGGCCGAGATCGAGGCCCTCGGCGGCTGATCCGGGCCGGGTCCTGCCATACTGCTGCACTCTTCGGGGCGTGGCGCAGCCTGGTAGCGCGCACCGTTCGGGTCGGTGAGGTCCCGAGTTCGAATCTCGGCGCCCCGATTTGCAAGCCGCCGGCTGACCCACCGGCGCCGCGACGAAATCTCAGGTGAGCGAGGTCAGCAGGCTCACGAGCCCGAGGTTGGATCGCCGTGTGCCTATATTCATCGGACCGTGCGCATTCTGGCCGAGTTCGAACCCCAGACCATCGAGGAGCTTCGGCACTCAGGTGAACCGTTCTGGCTCGATCTCACGAGCCCGTCCGCCGAGACGCTCGAAGCGGTTGACGCGGCGCTTGGCCTGACGCACGATGCCTGGGCGGGAGCCGGTCTCCAGGAGCGTGACTCGCCGCTACGCGGTCCCTTCCTGTGGTCGCGGTCTGAGGCGATGGTGATCTCGGCGATTATCCCGGCGGATCCCGGCCGGGATACGATCGAACGGGAACTGGTGCTTCGCGCGGGCGATGGCTGGCTGGTCAGTTCGCATCCCCCGATCGAGTCGATCGAGAGCCTGCGCTCCGGCGGGGCTCTGCGGTCGCCGGGGGTCGCCCTCGGCCGCTTGCTGGCGGTGGTAGCTGACGCCATGGTCCCGATGCTGACCGCCCTCGACACCGGCACCGAGGAGGCCGAACGGTTGGCGCTTGCCGCCGATCCCAGCGCCCTGGCCCTGATTCAGCGGCTGCGGGGGCGGGCACTCGCTCTCCGCCACCTGGCGATCGGCCACCGGCAGGTTGCGGCCGGGCTGCTCGACGAGATGATCGATCGCAGCCGGCCCGCCGACGAGGCGCGGGCGGCACGCGGTGCCTACGAGCGTTTCGCCCGGATACTCGACGCCCTCGACGTGGACCGGGAGTTGCTCTCGGCCGCCACCGATGTGCATCTCTCGGCGACATCGAACAGGCTCTCGCAACTGGCGGAGCGCCTCGGGGTGATCGCCGCCATCTTTCTGCCGCTGACCCTGGTCGTCGGATTCTTCGGCCAGAACTTCGGCTGGCTGATTGAGCACACCCAGACATTTCCTGCGTTCCTCGTGTTCGGCATCGGCAGCATCCTGCTCTCGGTGGTGATCGTCGTCGCGTTGCTTGACTGGTTCGGCTATCTACGTGCGCCCGACCGCTGACCGAGCCGCATCGGGCGGCGGGACTCAGCTTCGGCCGGAGACCGGATCCCCGAGCCAGTAGCGCGGGCCGTCGCCGCCGCGTCGTGCGACACGATCGCCGGGGTTGGCGAGCTCGCAGCGTTCCATCGACAGACAGCCACAGCCGATGCAGCCGGTGAGTCCTTCGCGCAGGCGCTGGAGCTCGTCGATCCGCTGGTCGATCCGTTCCGTCCACGACGCCGAGAGCTTCTGCCAGTCCCGCGACTTCGGCGTGCGGCCCGGCGGCAGCTTGTCCAGCTCCACGCGGATCTCGGCCAGGCTCAGCCCGACGCGCTGCGCGAAGACGATGAAGGCGACCCTGCGGATGGTCGGGCGCAGGTAGCGCCGGTGCCCGCCCGGGTTCCTCGCGGACTCGATCAGGCCCCGCTCCTCGTAGTAGCGCAGGGCCGAAGTGGCGACACCGCTGCGCTCGGCCAACTCACCGATGGTCAGCTCGGTGGGTAGTCCGGGAATTCTCTCGGCCATCGGAGCAGCCAAGCACAGTCCGGCCTTGACTTCAAGGGCGCTTGAAGTTGCACAATGAGGATGGATGCAGCGGCGCGGGGAATGGCCCGCGGCATGCCGGGTATAGATTCCCTGATCCGCACCAAACGCCAACAAACACCAAGGAGATGCCCCCAATGGCCTATTCCGTACCTGACCTTCCCTACGACTACAACGCGCTCGAGCCCCACATCGACGAGACGACGATGCAGATTCATCACGACAAGCATCATCAGGCGTACGTCGACAAGGCGAACGCCGCTCTCGAGGGCACCGACTGGGCTGACAAGGACGTCGAGGAGGTTCTCGCGAACCTCGACAGCCTGCCCGCAGACAAGCAGGGCCCGGTCCGCAACAACGCGGGCGGTCATGCCAACCACTCGTTCTTCTGGCAGATCATGGGCCCGGGCGGCGGCGGCGAGCCCAGCGGCGCCCTGGCCGACGCGATCGGTGAGAAGTTCGGCTCCTTCGACGCCTTCAAGGAGGAGTTCAAGAATGCGGGCATCGGCCAGTTCGGCTCCGGCTGGGCTTGGCTCGTACACGACGGCTCCGGCCTCGCGGTCACTTCGACCGCCAACCAGGACTCCCCGATCTCCAGCGGCCAGACCCCGCTACTGGGCGTCGATGTCTGGGAGCACGCCTACTACCTCAACTACCAGAACAAGCGCCCCGATTATCTGGACGCCTTCTGGAACGTGGTCAACTGGGACGAGGTCGGCAAGCGCTTCGAAGCTGCCGGCTGAGTAGGTCCTAAGCGATTGAATTAGGGGGTTTCGGGACCGGCCTGCAGGCCGGTCCCGGGCCACCCCGATCCCGGGCCACCCGTGAGCCCGGGGCTTTAGGGGCCGCTCATGACTATCGCGTACGGTGGTGGTGTGGATTGCAGGGACAAGTCGACATCGCGCCTGGCGCTGATCGTGGCAATAGTTGCCGTCGCGGTCGTGGTTGTGGCCGTGATTCTCGGCAGCGACAGCCAGGCATCGAGCGCCGGTGTCGCAGGCTTCGCGCTGCTGGGCCTCCGGCCGCCGCGGCCCCGTTCCGCCGCGCGGTAGTCGCGACGCAAGGCCGGCTCCGGCCGGCTCCGCCCGTGGGCGGGTGCACTGGCTGGGCAGCCAACCGGCGCATATCGTCGCGGTCTTTTGTTACCTTCAAACTTCGCGAGCTTTCGGCCGGCTCGCCGGGAGATCTCTGTCAACGGCCGCCAACTCACTTCCTGGGAGGAACACGTGGGCAAAACCAAGCGATCCGAGTCAACCGATGTCCGGACAGGACGCCACACTCTGCCCCTCACGTTCCTTCTGCTCCTCGTGGCCCTCGCGATCCCCGCGCTCGCCTCCGCGCATCTCGAGCGACCCTCCTACTGGCCCGATCCCACGGCCGATACGTCGATCACGCCCGCGGCGGGCGGCAAGGTGCCCAAGGCCCGTACTCTGCGTTCCGCCGTCACCGGCAAGGGCGCCGGCAAGGTCCGTGTCGTCTGCAAGGGCAACAAGGGCCGGACCTCATTGAAGCTCGCCAAGCGCTCGATCCGCAAGGCGCACCGGAAGGGCTTCCGCCTGCGCCCGAGCCTGCCCTCGAAGAAGATCAGCGGCAAGAAGGCGAAGCAGCTGCGTCGCATGAACAAGAAGTTCGCCCGCCGTTGTCACTCCCACTCGATCCAGGACGTGGTGGACAAGTCCGGGAACAACGACCGGATCGTGATCATGCCGGGGCGCTACACCGAGCCGAAGTCGCGCAAGTCCGCGGTCAACGACCCCCGCTGTAACCCTTCGCTGCTCCAGGAGGACCAGCGCGGCGCGCTGACGCCGAGCTACGAGTACCAGGTGAAGTGCGGCAACGATCAGAACCTGATCCACATCGCGGGCAGGGCCGTGAAGGGCGATCCGGTCACCCCGCCAGTCGCCGACCGGCATGGGATCCCCGAGCAGGAACTGGGACGCTGTATCCGTTGCAACCTGCAGATCGAGGGCTCCGGCGCCCGTCCCGAGGACGTGATCCTCGACGCCGGCAAGAATTACGACAACGCGAAGAAGCCGGGCGCTCGCCCCGGTGGCGACATCGACGCCTCCGCCTGTCACTCGGGTGAGGGTGTTGACAACCCGTGCTTCGCCAAGCACGTCGTGATGCGCACCGACCGCAGCGACGGCTTCGTCGGCCGCAACTTCCTGATGCGGGGCGCCAAGGAGCACGGCTTCTACACCGAGGAAACGGACGGCGTCCTGCTCGACAAGGTGAAGTTCTTCTGGAACGCCGACTACGGCCACCTCTCCTTCACGACCGACCACAATGTGGTCAAGAACTGCGATGGCTTCGGCTCCGGCGACGCGGTCGTCTACCCCGGTGCCTCGCCACAGACTGGTGAGTTCCGCGACGAGGGCTTCTACCCCAAGGAGCGCTACAACACGACGATCAAGAAGTGCGACCTGCACGGCTCCGCGATGGGCTACTCCGGGTCGATGGGGAACTCGGTGCGCGTCACCAAAAACCGCTTCTACGGCAACGCCAACGGTCTGACCACGGACACGCTCTCGGCGCCCGGGCACCCCGGATTCCCCGCCGACGGCATGAAGATCGACAAGAACTGGTTCTACGCCAACAACCTGGACGTCTACATCGACGACCCGCCCTTCGAGGCCCTGGTCCCGCAGCCGGTCGGCACCGGGTTCTTCTGGCCCGGCCACAACAACGGCCGCTTCGAGGACAACTGGGTGTTCGACAACTGGCGGCAGGGAGCGATGCTGATCTCGATCCCCGACGCGATTGCCGGCGAGGCGGAGGGCGCAATCGACCCCGACACCCAGTGTGCGTCGGACGAATCAGGCGTCTCGACGTCCTGCGACAACCAGTACTCCGGCAACCACATGGGTGAGGTGCCGCCGGGCTTCAAGATGCACTCCTCACTGAAGAAGTTCGGCAACCCGACGACGCTCAGCAAGCGCGCGAAGACGGCGCCGAACGGCGTTGACTTCTGGTGGGACGAGGCAACCACCAACACCGGCAACTGCTGGTTCGACAACACCGGTCCCGATGGAACGCGGGACAGCCTGACCGCCGATCCGGCCCCGGCTCCCGTCGCCGGTCAGTCGCTGCCCGGCTTCCTGCCCGAGAACTGCTCCACCAGCATCGGCGGGCCGGCATACGGCGGCAAGGTGCCGGGTCTGCTGGCCTGCTTCGCAGCCTGGGAGACCAAGGAACTCGATGCGCCGGGTTGCACCTGGTACGACACGCCGCCGAAGCCGGGTTCCGGCGGTGCGCTGGCCGCGCAGAGGCAGCAGCGACGCGCGGAGAAGAGCCTCGCCCATAGCGATACCGGCAAGCGGATCGAAGAGTGGGTGCGCGAGTTCTCGGGTGAGGTCTCCTACGGCCCACATGGCTGAGCTCCGGAGAGCAGGGTCGGCAGCGCTGGCGGGCCTCGTCGGTCTGGCTCTGCTCGCCGGCTGCGGCTCAGCGGAGCCGAGCGCCGAAGCGCGCTCCGGGGATCCGGAGGCCGTGGTCGATATCTCAGGGACGGACCCCGTCGGCGAGATGACCGCTGGGTCCGTCGCCTCGCTGGTCGAGTGCAGGGACTGGAAGGAAGCGAGCACCGAGGAGCAACTGGCCACGATCGAGGACGTTCGCAGCCAGCTCAACCCGGCCGACGCCGGGATCGATGCACCGGAGCTCACCGACGAGGAGGCCCGGGAGGTCTTCGACAGCTCGTGCAAGCCGAGCTGGGCGAGTGGATTGCGGCTTTATAAGCTGTACGCCCACGCAGCCGGCTTCATCGAGTTGAAGCGGGCGCTGGACGACTCCCAAGCCCTACAGCCCTAGATACGGGCATACGGCCCCCCGCGGTACGGGGCTAGAACTTGACGTCGACCGGCTCGCGCTCGGTCGCGTCCTCGATCTCGAAGAACTCGCGGGCCGTGAAGCCGCCCGAGTTGGCGATGATCGAGTTCGGGAAGATCTGGATCTTGGTGTTGTAGGACTGGACGTTGGAGTTGTAGATCCGGCGCGAGGCCTGGATCTCGTCCTCGATCTCGTTGAGATCGCGCTGTAGCTGCTGGAAGTTCTCCGTTGCCCGGAGGTCCGGGTACTGCTCAGCTACGGCACGAAGATCGGCGAGTGCACCGGACAGCTTGGCCTCGGCGTCCTGCGTGGCCTCGACCGAGCCGGCCTTCATCGCCTCGGCGCGGGCCTGCGTAACGCTTTCGAAGGTCTGCCGCTCGTGGGTCGCGTAGCCCTTCACCGTCTCGACCAGGTTCGGGATCAGGTCGTGACGCCGCTTGAGCTGGACATCGATGCCGCTCCAGGCCTCTTCGACCCGGTTTCGCGACGCGATCATCCCGTTACGGGTGAGGACATAGAAGATGGCTGCAATCACGAGCAGGCCAAGCACGATGAAAACGACTGTCATGAGCGGGATCGTACTCTGCGCCGTGCACGGGCGTCGGCCAGACCCGGATGCGAGGCCAAAGCCCCCAGAAACCAAGCCCTTAACGCCAAATCAACGAAGGGAAGGCGACAATGGCATGGAACCAAGCGATCGGGCGCACGGTTGTCCTTTGACACCGGTTCGCATGCACTGTTAGGTTCGGTCATCCGGCTGGGGCACGCCCCGGGCGGGATACACGGAGAGAGATGTAGGAGAGTTTGAAGGGCTCATCAGTAACTGGGCGGGTAATCGCCCTCGTGGCGCTCGCGGGAGCCGTCATCCTGATCTACCTGCTTTTGGCGGGAGGCGGCGGCGATGAGTACGAGATCACCGCCGAGTTCGAGAACGCCTCCCAGCTCGTCAACGGCAACGAGGTGATCGTCGGGGGGGCCGCGGTTGGCAAGGTCAGCAAGATCGAGCTCGGTGACAGCGGCCAGGCGCTCGTCACCTTCAATGTCCAGGAGGACTTCGCCCCGCTTCCCGAGGGCACCAAGGCGACGGTGCGCTCTTACTCGCTCTCGGGCGTGGCCAACCGGCAGGTCCACCTCACGATCCCCCCCGACAACCAGGCCGGGGCCCCGATCGACAGCGGCAGCACCATGACCCAGAGCGACACCGTCTCGGCCGTCGACCTCGACCAGATCTTCAACACCCTCGACGCCGAGACCGTGGCCAACCTCAAGAAGGTGATCCGCGGCTTCGAGATCTCCTACGAGGGTGTCGGCAAGCAGGCCAAC
>JBBRAH010000039.1:0-27788 GCA_038206985.1 Solirubrobacterales bacterium
TGTTAGCCGGCCTCGGAAACTCATGCTGTCGCCCGTCAGTCATGCGTAACGCGCGCCTGACAGTCGCTCTATCGGCAGTTTCGCCGTCGTCAGTGAGATTCCCGCCGCCGGCCACTATCCTTGCGTCCCGCGAATTCGTTCGCGACGCGGGGCTGTAGCTCAGTTGGGAGAGCGCCTGGATCGCACCCAGGAGGTCGTCGGTTCGAGCCCGATCAGCTCCATTACTCGGATTCAGTGGATCCGCTGGAGTCCTCCGACGACCTGCTGTACGACCAGAAGGTCAAAGACAGGAGCCGCAGCCGCACGGATTCCCTTGAAGCAAGAGGGCTGGAGTTGCCGCGCTTAATCCTCTGGTCCTAGGCGCCTCGTCCGGCTACCGCTGATCAGTCCGCGGTGTCGGTCAGTGCGTCAACGTGCTCGGTGAATTCTCGGCGTGACTGGAACAAGAACGCGTGCGAACCGGGCAGAATCTCCAGCTCGGAACCCTCGATGCGATCGGCAATCAGGCGCATGTTCTCGGCAGGTGTGACCGGGTCCGTGCGCCCAGCTGCGACGAGAGTGGGAACGTCGATCTCTGCCAGCTCGCGCAGATTCTTGCTCGATCGCAGCCAGGGGTCCTCCGCGTTGACCTGGCGCTTCGTCGTCCGGGCCGGCACCCGGAAGTCGTCCGGGATCTCACCGTCCGCGCTTGCGGTTTTCAACCGCTGGAGGAACTGCCGCCCCTCAGCCTGCTGCTCGGATGGATAGAGCAGGCTGAGGATCTGCGCGGTCGTCGGGTTTGGATCGGAGTCCACTGCCTGAGCCTCCGGGGCCCCCAGCACTGCACTTGCGCTGCCGGGGTTGGTCCCGGCTAAAACGAGCGCCGATACGTGCTCGGGATACTGGATCGCGATCCGCTGGGCGACGAAGCCACCCATCGACCACCCGAGGATCGTTGCGCGCGAGATCTCGAGATAATCGAGGAGCTCGACCGTCGTAGTGGCCAGATCGCTGAACGTCTTGCCTCGCCACGGTCCCGATCGCCCCACCCCCGGGTAGTCGAAGATGATCAACCGGTGGTCTCGGGCAAGAAGCTCCAGCAGCGCCGGATCCCACTCGGCCATTGTCGAGCCGGTGCCGATCAGCATCACCAATGGATCACCGCGGCCGCGCTCGTAGTAGGCAACCTGGGTTTGATCCAGCTCTGCGACTTTCACCTCGGCACGAAAAGCTTGCCGGGTCGGTTCGGCGCCGTCCTCGCCACAGCCGACCCCAGCCGAGGCACAGACGAGAAGCGACGCGACCATCACCAGTGCAGGCCATCGCGGCATTGATGACGATTCTATGCGCCCTGGCGAGCGGATCGCGCCCTTCTTCGGCCACCAGTTCACGTTCCACACTGCGAATCCGATCGGTCCCGCCACGTCATCCCCTTCGCTCGGCTCGCTCCGCCTGATGCGCTGACGTGCCGCTTGGCTCGACGGAGGGCCTCGCGCAGCTGATCGCGGCGCTCCTTCTTGGTGTTCAGGCTGAGCGGAGAGGGGTGCGGAGCCTCGATGGTCAGGAGGTCGAAGTTGGGCCTACTCCACGCCTTTGCAGCCTTGGCCGACATAAGGGGGCGTGATGGACCGTAGGGGCTTCGCTGTGCAGACCGAGCCTCCCGCGAATCGCATCACCGCTCCCTGAGGCCGGCGGCTCCGAGGGCTTCGGCTACCAGGCTCCTGCCGAGCCGCCCTTCGGCAGTGCCCGCTGTTCTACCTTCGGCGCGGGAGCCGATCGGCTCTGAGCGGCTCCAGGCGAGGCCGCCAGCCGATGAGCGCGACCTAGCTTCCGGCGTAGGTGAGCTTGCCTTTCGTCTTCGGGCCGCAGTTCTCGAGCTTCATCGAGTACTTGGCCTTCTTGGCAGAGAGGAACTTGCCCTTCAGCGTGAAGTCCTTCGTGGACTGCCCGGACGGGGGCGAGGTCGCCCCGACCAACTTGAACTTCTTCTGCTTGTTGATCCCGATCGGGATCGGTGGGTTGCTGAAGTTGTGGTAGCCGCTCTTGTTCCCACAGCGCCAGAAGATCGTGACCTGCTTCAACTTCTTACCCTTGTTGGTCACCTTGAACTGGACCGAGGAGAAGTTGCTCTCGTCCTTGGGATCGACCGGATCCGAGAACCAATCGCCCGTCTTCGGCTTACCCGCGTTCGCTGGGGCTACCACCGTAACCACCAGGAGCGCGGCGATAAGGAGACCAACCAGAATCTTTCCCACTGCCACGTGCCACCGTCCTTGCATTCGCTCACCCTTTTCAGCTCCCGCGCACAGACTACAAAACCACCCAGCCCAACCTGCGGTGCTCAGGCCTGGGGGCTGTGCAGGCCGTGGAAGCCGAAGGGGATGTGGTGGGGAACCGCCGCCCGGGCGAGCTCCGACATGTCGCGGGCATCGAGCGCCAGCAGGTAGGAGGTTCGGCGAGGTGCGTCGAGCACCACCGAGAGCAGGATTCCGTCGTCCTCGCGACGGGCCCGCGGCCGGCGAACGAACACGGGCTCGCCGGGGTAGGCGCCCCGGTCCTGCCAGAAGGACTGCTCGCCGCGCTTGATGTCGAGCTTTGCGATCCGGTCGATGAAGCCGCTGCGCTGCGGACTGCGTACGGCCACTCCGTAGGCGTATCGGTAGGGCCGCCCGTTGACCGCCTCGTAGTCGATCCGGGGGAGCTCGAAGTTGCCCTCGGCGAGGTCGCGCTGGCGGACCTTCGAGCTCCCCGGCTTGACCGTGAACCGGCGGGCCACCGCCTGAGGAGTCCGTGAGCTCGCCTTCCGCAGCTTCTTCAGATACAGCGACTCGATCGCGGAGCTGTCGCGGTGAGCGCAGACATCGATCACCACCTTCTCCCCGTCCTCGAAGGCGTTGATGTGGTGGAAGACGAAGGCGGGCTCGAGCTCCACCGTCGCGGCCACCCCGCCCCGCTTGCGGTCGATCAGCAGGATCTGCGAGGGAACCGATCCATCCCAGACGAAGGACCCTGCTATGGACGTCCGGTCGGGACCGATGAAGCGCGCAAGATCGAATTCCCAGGGCTGGGTGTGGATGATCGCGTAGCGCCGCGTGAGCCCGAACGAGTGCATGTAGCTTGGGCGCCCCTGGGGAATGAAGGCCAGCTCGCGACGTACCCCTTTGCGTTCGCTCAGCACCCGGAAGCCGCTCGGTGGGACGAGCTCGATCTCGTAGCTGAAGCGCTCACCCGTGCGGGGGTCCTGGTGGGGATGTGCGGTCCCCAGCTGCCCCGTCGGCAGAGTCCCCTCCGTCCCGAGCGTGCGCAGGGTGCGCGGGTCGAAGCGCACCGGGACCGGCAGCTCAGTGTGGGCGACGAACTGCTTGGCAAGGCTCTCGATCGAGACGTTCGCGTTCGGGACGCGGCCGAGCACCGGGAGCGTCGAGACGCCGCTGAACATCGCCCGGCAGGGATCCGGGTCGGTGCCGAACTCCGAGTACTTCATCACTCCGTCGCGGCGCCAGGCCCGGTAGGCGCTGGAGCGCAGGAAGCGGTTGGCGTAGGAGACGCGGCCGTCTGAGAAGCCGAAGGCGTGCAGCATCGCCAGCCCGTCGAACCAGTGGTTGAGCTTCTGCTCGCCGATCTCGAACAGCCCCGGACCGTTGCGCATCAGCACGCCCTCGAGCCACTTTGGTAGCTGGCCTTCGACGGGGATATCGGGGAGGCGGATCTCGTCCGTCAGGGAGCGGAAGCCCTGGGCGTACTCCGCGCGCCCTTGTGACTGGGCGGCGAGCGCGGGCAGGGAACTGTTGGCTCCGGCGGCGAGAGCCATTCCAACCCCGATTCCGTCGCGCATGAAGCGTCGGCGCGTAGTCCCCACCCCCGGAACGCTACACCCGCTGTACAGGGCCGCAGGAGCACTCGACGGGCTTACTCCACCAGCTTCCAGTAGGAGTCCTTGCGGACTACCTTCCCGTCGCGGAGCTCGAACAGGTCGCAGCCCTGCACCTCAACAGGTTCACCTGAGGTACTGGTCCCGGTGATTGTCCACTCCGAAACGCCTCGTTCGCCCAGGACCCAATGGCGTTCGTTCCCATAAGAGATGTCGGGGATTCCGGCAAAGCGGGCCTCGATGCCCTTCCGGACCTGCTCCTTGCCCTCCAGGCGGCGGCCCCAGGGGTCCGGGCCTCGCGGCGTCTCGAAGACGCAGTCGTCGGTGAAGAACTCCATGATGCTGTCCAGGTCGTGGCGATTGAACGCATCCAGGAACCGCTCGAGCATTTCGCTATCCGAGGAGCTGTCGGGCATCTGGATATGGCCTCGTTTCGGTCGCGTCTCTCAAGCTGGCCACGCAGTATCCCCGATGCGCAGAGCGCCAGGACTTCGTTCCGCGCGGCTGATCCCCGCGTTCAGGCCCGCAGCGCTCGGCGCATCGAGCGGCGGGCCCGCTCGAAGACCTCGGGATCGTCCGAGAGCTTGAAGCCGTAGCTCGCCGCCGCCGCGAGGGCATTGAGCTCGAAGGCGATGTCGGCCGGCCGCAGGTCGGACGGTAGGTCCCCACTGCTTGTGGCCGCCTCGATCTCGTGCTCGAGGACCCCGTACCAGCGGTCCATGCATGCGGCGATGGCGTCCCGCAGGGGTCCAGGTCGGGCGTCGAACTCGACGGATGCGGTCGTCAGGAAGCAGCCGCCGGGGAGAACCCCGCGCTGGTGGTAGGAGAGCCAGCTGTCGCACAATCCGAGCAGGCGCTCGAGGCCCGGTTCGAGATCGGCCACCGGGACCCAGACCTCCTCAGTGAACTGGGCGATCGCGCCATTCAGGGCTGCCAGCTGCAGCTCCTGCTTGCTGCCGAAGAGGCTGAAGACACTGCTCTTGCGCATCTCGGCCTCGGCGGCGAGGCCGCCGATGGTCAGGCCGCCGAGGCCCTCCACAGAGGCGCGATCGACCGCGACGGCAGTGACCGCCCGGCGGGTCGCGTCGACCTCAGCTGTGGCTCGGCGTGGCAGCGCGGCCTATTATACCGTACGATCGTGCGGTAAACTCGGAGAACCAAGGAGATCGGGATGCGCGTTCGTTGGCTGGGCTGGGCCGGAGTAGAGATAGCGGCGGAGGGCGCGACCGTGGTGATCGATCCGCTCGCCGACCCCGGCGCCACGTTTGCTGCACTCGGTGAGGGTGCGGAGCGGACGGAGCTGCCCGCTGTCGTGGCGGCCGAGGCGCAGGGGACCGCCGTCGCCGGACTCGTGAGCCACCTGCACCGCGATCACACCGACGCCGGCGCCCTTGTTGCCGCGCTTTCGGATGACGCGCCGGTTTACGAACCCGAATGGCCGGGTGGCGAGGACCTGGAGAACCTCGCGCTCGCACCGGCCAACTACGAGCTGCAGCAATCCGGCCTCGAACGGCGCTCGTTCACGACCTGGGAGGGAGCCGACGCCGGCCCCTTCCGAGTGACGGCGCTCCCGGCCGTGGACGGTATCGGCGAGCCGCAGATCTCCTGGCTGGTGGAGGCCGGCGGCAAGCGCGTCCTGCACCTGGGCGACACCATGTTCCACGGCTACTGGTGGCGGATGGCCCGCCGGCACGGGCCCTTCGACGTCGTCTTCACGCCGATCAACGGCCCGCACGTCGATTTCCCCCACCTGCAGCCGCCGAGCGGCCGTCCGGCGGCCCTCGATCCCGAGCAGGCGGCCCTCGCCGGAACCCTGCTCGATGCACGCATGCTGATCCCGATGCACTACGCGGGCTTCGGCGTAGAGCCCTGGTACCGGCCGGTCGACTCCGCTGAGGAACGATTCACCACGGCCGCGCAGGGACACGACTACGAGACGAGGGTTCTGCAGCCGGGCGCGGCCGTCGAAATCTGAGCTGGACTGCCCCGGCCTCCGCATGATCTAATCGGGGCGAGCGCCCCAGCGGGTGCGGGAACCAATCGGAGGAGACGGGTGACGGCAGTCGTTTGCAAGGACGCGGCACTCGGCGTCGCTGACCGACCCAGCCCTGTACCGGGCAATGGCCAGGTCCTGCTCGACGTCCACCGCTGCGGGATCTGCGGCTCCGACCTGCATGCCCGCCACCACGCCGACGAGCTCGCCGAGGTGGTGACCGAGGCCGGCTACGACGGCATCATGCGCTCCGGCGAGGAGGTCGTGTTCGGGCACGAATTCAGCGGCATCGTGGCCGAGCATGGGGTCGGCGGTGGGAGCCTGGCGACGGGGACTCCCGTGGTTGCGGTCCCCCTACTGCGCCGCAGCGAAGGCGTCCACGGCATCGGCCTCTCCACCCTCGCGCCCGGTGCCTACGCCGGCGAGGTGGCGGCGCTGACCGAGCCCGGTTGAGAGCCCGTTCGGAATCGGCATCGTCAGCGACTCCTCGTTGATCGATCCGAGGAGCCCGGCCGAGGATCCCGCGGGACCGCCGCCTGGCTGAGGAGAGCTCGCGGGCGCGTTCTCGCGGCCCATCGCCCTCGTCCGGTAGAGCAGCAGCACGACCGGCGTGGGCAACGATCCGTACCCTGGAGTCCGGCGCCCCAGTCGTCCCGGTCGCGATCCACGGCTCACGCGAAGTGCAGCCAGCGACATGAGGCCGGCCGTCAGTGCCGCTTGCAGTTCTTCCGCTTCCGCTTCTTGCAGCTCTTGCCGCCGCCCTTGACCTTGGGGAGATCCGGCCGCAGCACGAAGAGACCGTTGACGGTGTTCTCGATCGCGCTGCTGACGACGGTGCCGCTCGGGAACCGGTAGTTGCTCCAGGTCCCGGCGAACTCGGCGACATCCACTCCGGGTACGACATCGAAGAACGCGCGCTCCTTCAGCTTGCCCCGCTTCAGCGAGCGGTTCGAGTACTCCAAGATCCGCAGACCCTCGGCGTAGTTGGACTCGAAGACGCGGCGACCATGCACGTAGAGGTTGTGGTCGATCGAAGCGCTCTCGTGGTAGTAGGGCTTGGGTACCGGTGGGGAGTCCAGGTCCTTGACGTCGAGGATGTAGGTGGTCGTCGGCTGCCCGTTCTCCTGCTCGTCGAGCTCGTCGCCGAAGAGGAAGAAGCGCTGGCCCCTGGTCAGCGACCCCTGATGTGTATAGGCGGCCGAGGGGTATGCCGTGTTGGAGATCACCTTGGGCCGCTTGCGCTTGGTCACGTCATAGATCGTGACCACGTTCTCGTTCGAGCTGAAGCAGATCTCGTGGCCGCGGTAGTCGCGGTCCGGACCCCTGTAGACGACACACTCGACGTCGTGGACGTAGTTGTCGGGCTCCTCGCCGTCCTCGGAGGTGTGCCTGTTCAGAGCGCAACCGGCGAAGCGCGGCCTGGTCGGCTTGCTGATGTCGATCATGTGCAGGCCGCCGGCCTCGTCGTTGATCTCACAGGTGTCGGTGCCGACGGCGTAGGCGGTGTCGGTCCTCTCATTGATCGAGATGTTGTGCGTGTTGGAGATCTCGTCGTAGACCGCGTCAGGGGTGAACGTCTTGGGCAGGCCCTGGCCGGGATCGGCGCGGCGCAGGCGGCGCAGGTCAAACACCTGCATCCCCGAGTTGGTCAACTCGCTGACCACGAAGGCGTAGTGGCCATCGACCTTGATGTCCCGCCACAGGATGTTGTCCGGAATGCCCCTCGTCGGCAGCAGGCCGACCAGGACGGGGTCGCTCGGGTCGGTGACATCCGCGAAGCCGGTGCTCGTCGTGGTGCCCATGATCGCGTACTCGCGACCCTGCTTGCGGTCGGTCCAGCCCCAGATGTCGTTGCCGGCGGGACCGCCGAGGACGGGCAGGGGCAGGAAGCCGGCGAGGTCCACGTTCTTGCACGGATACGGACCCGCCATCCCGTTCTCGCAGTCGAAGCTGAGGCTGCCGATGCCCGAGTAGGTGGAGTTCAGATCGAGCGGCATCGGCGCGGTGGCCGCCGAGCTGTCCTGGGGAACTCCGTGGTGCCCATGGGCGAGCGGGGGCAGCGCTGCGCAAAGGGCGAGCGCAGCGACGAACGACTTGACGAACCTGATCCGCATGAAATGACTCCCTTGCTGACGGTAGGACCGAGCTGAAAACGCTAACGCGGCGCGGCGCGGCGCGCGCAGGTTCAGGGGGACCGCTCAGCTACCGGCGGAGCCGGGACCGGAGGCACGCCGCTCCAGCAACTCCCGCTCCCGTGCGTTGGCCGCGATCGCCGCCGCCCGCTCGAAGGCGGGGCGCCTCGACTCGCCAGACCGCATCGATCGCGGTGTGCGTAGGCGCCCCGCCCATCCCGGCCTCAGCGACCTAGGAGGCGCTCGTCTGCTCGGGCGGCAACTCGGAGAGCTGCGCGGCCTCGGCGACGTCCTCCGGCATCTCGGACATCTCCTGGACGCGCCGAACCTCGATCGTGTCGCCGTCCTGCATCGGCGCCTTGCCGGCCCATGCGATGGCCTCGTCCCTGGACTTCACGTCGATGGTCCAGTAGCCGCCGATGACCTCCCTGGCCTCGGCGAAGGGCCCGTCGGTCACCGTCGGCTTGCCGCCGGCAAAGCTGACCCGCGCTCCCGCGCTCGGCGGATGCAGACCGTCGAGGGCGAGCAAAACACCGGCTTTGGTCAGCTCCTCGTTGAACTTGCTCATCGCCTCGACGAGTTCGACCGGGGGCGGCCCGTAGTCGCCGTCGCTGTCGTCGCCACCGGGGTAGACGAACATCATGAATCGCATCGTGTTCTCCTTGTCGTCCTGATTTCCGGGGCCTGACCGGTTGGTCTGAAACCCCCTCTCTATCACCACGACGATCAGGCTGAAAGGTTTTCGACACCGTTCTTGAAACTTTCGTGTTGGCCCTTGCGCCCCGTGCGGCGCGCGGCTAAAGTCGGCGCCGGGACGACCGTTCATGGATGAACGGCAGCAAGACTACATTTGAGATCGACGCCGGGGACCCCGTTCCCCCGGGCCGGTTCGGCGCAAACCGAAGCGGCCGCGTAGCTCTGCTCGAACGGCCGGCCCGGCCACCGGCAGCGCAGAGCACCAACCCGCTCCGCCGCCTGGCATCCGACCTCGTGGGCGAGCGGCGGCTGGGGGACTCGCCTCCGGGGGCGCTCAACTTCGACCTGCGCCGCTCGCTGCGGATGGCGCGTGACCCGCTCGGCGTGCTGATGCCTCTGTACCGCGAGTTCGGGCCGGTCTTCTCGGTGCGCGTCCTGCACTCGGTCGAGGTCTTCGCGATCGGCCCCGAGGCAAATCACTTCATCACGGTCAGCGGCCGCGACAACTTCAGCTGGCGCGAGGGGAGCATGGGTGAGCTGCTGCCGTTGCTCGGGGATGGCCTGTTGACGACCGACGGCGAGTACCACGAGCGAGCGCGGGCGATCCTGATGCCGGCCTTCCACTCCGACAGGGTGACGCGGGCAATGGGCATCGTCGAGGCCGAGACCCGGCGGGCGCTTGCCGAGCTGCCGAGCTCCGGCCCGCACGACGTCTACTCCTGGGCCCGTCATCTGGCAATCGACATCGCGATGCGGGCGTTGCTCGGCCTCGACCCCCACGACCGCGCCGTCGGCGAGCAGGCTGCCCACCACTTCGAGGACGCCCTGCACTACTACGGCGCGGATTTCCACCTGCGCTTCCTGCGTGGTCCCGGGACGCCCTGGAAGCGGACTCTCAACGGCAAACGCGGCCTCGACGAGATCATCTTTGCCGAGATCTCCAGGCGGCGCTCCCACAGCGGCAACGGGGGCGGGGACATCCTCACCATGCTCCTCGCGGCCGAATCGGCCGAGGGCCTGCGGCTCAGCGATCGCGAGGTCCGCGACCAGGCCATCACGCTGCTGTTCGCCGGCCACGACACAGTCACCTCGACGATCTCATTCCTGCTCTACGAGCTCGCGCGCAACGGGCAGGCGGCGGAGGCGGTCCTCGCGGAAACTGACGACCGCGGTGGCGTTCCGGCGGCGGGCCTGACCGGGGAGCTGCCCGCCCTGCGGGCCTGCATCGACGAGACGCTGCGGCTCTATCCACCGGCCTGGGTCGGCCCGCGGCGTGCGATCAGCGGCTTCGAGCTGGCCGGTGTCGAAGTGCGTGCCGGAGCCTCGGTCAACTACTGCTCGCTGGTCTCGCATCGGCTGCCGGAAGTCTTTGAGGATCCCGACGCCTTCATGCCCGAGCGCTTCAGCGCCATCAATCAGGCACGCCTGCCGCGTGGTGCCTACGTGCCCTTCGGTGCCGGGCCCCGAGTCTGCATCGGCAAGCGCTTTGCGATCGCCGAAACGGAGGTGATTGCGGCAACGCTCCTGCGCCACCTACGACCCCGGATCAGCAAGGAGACACGCCTGCGCCTGCGGCCGATGCCGACGCTGAGTCCGGAGGGTGGCCTGCCGCTGCGCTTCGAGCCGCGAGACTGACAGCAGCCGTGCGCCGGCCGCCGGGGCGCGCGGCGAGATAGGCTCGCCGATGGCGCCACAGCTGGGACAGTTGCCCGCCTGAGGGCCATCGTTCGGTCGGGACCGCCGCGAGCTAGCTCAGCGGACGCGGGTCACGCGGCTGGGGAGCTAATCTCGAAGATCGTGCAGGTCGATGTGACCAGCGAGATCGAGATCGCCCGTCCGCGCGACGAGGTCGCTGCGTACGCGTGCGATCCGGACAACGCCACAACCTGGTACGAGAACATCGAACGCGTCGAGTGGCGTACGGAGCCGCCGTTTAGCGATCGGGTCGCAGATCGCGTTCGTTGCCAAGTTCCTCGGACGCCGGCTCACCTACGTCTACGAGGTGATCGAGCACCGCCCAGGTGAGCGTTTCGTGATGGAGACCGCAGAGGGGCCTCATCCGATGCAAACCACCTACACGTGGCATGACACCCCGTCCAGCGACACGCGCATGACCCTGCGCAACGCCGGTGAGCCCGCCGGGTTCAGCAGGTTCGCGGCTCCGGTGATGTCCAAAGCGATGCGGCGTGCCAACGGCAAGGACTTGCTCCTCCTGAAGAAGGTTCTCGAGCACGGCGAGCAGAGGTCAGCGGCTTCCTGATAGCAATTGCTGCCATGCTGGATGGGTACAGATGCCGTCGGCTCCTCCGGCGGTGATTCCGGGGAGACCCGGCGGAGGTGATGAGAATGTGGAAGAGAGTTCTGATGGCCGCGATGATCGCGATCAGCGGCGCGCTTATCGGGGCGGGCGCGGCCCAGGCCGGAGTCCCGAGCACGGTCACGATCAAGGGGCCCGGTGGGGACTTCTCCGGCAAGGTCAAGAGCGACGTCGATTCCTGCGTCGCGGACCGCACGGTCATCGTCTTTAAGAAGACGAAGAGCGGCAAGAAGAAGATCGGCTCGGACAACACTGACGGCGACGGTCGCTGGTCAACTGGCAACAGCGGCCAGACGCGGGGCAAGTTCTACGCCAAGGTCAAGGCGAGCGGCAAATGCGACGCCGCCAGGAGCAAGACGATCAAGCTCTAAACCTCGATCCACCGTTTCTCTTCGAGCATCGGCAGTGAAGGGCCGGGGCTGGCGGTGAGACGGCCCAATCGCTGAGGCGGGGGCGTCGGCTGGTCGCTCGGCGGCACGGCGTCGCGCATCACGCCTGAGCCCGAACCCGCCCAGCGCTGAGCGACCGCCGCCGGCTCGGAGCTCGATTGGGTTGGGGAGGGCGCTCAGGCGCAGGCCGGCAGCGCCCTGATCCGCTCCAGGGCCTCGATGAAGGCCCGCTGCCAGGGCCAGCGCGCCGGCAGGCGAAGGCGCCAGCGCCGACCGCTGCAGAGCAGTCGCCCGGGGATCGAGAGCAGGTGCCGGCGCAGGGTCCGGGCGCGGCGGGTTGTGGGGTCGGTTGGCCCGAGCTGTCCGACCCAGCAGCCGAGGTTGTGGGCGAGGGCGGCGATCACCGCCCAGGCCGAGTTGGCGGCGAAGTCCCCGGAGGGGAAGTGGGCCATCGCTGAGTCCTTGAGGTCGCGGATCACGAGCTCGACCTCGGCGTGGCGGCGGTGCTCGGCGTCGACGATGTGCATGTCGTCGGTGCGGTTGGTGATGAAGGCGAAGTGGCGCCAGTAGGTGAACAGCTCGGTCTGCTCATCCTGGGCGTGCAGGTGAACGCGGCGGACGATCAGCCGGCGCTTGCCCAGGGTGGTCTCCGCGAGCTCGCAGATTCCCGTGTCGGGGTAGTCGGCCACTGGCTGCCATGCGCTCTCGTCGATCTCCGCAATCCGCTCCGTGACGTGCTTTTGCATCGTCACGCCGATCGAGTAGAGGCAGCCGCGACGCTCGAGGTAGTCGGCCACCTTGTTGTTCCAAAAGCCGGTGTCGAAGCGAAACAGGATCTCGCCGCTGGCCCCGCAGCGGCGCACCCGGGCCAGCAGCTCACGGACGAACTGCTCGGCTCCGCGCTGGGTGTTGGCCGAGCCGGTGCGCTGGCGGATGTGCAGGACCTCGGATGTGCCCGAGCGGGTTGCAGCGAGCGGGTGGTAGCCGCGCTCGCCGGTGTAGCCGTGGGCGGCGCCCTGCTTTTGGTAGCCGTGCACCTCGCCGATGAAGCTGTCGACGTCGATCACCAGGCGCTCTGAGCCGGGGCCGGCGCCGGCCGACCAGGCTCTGCGGATGCTGTGCTCGAGCACCCGATCGAGCTGGCGCACGT
The DNA here is from genome assembly GCA_038206985.1 of Solirubrobacterales bacterium. Taxonomy (GTDB): domain Bacteria; phylum Actinomycetota; class Thermoleophilia; order Solirubrobacterales; family 70-9; genus CAXMST01. The sequence continues at coordinate 12,528 of JBBRAH010000039.1, forward strand.
GGCCGAAGCTGTGGCTGCGCAGGAAGGTGCCGAGCGTCGAGGGGGCCATCGCCCGGTGGCCGAGCAGCCGCTCGGTCGCTCCCGAGCGCAGGATCTGGCAGTCGTCGATCGAATCGGCTCCAAGCAGCATCGCCGCGACCAGCGAGCAGACCTTGCGGCCGGGTCGCGCAGCGCTCCGGCGTCGGCAATCAGGCCCTCGTCGTCGAAGCTGGCAACGACTGCGTCGAGCCGTCGCGGGGCCCGGATCTCGTTCACCATGTGGGTGACCTCCTGGAATCGGGCCGCGACTGCTCAATCAGTCGCTTTCAAGCCCTTTCAGGGGGTCATTCTTTGCTCAGGGGCGGATGGAACGGTGGATCGAGGCTAAGAGCTGACCAGCACCGGACCGGCGCCCGGGGCTCCCGGGCGCCGGTCCGTTCGTTTACAGATAGGCTCGAGCGGTCCGGACTTCCAACGAGGAGGAGAGCCTTGAGTCAGTCCCCCGTCGCCGCCCCTGAGATCCCCGATCTCGACATCACCTCGTTCGTCCTGAAGGGCGCCGCCGAGCACAGCGACAAGGCCGCGCTCGTCGATGGCCCGAGCGGGCGGACCATCACCTACGGGGAGCTCGACAAGGCGAGCGCCGCCCTTGCCGGGGCCCTCGCGGCCCGGGACATCGGTCACGGCGACGCCGTGTGCATCTACATGCCGAACGTGCCGGAGTACGCAGTCGTCTTCCACGGCGTCAACCGCGCGGGTGCAATCAACACGACGGCCAACCCGCTCTACACCTCGCACGAGCTCAAGTATCAGCTGCACGATTCCGGCGCCAAGATGATCGTCACGGTTCCGGCCTTCCTCGAGAACGCCCAGGAAGCGATCGAGGGCACGCACGTCGGCGAGATCGTCGTGGTCGGTGCCGAGAGCAGCGAAGGCGTGACCGGGCTCTCCGAGCTGCTCGGCGCAGGCGCGCCGCCGCCGGACGTCACGATCGAGGCGGCGAAGGATCTCGCGGTGCTGCCCTACTCCTCCGGGACTACCGGGCTGCCGAAGGGCGTGATGCTCACCCATCGCAACCTCGTCGCCAACATTCTGCAGACCAACACGGCGATGCCGATGCGCGACGACGACGTGATGATCGGCGTGCTGCCCTTCTTTCACATCTACGGGATGACCGTGATCATGAACATGGGCCTGATGGTCGGCGCGACGATCGTCACGATGCCGCGCTTCGATCTCGATGAGTTCCTCGGCCTGATCGAGGACCGCGGCGTGACCGCCGCCTATGTGGTTCCGCCGATCGCCCTCGCTCTCGCCAAGCATCCGGCCGTGGACGAGCACGACCTCTCCTCGCTGCGGATGGTCATGTCGGGCGCGGCACCACTCGGGCCCGAGCTGACCAACCAGGTCGCCAGGCGGCTCGATGTCCCGGTCACGCAGGGCTACGGGATGACCGAGCTCAGCCCGGTCAGCCACTTCTGCCCGATCGACGCGATCAAGCCCGGGACGATCGGGCCGGAGATTCCCGGTACCGAGTCGCGGATCGTCGATTCCGAATCCGGCGAGGACGTGGCCGAGGGTGAGCGTGGCGAGCTCTGGGTCCGCGGGCCGCAGGTGATGGTCGGCTACCTCAACAACGACGAGGCGACGGCCGAGACGATCACGGACGACGGCTGGCTGCGTACCGGCGACATCGCCGTGGTCGACTCCGACGGCTACTACTCGATCGTCGACCGGCTCAAGGAGCTGATCAAGTTCAAGGGCTTCCAGGTGCCGCCCGCGGAGCTCGAGGCGATCCTGATCGCCCATCCCGCTGTTGCCGACTGCGCGGTGATCGGTGTTCCCGACGACGAGGCCGGTGAGCTGCCCAAGGGCTTCATCGTCGCCGCCGAGGAGGTCACCGACGAGGATTTGATGGCGTACGTCGCCGAGCGGGTATCGCCGCAGAAGAAGCTGCGCCTGATCGAGCGCATCGACGCGATCCCCAAGTCGGCCTCGGGCAAGATCCTGCGGCGCGAGTTGCGCGACCGCTGAGCCGCAGGCCTTCATACGACTTCGACTGGGCGGTAATCGGTTCCGGGTTCGGCGGCTCCGTCGCCGCGCTGCGGCTGGCCGAAAAGGGCTACCGGGTCTGCGTACTGGAGCAGGGCCGACGCTACGCCGACAGCGACTTCGCCGACGACGCCTCGGAGAGCTCGAAGGTCTGGTGGTCGCCGCGGCTGGGACTGCGCGGGATCATGAAGATGACGGTCTTCAAGCACGTCACGGTGATCAGCGGCGTGGGCGTGGGCGGCGGCAGCCTCGTCTACGCCAACACGCTGTACGTGCCGCGCTCCGATGATTTCTATCGTCACCCCGCGTGGGCGGCTCTCGGCGACTGGCGCAGCGAACTCGCGCCGCACTACGAGGAAGCCTCGCGCATGCTGGGGGTGACGGAGGCTCCATGCGAAGGACCCTCCGAGGAGCTCATGCGGGGGCTCGCGGCCGACGTCGGAGCCCCGGGGTCCTTCCGCAAGACACCGGTCGGCGTCTACTTCGGGGAGCGCGGCAGGACCGTCCCCGACCCGTACTTCGGCGGCGACGGGCCTGAGCGCACGGGCTGCGTGCGCTGCGGCCAATGCCTGCTGGGTTGCCGCTACGGCGCCAAGAACACGCTCGTCAAGAACTACCTCTGGTTCGCCGAGCAGCGTGGTGTGCGGGTCGAGGCGGACTCCGAGGTGACCCGGGTCAACCCGCTCGGCGGCGGCGATGGGAGCGACGGCTACGCCCTCACGGTGCGCAGACCGGGGCCGGTCGGGGGCCCAAGCCGCGTGCTGACCGCCGAGGGCGTGGTGTTCGCGGCCGGGGCGCTCGGCACGAACAAGCTGCTGCGACGTTGCCGGGACAGCGGTGAACTCGGGCGTCTCTCCCCCCGGCTCGGCCACCTCGTGCGAACCAACAGCGAGACGATCACGGCAGCCACCTCCGAGCGCCCCGACGCCGACTACTCCGCCGAGGTCGCGATCACCGCCTCGGTCTTCCCCGACGAGCGCACCCACTTCACCAACAACACCTACGGCTCCGCCGGCGACATGTTCGGTCTCAACTTCGGCCCACTCACCTCGGGCTCGAGCAGGCTGCGCCGTGCGACCGCTGCGGTCGGCGGCATCGCCGGGCGACCGGGGCGCTGGCTGCCGCACCGGCGCCTGCCGGGCTGGTCGAAGCGCACGGTGATCTTCACCGTGATGCATTCGACCGACACCGCGTTGCGCTTTCGCCGCCGGCGGGGCCCAGTGGGCCGGCTCGGCGCGCTGCAGACGGAACTCGAGCCGGACTCCACCCCGCCCGACAACTTCATTCCGATCGCGAACCAGGTCGCCGAGCGCGCTGCAGAGCGGATCGGGGGCTACCCGCAGAGCTCCCTGATGGAGTCGTTGCTCGGCACCCCCGGCACCGCCCACCTGCTCGGGGGGGCCGTGATCGGCGCGGATCCAGACTCCGGAGTGGTCGACAGCTCGCAGCGCGCCTTCGGCTACGAACGCCTGTTGATCACCGACGGCTCCGCGGTACCCGCCAATCCGGGCGTCAATCCAAGCCTCACTATCGCCGCTCTCGCGGAGCGGGCGATTGGCCTGATTCCGCCGGCGGGCGGCTGACCGGCATCTGCGGTTCCCCTTGCCCCCTTTCGCTGCCGCACCGTAGGATCGACGCGGCCTATGGAGATCGACCTGCAACTGTTGCTGATCCCTGTCATCGCCGGGGCGATCGGCTACGTCACCAACTGGGTGGCGGTGAAGATGCTCTTCTACCCGGTGCATTTCGTCGGCTTCCGGATTCCGGGGCTGGGCCTGCTCAACAGCTATCTGCCGAAGAGGATCCGGCAGATCCCGGGCGTGGCGCACGGTGGCCTCGGCTGGCAGGGGATCATCCCCTCGCGGGCCGCGAAGATGGGCTCGATCGCGGTTGATAAGGGGATCGCCAAGCTGGGCAGCCCGAGCGAGTTCTACGATCGGCTCGAGCCCGACAAGATCGCCGCCCACATCGTCGCCACCTCGGGCGACGACATCTGGGAACTTGTCGTGACGATCATCGAGCGCGAGCACCCGCAACTCTGGGCCGACCTGCCGCCGCAGATGAAGGAGGAGGTGCGCAAGCGTCTGGACGCGCATCTGCCGAGCATCGTCAAGGAGATCACCGACGACATCGGCGACAACGTGGACCAGCTGCTCGACATCAAGCTGATGGTGATCCGCCGCATCGAGGAGCAGCCGCATCTCGCCAACCGGATCTTCCTCGAGGTCGGCGAGAAGGAGATGCAGTTCATCGTCAACTCGGGCTTCTTCTTCGGCCTCCTGCTGGGGCTCCCCCAGGTGCCGCTGTTCGCCGTCCTCGAGGCGTGGTGGATCCTGCCGCTGGGTGGCATCGTGGTCGGCTATCTGACCAACGCGATCGCGTTGCGCGTTATCTTCGAGCCGGTCCGGCCCAAGAAGGTGGGACCGTTCACGATCCAGGGCCTCTTCCTGCGCCGCCAGCCCGAGGTGGCGGGCGTCTACTCGCGGATCATCGCCGAGGACATCGTCAACCTCGAGAACATCGGCAAGGAACTGATGCACGGCAGGCGCTCGGACCGAACCCGGAAGCTGATCAGCGACCGGATGCGCCCCGCCATCGACCGTACCCTGGGGATCGCCAAGCCCGCGGTACGGGTCGCGTTCGGCACGCGCGAGTACGACGCCGTGCAGGAGGCGTTGGCGGTCGGGGCCATCGACTACACGATGAAGCCTTTCGCCGACGAGGAGTTCAACAAGAGCCAGAGCGAGGCGATCTACACGCTGCTCGAGCAGCGCATGCAGGAGTTGCCGCCCGAGGATTTCTCCGAGATGCTGCGCACCGCCATCGTCGAGGACGAGTGGATGCTGATCCTGCTCGGAGCCGTACTCGGGTTCCTCGCAGGCTGTCTGCAGATAGCGTTCGTGTTCTGAGCGACGGATCGATGCGACTTTGAGGACGTCTGATGAGCGAACAACCCGAACACCGAGTAGAGGAGGACGCCGCGATGGGCCCCTTCCCCATTGACGCCGTGCCCGGCCTGGCGCGGATCGCAGTCGGCGCCTGGGCGCGCGGCGCGGTCTGGGGCGTCGGCACCACGCTGAAGGCGACGCGACGCCTGGGCGAAGCCGCGGTCTCCGGCGAATCCGCTTCCGAGCTGCTCGATGAAGTCCGCGACGAGACCGTCGCCAACCTGCGGCGGGTGCTGGGTGTCGTCGATCGCGACGCCCCGGGTAGCCGCAGCGGGCGGATCAACGATGCCGTGGACTCCTTCGCCCGTGCGCAGCAGGGCGCCGATCAGGCGCGCTCGCTACGCGTTAGGGGCGCGGCCCTGTTCGACCGGGCGGCCGACGTCGATGCCGAAGGAGGTGGCATCCATCCCGGCTTCGACCGGATCGTCGACCAGCTCGCCCCCGACGAGGCACGGATCCTCGCGCTGCTCGTCAACGAGGGTCCGCAGGCGATCGTCTACATCAACAAGGCGGCGCCGCTGGGGATCGGCGCCCGCGAGGTCGCCCGGCGGCTGAGCCTGATCGGCAGCGAGGCAGGCTGCCTGCGACCCGAGCTCGTTTCCGCCTACCTCGACAACCTCGTGCGCCTCGGCCTGGTCGCGATCCGTCGCGATCCGATCCCGGGCGAGGACATCTACCAGGTGGTCGAGGCCCAGCCCGAGGTGACCGCCGCGATGAAGCGGGCGGGCGGGCCGATCTTCAAGGGCCAGTCAACCCGGCGCAGCGTGCACATCACGGACTTCGGCCGGGCCTTCTGCCAGGTCGCCTTCCCGCCCGAGCGCCTCACGGGCGAGTTCGAGGCGATCGAGATTCCGGCCGATCAGGACGTGATCCCGCCCGAGGCGGACCCCGAGGGCGAACACACCTGAGCGGCACGGCCGGGTCTATCCGGCCGCGAGTTCCTCATAACGGTCGAGCAGCCCGCCGAGCTCCGCCAGCGGGAGCGGCGGCAGATAGAAGACGGCACGGTCGACGCCGGCTGCAGCGTAGGCGGCCAGGGCCTCGGGATCTGGTTTGACGCCATAGAAGGTGACCGGGATGCGCTCGCGTCCAGCCTCGGCCGCGCGGCGCTCGAGCTCACCGAAGCGGTCGGCGAGCAGGCTGAGTCTGGTCTCGGGGTTGGGGATCCACCCGTCGGCGAGGTCCACAGCCCGCTGAATCGCGCCGTCGGAGTTGCCGCCGACGAGGATCGGCGGGTGCGGCTTCTGCAGAGGCTTGGGCCAGGAGTAGATCGGCTCGAAGCTGACCTGCTCTCCGGAGTAGGAGGCCTCATCCTTAGTCCAGATCGCCTTCATCGCCTCGACCCGCTCGCGCATCAGGGAAAAGCGCCGCCCGGGATCGGTGCCGTGGTTGGCCATCTCCTCCCGGTTCCAGCCCGCCCCGATGCCGAACTGAAAGCGCCCGCCCGAGATCCGGTCGATGGTCGCGACCTCCTTGGCGGTCGTGATCGGATCGCGCTCGACGACCAGGCAGATTCCGGTCCCGATCAACAGCCGCTCGGTCGCGGCAGCCGCTGCCGTCAACGCGACGAACGGATCGTAGATCCGTTTGTACTCCTCCGGAAGCTCGCCACCCGCCGGGTACGGAGTATCCCGGCTGACCGGGATGTGGGTGTGCTCGGGGAACCAGATCGACTCGAAGCCGCGCCGCTCGGCCTCCCGCGCCAGCTCGGCGGGTTGCGCCGAGTCCTCGGTCGGGAAGATCGCCAGGCCGTGCTTCACCAAGGCAAGCCTATCGGCGCCCGCCGGCGCGGCCGATGGCCCTTGCACCGCCGGGCGCGATCGCAGAGAATGATGTTGCTGATGGCGCCCGCCGGCGAATCCCGCGACGGATACTTCCCCTCGGGGGAGTCGGTGCTGCGACGGGTCCAGGGCGAGCGTTCGGTGGGCCTGCTCTACGGGCAGCGCGCGCTACTCATCGGCGCCCTCGACGCGCGCAACTACATCGGCACCGCCGAGCACTCGCGCTACCGCGACCAGCCGTTCAAGCGGCTCACGGTCACCGCCAAGATGTTCGAGTCGATCTTCTTCGGCACGCGCGCGGAGGCCGACAAGGTGCTTGCGGTGGTGCGCGGCATGCACGGGCGCGTGGAGGGTTCCCTCCCCTCCCGGGTCGGCCCGCACCCGGCCGGGACCTCCTACAGCGCCTTCGATCCGGAGTTGATGCTCTGGACGATCGCGGTCGCGGCCCACTCCTCCGCCTATTTCTACGAGCGCCTCGTACGCCGCATGGGTCCCGGCGAGCTCGACGCCTTCTGGGCCGACTGGGTCCGCTTCGGCGAGTTGTTCGGGATGCCGGCCGAGGTGGCGCCCCGCAGCTGGGCTGCCTTCGTGGCCTACTTCAAGGGGCGGCTGGCCAGCGAGGAGATGCACCTCACCGAGGAGGCACGGCTCACCGGCCACGGGGTGGCCTTCCGGATCCCGTTCGGGGCGGCGGGCTTGCTCGCTCGCGACACCCACAACCTGATCATTGGGGGCAGCCTGCCCCCGGTGGTTCGCGAGCACTACGACCTGCGCTGGAGCGCCCGGCAGCAACTCGCCTACGAGGCCACCTGCCACGGCCTGCGGCTCAGCCGACCGCTCTCACCGAAGCGGCTCGCGCGCGGACGCTGCGCCGCCCACTACGACAACGTTGCCCGGGCGGAACGCAAGCTCACAGCGGCCGGCAGGCCGCCGATCGACCTGCCCGCCCGCGCCTAGAGCCTCTCGGGCGTTACTCGCTGAGCAGGTTCAGCAGCGAGACGAAGATGTTGACGATCGCGACGAAGATGCCGGTCGCCAGCCACACAGCGTCCTTCTCGGTCGCGTGCTTGCGCAGGTAGTTGAAGTAGACGGTGATCAGTCCGGTCGAGATCACGATGATCGCGAGGCTGAGGACCGGCGGGGCCGAGGTCCCTGTGATCAAGAGGATGATGCTGATCGCGACCGCACCCAGGATCGCGTAGCTCAGGGGCCTGATCCAGCCGGCCAGGTCCTTGCTGATCGCGAAGCCGATCGCGCCGGCGCCTACTGTGGCCAGCGCGGTGCCGCCCGCGGCGGTCGAGACCACGTCGGGATCGGTCGTCATCAACTGGTTCAGCGCCGGGGCCAGACCGAGGCCGAGCAACAGGGCGATCGTGTAAAGCCAGACGACCGCGAACATCCCGACCCGCAGGCGCTCGACGAAGTTGGCGACGATCAGCATCCCGAAGCCGGCGAAGAAGCAGCCCGTGGCAGCACCCTGCGTCATGTCCTTGCCGATCACGCTGCCGAGTGCGAGAAAACCGAGAGCCACCGCGACGAGGAACATCACCTGGCCCATGAGCGCGCCGACATCGCTACGCGCGGCGGTCAAACCACCGGCTGCGGTGGCCTCGTGCTCGTAGGCACCCTGTCCAAGATCGTTCATGCTGCTCCGCTCCTATGGTCGACGCTGTGGTCGGCTCACTCTAACGACCCGGTCGCTGGCCCTACTACACGCCGACGGGCGATTCGTCACGGACGGCGCCGGGCGGCCGGCTCAGCCCGGGCCAGCTCGCGCAGGTTCTTGAACGAGCGCCCGGCGAGCAGGATGATCATCACCGTCGCGATGCTCAAGCCGACCACGTCGAAGACGGTCAGGTCCAGGCCGACGAGGCGGAAGTCGAGGCCGAGCTGCAGGGCCAGGGCCGTATTCGAGGCGATCAGGATCAGCCTGATCTCGGTCGGCCCGATCTTGCCGTAGCCGATGCTGAAGCGACCGAAGGCGAAGCTCTCGAGGTAGACGTTGATCGAGAGGATCAGGTAGGCGACGACGATCAGCGTCCCGACCGAGAGCAGCATGAACGGGCTGAGGCCGAGCCCGATGCCGATCGCAGCCGTCGCGATCGCATCGACGAGGTGGTCGAGGTAGTAGCCGTAGGTGGGCCGCTCGATCCTGCGGACCCGCGCGAGAGTGCCGTCGAGCGAATCACCGACCCACTGCGCTTCTCGGGTGCGGCGAGCAGGAAGCTCTCCTCGCGGGTGGCGTCGACCGCACGCTCCTCGGTCCCGGTTCTCGCGCCCTCGGCGCCTCCCGCGCCCATCGTCTGAGCATAGATCGAACCGGCGCAGGCGGCCCACATCTCGGCTTAGACTGCCGCCGAATGGGCGGAGAGACACGGAACATCGCAGCCGTCGGCGCGCTCCTTGCCGTGCTGGCAGCCGTGGCACTCTGGCCGGCCTCGGCGCCGGCCGCTGACCCCGGCTCCGCCGCGGAGTCGGGCGGGAACCTCGCGGTGCCCGCCGCCGGCAAGTCAGGCAAGCCCAGGCGCAACAAGCGCCTGCACGCGACGATCCGGCGCACGGGGTACGGCATCCCGCATGTCAAGGCCCACGACATCGAGAGCCTCACCGCCGGCTACGCCTATGCCTACGCCGAGGACAATCTCTGCACGATCGCCAACGAGTACGTGACCGTCGCCGCGAAGCGCTCCAAGTTCTTCGGCCCCGACGACACCTACTACTTCTCCGGCAACGGGACGACCTACAAGAACATCGATACCGACATCTACTTCAAGTGGGTCGAGAAGCAGCACACAGTCCGCAAGCTGATGAACCTGCCGCCGCCGCTCGGCCCGAAGAAGGGCGTTCGCCGCGGCGTCAAGGGCTACGTCGCCGGCTACAACGCCTACCTACGCGAAACCGGTGTCAACAACCTGCCCGACCCGCGCTGCCGCGGCGCCAAGTGGGTGCGGCCGATCCGCCAGAAGGACGTCTACCGGCGCTTCTACCAGCTCGGAATCCTCGCCTCCTCGGGTGCCGTGATCAACGGGATCGCCAACGCGGCGCCCGTCTCCGCGGCCGAGGCTACGGAGCTCGACGCCAAGCGCAACCGGATGCTCGAGAGCGGCAAGGGGCTCGAGGCCCTGCAGCCCGACATCGGCTCCAACGCCTACGGGTTCGGCGGTGAGACGACCGCCAACGGCAAGGGTCTGGTCCTCGGCAATCCGCACTTCCCCTGGGACGGGGGCGAGCGGCTCTACCAGGCGCACCTGAAGATCCCCGGCGAGCTCGACGTCTCCGGCGCGTCGCTACAGGGCGTACCGTTGATCCTGATCGGCAACACGCGCGGGCTGGCCTGGTCGCACACCGTGGCGACCGCCTGGCGCTTTACCCCTTTCCAGCTCACACTCGCGCCCGGCGATCCCCACTCCTACGTCGTTGACGGCCAGGTCAAGCCGATGGAGGCGACGAAGGTCAGCGTCCCGGTGAAGACCGGCAGCGGCAAGAGCCGGCAGGGCACGACGATCTACTCCACCGAGTACGGGCCGATGATCGACAACCTCGTCGGGATCCCGCTGCCCTGGACCGAAGCCACCGGCTTCGCCCTCAAGGACGTCAACGCGACGAACTTCCGCTACCTGAACCACTTCTTCGAGAACGACAAGGCCCAGACGGTCCGCGAGTACGACCGGATCCAGCGCAAATACCAGGGCATCCCCTGGGTCAACTCGCTCGCCGCCGACAGCAAGGGTGAGAGCTACTACTCGATGCAGGGCGCGATCCCGAATGTGCCCGACGAGCTGGCCGCCCGTTGCAACGTGCTCGCTCCCGTCTACAGCGTCCTCGGCCTGCCGGTGCTCAATGGCGCCGACTCCACCTGTGACTGGGCCGAGGACCCCGACGCCGTCGCCCCGGGGACCTTCGCGCCCGACGAGGTGCCGACCCAGTTCCGCGACGACTACGTGCACAACGGCAACGACAGCCACTGGCTCACCAACCCCGAGGCGCCGCTGACGGGCTACGACCGGATCATCGGGATCGAGAAGGCCGAGCGCACCTACCGCACGCGACTAGGCCTCGTCCAGGTCGCCGAGCGGATGGCCGGCACCGACGGGCTCCCCGGGACCGGCTTCAACCGCAAGCGCCTCCAGGACGTGCTGTTCGCCAACCGTCAGTACCTCGGCGAGTTGTGGCGCGACGATCTGGTCAGCCTCTGCAACCTGGCGCCGGGCGGCGTGTTGGTGGGTAACTCCGGGCCGGTCGATGTCTCGGACGCCTGTGGCGTGCTCGCCGGCTGGAACCTCACCGACGACCTCGACGCGCACGGCGCGATCCTCTTCCGGCGTTTCGCCTCCAACGTGCTGGGCAACTTCCGGAGCGTGCCGACCGGCCTGCAGGGCTCGATCACACCGGGCTCGGAGACGCTCTTCAGGACCCCGTTCAACGCCAACTCACCGGTCAACACCCCGCGCGGCCTGAACGTAGCCAACCCGCTCGTCGGGGTCGCCCTCGCCGACGCGGTCACGGACCTGCAGAGCGCGGGGATGCCGCTGGACGCCGGCCTGCGCGGCTACCAGTACGAGCTGCGCAACGGCAAGAAGATCCCGATCCACGGAGGGCCCGGCGGCCTCGGCGTGTTCAACGCGATCAGCGCTCCCTGGCAGCCCGAAGCAGGTGGCTACCCGGATGTGGTGCACGGCTCGAGCTTCGTGATGTCCGCCCAGTTCGTCGCCGGCAAGTGCCCCGTGGACGTCGGCACCCTGGTCAGCTACAGCCAGAGCGAGAATCCCGATTCTCCCAACTACGCCGACTACACGAAGGCCTTCTCGAAGAAGCAGTGGAACAGCGTCCCCTTCTGCGGCTCCGACGTGCGGCGCGCGACCCTCTCGAAACAGCGGGTCAGCTTCCGGCCGCGCCCGGGCAAGCGCTGAGCGCGGCCGGCACCTGCTCCGGCCCATTACGATCACGCGATGCGGATTCCCGACCTGCTGAGCAAGAGCGGACCCTCCTTCTCGTTCGAGTTCTTCCCGCCGAAGAACGACGAGGGGGTCGCGACCCTGTTCGCCAATGTCGAGCAGTTGAAGTCGCTCGACCCCGATTTCGTCTCCGTTACCTACGGAGCCGCGGGCTCCACCCGCGATGGCACGGTCGAGATCTCCTCACGCATCCAGGACGAGTTCGGGATCGAGACGATGGCCCACCTGAGCTGCGTCGGCGAGACCGCCGACGGGCTCGAAGCACTGCTGCGCCGGCTCGAGCAGGAGGGCATCGAGAACGTGCTGGCGCTCCGCGGCGACCCACCCGCCGGCGAGTCCGCCTTCGAGGTGGTGCCGGACGGCCTGGAGGGCTCGGCTGCGCTGGCGGCTTTTATCCGCGAGCGCTTCGGTTGGGGGATCGGCGGCTCATGCTTTCCGGAGGTCCACCCCGAGGCCAGCTCGGAGGCGGCCGACATCGACTACCTCAAGCAGAAGGTGGACGCGGGTGCCGAGTTCCTGATCAGTCAGCTCTTCTTTGAGAACTCGGTCTACTTCGAGTGGCTCGAGCGGGTGCGGGAGGGCGGCGTCGAGGTACCGATCTTCGTCGGCGTGCTGCCCGTGCGGACCTACGCCGGAATCCAGCGCATGGCCTCGATCTGCGACGCGCGCATTCCCGACGCGATCCACGCCGGCCTCGCCGCCTGCGAGGGGGATCCGGTCGCCGAGCGCACCTTCGGGATCGCCTATGCGGCGCGCCAGTGCGAGGAGCTGCTCGCCGCCGGGGTGGACGGGATCCACTTCTACACCCTCAATCACGCCGACTCCACCCACGCCGTACTCGGGGCGCTCAAGGCGGCCGAGCCCTGGAAGCGGGCCGGCAGCGACAGGATCACGGCGCCGTGATGAGCGCAGGGCCTGACAGCGAGGTGGGAACACCCGGGAGCTTCGACTATCAGGGCAGCCGCATCACCTACCGCTCCTATGGCTCCGGCGAGCGCACTCTGGTCCTGATCCACGGCCTGCTGATGAACAGCGGCATGTTCGCCCGCCTCGCGCCGGAGATCGCGGGCCGCGGCTACCGCGTCGTCTGCGTGGATCTGCTCGGCCACGGTGGCAGCGACTCGCCCGACGACCGCAGCCTCTACGCGATGCCGGCCTTCGCGCAGCAGGTCGTGGCCCTGCTCGATCATCTCGGTATCGAGCAGGCCGTTGTCGGCGGCACCTCGCTCGGCGCCAACGTCTCACTGGAGTTCGGTGTCTCCGACCCTGACCGTGCCCGCGGGCTGTTCATCGAGATGCCGGTGCTGGACAACGCCCTCGTCGCGGTCGCGGTCGCCTTCACGCCTGTGCTGGTCGCTTCGGAATTCGGCGCACCGCTGCTACGGATCGCGGCCGGGGCCGCGCGGCGCATCCCGCGCAGCAACCATCTCGTGGACATCGGCCTCGACTGGCTGCGGCGCGATCCCCACAGCTCCGCACTGGTCCTGCAGGGCCTGCTCCTCGGCCGGACCTGCCCGCCACACGCCGAGCGCGCCGGGATCGAGGTCCCGGCACTGGTGGTCGGGCATCCCTCCGATCCGATCCATCCCTTCGGCGACTCCGACGAGCTCGTGCGGGAGATGCCCGAAGCGCGGTTGATCGATGCGAACTCGATAGTCGAGTGGCGCCTCCGTCCCGAGCGGCTCAACGAGGAGCTGGCCGGCTTCCTCGCCGACGTCCACGCCGGTGAGCGTGACATGCCGGCCGCAGCCTGAGCGGACGGGCCGAACCCTTTCGTGTACTAGCCTCTCACCCCGATGGCTAGCCGTAAGGAAGAGAAGGAGCGCCTGCGCCGCGAGCGCGAGGCCGCGGAGAAGCAGCATTCCTCGCAGGACCGGAAGCGGCTGATCCTCGGCTACACCGTGGCCGGGCTGATCACGCTCGCCGTGGTCGTAGGGATCGTGGTCGTGATCGCCGGCGGCGGCGGCGACAGCCAGGGCACGAACGTCGAGGCCGGCGAGAACGAGCGGGTCAACACACTCTTTGGCGTCGTCCCCGACGACTTGAAGATCGACGACCGCAGCAGCGCGTCGGTCTCCGATGACGACACCGGTGTGGTCGGCGGCGACGTCAGCACGGTCCAGACTCTGGCGGACGCCGCCAACTGCGAGTTGCTCCTCGACCAGGAGGACGAGGGCAACACCCACCTCGGCCAGAACGCGGACGTCCCCGACTACGAGGCCAGCCCTCCGACCTCGGGCGATCACCTTCCGGACCCTCTCGCCGACGGCGCCTACACCACCGCCCCGAGCCCACTCAACTTCATTCACTCGCTCGAGCACGGCCGGATCGAGATCCAGTACCACGCGGATCTGCCTGAGGAGCAGCAGGAGGAGCTGCTCGGGATCTACGACCAGAGCCGTCCCGGCGTACTGATCTTCCCCAACGACGATCAGCCCTACACAGTCGCCGCCACTGCCTGGCGCCAGACGCTCGGCTGCGACGAGGTGGACGCGGAGACGATCACGGCGATTCGCGGCTTCCGCGAGGCGTTTCGCGGTCGCGGCCCCGAGCCGATCGCGCTTCAGTAGCGCCCTGGCGTCGTCCTGACTGGGCGTCGTCCTGCAGGAACTCCTGCACCTTCGGGCGAAACCCGACTTCGGTGCCACCATCCGATACTTCGCGTGCCGGGCCGTGTTTCGTGCAATGGTGAGGCACTGCTAACACGATGCTGAGGAGAAGCTTGAAAACGGCCGGGGTCCTCCTGGGGCTGATCGTCACCGCAGCGATGCTGTGGTTGGCGGCTCCTGCGCTCTCGACCGACCCCTATATGCCCGAGGCCGTGGACTTCGTGCAGCCGCTGCCCGAGCTCGAGCGCCTCGCGACTCCCGCGGCGCGAGCGGCCGCAGGCGATGCCGCTGCCGAGAGCCCTGGCGACACCGAAGAGGCGCAGCACGGGCCGGTCAAATTCCTCAGCCCTGTGGTCAAGGCACCGCAGCGCTTCGATCTGGTCGGCATTGCCGGAGACATGGACGAGGTTGAACTGCGCGTCCGTGAGGACGGCGGCGAATGGAGCGACTGGGTGACGATCGGCAATGGCGACCCCCTCTACACCGGCGGCAGCAACGAGGTCCAGGTCCGCAGCCGGGATGGCCGCCCCGAGGGCAATCTGCACTACGTCAACGTCTCCGGGGACGCGACGCCGACGGGCGGCGTCCTCAACGCAATGCGCGGCGCGGTCAACTCCGCCGTGGTCTCGGTCTTTGGTGGCGGGCAGGCGTTCGGCTCCTCCCCCAAGCCCGAGATCGTCAAGCGCGGCGAATGGGGAGCGCGCGGCAAGGGTGGCTGCGAGCCACGGGGGAAAGCGGACTACGGCAAGGTCAAGGCCGCGGCGGTCCATCACACCGTCAGCATCAACACCTACGGCGAGGCTGAGGCTCCCGGCATCGTGCTCGGCATCTGCCGCTACCACCGCAACGCCAACGGCTGGAACGACATCGGCTACAACGCGCTCGTGGACCGCTTCGGCAACGTCTACCAGGGCCGCGCGGGAGGCCTCAAGCGCCC
>JBBRAH010000040.1:0-27397 GCA_038206985.1 Solirubrobacterales bacterium
GCCATGATCGCCTCGGCGAGCGCGAAGCCGACCGCGTTGGCGACGCCCTGGCCGAGCGGGCCAGTCGAGATCTCGATCCCGTCGGTTACCCCGTACTCCGGGTGGCCGGGGCAGCGCGAGTCGAGCTGGCGGAAGTTCTTGATGTCCTCGAGGGTCAGGTCGTACCCGCTGAGGTGCAGCAGCGCATACTGCAGCATGCAGGCGTGCCCGGCGCTGAGCACGAAGCGATCGCGGTTGAGCCAACCGGGGTCGGCCGGGTTGTGGTGCATGATCCGCGAGTAGAGGACGTGTCCGAGCGGCGCCAGTCCCATCGGCGTCCCGGGGTGCCCGGAGTTGGCCTTCTGCACCGCGTCCATCGCCAGGGTCCTGACCGTGTTGACAGCAAGTTCGTCGACTGACTCGTAGCTCAAGGGAGATCTCCTTCTGTCGCGCCCCCGGTCACTCTATGGATTCGCCGCGCCGGGCACTTTGAATACGCTGATCCGCATGACCCTGCACGACATCTCGGTCCCGATCCGCTCGGCGATGCCGATCTATCGCGGCAACCCCGGCGTTGAGATCGCCCTCGACAGCGCGATCACCGACGGGGCGGGGGCGAACGTCAGCAAGCTCAGCCTCGGCGCCCACACCGGCACCCACGTGGACGGTCCGAGCCATTTCTTTACCGGCGCCGGCGGCGTCGAAAAGCTCGATCTCAGCGCGATGGTGGGCCCCTGTGAGGTCGTAGCGATCCCTGACCGTGGCCTGGAGCCCATCGACGCGGTCTGCCTCGAGGAGTGCGCGGTCCCGGCGGGGACGGAGCGCCTGCTCCTGAAGAGCACCAACTCACAGCTCTGGAACCAGGACGAGTTCACCCACGACTTCATCCGCCTCGACGGGAATGGCGCCGCCTGGGTGCTCGAGCGCGGCATCCGCCTGGTCGGCATCGACTACCTCTCGATCGGCGACCACGACGCCCACGAGGCACTGCTCGGCGCCGAGCAGCCGGTCGTCGCACTCGAGGGCCTGGACCTGAGGGCCGTCGAGCCGGGCGCCTACGAGCTGCTCTGCCTGCCGCTCGATCTACCCGGCGTCGACGGCTGCCTCTGTCGCGCCGTGCTTCGCAGCTAGTCCTCGTAGAGGGCGTAGCGGCTGTGCAGCATCAGATCGTTGCCGTCGGGATCGTTGAAGAACGCCATGTGGCAGACGCCCGTGTCCATGATCTCGCCCATGAACTCGACCCCCTTCGCCTCCAGTTCGGCCTTTGCAGCGGCCACGTCGTCGACGTGCAGGGCCAGGTGACCGTTCTTCTGCGGGGAGAAGGGCATCCCGAACTTGCCCGGTTCCCAGATGCCCAGGCAGGTCTCGCCGACCCAGCACTCGTACTGGGAGTGATCGTCGGGACGCAGGCCGAGCGTCTCGACGTAAAAGGCGCGTGCACGATCCGCATCCTCTGAGGGAACACCGACGAAATCAAGCTTGCTGATCATTTCTTCCTCCTGCTCATGACCGCTTCCGTGGCGCACCCTACTGCGGTCACAGCGTGCTCCGCGCGAGCCACGTAGATTGCTCGTTGTGAGTCCCAAGGCAACGGCACGCGGGGGCATCGACCTCGGCGGTACCAAGATCCAGACCGTGATCGTCAACGGCAGCAACACGGTGCTCGGCGAGGCGCGACGGCAGACGCCGCGCGAGGGTGGCGGCCCGAAGGCGATCGCGACTGCGATGGCCGCCTGTCTGCGGGAAGCCGCTGAGCAGGCCGACTTCGAGACCGCTGAGTTGGCGGGCGTCGGCGTCGGCTCCCCCGGTGCGGTGGACGAGGAGGCCGGAACCGTTACCGGCGCCCGCAACCTGGACGGATGGCTCGGCACGTTCGATCTCGCCGGCGAGCTTTCCGGGGCGCTCGGCACACAGGTGGCCCTGGGCAATGACGTCCAGGTTGCGACAACCGCGGAAGTTCGCCTGGGCGCCGGCAAGGGCCGCAAGTCCCTGCTCGGAGTCTTCTGGGGAACGGGCGTAGGCGGAGGGATCATTCTCCGAGGCCGTGACTGGCTCGGGCGCGGCGCGGCGGGCGAGATCGGCCACATGGTCGTCAAGCGCGGCGGTCGGCGCTGCCCCTGCGGCAACAAGGGCTGCGTGGAGGCTTACGCCGGACGGGCGGCCATGGAGGCGCGGGCGCGCAAGGAACACAAGAAGGGCCGCAAGACGATCCTCTTCGATGTGATGGAGGACAAGGGCAAGGACCGGCTCACCAGCAGCGTCTGGGCCAAGGCCCACAAGCACGACGACGAGCTCGCCGAGGAGCTGCTCGACGGCGCCGTCAAGGCCCTCGGCGCCGGAATCGCCTCCGCGGTCAACCTGCTCGACGTCGAGGCCGTGGTCCTCGGCGGCGGCCTCGGGATCCGCTTCGGCCCCGAACTCGGCCCCGAGATCGAGCGCCGCATGCACAAGAACCTCTTCAACGCTGACCGTCCCCCAGCCTTCGAGATCGCCGCCCTGGGCGACCTGGGCGGAGCGATCGGCGCCGCGCTACTCGTCCGCTGAGCAGTCTCGGGGCCGGCAGCTCAGGATCAGCTGCTCAGCGGTGGTCGCGGTACCACTGGATGCCGGCGTTGGTGGAGCTGTCGTGCTCCAGCTCGTCGGCGTCGCTGAGCTCGGGGATGATCCGCCTGGCCAGGACCTTGCCGAGCTCGACGCCCCATTGATCGAAGCTGTTGACGCCCCAGATCGTGCCCTGGGTGAAGACCGAGTGCTCGTACAGCGCCACCAGCCGGCCCAGGGTGCGTGGGTCGAGCCGCTCCGCCAGGATCGTGTTGGTCGGCCGGTTGCCTTCGAACGTCTTGTGGGGCACCAGATCCCCGGCGACGCCCTCTGCCCGGACCTCGTCGGCGGTCTTGCCGAAGGCGAGCGCCTCTGACTGGGCGAAGACGTTGGCCACCAGCTTGTCGTGGTGGTCGCCCGAGGGCATCGGGTTGAGACCCTTGGCGAAGGCGATCAGATCACAGGGAATCAGATGGGTTCCCTGGTGGATCAGCTGGTAGAAGCTGTGCTGGCCGTTGGTGCCCGGCTCGCCCCAGAAGATCGGCCCGGTCGCGTACTCCACGCGGGCGCCGTCGAGTCGCACGTGCTTGCCGTTCGACTCCATGGTCAGCTGCTGCAGGGAGGCGGGGAAGCGCTCCAGGTACTGCTCGTAGGGCAGCACCGCGACCGTCTGCGCTCCGAAGAAGTCCGCGTACCAGAGGCTGAGCAGCCCCATCAGCACGGGCAGGTTCTGCTCCAGCGGCGCCGTGCGGAAGTGCTCGTCCATCTCGTGGAAGCCGGCGAGCATCTCGCCGAAGGCCTCGGGGCCGATCGCGAGCATCGTCGAGAGCCCGATCGCCGAATCCATCGAGTAGCGGCCGCCGACCCAGTCCCAGAAGCCGAACATGTTCTCGGTGTCGATGCCGAAGGCGGCGACCTCGGAGGCGTTGGTCGAGAGTGCGACGAAGTGGCGGGCGATCGCCGCCTCGTCTCCGCCGACTCCGGCGAGCAGCCACTCGCGGGCGGTGTGCGCGTTGGTCATTGTCTCGAGCGTCGTGAACGTCTTCGAAGCGATGATGAACAGGGTCCGGGCCGGATCGAGGTCGCGGGTCTTCTCGGCGAAGTCGGTCGCGTCCACGTTGCTGACGAAGCGCACGCTCAGGTCACGCTTGGCGTAGAAGCGCAAGGCTCGCTCGGCCATCACCGGGCCGAGGTCGCTGCCGCCGATGCCGATGTTGACGACCGCGTTGATCGACTCGCCGGTCTGTCCCTTCCACTCGCCGCTGCGCAGGCGCTCGGCAAAGGCGGCCATGCGGTCGAGCACCTCGTGCACCTCGGCGACGACGTCCACCCCGTCGACCTCGAGCTCCGCATCCCGCGGCAGCCGCAAGGCCGCGTGGAGCACGGCCCGGTCCTCGGTCGAGTTGATGTGGACGCCACCGAACATCGCCTCGCGCCGCTCCTCGAGCCCGGCCTCGCGCGCCAGCGACAGCAGCAGCTCGAGTGTCTCGGACGTGATCCGGTTCTTGGAGTAATCGAGCCGCAGGCCGGCGCCCTCAGCGGTGAAGCGCGGGCCACGCTCGGCGTCCTCGGCGAACAGCTCGCGCAGGTGCCGGCCTTCGAGCTCGGCGTAGTGCGAGCCGAGTGCTGCCCAGCTGGGCAGCTCGCGTGGATCGCCCGGCATCCCTCTCAGCCTGCGGCCGCGACGTCGGAGGTCTTGCCCTCGATGCAGGAGAGCAGGTCGGTCCAGCTGGCGACGAACTTCTCGGCTCCCTCCGTCTGCAGCTGGGCGCCGAGCGCATCGACATCTATGCCGGCCTCCTCGTAGGCGGCCAGCCGGGCGTCCACATCGCCGCCGTCGGGCGGGACCATCTCCCCCACCTCGCCGTGGTCGGCGAAGGCGAGCACCGTCTCCTCCGGCATCGTGTTGACGGTGTCGGGAGCGGCGAGAGCCTTGACGTAGCGAGTGTCGTCCCAGCTCGGATCCTTGGTCGAGGTCGAGGCGAACAGCAGGCGCTGTGGGCGGGCGCCCTTGGTGGCCAGTTTCTGCCAGCGCTCGCTTTCGTAGACCTCGTTGTGGACGGCGTAGGTCTTGACCGAGGCCGTGATCCCGAGCCCATCGGCTAACTCGTCCGGAACCTTGCCCGCAATCGCCACATCCCAGCGGCTGACGAAGATCGAGGCGACGGAGGTGACCGCGGGATCGAGCCCGTTCTCGATCCGGTCCTCGATGCCGCGCATATAGGCGTCGGACTGGGCCAGGTACTGGTGCTGGTCGAAGAGCAGCGTCACGTTGACCGGGATGCCCGCCGCGATCGTGTCGTGGATCGAGGGCAGGCCCTGCTCGGTGCCGGGGATCTTGATGAACAGGTTGGGACGGTCGGCGCGAGCAGCCAGATCGGCAGCGGCGGCCGTGGTCTTGTCGGTGTCGTAGGCGAGCTCGGGCGAGACCTCGAGAGAGACCATGCCATCCACCCCGTCGGTCTCCTCGTGAACCCTGGCGAACAGATCGGCTGCGGCCTGCAGGTCGGTGATCGCAAGCTCAAAGAAGAGGTCCTCGCCGCTGCGGCCGGCGTCGAGCAGCTCCTGGATCTGCGCGTCGTAGTCGGCGGAGCCCTGCAGAGCCTTGTCGAAGATCGACGGGTTCGACGTCAGGCCAGTGACCGCAAGATCATCGATGTAGTGCTTCAGCGTGCCGCTGTTGACCATCTCGCGGGTAATCGAGTCGATCCAGATGCTCTGGCCGGCGTCGTGCAGTTCCTGGTTCGGATTCATCTCGCTCACGCTCCTGATCGTCTCGTTTGATCGCTCGGTCGCAGTTTCTCAAGCCTCCGGCAGCCGCCAGCGATGCGGCCCGAGCAACTCTGACGCCTGCTTCGGACCCCAACCGCCGGGCTCGTAGATGTGGATCGGCGATGGATCGGCCAGCACCGGCTCGCTGACTTCCCAGAGGCGCTCGATCCCGTCGGCCCTCGTGAAGAGTGTCCCGTCGCCGATCATCGCGTCATGGATCAACCGCTCGTAGGCCTCGAGCTGGTTGTCGGCGCAGAAGCTGTCCGCGTAGCGGAACGTCATTCGCGCCGGCCCGAGTTCCATCGTCGGGCCCGGCACCTTGGCCTGGAAGTCGGCGGTGATCTCGCCCGGCTCGGAGAACTCGAAGACGAGCTGATTGGCTCCCTGATGCTGGACCTCGCCTGGGAACATCTTCATCGGCGGCTCGTGGAAGTCGAGCGCGACGAGATGCCGCGACTCGGCCAGGCACTTGCCAGTGCGTAGATAGAACGGCACGCCGGCCCAGCGCCAGTTATCGATCTCTACCCTCAGCGCGACGAAGGTCTCGGTCTCGGAGTCGGCATCGACCCCCTCAGCGTCGAGGTACCCGGCGTACTGACCGCGGACGACGTGGTCGGGCTCGATTGGCTTGATCGAGTCGAAAACCTTGCGCTTCTCGGTCACCAGGTTCTCGGCGGTGAGGCGTGCCGGCGGCTCCATGGCGACGAAGCTGAGCAGCTGTAGCAGGTGGGTGACGATCATGTCCCTGTAGGCACCAGTGCCCTCGTAGAACC
This sequence comes from Solirubrobacterales bacterium, assembly GCA_038206985.1. GTDB lineage: Bacteria > Actinomycetota > Thermoleophilia > Solirubrobacterales > 70-9 > CAXMST01. The sequence goes on from JBBRAH010000040.1 coordinate 6,066, forward strand.
CGGCGCGGGTACCGATGGAGAGTGTCTCCGGGACATCGATCTGCACGTACTCGACGTTGGTCCGGTTCCAGATCGGCTCGAAGAGACCGTTGGCGAAACGCAGTGCGAGCACGTTCTGCACCGCCTCCTTGCCGAGGAAGTGGTCGATGCGGAATATCTGTACCTCGTCGAAGTGCTGATGCAGAAGCGCGTTGAGTTCCTGCGCGGAAGCGAGATCGTGGCCGAAGGGCTTCTCCATGATCACGCGGGACTCGGGCCCGGTCAGCTCGAGCTCGGCCAGCGTCCTGGTCACGTCGTCGAAGGCCGCCGGCGGCACCGCGAGGTAGTGCAGGAGGCGAGGGGTCCCGCCCAGCGATGCGCGAGCCGCACCAACCGCTTCGCCGAGCCTCTCACTCCCGGCCGAGATCGGCACGTAGCTGAGCCGGGCGGCGAAGCTCTCCCAGTCGCCCTCGGCGAGGCCGAGCCTGCCGTGTTCGTCGACGGCTTCGCGCGCGTGCTCGCGAAAGGCCTGATCGTCGTAGTCCTGCCCCGCGGTACCCACGAGTCGCCATTGCTCCGGCAACAGGCCCGCTGCCTGCAGATGGAAGAACCCGGGTATCAGCTTGCGAGCAGCGAGATCGCCGCCGGCTCCGAAGAGGACGACGACGTGCGGGTCGGGGAGTTCCCCTCCTGAGCCTGCGGAACCGGACGGGGGCGGCAGCTGCGTCTCGGCGGTTGCGGCCAACTCAGGAACCTCCGCCTGCGGGCTTCTCGTCGTGGCCGCCGAACTGCTTGCGCATCGCGCTCAGCAGCTTGTTCGCGAACTCGTCCTCGTTGCGCGAGGAGAAGCGCTCGTACAGCGCCGTGGAGAGCACCGGCGCCGGCACGCCTTCGTCGATCGCCGCGTGCAGCGTCCAGCGTCCCTCGCCCGAGTCGGAGACCCGGCCGCCGAAGTCCTCGAGGTCGGGAGAGTCGACGAGCGCCGCGGCCGTCAGGTCGAGCAGCCAGGAGGCGATTACCGAGCCGCGCCGCCAGACCTCGGCGACCTCCTTGATGTCGACGTCGTAGCGGTAGTACTCGGGGTCGCGCAGCGGCGCCGTCTCGGCGTCGATCTCGTGATCGGCATCGCCGACGTTGGCGTTCTTGATGATGTTGAGACCCTCGGCGTAGGCGGCCATCACTCCGTACTCGATCCCGTTGTGGACCATCTTCACGAAGTGGCCGGCGCCCGAGGGACCACAGTGCAGGTAGCCGTTCTCGGAGGGGGTCGCATCCCCGGAGCGTCCCGGGGTCCGATCCGGAGCGCCTTCAATGCCGGGGGCGATCGTGGCGAAGATCGGATCGAGCCGGGTAACGGCCTCGTCGGGCCCACCGATCATCAGGCAGTAGCCCCGCTCGAGGCCAAAGACGCCCCCCGAGGTACCGACGTCGAGGTAGTGAATGCCCTGCGGCTTCAGCGCAGTCGATCGGTCGAGGTCGTCGCGGTAGTAGGAGTTGCCGCCGTCGATGATCGCGTCGCCCTGCTCCAGCAGCTCCGCGAGCTCGTCCACGGTGCCCTGCACATAGCCGGCGGGAACCATGATCCACACGTTTCGCGGGGGCTCCAGCTTGCCGACGAGGTCAGCCAGCGAGTCGGCGCCGGTCGCGCCCTCACCGGCCAGCTCGGCGACCGCATCGCTGTTGAGGTCGTAGACCACGCACTTATGCCCGTCGCGCATCAGGCGCCTGACCATGTTGGCTCCCATTCGGCCCAGCCCGATCATCCCGATCTGCACAGTGCGACTCCTCTCATCCGGACGGAAATGCCGTGGCGATCCCGTCGTTGCTCCTCGACTCTGTCCGGATCAGCTTTTCACAGCGGTGGCCCGCGGTGTGATCGGGCTGTGTTCAGCCCTTGATCGCCGAACGGCGCGGGCTCAGCCGCCCTTGGTGCCGATGGTCGTCAGGTACTCACCGATGTAGGTGATTCCACCGTCCCGGGGCTCGGACTCCGACTCGAAGAGGCTGAGCAGATCGGCACGCAGGGCCTCCCACTTGCCCTCCGGCTCCAGCAGTTCGCGTGCCTTGACGATCGGGCCGAACTTCTCCTCGTACATGCGCACCGCGTGTTCGGAGGAATCGAACTCGAACGCGACCTCGTCGTCGTGGAACTCGAGCCGGATGCCACTCCCCTCAAACAGCGACGAAACGTGTTCCCGCATGCCCCACATGGGCGGGGACTGGAATCCCTCGGGCGGGGCGGGCATGTGCGAGCCGATGGTCGCGAAGAACTTGCCGATCTGGCCATCGGGACGCCAGCACGCGAAGCCGAGACGGCCACCTGGTCGCAGGACTCGCACCGCCTCGGCCGCGGCCACTTCGTGTCGCGGCGCGAACATGATCCCGAAGGTCGAGAGCACGATGTCGAAGCTGGCGTCGTCAAAGGGCAGCGCCTCGGCGTCGGCCTCCACCCAATCGATCTCGACGCCGGCCTTCTCCGCGTTGCGGCGACCCGCGACGAACAGCTCGGGCGTCAGGTCCGACGCCACGACGGCAGCGCCGGTCTCGGCGGCGGGGACTGCCGCGTTCCCGGTGCCCGCCGCAATGTCGAGCACGTCCTGACCCGCGCCCACCCCGACGCGTTCGACGAGCGCCGTCCCAACCGGCAGGATCATCTTGGCGACCTCATCGAAGTCGCCGCTGGCCCAGGTGACCCGAGCCCCCTGCTTCATCGCTGTTGCAGTCTGCTCGTCCATCTCGTCCTCCTGTGCGGTACCGGTGATCGCCTGTCGTTCCGAGGGTACTCCTGCCTCAGCGTTCAGGCTTGGGCGGCAGCGGCACGAAGCTGCTCGTCCGCCGCTGGTACTCCTCGTAGCCCGCCCGGCGGCTGCCGATCGACTTCTCCGTCAGCGCCACGCCGGAGACCTTGAGCAAGAAGACGAGCATGACCAGCGGCCCAACGATCGTCCACCAGGCTGAGCCGCACTCGAGCGCGATCAGCCAGACCCCGAACCAGAGGGTCGCGTTGCCGAAGTAGTTCGGATGGCGCGAGTACCGCCACAGGCCCCGGTCCATGACCTTGCCGGAGGAGTCCTTCCCAGCGAGGAACGCGGCGAGCTGGAAATCGGCGATCGCCTCCACCCCGATCCCAACCAACACGACCGCCGCGCCGACGATCGCGAAGGCGCCGAGCAGCACGGGAGTCGGGTCGGTCGCGGCAACCTGAACCGGGATCGAGACGACCCAGGCAATTCCCGCCTGCAGTAGGAAGACCGAGCCGAGGCTGCGCAGCGCGAAGGAGCCACTCCCCTGCTTCTCGCGCATCTCGACGTAGCGCTTGTCCTCGCCGTCGTGGCGCCACCAGATATAGGCGGACAGGCGCAGGCCCCAGATCGTGACCAGCAGGGCGATCAACAGGCTGCGCTCGGATGCGCCGTCACCGACCAGATGGGCCGTCCAGGCGATCGCCACGAAGCTCATGCCCCAGGCGATGTCAGCCACCGAGGCATCCTCCATCCCGACGCTGGCCAGCCAGGCGATCACCATCACGGCCGCACCCGCGGCGAGAGTCAGAAGTTGGACGTCAAGATCGAGCACTTGGGGTTACTCCTCTCAGTTCGCGATCGGGACGCCGGGCGCCTCGGTCCGCTCCCCGGCCCGGGCCTGCAAACGGTCGATCCGCAGCGGTATCCCGTTTAGGAAAGCCATCCCGGCCAGTGTCTCGAGGTCCTCGGGCTCCGAGGAGGCGAGCCGGTTGATGTTGGCGCCGCCCGCCGCGTTCGCCGTCTGCCAGCCGCCGGCGTGGCCCCAGCCGTGCGGGGCCGCCACCGTGCCGCGCTTGACCTCGTCGGTGAGCTTGGCGATCAGCTCGACCTCGCCATGGGGTGAGCTGAGCCGGACCCCGTCGCCATCGCCGATGCCCTGCCCCTCCGCGTCCTCGGGGTGAATGCGCGCGGTGTGCAACCGCTCGCCCTTCATCAGCTTCTCGGAGTTGTGCATCCAGGAGTTGTGCGAGCGCAGCTCGCGCAGCCCGATCAGGCGCAGCGGGAACTCCTCAGTGGAGTCGGCCGCGCTCCGCAGACGGTCGACCTCCGCCTCGATCTCCGGCGGGGCGAGGTGCACGAGCTTGTCGTCGTGGCGCAGCTTGGCTGCGAGCGCTCCCGCCTCCCAGGCCGGCGCCAGGACGATCCCGTGCGGACTCGCTCCCAGCTTCCTCAGATTCAGGCCGCTCGGCCGCAGACCAAACCGATCGCCCTCCCGGCCGATCCGCAGCAACATCTCCACCAGGCGTCGTGGCGAGACCTTGATCCCGGCCTTGCCGAGCAGCCGCACGGCGAGCACGGACGAGGGAACGACGCCGACGCGGTCGGAGATCTCCTCGATGATCTCCCACTCCTGGCGAGCCTCCCCGCGCGGCTCGACGACCGCCTCCGTCATCTGGATGAACGGGGTCGTGAACAGCGAGAGGAAGGGCAGCGGAAAGTCCTCGCGCTCGAGGAAGGTGGTCGCCGGCAGCACGTAGTCGCAGTGCTTGGATGTCTCCGTGACGTAGAGGTCGATGGCGACGCTCAGCTCGAGCTCCTCCATCGCCTTCTCCAGCTCCGGGCCGTTGGGAACGCTGAGGGCGGGGTTGCCGGCGGAGACGAACAACGCCTTCATCTGACCCTCACCCGGAGTCGTGATCTCCTTGGCCATCAGGGTGGCCGGCAGTGCCCCCAATACCTCGGGGAAGTTGCCGATCCGCGAGCGCACCTTGCCGTAGGTACCGGCCCCGATCAGCTCGGCGACGCGATCGAAGGGGATCGCCGGATCGCCGAACAGCGAGCCGCCCTCGCTGTCGAGGTTGCCGGTGACCAACGCCAGGGCATCGAGCAGGAAGCTGACCAACGTCCCGTTGCGGCCGAGGCAGGACCCGGTACGGCCATAGATCGCGCAATGCTCGGAGCCTGCGATATCGCGGGCCAGGGTGCGCGCATCGTCGGGGGCGAGACCGGTGCGCGACTCCGTCTCCTCAGGCGGGAACTCGGCCACGAGCTCGGCCAGCCGGTCCATCCCTGAAGCCTCGAACGTGGTGGCGCCGGCATCCTGCAGGGATTCCTCGCAGATCACGTTGAGGAGCGAGAGCAGCATCCACGCGTCTGAGTCCGGATGCAGCTGCACGTGCTCGAACTCCTTCGCGGTCTCAGTCCGGCGTGGGTCGACGACGACCACGCGCCCGCCGCGGCCGGTGATCGCGTGCAGTTGGTCCTTGATCCGCGGCGCGCTCATCACGCTGCCGTGGCTGACCATCGGGTTGGCGCCGACCATGAACAGCAGCTCGGTCCGCTCGAGATCCGGGATCGGCAACACGAACGGCGAGCCGTACAGCAACGAGGAGGCGGCGAAACGATTGCTCACATCCTGGCTGGAAGCCGTGTAGTAGTGCTGGGAGCCGAGCCCGTCGAGGAAACCCTTGACCCAGAGCGGGTGCGAGTAGCTGAACGCCCCGGGGTTGCCCATGTACCAGCCGATCGCGCCGCCGCCATGCGCGCCCTTGATCTCCCCCAGGCGTTCGCCGATCTCGTCCAGCGCCTGCTGCCAGGGGATCCGTTCGAAGCAGCCGTCCGGCTGGCGTTTGAGGGGGTGAAGAACGCGGTCGGGGTCGTTGTGGACCTCGGTCATCGCGATGCCCTTCGGGCAGGCGAAGCCCTTCGAGAGGGGGTGCTCCTTGTCGGGCCGCAGCTTCGTCAGCTCACCGTCGGTCACAGTGGCGACCAGCCCGCAGAGCGGCTCGCAGATCCGGCAGTAGGTGACTCGTTCGGTAGTGGCCATCGGCCCTCCTGTTGCGACTCTCGACCCCCGGGTGAGTATCCCGCATTCATATGCTGACGGCGATGGCTCGTACCAAGTTCTCACCGCGTCGACTGCTCGTGCCCCTGCCGGCGATAGCTCTGCTGCTCGTCCTCGTGGCGGGTTGCGGCGACGAATCCCCGGCCGGAGACTCCGGCGGATCCGAGCCGCAAGCCGCCCGCGAGCGGCCGCCGCCACCTGCGCCGGTGCAGATCCCGGACAACCAGCCCAACGTTGTCTTCGTGATCAGCGACGATCAGCGCGCCGACAGCCTGCGCTTTATGCCGCACGTGCGCCGGGAGCTTGCGACCCGCGGGACCGACTTCACCCAGGCGATCGCGACCACGCCCCAGTGTTGCCCCTCGCGCGCGACATTCCTCACCGGCCGCTACGCCCACAACCACCGGGTCCGGGCCAACGCCGCCCCGCTCGGCGGCTACACCAGGCTGCGCGGCGACCGGATCCTGCCGGTCTGGCTGCAGCGAGCCGGATACCGGACGGCGCACATCGGCCGCTATCTGAACGAGTACGGCAACCCGAACAAAGGGACCGACCCGCTCGAGGTGCCGCCCGGGTGGGACGAGTGGCAGGCCCCGGTCCGACACACCGAGTTCGGCAACTACGACTACACGCTCAACGAGAACGGAACGCTCGTTGACTACGGCTCGGCGCCGGAGGACTACTCGACCGACGTCTATGCGGACAAGGCACGGGACTTCGTGGCTGAGGCCGCTCCGCACAGAAAGCCCTTCTATCTGAGCGTCGCAACCCACGCTCCCCATCTGGAGGGAATCGTGGCCAGGGACGCGCCCCGCAATCCGCGTCCCGCACCGCGCGACCTCGGCCGCTTCGAGAGCGACCCTCTACCCCGTGGGGGCGCCTTCAACGAAGCTGACCTCGGTGACAAGCCGGCGAGAGTGCAACGGCAGCCGCGGCTCTCCGCCGACGAGATCGCGGCGCTGGCCCGCGCACGGCGCAGCCGTCTGGAGAGTCTGCTGGCCATCGACCGTCTGGTCGGCGGGCTCATAAAGGAGTTGCGGCAAAGCGGCGAACTGGACAACACGATCTTCGTCTACACCTCCGACCACGGCTACCTGCTCGGCGAGCACCGGCTCACCGGCAAGAACGAGGTCTACGAGCCGAGCCTGCGGATCCCGCTCGTGATCCGGGGGCCCGGACTGGAATCGGGCATGACGGAGAACACGCTGGTGGGCAATATCGACGTGGTGCCGACGATCACAGCCGCCACCGGCGCCACCCCCGACTACATGCTCGACGGCCTGCCCCTGCAAGCCCAGGATCGGCAGGCCGTCAGAGAGCGTGCGGGGCTCGCGGTGGAGCACTTCGAGCGACCGCGATTCCGGGGGGTGCGCACCGAGAACTGGCTCTATGCCGAGACCGTGCCGGGATCCGTCGAGCTCTACGACCTGCGCCAGGATCCGGACGAGCTCGAGAACCTGGCTGGTGATCGCGCACTCGCAGAGCGCGAGGAGCTGCTCCGATCGCTGAGCCGGCGCCTCGCGACCTGCATCGGCCGGGTCTGCGCCGCACCGGAGTGAGGCCGCTACTCGCCGATCCCGTCGGCGATCCGCTGCGCCTCATCCAGATCGAGGCCGGCGGTGCCGGCGATCCAGCAGGCGACAGGCGCCGCGATCCGCTCCGAGGAGTGGGCCGCCACCGAGGCGAGCTTCAGCATCTGATCGACCTGCTCGGGCGGCGGCGGCTCGACCCCGGCCGCGGCGGCGAACTTCGCGATCCAGTCCTCGGGCGTCATGCGCTCAACGGTACCGACCCGGGCGGCTACCCGAAGCGATGCGGGCTATCCGACCGCAGACGACGGACCAGGATCGTCAGCGCCAGGGATTGAACCACCAGGACGGCGCCCAGGGCGACAGCGACCGAGGTCTGGGCGACGAGCAGGCCGCCACTGAGCGCGCCCGCGAGCAACGCCACGATGCCGCCCAGCATGCGCCGGTCCGCGGGCGTGTTGCGATGCTCGGCCTCGTCAGAGACCAGGCCGGCAATCGCCAGCGTCATCACGGTCGTCCGCATCTCCGGGACGCGGAGTCGCCTGATCGCGACGTTGCGGGCGCCCATCGCGGCGGAGATCAGTGCGGTCACGACGAGCCGGGTGCTCTCGTCCGCGATGGAGAAGACGATCGCGATGCCCATCGCGACCGCCACCGCGGCGGTTTCGACCCTGACGATGCCGATCAGGCGCTTGTGGCGCTCCTTGCGGTCGTCCTCCCAACGCCCGAAGAGCGCGGCGCCGAACACGAACGCCAGCAGCGCGATCGCCGGGCCCTTCGGGTCGAAGGCGGCAGCGGCGATGCCGATCCCGAGCAGGGTCAGGTTGCCGGTCATCACCGTCAGGAATGACTGGGCGAGACCGATCAGCCCGATCGCATCGATCATCCCGGCGGTGAAGCTGAGCACCAGCAGCGCCTCGACCAGGGGCCGCGGACGGTCCTCTGCACTCCTTCTCTCGGCGGCGGCAGCTGCCCGGCTCTCTTCCATCGGCCCCGAACGCTATCCGGGCGCCCGGGCGGCCGGATACCGGGCGCCGGCCTTAGCCGCCGATCGCGCTCATCGAGCGCGGTGGCGGGCGAAAACCCTTCTCGCCCACGTGATGCTTGAGCTCCTTGCGCCAGACGGCGTCACGGATCAGCCGTTCGAGTTCGGCGTCGGTCGCCCCGTCCCGCAGCGGCTCACGCAGCTCGGTCTCGTGCATCGAGAACAGGCAGGTGCGCAGCTTGCCCTCGGCGGTCAGGCGCAGCCGGTTGCAATCGGCGCAGAAAGGCTCGGACACGGGATTGATGAAGCCGATCTCACCGGCACCGTCGCTGAAGCGATAGACCCGAGCGGTGGCGGAGGGCTCGCGCGGCAGTTCGGTCAGCGGGTGGACGGCTTCGATCAGGGCGCGGATCTCGGCCCCGGTCAGGACCTGATCCGGGGTCCAGGCCTGATCGCCATCGAGCGGCATGAACTCGATGAAGCGCACCTGGTAGCCGGTCGAGCGAGCCAGGTCCGCGAAGCCCATGACCTCGGCCTCGGTGAAGTCCTTCATCGCCACCGCATTGACCTTGATCGGGCGCACCTGCTCGTAGGCGGCGATCGCCTCGAGGCCGCGCAGGACCTGGGGCAGCGCGTCGCGGCGGGTGATCTGGAAGAAGCTGTCGCGGGCGAGCGCGTCGATCGAGACATTGACCCGGCCGATTCCCGCTTCAACCAGCGCCTCGGCGTCGCGCTCGAGCAGGTAGGCGTTGGTGGTCAACGAGAGGTCCCTCAGACCCTCGATCGGGGAAAGCATCGAGACCAGCCGGGGGAAGTCCTTGCGGACCAGCGGCTCGCCGCCGGTGAGGCGGACGTCCTCGATCCCTATCGAGACCAGCAGCCGCACCAGGCGCTCGATCTCCTCGAAGCTGAGGATCTCCGCGCGCTCGAGCCAGGGCAGACCCTCGGCGGGCATGCAGTACTGGCAGCGGAAGTTGCAGCGATCGGTGACCGAGACCCGCAGGTCGGAGATCACGCGGCCATGGGCGTCACGAAGCGGTTCCATCCTCGGGAGGTTAGCCGGAGCCGGTGCCGGTGCCGGAAACCGGCACCTTGCTGATCGCGAAGTCGCCCTCCTGCTCGACGATCTTCAGCCCCTGTGGCTCACCGCCCCCGGGAAAGATGTCGATGCGGATCAGATCCGGCGCCCACTCGACCAGCTCCGCCCGCACCGGCCGCTCGCCGAAGCCGATCGTGGTGACCGCGTCGAGGTCGGTGCCCTCGCTGCGCAGGCGCGCGGTCCAGCGCGGCACCCAGCGCCGGAAGCTCGGCGAGGTGAGCCCGCGGAGTGGATCGCGTTCGCCGCGTGCCAGTTCGATCCGCTCGCCTCCCGCGCCGTTGGTCGTGACGGTGCCCTGAAAGCCGGGGGCGCTCAGTCGCAACCCCTTCCCCTGCGGCTCGGCATCCACGCCGGCTGCGAACTGCAGGAAGCGGGCGTAGCGATGCTTCTCGTCGGCGCGCAGCCGGTCGGCGATCACGAGGAAGTCACCGGGCCCGTAGAGGAACAACCGCTGGTGCTCGACCCCTTGATCCCCGGTCGCCGGATTGGTCCCGAGAATCGCGGCGTAGCCGTTGCCCTTGCCGGTCTGCAGAATGCCGCTGCCGTAGGTGCCGGTGCCGTCGCGGGGGAAGTCCTCACCGTCCACGGTCAGCACAGAATGGGCGCGCGAGGAGTGCGCGAAGGCGAAGTTCTCGTCCTTGTCCTTGGCGTACAGGCCGGTGTCGGTGATCAGCCGCCGTCCCCCGTCGAAAAGGTCGAAAGTGAGCGCATCGGCGTGCTTGTGGGCATCGGAGAAGTAGCTCGCCAGAACCGAGAGATAGCTGCCGGGACGCTTGACGACTGCGAGGCCCGACTCGTCGAGCTCCAGCACGCCGCGATCGTTGCGCGCCCGGCGCGCGCCGTAGGTGGGCACCGTCTTCAGGTCGGAGTCGCCGAACTGCGGGATCTTGCCGTCGGGCTCGCGCAGCCAGCCGACCACATCCTGCATCCGACGACGTAGATCCTCGAGTCCCGCTGTCGAGTTGCCGGGAATCGAGAGGAAGCGGGCCAGCGTGCGGGTGATCAGCATCTGGTAGCCGGCCGAGTGCTCCAGCCAGAGGCCCTCGTCGGCGACCGTGCGGTCACGCAGCGTGGTCTCGAAGCGGGTCCGCCCGAGATCTCCCCATTCCTGCGACTGGGGCAGGAAGTCGAGCTGCCGGGAGAGCAGCGTGAGCCCCAGGTCGACGAACAGGCCGTGGTTGGTCGGCTTGTAGGTCTCCTCGTTGGTCAGCGTCTCGATGTGGCGGGCCATCAACTCGAGCAGCAGGCGGCGCTGATCGACGCTCAGCAGGTCCTCGCACTCGGCCGCCCGCATGATGTAGGCGAGGTAGGGGCCCCGGTCGCCGGTGCGCTTGTCATCCCAGACGTCGGGGTCCACCGGGTCCCCGTCGGGCGGGTTGACCCGGGCAAAGTCGAGCACCAGGTCGGTTGCTTGCTGCAGGGCCGCGACATCGCCATCCGTTCGGTAGGCGTAGAGCAGAGGGTCGATCCACTGGAACTTGAACAGCGTGTGGGAGAAGGCGCGCGCCTGCTGGGGGTTGATCGTCCAGTCGATCGGCGGCTGCAGCGACACCTGCTCGCCGTTGATCTGGAAGTCCCCCGCCCTGGCGACATCGACCTCGCGCGGCGTGAAGCGCCCCGCGCGCAGCACCTCGTAGGCGGGCGGGCAGGGGGCGAGGGCGAGCGCACCTTGTTCGCTCGCGCCGATCTCAACCGGCTCAGGACCGTCGTCACCGCCGACCACGAGCAGGATCAGGATCACCGCTGCAAGTGCCGCCAGGACTGCCCCGCCAAAGGCCAGGCGCTTGGATGACATAGTCGCTCAGGGTAGCGACGGCCACGGCCCGGCTGGCGAGATGCGGGCGCTCAGCGACGCTGCCGAGCGAGGCTCAGGAGCGATTCTGCTCGGTGACCGCAAGCAGTGCGGCGCCCAGAACACCGGCTTCAGGGCCGCGGTGCGCGAGGCGGATCTCGGTCCTGCTCCCAACGCCCGGGAGGACGTAGTCAAGCGCCGTCTCCCTGGCGGGCTCGAGCAACAATTCACCGGCGGCGCTGGCGCCGCCGCCGATCGCGACGACGTCTGGGTCGAGCAGGTTGATGGCGTTGGCGATGCCGATGCCGAGGCGCTCGCCGAGGATCCGGACCGCGGCAACGGCTTCGGCGTCACCCGCATGCGCCGCGTCCACGGCGTCGGGCCCGAGCACGCTCTCGCCGGCCGCGAGGCGGCGGCCGAGGATGCCGTCCGGCTCGCGGCGAGCGGCCTCGGCGGCGAGTTGGTCGAGTTCGGTCCCGGCCGCGAGCGCCTCCAGCGAACCACGCTGGGGAAAGCCAGCCGGCGCCGGAGCGCCTCCGGCGAGGTCCATGCCGATCAGGGTGTGGCCGATCTCCGCGGCGGCGCCGGTCGAGCCCCGGTAGACCCTGCCTCCGAGCACCAGTCCGCCGCCGACCCCCGTGCCGACGGTGAACATGACGAGGTTGTCCACCGCGATCCGCTCGCCGTCCCAGGCCTCGGCCAGCGCCGCGACGGTCGCATCGTTGTCCACGAACACGGGTAGGTCGAGCCGCTCGGCGAGCAGTTCCCTCAGCGGAACGTCCTCGAGCGGGATGTTGACGCTGCTGCGGGCGCGGCCCGTGGCGAAGTCGATGACCGACGGGATCCCGAGACCGACGGCCTCGGTCCCAGCGGTCCGTACTCGATCGACGGCGGCGACGATCGAATCGATCAGCTGCTCGGCGCCGGACTTCTCGGTCGGCTCGAGGTGGTGGCCGGAGAGCTCGCCGTCGCGCAGCGCAGCGACCGCGACCTTCGTCCCCCCGACATCCACTCCGACGGTCTCGATCATCGCTGGCAAGCTACCTGCAATGAGTCCCTGGCTACTTGCAGGCATCGTCATCCTCATCGCAGCGCTGACCGCTCAGGTGCTGATCCCGCGAATCGGGGAGGCGCGGATCGCCAGGCGGCTCGCCGAGAACGGTGGCGAGGCGTTCGTCGTGCTCGAGGCCGTACCGGCAACCCGGCTACTGCGGCGCTCCGCCGACAGGATCACGGTGCGGGGCCGAAAGCTGAGGATCGGCATGTCGACAGAGAACGGCGGCCTGGCCGCTCTGGACGCCTTCGACGCGGTCGATATCTCCCTTGTCGAGTTCACGACCGGACCGTTCCAGATCTCCAGCTTCCAGCTCTTCCGCGAAGGGCCCGGGCCCTACCTGATGCGAGCCGAGGCGCAGACGAGCGGCCGGGCCCTGCTCGATTTCGGCGGTGAGCAGATCGCCCTGCTCAGCACCCCGCTGCTCACCGCCGTCGCCCGGGGAGCCCCGCTCGGAGGACGCAGCTTCCCGGTTTCCGTTGAGGTCGAGCTGATCAGCGCGGATGGGCTGCTGCGCGTAGCAACCGGGGGCGGCACGATCGGCGGCTATCCCGCCGGGCCGATCGCCACGATGATCGCCGGCGCGGTCGCGCGGCGACTCGAGATCAACCACTGAGCCGAGCAAGCGGGCAGCCACCCCTAGGGTGGAAACAGACCACCCCCCGGCGTGGGCCGGACGAGCCCGTGGACCCCTGGTTGGGGCGCTCGATCGGCCCGAAGATGGATTCATCAACCAACCCCTACCTACGAGGTGATGAACATGAGGCTGAAGACGATCATGGCAGCGGCGGCAATCACGGCGGTCACGGCATTTGCCGGCAGCGCCCAGGCCGGCCACAAGAGCCACTCCGATGTGAGCATCAAGGGCACCAACGGCGACTACTACGGCTACGTCAAGAGCGCCGACAGCGACTGTGGTGCCGACCGCAAAGTCAAGGTCTACAAGATGCTCGGCGCGAGCCCCTCGCCGAAGACCGACCAGATGATCGGCTCCGACACGACCGACTCCTCGCCCTCCAACAAGGCGATGTGGTCGATCGGCAACTCCGGCTACAAGCACGGCTACTTCTACGCCAAGGTCAAGAAGACGACTTACTGCAGCGGTGAGAGGTCCAAGGTGATCAGCCGCTGACCCTGGGACACCGGTGCCCTGCGCCGGGGCCAGAAGCGAGAAGGGAGCGCGGGCCCCCGCCACAGAGGCGGGGGCCCGTTTCGCGTGGCCGTCCGCGGGACCGAATCAGTGCAGGGAGACGATGCGACCGACCGCGGGCGAGGTCCCGCCCCGGCGCACCTCGTGGTAGACGTCCAGCGCCGCTTCGGGGCCCTGTGAATGCTGGATGGTCAGCCACTCGGAGCTGGCCATGATCAGGCCGCCGACGCCGGCACCGACCATGCTTCGAAAGGCATCCGCCCCGAGCTCGGAGCTGCGTTTTTCCACCTGGGTGGGAGCGAAGAAGAACTCCGGGGTCGGCCCGTCGGACGGCTCGGGGACCGAGAACTGCTGGTGGCTCATGCCCACCAGCATCGAGTACTTGAGCCGCTCCTGCAGATGGCTGTGGACGCGGGCGAGTACCTCGCTGCTGCCGGACATGTCGATCAGGACCGAGTCGATCAGCGGCAACCCGTCCTCCTCCCCGTAGGTCAAGACTCGCGAGTACAGACCGAGGCCCTCGACGAATTCCCGGTTACCCGGAGAGGTGACGGCGATCACCTCGTCCAGATCACGCTCGACCGCCCGCTGGGCGAAGCCGATCGCAGTCTTGCTGGAGGCCGAGAGTAGGATCGCCGCGCCCGCACCGAAGTAGTCGGACTCCGCGAAGAAGTCCTCGGCCAGGACCGCGGTTGCGAACAGGCCGCGCAAGAGCGCGTGCCTGTCCTCGATCTCCTCCGTGCCGTCCGCGGTCGGGTCGGCCGGGGTGCGTTCGTAGGTGCGGTAGATCCGGGCGTGCTCGCTGCGGTGAGGACCGTCGTCGCGGAAGCCCCCTTTGTTGGCGCTCGCCGTGAAGTTGCAGAAGCGAGCCATGGGATACCAGCCGTAGTAGCGGCGGCCGACCTCAAGCCCTTCGACCTCGGAGGCAACGATCTTTCCCCAGCCCATCGCCGGCAGGCGTCCCCAGCCGGATTCCCGCTCGAGCGCCGGGAAGAAGTCCCAGTAGCCAAGCTGCTCACCGATCAGCCCGTAGGTGATGTTGTTGGCGGTGAGCGCAAACCGCTCGACCTCAACCTGAACCTCACCGGGGCCGGGCTCCCCGGCGGCCCGCTCGTAGATCCGGGCCTCGGCGAGATCCTCGCGCTGGACTTCGAGGGTGGCATTGGCCGCGGGTGAGGAGGGAGCTGACAACGGCGTGTGACTGTATCGCCAGCCGCCATGACCGGGCGGCCTCCGCCCTCGCGCTGGGGCCGACTCAGATCTTGATCGTGCCCTCGAGCAACCAGCTCAGCCAGAGCGCGTCAACAAACAGCGCCGCCATGTAGCCATAGACAGCCGTGCGGTCCTCAGTCCGGAAGCCGAAGTAGGCGCCGGCGGGGCTGACCAGCAGACCGAGCGGGGGAATCAGCACTGCGGCAACCCACCAGAACCAGATCGCAGGGCGCTTGAGCAGGAACACTGGATACCGAGGCTAGCCGGAACCACCGTGGGGCAGCCGTTACTGCGTGGGCTGGAGGCCGAGCCACGTAGCGCGAGACCTCGCACGCCGCGGGGCGTCACACGCACGTTCACATGCCCATCCTGGAAGCTGCCTCCATCGCAGTAATCAGCAGCCAAGGAGGTACCCGAATGAATGGCATCCAAGCCCAGACCCGGAACGCAGCCGGCCAAGCGCTCACGATTCGCTCTGCTACACAGGCCGATTCGGTCGCGCTGCGGCGGTTGGCCCAGCTCGACTCGGCCCCCTCGCTGGTAGGTGAGGTTCTCGTAGCCGAATCTGGAGGTGAGGCCGTTGCGGCGATCGGCATCACCAGCGGATTGGTGATCGCGGATCCCTTCCGGCGGACGGCCGAGATCAGCTCGCTCCTGGTGACGCGGCGCCGGGACCTGGCCGGGCCGGAGGCGGAGGTGCCCTGGTGGCGGCGCGGAACTCGTCCCAGGGCGGCCCACCGGCCCGGCCTCGCTGCCACCAGGGCCTGACCCGGGGATACTGAACGACCGGACCATGCTCGCCATACAGCTACTCGGGACGCCGGAGATCAGGAGAGATGACTCCGATCCGGCGCCGCTACGCGGACAGAAGGCCTGGGGGTTGCTCGCCTACCTCGTGCTCAGCGAGATCCATAGACCGCCCCGAGAGCATCTGGCCGATCTGTTGTTCTCGTCGGCGTCCGACCCACTCGGCTCGCTGCGTTGGAATCTCTCGGAGCTGAGGCGGGCGCTCGGCCGGGAGGCACTGCCGCGGGGCTCTGCCGAGTTCACTCTTCCGGCCGACGGGCTGATCGACGTCCAGGTGTTGACCCGCGGCACGCCACAGGAGGCGCTCTCAATACCCGGACTCGGGCAGGAGCTGCTCGCAGGAACGGACTTCGATGACTCCCCTGCCTTCGCGACCTGGCTACTGCTCGAGAGAGGTCGACTGACAGGAGCGGGGGCAGCGGCTCTGCGCGAGGCCGCGCTCGACCGCCTCGCGGCGAGAAGACCGGCCGAGGCGGCGCCCCTGGCGGCGCGGCTGGTGGAGATCGACCCCTACGACGAGAACTTCCAGGAACTGCTGATCCGCAGCCACGCGCAAGCGGGCGACAAGCAGGCGGCAGATCAGCAGCTTCGCTCATGCCGAGAGCTGTTCAGACGAGAGCTCGCCCGCGAGCCGACTGAATCGCTTCTGCGAGCTGCGGCGGAGCCAAGCGAGGGGGTCGATGACGCGGATCCGATCCGCCTCAGCACCCGGCAGGCGGCGGGCGCCCTGTTCGAGGCCGGCGAGGCCGCGGCGGCGGCGGGAGCCACCGACGCTGCAATTCCGAGCCTGAGACGGGCGGTGACTCTCGCCCAGGATGCAAACGAGACCGAGGTCGAGGCCCGGGCGTTGCTGGCGCTCGGCTCCGTCCTCGTCCACGGCGTCCGCGGGCGCGACGAGGAGGGATCCTCGATCCTGAGGCGCGCGGCAACACTCGCCGCCGAGGGCGGCCTGGCCGAACTCCAGGTGTCGGCGGTCAGGGAGCTGAGCTACATCGATGCGCTCGCCGGGCGGTACTCCCGCTGTGAGCGACGCCTGGTCGAAGTGGATTCGCACTCGGCCTCCGATCGCGAGGTTGCGGCAGTGGAATCGGTGCGGGCGATGGCTGCGGGTGATCGGGGTGCACACCGGAGGACTTTTGACCACGTGGCGAAATCGGCGCAGCTCGCGGAGCGGAGCGGTGACCTCCAGCGCCTGGCGTTCGCGCTGTCGTTCGCCGGACGCTCCCACCTGCTCACCCGGGATCTGGAAGCTGCCCGCACGAACCTCGAACGCTCACTGGCGATCGTCTCCGAGACCGGCTGGCTTGCCTTTGCGTCTTGGCCCGAGACCTGGCTCGGCGAGGTCCTACTTCTCGAGGACGATGTCGAGGGCGCCCGCACGCGAGTCGAGCGGGCGTTCGCGCTCGCCTACGAGTTTCGTGACCCCTGTTGGGAGGGCCTTGCGGGCCGTGGCCTCGGCCTGGTCGAGGAGCGGGAAGGGGACGTCGCCGGAGCCCTGCGCAGGCTCGAGGAGGCGCGCCGGTGTGCTGTGCGCACGACCGACTGCTACAGGTGGGTCGAGGCCTACGCCCTCGACGCGCTGGCGGGCGTAGCGATTCGCGCGGGCTCCAGCCGTGCTTCGGAATGGGTCGAGGATCTGAGATCGCTCGCGGCGCGCACCGGAATGCACGAGATGGCTGCCAAGGCCTACCTCTACAAGTTCGAGATGGGAGACAGGAGCGCACTCGCGGGCGCTCGGGTGATGGCCGCTGAGACGGAGAACCCTGCGCTCGAGGCTGCGCTGAAGGCCAAGACCGGCTCCGCCTCCCCCTCGTCCTAAGGAGTGGGTGACCGCACAGTGTTGCGTCCCGCATCCTTGGCGTCGTACAAGGCGATGTCTGCCCGTGACATCGCTCGGCGTACGTCCCCGTCGAGCATCGCGAGACCGATGCTGGCAGTCACCGAATCCTTGGAGCCAACCTGCTCGACGCCCTCCCGCAACCTGTCCGCCACTGCCTTGGCTTCCTCCAGCGCCGTCCGCGGCAGCAACACGGCGAACTCATCACCTCCCAGGCGTGCGACATAGTCGCCGTCCCGCAGCGATGCGGTCAGCGCCCGCGCGGCCATCGCCAGGACCTGGTCGCCGGCCGCATGGCCCTGCTGATCGTTGACGGCCTTGAATCCGTCGAGGTCCAACATCAGCACCGCGACCGGCTTGGCTTCGCTGGAATCCACGAGCTCGGCTGCAAGATCTTCGAAAGCCCGGCGATTGGGGAGCCCGGTGAGCGTGTCGGTGTAGGCGAGGCCCTTAAAGGTGTTTGCCTGACGAGCAAGGCTGCGAGCCAGATCAGCGGTCCCCGCTGCGATCTGGGAGAGATCCTGCTCGAGCGATCCGTCGCCTCGCGCTGATTCGTCCGATTGCACGCCCGCTTGCTCAACGAGCCGGCCCGCCGGAGGGGGGGTGACCGGCATCCTCACAGGTGCCGGTACCGAGCTCGAGCCGGGAGGCACCAGATCCAGGCCCTTCGCCACGACCTCGAGGAGAACCTCGAGGCTCTCGACGAAGATCCCAGATCCATCTTCGCGCGGCCTCGCACCCTGGCCTCCGAAGACGACCGGCAGGCGCGGGTAGGCAAGATGAGCTGCCGAGATAACCCGATCGAGGGCGGGGACGCACCCCGGCATCGTCGCCGAGAGCGCCAGGAGGTCCGGGGCCCACGCGGCCACCTCACGGAGGAGATCCTCCGTGGGGAGGTTGGCGCCGAGGTAAATCGTTTCGTAGCCGGCGAGCTCGACCACGTCGGCCGCCATCCTCAGGCCGAGGGAATGCTGCTCATCCTCGACCCCGGCCAGCATGATGCGCCCCGGCAGGGCCTTCTTACCAAGGTTCGGACCATAAATGGCAGCCATTACCTGTTGGGTGAGGGCGGTCGCGAGGTGCTCATCGGCAATCGAGATCGCTCCGGCTTCCCAGAGATCACCGATCCGCCACATCGCCGGGGCGATCACCCGCTGGTAGAGGTAAGCGACGCTGACTCCCCCCCTCAGCACCTCTTCAGCGATTTCCCCCGCGGCGGCGACATCGCCGACCCTGAGCGCGTCCTGATAGGAGCGTGAGAGGCGCAACGCCACCTGATCCACATCCCGGCGGTCTTTTCCGTGGGTCGACTCAGTCACTGCGGTCATGCCGCCTCCTCATGATGCGCCTACCCTCAGACGCATGCTGCCGAACGGAGCCGAGACCGGTGGCAGCCGAACCCGGCCTGATCGACACAGCGACCCTCACGGGCGGTTCACGCCCCGATTCTCGCGTTCACTCAGCAACGCCTCATCGGCACGGCTGATGAGGTCAGATAGCCGATCCTCGGTCTGCAGCTCGGCGAGCCCCACGCTCATTGAGCCGGAGTGGTCGCGTTCGGAGAGCGTTTGTTCAATCTCGCTGAATCGCACTCGAACGGCCTCAACATCGACGCCCGCGAACGAGCAGAGAAACTCGTCCCCACCGTGTCGGACGATTGGCTCATAGCTTCGGATCTTGGAACGCATCGCGTGCACCACATCACGTAGCCGGGCGTCCCCCGCAGCATGGCCTTCGCGGTCGTTGGTCGCTTTCAGCCCATCGACATCGACGAAGGCAAGGACAAGGCTCTCGCCCGAGCGCCTGGCGCGATCAATCTCCTGCTGGAGCACGACTTCACCCGTGGCCCGGCGGTAGGCACCCGTCAGATCATCGATGTGAGCCCGCTCGAGTTCGACCCGTGCCTGACGACGGTCCATGGCCGCGTGTTCGCGGTCGATCGCGGCATGCTCACGGTCCTTGGCTGCGCGTGTCCGATCCAACGCTGCTGCCGCTCGATCGATCGTTGCCTCTTTGCGGTCATCGGCTGCGAGCTCGCGGTCTTCAGCTGCCTGCATGCGCACCTCACCTGCAAGTTTCACTGCGGCTTCGTATTGCGGACTTCCAAGGCCTTGGGCAAGCTCGAGTTCCTCCGCGGCCCGGTCGCGGGCGTTCGCGGCAGCATCTCTCGCCGTTGAGCGGACCTCACGGTCGTCGGCGGCGTCATCGCGGCCGGTCGCGGCGGTATCTGCATTGTTGCTCTCTACGTCGGCTGAGGTGCTCGTTTGATCAGCCGCGACGGCGGCCTCATCGTTTGCCACCGGCTGCACGGCCGCCTTTTCGTCGTCGTCCGGCCTGACCGACCGGTTTCTCGGCTCTGATCCGCTGGTGCTCGCCATGTATTGCCTTTTGAGAGACCGCAGGTTCCCGACGCGGATGCGACAGGATCAGCTCGTGGCTTCCCATCGACACAACGTGCCCACACCGTGAATCTCAGGGCGCCGTGCGGGCGGCGGAGGCCGAGACGCGTTAGGGCGATAGGACCGGGGACCGACTGATCCCTCTCCAGGGATACGGGAGCGGTCGCTTCCCCGAGCGGTGAACCTTGCAGGTGTGGTCGTGGACTGCGTTCGACTTCAGCACCTTCGTCTCGAGCTGGGCGTAGACCTTGTGCCCGGCCGGGACCGATGCTCCGTTCGCCTTCCAGTCGCCGATCCCGTTGCTACGGCCCCTGGCCACGCGCTGGTTGGGTTGCACACTCGCGTCGTAGATCTGGACCTCCCGGAAGCGCTCACAGCGCGCCACAGGACTGGTGATCTTCCCCTTGTAGGTCGCGTCGCCGGCCCCCTGATCGATTGTCTTGGTGATCCTTGCGACGTTGTTGAACGCGGCGGTGTGGGCGAGCGCCACGGCTGTGACTGCGGTAGCGCCAATCGCCACCGCCGCGAGCGCGACAAGAACCCCCCGGCCCAGGAGCCCTCGATCAGCCTTCCTCATCCCCCGTGCTCCCCTCGTCGACAGTTTCGGCGGCCCGGACAGCTGGGAACGCCGTTCATGTCCAACCATATAGCCCCAATGACGTATGCCAAGGCGGCCTCTACGTGATCGGGGCGACTGGATAGCAATCCGCGCCACATGGCTTGTCCGTGCGGTCGAAGCCGGCGTTGCTACCTCTCGCTCTACCGTTTACGCGCCTTCAGCAAACGGACGAGGTGGTAGCTGGGTCAGCTCACGGCAGCGATGACCGAGACCTCGCCCTCAACGTAGGTGGGACGCCTGTCGCGAACACTCTTCGTTACCAACCTTGGCGTCTGCTTGACGGGTGCGATGTCGATCACGAACTCGAGGCCGGTTGCTCGCGAGATGCTGACAAGGGTGTCGATACCTGGGTTGTGCTCACCGGACTCAATTTTGGCGACACGCGGCTGGGACACTCCGAGGCAATCCGCGAGCGCTCGCTGGGAAAGGCCATTCTCGGACCGGAAACGGACGAGTTCAGCCGCCACCTCACGGGCCAGAGCAAGCCGCTGCCACTCAACTCGGAAGTCAGCATCACGAGCGATCTCCTCGGCCACGATCTCGTCGTGGACCCGCAGGTTCTTCGGGTTCTTTGCGGCCATGCGTTGATAATAGCAGCGTTATCGGCTCGGTCGCCCCCAGTCGAGATATTGCCGCGCTCGCTCGGCGGCCAGCTTGACCTTCTTGTCGAAGTCGGTCTTCCTGGCGATCGCCAGGATCACAAACCGATCACCGAAGCGGCGATAGAGCGGCCTGACTGCGGAGCGCCCCTGACGCGGACGAAGCTCGCAAAGATCAACCTCGCCCTTGAGTAGCTTCGCATGGGGCGGCGCAAGCTGAGCACCAAGCCGGCGCAGCTTGTCGACAGCGTTGAAGATCGCCTTGCGGTCTTCCTTGCCCTTGATCGCCTCGAGGTCGAGTACCGCCTCAGGGTCATAGACGACCGTCACCGGCGCGGGTCTGGAACTCTTTCCCATCGCCCCGAATCTACGGCGCGAACCGGTCGGTCAATATTACTCCCGCCAACCCCTCCCGCCGACGCGAAATGACGCGATCTGTCGCGTATTCTGACTGAAGTCGGGG
>JBBRAH010000041.1:0-26564 GCA_038206985.1 Solirubrobacterales bacterium
GAATGGATCCCCGGCGACTTTCCGGGCCGCGACGAGCACAACCCGATCGAGGCCGATCTGATCATCGTCGACGAGGCCTCGATGCTCTCGCTGGAGATCTGCCGGCACCTGATCGCCGGGGTCGGGCCCGAGACGCACCTCGTGCTGATCGGCGACGTCGACCAACTGCCGCCGGTCGGGCCCGGCAAGCCCTTCTGCGAGCTGATCGACTCCGGGCTGGTGCCCACGGTGCGGCTCGGCCACGTCTTCCGCCAGGCGCGCCAGTCGATGATTGTCGGCGCCGCGCACGCGATCCGCAACGGCCGCCCGCCTCGGGGCGAGCCACAGATCACGGAGGACGGCGCCGAGGAGATCCACGACTTCTTTCTCCACAACCGCCGCCGCGCCGAGGACGTCGCCGCCGACGTGGTGACGATGGCTGTCGAGCGGATCCCCGCCCGCTACGGGCTCGACCCGACCCGCGAGGTCCAGATCCTCGCTCCCCAGTACAAGGGCGCTCTCGGGATCGACGCCCTCCACGGGCGGATGAAGGAGGCGCTCTGCGGCTCCGCCGAGCGGGTTCTGGAGGGGCGCTTCTCGATCGGCGAGAAGGTGATCACCACCCGCTCGATCCCGGAGCTCGAGATCGCCAACGGCTCGATGTTCGTGATCGACGACGCCGACAGCGAGGGCTCGCTGCTGTATCTGGAGTCGGACGTCGGCGACATCCTCGAGCTGCCCTTCCGCGAGGCGCGGATCCTGCGCGGCGGCTTCTGCGCATCGGTGCACAAGGCTCAGGGCTTCGAGATCCCGGCGGTGATCGTCTGTCTGCACTCCTCCCACGCCCCTCAGCTGCTCTCCCGCAACCTGCTCTACACGGCGGTCACCCGCGCCCGCCAGCTCTGCGTACTCGCCGGCGACGAGCGCGCGGTGGCGAGAGCACTCGCCAACACCGACGCGATGGACCGCCACTCCCGCCTCGGCGAGCGGCTGCAGGGCTGAGCCGGTTCCGCAGTGCATCGATTCCGCTAACAGCGGGTACCTGTACCTCGTACTTCCCCAACGCAGCAGAGGATGATCGCAATGGCAGCCGAGATCAGTGAGAAGCAGGCCCGCGAGGTAGCCGAGGAGGCACGGGAACGGGACTGGGAGCGCCCGAGCTTCGGCAAGGGCCTGTTCATGGGCGACTTCGACCTCGGCCTGATCCATCCCCAGCCCAAGCTCGAGCCCGAGGCGGTGGAGCGTGGCGAGCGCTTTCTCGGCGAACTCCGGACCTTCCTCAAGGAGTCGGTCGATCCGGCCGAGATCGAGCGCGAGGCGAAGATCCCCGACGAGGTGATCGAGGGACTGAAGGAACTGGGCGCCCTCGGGATGAAGGTTCCCGCCGAATATGACGGCCTCGGCCTCTCGCAGGTCTACTACAACCGCGCCCTGGCGCTCGCCGGCGTGTGGAGCAGCGCGATCTCGACCCTGCTGTCCGCTCATCAGTCGATCGGCGTGGCGCAGCCGCTGATGCTGTTCGGCTCCGAGGAGCAGAAGCGGGAGTGGCTGCCCAAGGTCGCCCGCACGCATCTCTCGGCCTTCCTGCTGACCGAGCCCGATGTCGGCTCCGATCCGGCCCGTATGGGCGCGACTGCCGAACCGACCGAAGATGGCGCCGGCTACAAGCTCAATGGGACCAAGCTCTGGGCCACGAACGGCGCGATCGCCGACGTCGTTGTGGTGATGGCCAAGGTGCCCGAGCACGAGGGGGGCCGCGGGGGTATCAGCTCCTTCATCCTGCCCTACGACAGCGACGGGATCGAGGTCACCCATCGCAACCAGTTCATGGGTCTGCGCGGAATCGAGAACTCGGTCACGGAGCTCAATGACGTCTTCGTTCCCCGGGAGAACCTGATCGGATCCGAGGGCGAGGGCCTGAAGATCGCCCTGACCACGCTCAACACCGGCCGCCTCGCGCTACCGGCGATCTGCGTCGGCGTCTCGAAGTGGGCGACCAAGGTTGCTCGCGAGTTCGCCCGCGAGCGGGTCCAATGGGGCCAGCCGGTCGGCAAGCACGACGCTGTCGCGCAGAAGATCTCGTTCATCGCGGCGAGCGCCTTTGGCCTCGAGGCGATGCTCGACGTCTCCAGCCGGCTCGCCGACGACAAACAGAACGACATCCGGCTGGAGGCCGCGCTGGCCAAGCTCTACGCCTCCGAGATGGGCTGGAAGGTCTGCGACGAGCTGATGCAGATCCGCGGCGGACGAGGCTATGAGACCGCCGAGTCACTGCGGGCCCGGGGCGAGAAGCCGATCCCGGTCGAGCAGGTCATGCGCGACATGCGGATCAACCGGATCTTCGAGGGCTCGACCGAGATCATGCACCTGCTGATCGCTCGCGAGGCTGTCGACCAGCACCTCGAGGTCGCAGGGGAGATTCTCGACGATGACGTCGAGGTCCGCGACAAGGCGAAGGCCGCGGTCGGGGCCGGCAAGTTCTACGCCCGCTGGCTGCCACAGCTGACGGTGGGCAAGGGACAGCGGCCCGGCTCCTACGAGGAGTTCGGACCGCTCGCCACCCACGTTCGCTTCGTCGAGCGCAATTCGCGCAAGCTGGCGCGCTCCACCTTCTGGGGTATGAGCCGCTGGCAGGCGGGGCTCGAGAAGCGTCAATCCTTCCTCGGGCGGATCGTCGATATCGGGGCCGAGCTCTTCGCGATCTCCTCGGCCGTGGTCTACGCGGAGACGATCGCCCGGGAAAACCCGGAGCGGGCCGAGCAGGCCCGGGAGCTCTCCGGTCTTTTCTGCCTTCAGGCCCGGCGCCGAGTGGAGGGCCTCTTCCACGCGTTGTGGTTCAACGACGACGACGAGGGCTATGCCGGCGCACTCGCCGTACTCGAAGGCCGCCACACATGGATCGAGGAAGGCCTCCTCGACCCCTCCGAGGTCGGAAGCCCGACCAGCGCGGCCGCGGCCACCTAGCTCGCCGACACGGCGCGGCTTGACCAAAGCCCGCGATCGGGCACACTCCAGGCATGAGCGACTCACAGAAGCCAGAGGTCCAGGTCCCCGAGGGCAGCCCGAGCTACCAGCTCGAACTCGAAGACATCAGCCACGGCGACGGTGATGAGGCCGCCTCCGGCCACCAGGTCGAGGTCCACTACGTGGGCGTCTCGTGGTCCAGTAGCGAGCAGTTCGACGCCTCCTGGGACCGGGGCGACACCTTCAAGTTCAAGCTCGGCGCCGGCCAGGTGATCGAGGGCTGGGACCAGGGCGTGGCCGGGATGAAGGTCGGTGGCCGCCGCAAGATCACAATTCCGCCGATGCTCGGCTACGGCAAGCGTGGAGCCGGCGGCGTGATCGGCCCGGACGAGACGCTGATCTTCGTCGTCGATCTGATCGGCCTGCGCTGAGCGTTCCTGCGCCGATGACGGAGGCAACGGAGAAGGATGAAGTGGTGTTCGAGCGCTACGTCGCGATCGGCGACTCCACCACCGAGGGACTCGATGACCCCCACCTGGACCCCGCGCGCGGCTACCGGGGCTGGGCGGACCGTCTCGCCGAGCAACTGGCTCGCGTCAACCCGGGCCTGGCCTACGCCAACCTGGCGATCCGCGGCCGCAAGCTGCCCCAGATCCGAGCCGAGCAACTCGAGCCGGCCCTGGCGATGGAGCCCGACCTGGCCTCGATTATCGGGGGAGTCAACGACATCCTGCGCAGCAGCGTCGACCTCGACGGCATCGCCGGCGACCTCGAACACATCTCCTCCAGCCTGAGGGACTCCGGAGCCACGGTGCTGATGGCGACCTACCCGGACCTCTCGCAGACGATCTCCTTCGCCTCCTCCCGCTTCGGGCCGCGGATCGCTCCCTTCAACGAGACGATCCGGGAGATCGCCGGACGCACCGGCTCCCGGGTCATCGATCTGGAGAAGGACGACATCGGCCATCCCAGCCTCTGGTCCACCGATCGCCTGCACGCCAGCTCGCTCGGCCACGAGCGGATCGCGGCGGTGGCCGCCGACGCCCTCGGGCTCGAGGCGCTCGACACCGAATGGGCCCAGACCCTGCCCGCCCGGGCGGCGCGGCGGCGCTCAGCTCAGCTCGCCGGCGATGCGGCCTGGGCGGGACGCCATCTGGCGCCGTGGGTCGTGCGGCGCCTGCGTGGCGTCTCCTCCGGCGACGGGATCACCGCCAAGCGTCCGCAGCTCGCTCCCGTCGAGCTCCCCTGACACCCGAGGCCGCGGCCGCGGTGAACTCAAAACCTCAGATCAGGCGCTGCAGCTTGCGGCGCGCACGAGAGAGCCTTGCCGCCGCCGAGAAATCGCTGTCAGCGGAGTCGCGGTCCCAGCTCCGGCGGCTGATCGGCTGGCTGCCGGGGGCGAGGGTCACGCCGCGCAACTGCGGGTGCTGCGGATCGCGGGGGTGACGCATTGCTTCCATGTACTCCGCATCGGCTCCGGCCACTGGTTGCTTGAACCCAGGGGGTAGACCCCACCCACAAATGTCCAGCATCTTGCAACGGGCGGCCAGCGGGTAGCCTCGGGCCTCCATCAAACGAGGCTCCCGGAGGCACGATGACGCAGAAGGCAGATTTCAACGCAGAGGACTGGTCGCTGATCCTGGAGGGCCCGCCGCTGGCGGCGCTGCGGGTGATCACCGCCCACCGGGGCGGCACGGTCCGCGAGACACTCTCGATCGGCAAGGAGTACGCCTCCGAGCAGCAGAACGACTCCAACAGCGAGCTGCTCGACGCGATCGTCAAGGACCGCCCGGCGCTGGACACCAAGCGATTCGCCAACCCCGAGGAGATCAAAGGCGCCGGCATGGACCGGATGGCCGAGGCCCTCGCGACGCTGGTGAAGACCGGCACGCCGGCCGAGGTCGAGGACTACAAGCGCTTCGTCTACGCGGTCGCCGAGCGCGTCGCCCGCGCCCACAAGGAGGGTGGCTTCCTCGGCATCGGCGGCAAGGAGGTCAGCCCCGAGGAGCAGGAGGCCCTCGACGAGGTCGCCGCGCATCTCGGCTACACGCCGCCGCCCGCCGAGCCCGGCGAGGGCGAGTAGCTCAGAGGGCGACGGGGGCACGCCGCCATGCCCTCCCCCCTGCACCACATCGCAGAGTTCGTCCGCAACGCGCCGCGGCGCGAGCGCTCCAGCTGGGCCAGCTCGGAGGCGGCCGACGAGCTCGAGCGGCGCCCGCTGGGGCTGCCGGCCGGGCTGGAGCTCGAGTGGCTCGGCGTCTCCGGCTACCGGATCGCCTACGAGGGCTCGGAGCTGATCATTGACCCCTACATCTCGCGGGTGCCGCTGTCGTCGGTTATCCGGCGCCGGGTGGCCCTGCCCGACGAGGCGCTGCTCGATCGCTACCTGCCGGTAGACCCGGCCCGCACCGTCGAGGGAGTGCTCGTCGGCCACACCCACTTCGACCACGCGGTGGACGCGCCGGCGCTGGCCCGCCGCCACGGCTGCAAGGCCTACGGCTCCGAGTCCCTGCAGACCCTGATGAGCCTGCACGGACTCGCCGGCAGCGCGGTTGTGGTCGAGCCGTACGCCACCTATGAGCTGGGCCCCTTCGAGGTCGCATTCACCCCCTCCCGGCACTCGAAGCTGCTGCTCGGCATGGCCGTCCCCTACGACGGCACTCTCAGCTGCGAGCACCTCGACGCCTTGTGCCCGAGCGCCTACCGCTGTGGCCAGGTCTGGGGGATCGAGATCCGGGTCGCGGGGATCACGATCTACCACCAGGGCAGCGCCGAACTCGAGGACGAGGCGCTCCGCGCCCGCAACGTCGACGTCTTCCTCGCCGGCATTGCCGGGCGCAACTTCACCGACCGCTACTGGGAGCGGATCCTGCCCCGCCTCGACCCCGCATTGATCGTGCCGACCCACTACGACGACTTCTTCGTCCCGCTCGACCAACCGCAGGAGCCGATCGGCAATGTGCGCCTCGACGCCCTGCCGGAGGAGGTCCGCGCGGTCAGCTCCGACGCCCGGATCGCCGCCCTGCCGCGGATCACTGTGCGATAGTCGCCCGATGAACAACAGCACCGCGAACGCGGGAACCAGATTGACCAGCGTCTCCGACCTCGGCCCCTCGCAGGTGACGGTCGTCGAGGACACCCCGCACGGGGCTCTCGCCGTGGGGATCAGTGATGGCGAGCCGTTCGCGGTCTCCAACCGTTGCCGCCATTTCTTCGCGTCGCTCGGCACCGGCAAGGTCGATACGGACGGCTGCCTCGAGTGCCCGTGGCACGGCGCCCTCTACGACGTTGCCAGTGGCGAGATGAAGCGCGGCCCCCAGGGCGCCTTCAAGCCGCTCTCGGGAGCGATCAAGGCAACCATGGGATCGCGGGATCTCAAGGTCTACCCGGCCGAGATTCGCGACGGAGCCATCTGGCTGCTGGACTGATCCCCGAAGGGTGATAGGCGATGCCCGACGATCTGCAGCGTGAGGTACTCCTCGGGCCGGACTTCCTCGCTCGCGGCGCCCGGGCGGTCACCAAGGGGCGCTCGGTGCGCTGGATGCTCGGCCAGCCGCGCGAGGTGCGCCGCTCCTACGTCAACCAGGTGATGGACCGGCCGCCCTCGATCGAGGAGGAGCCGGCCCAGCAGGCCTGGATGCTGCGCCAGCCGGACCCCGTCCGCGAGAGCTACATCGCCGAAGTGCTGGAACGACGGGTCGAGCACGCCAAGCCGCAGGTGCTCTGGATGCTGCGCCAGCCCGACGCCGTGCGCGACAGCTACGCGACTGAAGTGATCGGGATCCCGCCGCAGGACCCGCGATGAGCCCGCCTCAGTGCGCGGTCAGGTAATCGATGTAGAGCGGTCGCAACAGCTCGGCGGTTTCGCCGCGACCGGAATCAGTCAGATCGTCAACGTGGGCGACCGCACTCTGCAGGTCGGCGTTGGCCTTGTCAATATTGCCGGCGGCCGCCTCGGCAACCGGCAGCGCCTCGGCCAGCTTCCAGAAGAACTTCACGTCGAGGTGCTTCATCGCTCGGCGCACGGCGAGGTCGTGCAGCTGCTCGCCGTCCAATTTCTCCAGTTCCGCGCGATCCATGGCGGTCAGCGTATCGGAGCGGCAGGGGTGGGCAACTCAGCACCCTGCCCTCTGCGGCGATCTGAACACGCCGCGCTGGAGGCACGCTTCGAGCCCGAGGAGCCGAGCGACAGTCCGCTGAGTTCTCGCTGACACCTCAGACGACGTCGCGGCCACGGTCGTCGACCACGCCCCGCAGCAGGGAGCGATCAAAGCTCGGCGCTGGTTCGGGGCGGCGGACAACGGAGATGTCGCCTGTTGTCTCGAACACCGCCACCTCAACCTCTGAGAGGCTGCGCACCCCTGCCTCTCGTAGCTTCTTGTAGAGGTCGGACTCGCTGACCCGCCCTGTCTTGAGGCTACGGTGCAGGATCTCTCCCCCGTCGACGAGCAGGAGAGGCTGATTGTCTACCAGCCGTGAGATGCGCTGGCTGCGCTGTCGCGTCCAGCCGATCAGCGTCTGCAGCCCGAAGAGGCAGGCGAGCGCGAACGCGCCCTCGCTCAGGGAGACCGACGAGGTCAGCACCGTCGAGGCGAGGGTTGTCCCGACTGCGACCGACATCGCGAAGTCGAACGCCGACATCTGCGCGAAGCTGCGCAGTCCAGCGATCCTGGTGAGCGTCAGCACGGCGACATAGATCCCCACCGCGGTGAGCGCGATCAGGGCCAGGGTTTCGGGGGTGGTCGAGATCCACTCCTCGATCATCTACATCTCCTGGTCGGGGTAACCAAGCTGCCGTCTCGCCGCACCCTCACCCAGGTGAAGATAGGCGAACCGGGGCGACGCTGTATCGAGACCGAGGGAAGTCGCGGCACCTACGACCAGACCCCGAGGGCCCCGGCTTCCCGGCATGCCTGACCGGGCCGAAAGCGCGTCGGTCCCTACCATCCCGCGTCCCATGAAACGTCACTTCGACTCAGCCCCGCCCCCCGCAACGCGCGAGGATCTGCGCAACCTCGCGATCGTCGCTCACGTCGATCACGGCAAGACGACCCTGGTCGACAAGCTCCTGCACCAGTCCGGCGCCTTCCAGGCCCACGAGGACATCGCCGAGCGGGTGATGGACTCGATGGACCTCGAGCGCGAGAAGGGGATCACGATCCTCGCCAAGAACACGGCGCTGCGCTACGGCGACGTGAAGCTCAACATCGTCGACACCCCGGGCCACGCCGACTTCGGCGGCGAAGTCGAGCGCGGACTGACGATGGTCGATGGTGTGCTGCTGCTGGTCGACGCCTCCGAGGGGCCGCTGCCCCAGACCCGCTTCGTGCTGCGCAAGGCGCTCGAGTCGCGCCTGCCGGTGATCCTCGTGGTCAACAAGGTGGACCGGCCCGACGCCAGGATCAGCGAGGTCGTGGACGAGGTCTACGAGCTCTTCCTCGATCTCGACGCGGACGAGTCACAGATCGAGTTTCCGATCGTCTACACCAACGCCAAGGATGGCTGGGCCTCGTTGGAGGAGGGTGTTGAGGGCAAGAACCTGCTGCCCCTACTGGAGCTGATCATCTCCCACATTCCGGCGCCCGGCTACGACCCCGAGGCGCCCTTCCAGGCCCATGTGACCAATCTGGACGCCGACAACTACGTCGGCCGTCTGGCGATCTGCCGCGTCTTCAACGGCACGATCAAGGTGGGCAAGCCGATCGCATGGTGCCGGGAGGACGGCACGATCGAGCGGGCCCAGATCTCCAACCTCTACGTGACCGAGTCGCTGGACCGGGTCGATGCCGAGGAGGCCGGGCCCGGCGAGATCATCGCCGTCGCCGGGCTGCCGGATGTGACGATCGGCGAGACGCTGGCCGACGCCGAGGACCCGCGCCCGCTGCCCGCGATCACCGTCGATGAGCCCTCGCTGTCGATGACCGTCGGGATCAACACCTCTCCCCTGGCCGGCCGCGACGGCAAGAAGCTGACCGCGCGGCAGATCAAGGACCGGCTCGACCGCGAGCTGATCGGCAACGTCTCGATCCGCGTCAACGACACCGAGCGCCCCGATGCCTGGGAGGTGCAGGGTCGCGGCGAGCTTCAGCTCGTGATCCTGCTGGAGCTGATGCGCCGCGAGGGCTATGAGTTGACAGCGGGCCAGCCCCAGGTCGTGACCCGGGAGATCGACGGCAAGACGCACGAGCCGGTCGAGCGTCTGGCGATCGACATCCCCGAGGACTACGTCGGCGTCGTCACCCAGGCGCTCGCGGTCCGCAAGGGTCGCATGGAGCAGATGGTCAACCACTCGACCGGCTGGGTGCGACTGGAGTTCCTGGTCCCGGCCCGGGGGCTGATCGGCTTCCGTACCGAGTTCCTCACCGAGACCCGCGGCACAGGCCTGCTTCATCACGTCTTCGACCGCTGGGAGCCCTGGGTGGGCGAGCTGCGCACCCGGCCGACCGGCTCGCTGGTGGCTGACCGCCAGGGCAGCAGCGCCAGCTTCGCCCTGTTCAGCCTGCAGGAGCGCGGCGCGATGTTCATCGGCCCGGGCGAGGACGTCTACGAGGGCATGGTCGTCGGCGAGAACTCGCGTCCCGACGACCTCGACGTCAACCCGACCAAGGAAAAGCAGCAGACCAACGTGCGCGCCGCCAGCGCCGACATCCTAATCCGCTTGATCCCGCCGAAGAATCTCAGCCTGGAGCAGGCGATCGAGTTCCTGCGCGAGGACGAGTCCGTGGAAATCACGCCGAACGTCGTCCGCCTACGCAAGAACCTGCTCGACGGCACCCAGCGGGCCAAGTCGGCCCGCCGCGCCAAACGCGACGCCCGCGAGGGCTGAGCCTCCCCGCGTAACTGCTGAGACCGGTGCGCCGGCCCCATCCAGGTACACCTAGTCAGCGAGGGCTGGACGCTGGGCCGGATCGACCTCGTCGGGCTCCTCATCGACCGAGTCGGCCTCCCTGTCCGGATCTCGCAGATAGCTGGCGATCCGGACCAGTATCGCCAGCAGGGGCGCCGCGACAATTGCGCCAGGAATCCCGCCCAGGATGATTCCGGTCGTGACGGCCAGCAGGATCGCAAGCGGGTGCAGATCGATTGCCCTGCCGACGACGAGGGGCTGCAGAACGTTGCCCTCGAGCTGCTGCACCGCGACCACGGCGGCAAGGATGATCGCGGCATCGAGCGGTCCATTTGTGACGAGCGCAACCAGGGCCGCCACGGCGCCCATCACGACCGCTCCGACGATCGGGACGAACGCCGCCAGGAAAGTGAAGACCGCCAGGGGCAACACGGCGGGCACGCCGACGATCGCGAGGGCGAGACCGATGAAGACGGCATCGACGAGGGCGACGATCGAGACCCCGCGCAGGTAGCCGGAGAGCGTCTCCCACGAGCGCCTGCCCACCTCAGCAGCGTCGTGCCGGCGGCGCGCCGGGAACACGCCGACGAACCAGGCGGCGATGCGGTCGCCGTCCTTGATCAGAAAGAAGGTCATGACGATCGCGAGCGCCAGGCCACTCAAGAGCTCACCCACGGCGCGGGCGCCGCCGACCACGCCGCCGGCAATCGTGTCGCGGTTTTCGCTGATCGTTCGCTCGACGTCGTCGAGATAGGACTGAAGCTCGCTCTCGGTCAGATCCAGGGGGCCCTCGAGCAGCCAGTTGCCGGCCCTCTGGACGCCACCCCGCAGGTTGTCGCCCACCTCTGAGACCTGATCCACGAACGGCGGCACGATGAGCGTGAGCAGGCCCGCGCCCACCAGCAGCGCACTCGCCATCACGATCAGCGCCGCCAGAGCGTCGGAGACGCCTCGCTCCCGCAGCCAGTCGGCGGGAGGCCGGAGGACTGCCGTCGCCAACAGTGCGACGAACAGAGGCATCACCACCAGGAGGAGCTTCGAGACCAGGAAGAGCACCGCGAGCGCGGCAGCGGCCACCACCAGGGCGCGCCAGCAGAAGGATGCGGCGACCTCCAGCGAGCGTGGCACCGCCGGTGCGCCCCGCGCTTCAGCTTCGCTCGACTCGGGGGTGAGACCGGCTGCCTGCGAGGCGGACTCTTCGCTCCGCGGAGAGTCCCCCGCGGTGGGCGGCGTCGGCGAACCGCTCTGTGCACCGCTCTCGGAGTCGTTGGTCATCGGAACGCTTATACCCGCAAAGCCGGACTCACACGCGAGAGAGGACCACCGTCCCGAAACAATTCCGAAGAATTACGTTTTGCGAGGCGTCGCGGGAGGTACCCCGGTTGCAGCTATCAATCGCACGGGCCTGAACATCCAGGGAGAACACGACATTGCCACGTATCCAGTGCCCCGCCTGTGGAGAGCGGACGCAGGTCCTGTTCAGCTCCAGGGGAGGTCATCGCTGTCACTCGTGCGGCGAACTGCTGCCCACTGCACTTGACCGGAGCGAGCTCACCGATCCAGTCGCAGAGGTCGCCAGGGCGAAATCGCTGTCGCTGCGCCGCAAAGGCAGGAGGGCACCCGGCTCGAAGGCCTGAGGCCGGGTCTCAGTTCTCCTCACCAACCGGATTGCCCGGCGGGTTTGACTGCTCCTCGGCCTCAGGGTCGTCGAGGTCGCCTTCTTCGCCTACTGCGGGTTCCTCGTCCCCCACGACCTGATCGTCACGGTCATTGTGAGCGTGCAGCGGGGACTCGGGAACTTCTTCCTCGTCGGTGAGATCCTTGTCATCTTCGTCCGGCATGAATGTCTCCTCGTTCAGCTGACACCGAAATGCCGGCGCCAGGATTATTCCCTCATTACTCTCTTACCCCGATCAGCCATGCGCCAATCCGGCAGGGCCTTCGGCTCCAGCATTTTGAGGAACGGTCCTGGTGGGTACCAGGTACTTATGGCTACCTATACAGCAACAGCAAAGACCTCCTGGAGTCGTGAACAGACCTTCGATTACCTGGCTGATTTCCGCACGGTCTCGGACTGGGATCCCGGCATCCTGCGATCGGTCTGCAAGTCGGGTACACCACCCTCGGAGGACAGCCGCTACGACGTCGACGTCGAGACGCTGGGTCGGACGACGACCTTCGAATACGAGACGATCGAGCTGCAGCGTCCCGAGCGCGTCGTGCTGCGGGCCGAGACGGGATCGCTGATCTCGGTGGACACGATGACCTTCGTCGACACCGGTTCCGGCACCGAGGTCACCTACAACGCCGAGATCACCCTGAAGGGACTGCTGAAGCTGGCAGACCCCCTCTTCTCGCTCGCTTTCCAGCGGGTCGGGGACAAGGCCAAGAGCGGCCTGCGCGAGCGCCTTGCCGGGCCCGCGCCGGTGGCCGCGGGCCGGGCCTGACCGTGCGCTGGTATCTGAATCCCCTGGCCATCCGCTCGGCGGTGCGGGACGTCCGCAGAGTCCAGTCCTCCGGTGGTCCGCGCCGCGTGCGCCTTGAGAACGTCGGTCGGCCCGAAGGCTGGTTCCTGCCGAGCTCGACGATCGAGGCGGAGGTCGTCGCACGGGATGGGACGAGGGTCGCCTTCAGTCCCGAGCTCCCGGTCCCCTGGCCGTTGGCCTATGGCTACCGCGCCGCAGGTCGCCTGACCGGATCACTGCTCGACCCGATCGACCCCACACGGCTGCAGTTCGAGGTTGGGCTCCCGTGCGGCGGAGCCCAGACTGAAGAATCCTCGTAGACACTGGCCGCTCCCCAGCTCCCGCGAGAACCCACAATGACCAGCACCGAGACCCCCGGCACCGAACTCCGGTCCCAGCCTGCGAGCCCTGCCGAGGGAATCATCGGCGCGATCGGCAACACGCCCCTGATCCGCCTGCGGCGCTACCCGGAGCGAGGTGAGCTGCAGCTCTGGGCGAAGTACGAGCGTGCCAATCCGGGCGGCAGCGCCAAGGCGCGGCCGGCGGCAGCGATGCTCCAGGCTGCCCTGCGGGACGGACACCTCTCTCCAAACGGGACCGTGGTCGAGTCCTCCTCCGGCAACCTCGGCGTCGGTCTCGCCCAGGCCTGTGCAGCACTCGGCCTCGAGTTCATCTGCGTGACCGATGCGCGCGCGAACGAGAGCAACATCGCCGCGATGCGCGCCCTCGGCGCCGAGGTCCGGATCGTAAGCGAGCCCGATCCGGCCACCGGCGAGCTGCTCGCCGCCAGGCTGCGGCTGGTCGGTGAGCTGGTCGCCTCCACGCCCCGGGCATGGTGGCCCAACCAATACGCCAACCCGGTCAACGCGCGTTCCCATCAGCTCGGCACGATGCGGGAGATCGATGACGCCCTGGGCGGCGAGCTCGACTACCTGTTCGTCGCGGTCAGCTCCACCGGGACGCTGGTTGGCTGTGGCGAGTACCTGCGCACTGCTGCGCGCACCACACGACTGGTGGCGGTGGACGCGGTGGGCAGCGCCCTCTTCGGCGGAGATCGCGGACCCCGGGCCCTCCCGGGCATGGGTGCCGGGTTCGAGACCGAGCTCTCGCAGACCGCTCGCTGGGACCGCCTGATCCGCGTGCCTGAGCTCGACTCGGTGGTCGGCTGCCGCCGGCTCGCCCGTCGCGAGGGGATCCTCGCCGGGGCCTCTTCCGGCGGCGTGCTCGCCGCTTTCGACACCCTCAGCCCGGAGCTGGAGCCCGGCACCCGCTGCGCCGCGATCCTTCCCGACGGCGGGGAGGGCTACATGGCCAGCGTCTTCGACGACGAATGGGTGGAGCGTGAGCTCGGCTGCAGCGCGCCCGAGATCGAGCGGCTCACAGGCGAGACTCTGCGACGGGACCGGCCATGAACAGGGCCGAGCTCCGGGTCGCGATCGTCGGGATGGGACCGCGCGGGATCTACGCGCTCGAGCGCCTGATCGCCTACGCGGGGACGGGGCCGGAGAGCGCGAGGATCCGCGTCGTCGGCTACGAGCCACATCCGAGCCCGGGGGCAGGCGCGATCTACGACCCCTCGCAGGCCGCCTATCTGAGGATGAACTTTGCGGCGGAGATGGTGGACATGTGGTCGCCACGCGAGCCGCAGCCACCGATTTCCCCCAGGCCCTCGTTCGAGGAGTGGCGGGTACACGCAGAGTCGCGGCCCGAGGACGACCTGCGCTATCCGCCGAGGGCGGAGGTCGGTGCCTACCTCTCCGCCGGTCTACGGGAGCTGCTCGCTGCGGCCCCCGACAACGTCACCGTCCAGATCGAGCGCCACCGGGTCGAGCGCCTCACCCGAGGCACTGAAGGGTGGTCAGTGAGGAGCGTTGCAGGCGACACTGCCGAGGCCGAGAGCGGCGACGAGCTCTTCGACGAGGTGCTGCTCTGCACCGGCCACCTGGCAGCGACGTCGAACCGCGAGCACAACGGCCGGCCGGATGCTGTGGCGTCCGCCTACACAGAGGATCTGCACTCGACCCGGCGGGTTCCGGGCGGTTCGACGATTGCCGTCCGCGGCATGGCGCTGAGCTTCATCGACGCCGCCCTGACCCTGACCGAGGGCCGCGGCGGCTCCTTCAGCGAGCGCGGCGAGGGCCCGCTCCTGGATTACGTCCCGAGCGACGGTGCGCTGGAGCCCGGGCGCCTGCTCCCCTACTCGCGTAGCGGCCGCTTGATGGCCGCCAAACCCGATCCCGACCTCGCGGCAAGCCTCCCGGATCTGGAGCCGGTCGGCTCGCTCGCGCGGAAGCGGCTCCTCGGCCTCAGCCCGCCCCTGGAGATCGAGCGCGACCTGTGCCCGCTGCTCGTTGATGCGGCGGCAAACATGCTGGCCGTGGTCGGCTCCGCCGCAGAGATCCCCCACGTGGGAGAGGTGCTCGACGCGCTCCTGGTTCCCGGCTCGACCCGCTCGCCGTCCGATGGGTCAGAGCCCTCCGCCCGGGAGATGCTGCGACGCTCGATTCTGGTCGGGGCCGGCCTCGAGCGACCGGATTCACTCTGGGCGCTGGGCGAATGCTGGCGCTCGATCTACCCTGCGCTGATCGAACGGGCAGGGCGCGAGGGACTCGACCCGGACTCCTGGCCTGCCTTTCGCTCGCTCGCGAGGGAGATGGAGCGAATCGCCTTCGGCCCGCCGCTCACCAACGCAGCCAAGCTGCTGGCCCTGATCGACGCGGGCCTGATCGACCTCAGCTTCTGTCACGACCCGGACGTCAGTGCGAAGGACACCGCCGGCTACGCCATGCATGCGCCGGGCGGCCGTCGGGCGGATGCGGATCTCTGGCTCGACGCGGTCTCCCCTCCCCCGGGCGCTCTCCATCTGCAGGGCGGTCCAATCGCCGAGTTGCTCGCCGACGGCTGGATGCGGATTCCAGCCCACAGGCGTGGTATCGAGACCGCCCCGGACGGTGCCTGCATCGGCTCGGATGGCCGCCCGGTCGCCGGTCTGGCGGCGATCGGCAGACTGACTGAGGACTGGGTGGTCGGCAATGACACGCTCAACCGCCGGCTACACCCGCAGACCGACAACTGGGCACGATCGATCGCCGGCCGGGCGGTGGCACGGTCGCACACGACACAGGTCGGTGCAGGTCGGATACGCCGTGAGGAGCGGGTGCACGGTTGACCCCCCAGCTCACAGAGCGGAAGAAGCAGGTGAGCGCCGCGTGCGTCGGCGATCCACCGCTGCGAGCGCACCTGCAGCCCTGGATGTCAGAGCTAGCCTCCAACCACCCGAGGCTTCGCGAGTTGCTCGATACCTTCGGCTCCCCGCTAAACCTCCACCAGACGTCGTCCTTTGAGGCCAACGCCGACGAGATCAGCAGGGCTGCCGCAGCTCATGGGCTGGAGATCGGCATCTACTTCGCCCGCAAGGCCAACAAGAGCCTCGGCTTCGTGGACGAGGCGCGGCGCCTCGGACTTGGAGTCGACGTCGCCTCCGAGCAGGAACTGGCACAGACGTTGAAGGCCGGGCTCGAGCCCGACCGCATCATCCTCACCGCGGCTGTCAAGCCGCCGCCACTCCTGCGACTGGCAGCCGAGGCCGGAGTGACGATCTCGATTGACAACGAGCAGGAGCTCTCGGTGCTGGCCGAGATCACCGCCGGACGGCGAGGCGAGCCGCTCCCGGTGGCGTTGCGGCTGACCCCCGGTTGTCTGAGCCCGGAGCGCATCCCCTCCCGCTTCGGTCTGCCGCAGGGCCGTGCCCGCGAGGTGGCTCGGGAGGTTGGCGCTGATCAGATGCCGGGCCTGCGGATCGCCGGAGTCCACTTCCACCTCGACGGCTACTCCGCCGACGACCGGATCGCCACCCTGGGCGAGGCAGTCGAGCTGATCGACGGCCTGCGCGAAGACGGTCACGAGCCGGGCTTCGTGGACATTGGTGGAGGGTTTCCGATCAGCTACCTGACCGAGCGGAACGAGTGGGATGAGTTCTGGCGGGCGCATCGCGCAGCTCTGCTGGGCGAGCGCCCGAGCCTCACGTTTGAAGGACACGGGCTCGGGCTCGCCGCTCACGACGGAAAGCTCAGGGGCGCGCCTGCCGTCTATCCCTTCTGGCAGGAGCCCACCCGGGGCGAGTGGCTGCAGGGGATCCTCAGCGGACAGGCCTCCGTCGGCGGGCGTCCCGAGTCGGTCGCGGAGGCACTCCGGACACGCGGGCTGGAGCTTCGCTGCGAGCCGGGCAGGGCACTGCTCGACGGCTGCGGGATGACCGCCGCAAGCGTCGAGTTCGTCAAGCCCTACGAACGGGGCACCCACCTGGTCGGGCTCGAGATGAACCGCACGCAGTGCCGAACCGGCTCCGACGACTTCCTCGTCGACCCGTTGCTGGTCCGGGCTCCCGCGAGTCGCGAGGCCCGTGCAGCCCTCCCACCGGCGGGGTTCGAGGGCTATCTCGTCGGGGCCTACTGCATCGAGCGGGAACTGCTCAGCTGGCGGCGGCTGCACTTCCCATACGGGGTCGCGCGTGGCGACGTCGTGCTGTTTCCCAACACCGCCGGCTATTTCATGCACATCCAGGAGAGCAGCTCTCATCAGATGCCTCTCGCGCGGAACCTGCTGCTCACACCCCCACCCGGTCTGCATGAGAAAGGCGACCGCATCGACTCGATCCCCGAACGCTGAAGCTCGCCGGTGTCAGTTCGCGCGAAAAAGGTTGCCTCTTATGGCTTCCGGCCCATTTGCCGATGGGGAGCGTGGTAGCTAGGGGCGAATAGCGAAAGATCGTGCTGAGGATCGATTCGAGGGTGCCGTTTTCGGTGCTCGCAGGCATAGTTGGGCCGGCATTCCTGCTGTTCGTCCCGGTCTCGCCGCCCCTGAGCCGCGCAGTCCGCCTGCCAGACTGAAATTCACATGCGCAGCTTCACCACACGCAGCCTCGGACTCGGACTGATCGCCGTGCTGCTTACGGCGGCCGGTGCAGAGGCATCGATCATCGAGCATCGGATCAAGCCGGCCGCGAGCGCCGCGACGCTGCGCAACGCTCCGGCGGAGCCTCGCGAGTTGCCCCTGCTGAGTCCCGATACGTCAGCCGCCGCCCGTGCTGCCACCTCAGGGCTGAACCGTGGCAGAAGCGGCGCGGTGTCCGGCCGTGAGCCGCTCGCCGACAGCGCGGCCGCGGCCGACCCACTTGCGCCGCCTGATCCCTTTGCCTCGTTCCGTTCCTCAAATAGCCGTGGCGCCGGCTTCCAATCCGGCCCGGTGGACATGCCTCAGGCCTATCCGAACAGCACCTGGGGCAAGGTCTTCGGCAAGATCCCCGGCGTTGGCCGCTATAGCTGCTCGGCAACGGTCGTCCGGGCCCGGAATCGCAGCGTGCTGTTCACCGCCGGGCACTGCGTCAGCCAGCCGGGCGTGGCCTTCGCCACCGAGCTCAGCTTCGTCCCGTCCTATACGAACGGGAACAAGCCGTTCGGGACGTGGAATGCCAAGTCCGTCTTCGTCGAGCGCCAATGGTTCCGGCACAACAACTCCAACTACGACTACGCCGCCGTCGTCTTGCGCAAAAGCGGCGACCGCAAGGTCGAGGACGTGACCGGCTCGCTGGGCTTCCGCTTCAACGCCAAGCGCCACCAGCGCTACCGCGCGGTTGGCTATCCGGTCAACAAGCTCAACGGTGAGCGCCAGTGGCAGTGCCTCTCCAACTACAAGGGCACGGATCCCTACTACCGCGGCCCCGGCCCCAAGCCGCTCGGGATCGGCTGCGACATGATCAGCGGCGCCAGCGGGGGCGGCTGGTCGAACAAGCGCGACTCGCTGGTCTCGGTGACGAGCTTCGGCTACGAGAACCGCCCCAACAAGCTCTATGGCCCCGCCTTCTCCAAGAAGGCGGAGAAGATCCGCCGCCGGGCCGCCCGCAAGTAGCTCGCGCCGAGTCGCCTATCCGGGAGGGGCGGACAGAGGGTTCGCCTTTAGCGCACGAGCAGTACCGAGCAGGTTGGCCGCCATCGCGCGACCGGTCGAGGCGGCCCACTCGTGGCCCTCATCCGTGTCGAGATACTGATCGCCGGGGCCCGGGCCCTTGTTCCAGTAGGTGAATGACTGCGGGGGGATGGTGAAGCCGATGTCCCCGAGCGCGCCGTTGATCTCCATGATCACGTGGTGAGCGCCGTCCTCGTTGCCGGTGTTGACCACGCCCGCGACCTTGTTGTACGCGAGGGGGCGACCTTCCTCATCGGTCTCGCCGATCATCGCGTCCATGCGTTCAAGCGCGAGCTTGGCCACCGACGAAGGTTGCCCGAGCCAGGTAGGGGCGGCGATCACAAGGATCTCCGACTCGATGATCCGAGCGTGGATCCTGGGCCATTGGTCGTCGTCGCCCATCTCAGTCTTGACACCGAACGGAATCCGGTGATCGACGACGCGAATCAACTCGACATCGACATCTTCGGCCTCGAGGGCTTCAATGACGATCCGGGCAAGTGCCTCCGTGTTGGAGCGCTCAGGGGACTTCTTCAAGGTGCAGTTGAGGAAGGTGGCTTTCAAGGGTCCGTGCCTTTCAGGTTGCGACGGCGCGGAGGCGTACCGCCTGATAGGTGACGACTTACCCACAACCGCGCTGTCACAACCGGCTATGCGCGAATCTCCGTCGCCGACGAAACCGACGACGCCCTTTTGGTCCGGGAGCAAGCATCCGAAGGGATCCGGGTTTGCGGCTCCCCCGTTGAGGGTACGTACTTGCCATGGCAGGCGAAGCAAGTCCCAACTCGGCCGGGAGCGCCCCCTCGGGCAACGTGATGTCCGATGCGCTTGAGATCTACCTTCAGGATCACATGGCGGGCTCGACGGCCGGGGTCAGTCTTGCCGAGCGGATCCGCGATTCCAACGAGGGCTCCGAGCTCGGTGAGTTGATGGAGCGGATCACGCGCGAGGTGGCCGAGGACCGCGATGAGCTCAAGCAGTTGATGGACGACCTCGGCGCCTCGGAGTCGCCGGTCAAGAACGCCAGCGCCTGGCTGGGCGAGCACCTGGGTCGCCTCAAGCCGAATGGCGCGCTCAGCGGCTACACCGATCTCGGCCGGCTGATCGAGCTCGAGGGCCTCCACCTTGGAGTCAGCGGCAAGCGCTCGCTCTGGGAGAACCTGCAGGAGACGCTGGGGGAGCATCCGCTGGCGGCCGGGCTGCCCAGGCTGATCGAGCGGGCCGATGCCCAGCTCGAGGACCTCCACCGCGAGCGGCAAGCTGCGGTGCGCATCGCGTTCGGGCTCGACGGGGACTGAGCGAACCTCAGCGCCGCTTCGACCTCGGCAGGACCACGACCTTGTCGCAGGTCTTGCCGACCTTGTCCTTGCGGTCCACGTAGACCCGGTCGCGGCGTCCGGGGCCGCACTTGA
Source organism: Solirubrobacterales bacterium (assembly GCA_038206985.1). Lineage (GTDB taxonomy): Bacteria > Actinomycetota > Thermoleophilia > Solirubrobacterales > 70-9 > CAXMST01. The sequence continues at coordinate 19,632 of JBBRAH010000041.1, forward strand.
CCCGATCGCGGACGCCATCGTTGGCGCGGATCGTGTCGTTGCCCGGGCCACCCCCAAGGCGATCCTTGCCCTTGCCGCCGATCAGCCGGTCGTCGCCGCCGTGACCGCGCGAGGTGTCTTTGCCCTTGCCGTCGCGCAGCACGTCGTCGCCCTGGCCGCCGTAGAGACAGTCCGCCCCGCCGCGGGCCCGGATTACGTCGTCGCCGCGGCCACCGCGCAGCTTCTCGTTCTCGTTGGTACCCCGCAGCGAGTCATTGCCGGCGGTACCGTCGATGACGATCGCGCAGCGACCCTTGGGCAGCTCGGGAGGCGCGGTCGAGTCCTCGACGTAGGTGATGCTGTTGGAGCAGTCGGAGGTGTTGCCGGCGGTGTCGGTCGTCACCGCGGAGAAAGCAGTCGTCGTGTCGTCGGCGACATCGACCTCCAGGCCGGGATCGGCGAGCTGCTCAGCCGTGCCGCTCGCCGCGGTGCCGCCACCGCAGGCCGCCTCCGCGTAGAGCTCGACCAGGGAGCCGGCTTCCGCGCTGCCGATCACCAGCGGGCTGTTGTCGTCGGCAGGCGAGTCCGGATCGGTGGAAGTGAGCTGCGGAGCTTCCGGCGGGGTCGCATCGACCGCGAAGCTCGCAGTCGCCGGAGTCGCGTCGCGGTTCTCACCGTCTACGGCTCGCACCTCGAAGGTGTAGCCGCCGTCCTCCAGCGGCCCGTAGCCCTTCGGAGTGTTGCAGTTCGTGAACTCGGCCGGCTCATCACCGTCGGCGGTCAGGCGGCACTCGAAGCCCGCCCCCGGCATGTTCGGCGAGGAGAACTCGAAGCTCGGCGAGTCCTCGCGGCTGAGCCCGGTCGGACCGGAGTCGATCTGAGTATCCGGTGTGCTGGTATCGCTCTGGTGCACGTAGGTGATCGAGCTCGACGAGCAGGCAGAGGTCGTCTCCGAGGCGTCGGTGGCCGTCCCGTAGAAGGTCGTGGTCGAGTCGTCGGCGACCGCTACCTCGAGGCCGGGGTCGGCAAAGTCGGCCGCGGAGCCGCTCGCCTCGGGGTCCCCTGTGCAGGTCGGGTTGGCGTAGATGGCGACGGTCGAGCCATCGGGCGCGGTGCCCTTGATCAGCGGCGTGTTGTCGTCCGAGGGCGAGGCCGGATCGGTGTCGGTGAACTCGGGCGAGGCAGGCGTGGCGCCGTCGGGTGTGTTCGCCGCGCTGATGAACGAGTAGTTGTTCGCCGGGTAGGCCGGGTTGGCGTCGGGAACCATGTTCGCGCAGCCCGCGCGCATGTCGTCGCAGGTCACCTCGGTTCCATCCTGCTCGGTGAAGTCGAAACGGGAGCGCAGATAAAAGCTGTAGAGGTTGGGGTCGTTGGCGAGATCGACCGCCTGGCCGTCAGGGTCGTTGCGCCAGCGGTTGCTGAGCAGCAGTGCGTCGGCCTCCTGCTCGCAGACGACTGGATTGCTCGCGCCGGGGCACTTGACGTACTTGTCCATCCAGGCAGCCGTGTACCAGACCACCATGTGGGGGCCGCGCAGGGTGGCGTTGCCGAGCGGCTGGTTGACGGTGTTGCCGGGGATGAAGGAGTGCTCGAAGTGGGTGCCGCCGCGGATGTTGACCTGCATCGAATCGACGCCCTCGTCCTTGAACTGAGTGAAGGCGCCGTTCGCGTTCTGCGGGTTGGGATCTGCGGTGTAGGGATTCTGGGCGATGCCGTAGTCGTTGGAGAAGCCGATCGAGGGCTTGGTGATCGGCACGCCGGTGCGGGTTCCCGGCCGGGCCGGGCAAGCTGAGCCGCCGCCGTCGGAGGTGCGCAGGTTGTCGAGCGCCGCGATCGCCTTCACACGCGGGTCGCGCTGGCCGATGTAGGAGACCGCGCCGGCCCCGAGCGAGTGGCCTGCGATCCCGATCCGGTCGGGATCGACGTAATCCCAGAACGGGTTGTAGGGCTCGGCGCTGCGCACGCCGGTGAGCGGGTTGGTCTCCCCCTCGCGGCGGATCTGCTTGGCACGGTGCGAGGTCGCGGCGCCGCCGTTGGCGTTGCCGCAGCTCGACTGCATCGCGTCGGCGTAGAGGCTCTCGGGGGTCGAGAGGAAGAAGTCGAGCGCGTCCTCGGTTCCGTCATAGAACGGCTGGCCGGCTTGCGATGGGAAGCCCTCCTGAGAGTCGGCGCCCTCGCCGAAGGTGTCGGAGCGACCCTGGCCCTGGACGTCGTAGGTGAGCACCACGTAGCCGCGCTTGGCCAGCGCGGCGGCGAAGCCCCAGTAGAGGGTCTCGGGAGCCTGCACCGAGCCGGTCGTGATCACGATGCCGGGCTTGGCGGCCGGGCCCTCGCGCGTGCGCCAGACGTTGCCGGAGATCACCGCGCCGGAGCGGGCCGTGAACAACACCGGCTCGCGCAGCCCGTAGCCGTCGTCGGCCCAGTCGTAGAAGCGGGCGTCGCCCACGCACTCGTTCTTGCGCTGCGCGCAGACGTTGCCGAGCGGATTGCGCTCGGGATCGCCGGCAAGCAGCAGGGGCAGGTCGATCGCGTCCTGGACGTTCTGCTGCTGCAAGCGAGCCTGGAACGCAGGGGTAAGCGTCTCGTAGACGTTGCGCTCCTGGATCTTGGCGAAGTTCTGGAGCTCGAGAACGGGGTCGAAGGCGGCAGCGCGGCCGGGCGTGAGCGCGGCGGCGAGCGCGAGCGCGGTGAGCGGGCCGACGGTGAGCAAGCTGAGGCGGAGGCGTGCCCCGCGGACGATCCTCTCCATGAGACAAGCCTAATGCCGGGTTGCAGGTCGTGCGCCGGTTCCCCTCGGCGGTTGGGCGAATTCCCTATGGTCGGGGAGGCAAGCGAAGGGAAGGAGGCACCAGACGTGCTTTCCATCACACCGACTGCAGAGCAGGCGATCGAGTCCATTCTCGACTCGCCCCAGGCTCCCGATGACGGCGGGGTCAGGATCGAGGCACAGGAAGGGATCGAGGACGCCGGAACGGGCTTTCAGCTCGCCGTCGTACCCGGCCCGGCCGCCGATGACAAAGTCATCGCCGACGGCAACGTGTTCCTCGAGAAGCGCACCGCAGCGTTGCTCGATACGAGCCGGCTCGACGCCGAGGTCAGCGATGGCCAGGTGCAGTTCAAGCTCGAGCACCAGGCAGCCTGAGGCCTGCTCCCCGGGGAGCCGCGGTCGCGAGAGGGCGGCCGCGGCGTCCGGGTGACTCAGGCGCCGGCGCGGGCCGGGACCGGAGTCGTGGACTCGAGCTCGATCCGCAGCTCCTTCATGTAGTCGTCGTAGTCCACCTGGATCGTGTGCCGTTTCGAGGCGACGTAGCGGCGCAGCATCTTCTCCTGGGCGACCGAGATCTCGTGCTCCATCTGCGATCGCGGCGGCAATTGGTAGGCACCGACGATGTCGGCCGCGACCAGCTCCGACTGGCGCTCCGCGATCGGCATGATCGCGCCGAGCGGCTGCACCAGACCGAGGAAGTAGAGGTTGGGCTCGCCCGGGTAGAAGACACGCTTGAACAGATCGATCCGGTTGTCTTCCGCGTTGATCCAGGTGTCGTCGAAGAACGGGAAGCTGATCCGGTAGCCGGTGCAGTAGACGACCAGGTCGGCCTCCACCTCGGTGCCGTCATCGAAGCGCACCGTGCTCTCCCCCAGACTCACGATGTTCGGCTTCGGCGTGATCGCCCCGTGGCTGAGCCGGTCGAGGATCCGACCGGAGACGGTCGGGTGGGCGTCGCCGAAGCCATGGTCGGGCTTCTTCAGCCCATAGTTCTCCATCTTGCCGGTGGTCGTCCGCAACAGCGCGGAGAACATCCTCTTGCGGACCGCGAAGGGGATCCTCTCGGAGGCACCGATCTGATCGACGGGCTTGCCGCCGATGTACTTGGGCATGATGTGGGCGCCGCGCCGGTGCGCCAGGTAGACAGCATCGGCGTGGTAGCTGGCATCGACGGCGATGTCCATCGCCGAGTTGCCCATGCCGAGCACGACGACCTTCTTGCCGGTCAGCTGCGACTCGTGCTCGTAGTGGTGGGAGTGGATCTGCTCGATCGAGGATTCCTCCGCCCCCGGGAAGGCCGGCTCGGGCATCCGCGGATCCCAGTGGTGGCCATTGGCGACCAGGACGTGGGAGTAGACCTGCTCGTCGCCTGTACTCAGCTCGACGTCGAAGCGGCCGTCCGGGCGCCGCTCGACGTGCTTGATGCCGGTGTTGAAGATGATCTGCTCGCGGAAGCCGAAGTGGTCCACGTAGTCGTCGAAGTACTTGGCGATGTGGTCGTGGCGCGGGAAGTCGGGGTAGGACTTGGGCATCGGGAAATCCGAGTACTCCATCCGCTCCCGCGAGGTGTTGATGTGCAGCGTCTTGTAGGAGGAGGAGACGCCGTTCTTGTTCTTGTAGACCCAGTTGCCCCCGACCCGGTCACCCAGCTCGTAGCAATCGAACGGAATCCCTCGCTCCTTCAGCGCCTTCGCCGCCGCAATCCCGGTCGAGCCGGCCCCGACGATGCAGGTGCGATCGGAGGGCGCCTCGCCGTTCGCTGAGTTGCCGGACTCGGTGTCGGTGGACTGGCTGAGATCGGCGTTCGGGTTCATCGGCACTCTCCTCGGGATCACTGGGCCTAATCTAGCGCGCTGGCCTTTTGAGATCGAAGGTGCGAGAGTGCGGCCCACACCGCTCTCGGGAGGAACCCAATGGATCACACGGAGACGATTCGACGCTTCTACGACCTGCTCAGCCAAGGCGACATCGATGGGTTCGGTGCCCTGCTGGCCGACGACTTCGTCGAGCACGAAGAAACGCCCGGCCTGGCGCCAACGAAGGACGGGGTCATGGAGTTCTTCCGCATGTACCTTGCTGCGTTCCCGGACCTCGTGATGGAGGTGCAGGACATCGTCAACGGCGGTGAGACGCTCGTCGCCCGGGTACGGGCAACCGGGACCCACGAGGGCGAGTTCATGGGGATGCCGGCGACCGGCAAGAGCATCGATGTGCAGATCATCGACATCACGAGGTTCGGCGACGACGGTCTCGCCCACGAGCACTGGGGACTCGCTGACACGATGGCGATGATGCAGCAGCTCGGCGTCGTCCCCGACGGCCCGCCCGCTTAGATCAGGCGACTTCCGCCTGAGTCCCGGATCGCTCAGCCGCGCAGGCGGAGCAGCTTGCCGGTGATCGTCGTCACGTAGACGTGGCCCTTGCGGTCGCTGAAGTACGAGGTCGAGCCGGGCGCCTGCAGCCGGGAGTGCCGGCGCAGCGGCCCGGCGCTGTCCTCCGCCGGAGCGAAGCTCATCAGCGTGCCGTCGCAGTGGTCGCCGAACAGGTAGCGACCGTTGAGCTGCGGGACCTTCCGGTCCCGCACGACCACGCCGCCGGTGACCGCGCAGACCGGGTTCTCGCCGCCGTGGGGGTACTCGTAGATCGGGGCCTCACTCGCCTCGGGGATCGGTGTTGGCGTGTCGGTGTCGCAGTGCGGCTGGTTGAGGTCGAGCGGGTGGGTGCCCTCGAGCGCATCCCAGCCGAAGTTGGCGCCCCGGGCGGAGGCGAGCGTCTCGTAGTTGACCTCCTCCCAGGCGTGTTGGCCGACGTCCCCGATCGCGATCGTGCCCGTCGGGGGGTCGAAGTTGAAGCGGAACGGATTGCGGAAGCCGAGCGCGTAGACCTCCGGAGCGCCTGCGAGGCCGTCCGCGAAGGGGTTGTCCGCGGGGATCGCATAGCCGCCCGCGGCCAGGGGATCGATCCTGATCAGCTTGCCGAGCAGGGAGTTGGGGTTCTGCGCGTTCTCCCCCGGATCGCAGGACGGGTTGCCGTCGCCGGTTGCCATGTAGAGCATGCCGTCGGGCCCGAACATCACGGTGCCGCCGTTGTGGCCGAGGGCGTCGGGGTGGTCGACCTCAATCACATCCCGGTCGCGGGAGGAGGCACGCAGCTTGGACTTTGCCGAACGCCGGAACTGGGAGACGCGCACATCCCCCTCGAGGTCCGTGTAGTAGGCGAAGAACCGGCGGTTCTTTGCGTAGCCGGGGTCGAAGGCAATCGAGAGCAGGCCGCGTTCGTACTCGTTCGTGATCTTGCCGCGCAGATCGAGGAAGGGCCTGCGCACCAGCTTGCCGCGCTTGACGATCCGCACCGTCCCCCGCTGCTCGACGACGAACAGCAACGAGCGGTTGCGACGACCGGGCGCCTGGGTGACAAAGGTCGGCGAGTTGAGCCCCTTGGCCTCGGTCGTCAGCCGCAGCCCGGACTTCTTCGCCGCCCCGTCAGCGGCCGGGGTGTTGGCGGCTGTCGCGTCGCTGGATAGGAGAGTGAGCGCAAGAAATAACGCAGCCGCTGCGGACGCAACAATGCTCCGCCCCACTCCATGCCTACCCCGTCCACCTGCCATACGCCGAGGTTACAACCGCGAGCTCCCGGGCCATGAGGGGCGAGGGGAACTTCGGGTCACCAAGAGGACAGCACGCTCAGGTGCGCGAGGGTCCACTCCCTTGGCCCTGACAGCGGCACCGAGGACGACCTGCGACAAAACGACCGCATAGCGGTCATAACGTCGCACCTCGACCCGGATCGGCCTGGAAGCGACTGATGGCTACAGCCCTCGGGTCCGGCCTCTGGGAGCCGAGCGGATCGCCGCGCACGGGCGATCCGATTCGATCAACGCCTGCGGGGCTGCACCTAGGTGTAGTTCCTAACCACGTTGTTCATCCGGCCCTCCTTGGAGGCTGGGGGTGTTCTAAGCACCCAACACCAAGGAGAAACCGGATGAAGCTGCACGCTAATGCCCCGCTCGGCCCGAAGGGCAGAGCGACCATGGTCAAGAGAGTCACCGAGGACGGCCTGACGCTCGCGGAGGCGGCCATGGCCGCCGGAGTGAGCGTCAGGACCGCCGGCAAATGGGTCCGGCGCTACCGGGCCGAGGGCGAGACGGGCCTGCTCGATCGCAGCTCCACTCCTTCATTGGTTGCCAA
>JBBRAH010000042.1:0-25130 GCA_038206985.1 Solirubrobacterales bacterium
CAAGAACTTCCGCCAGCTCGACTCGCGCTGCCCCGGCCACCCGGAGTACGGGGTAACCGACGGGATCGAGATCTCGACTGGCCCGCTCGGCCAGGGCGTCGCCAACGCGGTCGGCTTCGCGCTCGCCGAGGCGATCATGGCCGAGCGCTACAACCGTGAGGGCCACCAGGTCGTCGATCACCACACCTATGTGGTCTGCGGCGACGGCGATATGGAGGAGGGCATCTCCTCCGAGGCCGCATCGCTTGCCGGCAACCTCGGGCTCGGCAAGTTGATCGCGATCTACGACGACAATGAGATCTCGATCGAGGGCTCCACCCATCTCGCCTTCCGCGAGAAGGTTGCCGCCCGGTTCGAGGCTTACGGATGGTCGGTGCACGAGCTGAACCGCGACGCCTCGCTCGAGCAGATCGACGCCGCGCTGCGTGAGGCGAAGGGGGTCAGCGACAGGCCCTCGCTGATCGTGCTGCCCTCGCACATCGGTTTCGGCTCCCCGCACAAGCAGGACACTGCAAGTGCGCACGGCTCGCCACTGGGCGAGGAGGAGATCAAGCTGACCAAGGAGAACCTCGGCTGGCCCTACTCCGAGCCGTTCACTGTCCCCGACGAGGTGCGCGAGTTGTATGCGGCGGTCAAGGAGAAGGGTGCGGCCGACGAGGAGCAGTGGAATCACACCTTCGAGGCCTACGCGGCGGAGTATCCGGACGAGGCGGCTGAGCTGCAGCGCGTAAGCGGCCGCCACGAACCGGAACTGCCCGCAGTCAGTGAGATGCCGACCTTCGCCCCCGGCGACGACCCGCTGGCGAGCAGGGCGGCTTCCGGCAAGGCGCTCAACTGGCTCGCGCCGCAGGTGCCCGAGCTGATCGGCGGCGCCGCCGACCTGGCGCCCTCAACCGCCACCAACCTCGACGACTACGACGACATCACCCATCACCACTACGCCGGCCGCAACCTGCACTTCGGGATCCGCGAGCACGCGATGGGCGCGATCGTCAACGCGATGACGATCGAGGGCATGCGCGCCTACGGCGCCACCTTCTTCGTCTTCAGCGACTACATGCGCGGTGCGGTGCGGATGGCAGCGCTGATGGAGATCCCCTCGATCTTCGTCTGGACCCACGACTCGTTCTGGGTAGGTGAGGACGGCCCGACCCACGAACCGATCGAGCATCTCGCGAGCCTCCGCGCCATGCCCAACCTGCAACTGGTGCGCCCGGCGGACGCCAACGAGACGTTCCTCGCCTGGCACTGGCTGCTCGGCTCCTGCGATGACCCCACCGCGCTGATCCTGACCCGCCAGAAGCTGCCCAATCTCGATCGTTCCCGGATCCCCGACGACGCGATCGAACGCGGCGCCTACGTCTACTCCGATCCCGACGATGGGGCCGAGCCGGAGCTGATCCTGATCGGGACCGGCTCGGAGGTCGCCCTCTGCGTCGAGGCGGCGGCGGCCCTGGGCGGCGAGAGCCGTGCTGTGCGGGTGGTCTCGATGCCTTCAACGTCGCGCTTCCAGCGCCAGGATCAGGCCTACCGCGACTCGGTCCTGCCCCCCGCCGTCGGCAAGCGACTCTCGGTCGAGGCCGGCTCGACGCTCGGCTGGAACCGCTGGGTCGGCGACCGCGGCGAGGCGATGGGCATCGATCACTTCGGTGCCTCGGCTCCGGGCCCGGAGTTGGCCGAGCGCTTCGGCTTCACCGCTGAGAATGTCACGGACCGAGCCCGGGCCTTGCTCGACGGCTGACGATGTTCGGCAACGAGGAGTTCCCGCGGATCGGCGACTATGCCTTCCTCTCGGACTGCCACACCGGGGCGCTGATCGCTCCCGACGGCAGCGTCGAGTGGCTCTGCCTGCCGCGCTTTGACTCGCCGAGCGTTTTCGGGGCGCTGCTCGATCGCGACGCGGGGCGCTTTCGCTTCGGCCCCGACGAGAGCGTGCCGATCAGCCGGCGCTACCTGCCTGGCACCAACGTGCTGGAGACGAACTGGGCCACGGAGTCCGGCTGGCTCGTTGTACGCGAGGCGCTCGCGATCGGCCCCTGGCACGAGGACCACGTCGAGCACCATGCCCGCGGGCCAACAGACATGGACGCCCGCCACCTGCTCGTCCGTCACGTTGAGTGCATACAGGGCGAGGTCGAGATCGAGATCCTCTGCAACCTGATGGCCAACTACGGGCGTGAGCGCGCGGAGTGGCAGCTGGGGGACGACCATCGCTCGGCGGAGACCGAGCTCGAGAACGTCGGGCCCTCCGGGCCGTTGCGTGTGCGGATCAACTCCGACCTGCCGATCGGGATCGACCAGGGCGCGATCGGTGGTCGCCACTGGCTCACCGAGGGCGAGTCCTGCTTCGTCAGCCTCGGTTGGCAGCATGACCACGCCGACTTCGAGAGTCCGGAGACAGCGGAGGAGGCGCTCACCGAGATCAACCGCTGCGAGCGCTTCTGGCGTCGCTGGCTCTCCCGGGGCAAGTTCCCCGACCACCCCTGGCGCGTGCACCTGCAGCGCTCAGCTCTCGTGCTCAAGGGGCTGACCTACGTGCCGACGGGCGCCACGGTGGCGGCTCTGACCACCTCGCTGCCGGAGACCCCGGGCGGCGAGCGCAACTGGGACTACCGCTACACCTGGATCCGGGATGCCACCTTCACCCTGTGGAGCATGCACATCCTCGGCTTCGAGCACGAGGCCCGCGACTTCATCCAATTCATCGGCGACATCTGCCGCAAGGACGGCACCGAGCTGCAGATCATGTACGGGATCGGCGGCGAGGAGGATCTGACCGAGTCAACGCTCGATCACCTGCACGGCTACGGCGGAGCCCGGCCGGTGCGGATCGGCAACGCGGCCTACAACCAGCACCAGAACGACGTCTTCGGGGCCCTGCTCGACTCCGTCTACATCCACACCAAGACGCGTGAGCACCTACCTGCCGAGCTGTGGAGCGTTGTCACCGACCAGGTCCAGGGCGCGATCGACGTCTGGCAGAACCCCGACCAGGGCATCTGGGAAGCGCGCGGCGAGCCCAAGCACTACGTCTCCTCCAAGTTGATGTGCTGGGTCGCGCTGGATCGCGGCGCCCGGCTCGCCCGCGATCGCGGCGACGCCGCCCTGACCCACAAGTGGGGCGAGATCGCCGAGGAGATCAAGGCCAACATCCTCGAGCGCGGCGTCAGCGAGGAGGGCGTCTTCCGTCAGCACTACGAGACCGACGCGCTGGACGCCTCCAACCTGCTGATCCCGCTGGTTCGCTTCCTGCCGTCCACTGATGTACGCGTGCGTAATACCGTCCTCGCGATCGAGCGCGATCTGACCCAGCACGGGCTGGTCCTGCGCTACATCGTCGACGAGACCGACGACGGGCTGCATGGCGAGGAGGGGACCTTCTCGATCTGCTCCTTCTGGCTGGCGTCGGCGCTGTCGGAGATCGGCGAGGCGAACCGCGCACGGGCGCTCACCGAGCGGCTGCTCAGCATGAGTGGCGCGCTCGGTCTCTACGCCGAGGAGATCGATCCGCGCAGCGGCCGCCAGCTCGGCAACTTCCCTCAGGCCTTCACCCACCTGGCCCTGATCAACGCTGTCACCCACGTGATCGCCGACGAGCGCGCCGACGCGACCGAGGACGGCCGCGAGGGCCAGTCGGCGGTGTTCGCCGAGATCCGGAGAGGCCAGTGAGGATCGCATGCGGCTTCGATCACGGTGGTTTCGTGCTCAGGGAGATGATCTTCGAGGCGGTCGAGGGGGAGGGCCACGACGCCCTGGACCTCGGCGCCACGAGCCTCGACGACGGCGACGACTACCCCGACTTCGCACTGAAGGTCGCGCGGGCGGTGGTCGGGGGGGACGCCGAGCGAGGGATCCTCGTCTGCGGTTCCGGAGCCGGCGTCGCCGTGGCCGCGACCAAGATCCCCGGCATCCGCGCGGCGATGGCCCACGACACCTACACCGCACGCCAGTGCGTCGAGCACGACAACGTCAACGTCCTGGCCCTGGGCGCCCGCGTGATCGGCCCTGTGATCGCCGCCGAACTGGTCGCCGCCTTCGTCGGCGCCCACTTCAGCGGCGAAGAACGCCACGCCAGACGCCTGGCCAAGGTCGAGGCAATCGAGCACGACGGCCTCGACGCCGACCTCTGAGGAGCCGCCCGGGCGGCTGCCGCCCACTGTTGTCTTTGGGCGAAAGCGCCACCTGCCCGTGGTCGCGGACGACCGGCTTCCGGCGGCCAGAAACCGGCTGACCGGCGAACTCTGACGCGTTCTACTGACCTATGCGGTCGGCTATTCGCAGTGAAGCGACTGTGTTTGTGTTCGCGCGGGGAGAGACACTCAGCCGGAGGCCCGCGCCGGATGCCGTGGGCGGTTCTCAGCACCGACGATCTCCCAGCGCGAGTCACGGGATGCTCAGCCCACGCGACCCTCGTCGCTGTAGATGTTCACCCGGCCGGCGCGGGCGAAGCCGGCGAGGGTCATGCCCCGGTCGCGGGCCAGGCTGACCGCCAGGGAGCTCGGGGCGCCGACCCCGACCAGAATCGGGCAGCCGGCGACCGCGGCCTTCTGCACGAGCTCGAAGGAGAGCCGACCACTGACGCAGAGGATCGCATCGGCGAACGGCACTCTGCCGTCGAGCAGACAGCGGCCGACGACCTTGTCCATGGCGTTGTGGCGGCCGACGTCCTCGCGGGCGCAGAGCAGGTCACCGGCCGCACTGAACAGCCCGGTCGCGTGCAACCCGCCCGTCAGCTCGAAGCCCGGCTGGGTGAGCCGGCCGGGGAGCTCGGCGAGCAGCTCGGCGCCGACCTGCGGGCCGCCTCCGAGCCGTGGCGCCGCGACCGCGACCTGCTCCAGCGCGCCCTTGCCGCAGACGCCGCAGGAGGAGGAGGTATAGAAACTGCGTTCGCCGGGGTCGGCGAGGAGCGGGCCGGCGACATCGACGGTGTTCGCCTCCAGCGCCTCGCCGCCATCGACGCTCCGCGCCGAGTCGATCAGTCCCTCACCATGCAGGAAGCCGAGCACCAACTCATCGTCGGCACCGGGCGTCCGCATCGTCACCGCCAGCGGCCGACCGTCGACGCGGATCTCGAGTGGCTCCTCGACGGCCACCTCGTCCGCGCTGCCGTCGCCCAGCTCGACGCGCTTGTGCATCCTCGGGTCGATCGTGGTCATGGCAGGCATCGTCGCAGCCCCCGCAATAATCGCTGCTATGAGCAGGAGGCGGAGGCGAACATTGAGGGTCCTCGCGGGGATCGTGGCGTCGGCAGCGCTGCTCCTCGTGACTGCGGGTTGCGGTGGGCAGGCGGCCCCGCAGCAGTCCCCACAAGGCCCAGCTCCCCGCGCCGCTGCCCGAGCGGGCCCTGCCGACGCCACCAGCCTGGCAGAGGCGCCCTGCCCCGCGACCTACGAGGTCGCGGTCACCCGCGGCTGGACACGGGCCGAGGTGCGCCGTGGCCGCGAGCGCGCGAGCTTCGAGGTGGACGGTGTGCGGACCCGGCTGCGGGCGCCTGTGGACTGGTCGCTGAACACCGCCAACTCGCGTTCCTTCCGCCACCAGCTGCACAAGATGAAGTGGACCGACGTGCTGTTCTCGGCCTACCTGGACGGCGACGTCGGCGCCCTGCGCCAGGCACAGGCACTGTTCGGAGACTGGATCGGGGCCAATCCGCTCGGCGAGCCGGGCACTCCCGCGGCTGCCTGGGCCGACAAGCGCACCGGCGACCGGGCCCCGTACATGGCGTTCCTGCTGCGGGCCGGGACCTGCGAGGGCATCCTCAACGCCAAACAGCAGCGCATCCTGCGCGCCTCGCTTCGCCTCCACGCCGCTGAGCTGAGCGACCCGGCTAAGTACAAACCGACCAACCATGGCCTGTTCGAGGACCTCGGCCTCGCGTTGCTCGCCGAGCAGCTGCCGTTCGAGCCCGATGCCGAGCGGTGGGCCCGCCTCGCCCGACAGCGGTTCCAGCGCACGCTCCTGCGCCGTCTGCATCCGCAGGAGGGTCTCTGGCTCGAGCACTCGGCCGACTACCAGGTGCTGCTCAGCAAGCTCGTCGCGCGGTTCAGCGAGATCGAGACGGTCACCTCGCCGGGCCTGGGGCGCATCAGACGGAGGATGGAGCGGGTCACGGCCTGGCTCGTGGAGCCCGACGGACAGTTGCTGCAGTCCGGAGACTCCGACCGCAGCGACGCCCCGGGCTACATCGACCCCGACGCGCCGCCGCCCGAGGGCCTGCTCGCGCTGCGCCGCTCGGGGCTGGCCGTCGCTCGAGAAGGCGACTCCTACCTGGCGCTGCAGGCCGGCTTCCACAACTCCACCCACAAGCACTCCGACGAGCTCAGCTTCGACCTCTACGAGGGCGGGGAGGACAGCGGCACGCGGATCGTCTCCGACACCGGTCTCTACAACAAGGACTTCGGACCCGAGTACGAGTTCGCGGCCTCTGCCCGGGCCCACAGCGGCCTGATCGTCGATGGGGTCGAGCCCTCCCGCGCCGAGGCCGACGCCTACGGCAGCGGTCTGCTCGCCGCGGGAGAGGGCGACGGCTACTACGCGATGCTCGGAACCGATCCGTTGCTCGCACGCCGCGGCGTGCGCCACCACCGGCTGCTGATCTACCGGCCGGGCTCGGCGCTGATCGTGGTCGACGGATTGCGCTCCCCCGAGTTCCACGACTACGAGCGCCTGGTGCAGCTCGGGGCGGACCTGGACACCCGGCGTCGCGGCGACGCGATCGCGTTCCAGAGTGGCGGGGTGAGCGGCAGCCTGTCGGCGATCGGTACCGACGGCGGGCGCCTGCGGCCGACGACCGTGCGCGGCGCCCGCGATCCCCTCGGCGGGCTGACCTCGCCCTCGTTCCGGCGCTGGCTGCCGCGCACCACGGTCGGCTTCAACACGCGGTCCGCCGACGCGGACCTCGCCATGGCCATCAGCCTGGGCGACGCCCCCGAGTCGCCGCGCATCGCATCGCCTACTGCCGGAGCACGGGGTGGGAGCATCCGCTTCGGCGGGCAGTCGATCCGCGTGGTGCGCCGCGGCGACGAGCTCATTGTCCGCGCCCGCCCGCAATCATCCGGCGAATGACGGACGCTCCCGAGCCGCTCTTCTTCGAGACCCAGGCCGAGTTCCGGGCCTGGCTGGAGCGCAACCACGCGAGCGCCGACGAGCTTCATGTCGGCTTCTACAAGAAGGCTGCCAAGGTCCCATCGATCGTCTGGGAGGAGGCGCGCGACGAGGCGCTCTGCTTCGGCTGGATCGATGGGCGCCTCAATCGGATCGACGAGCGCAGCCACATGATCCGCTTCACGCTCCGTCGCACGGGCAGCATCTGGAGCAAGGTCAACGTCGCGCGCTTCGAAGCGCTCGAGGCCGAGGGAGCGATGACTGACGCGGGGCGCGCCGCATACGCCGGGCGGCGCGAGGATCGCACCGGCGTGTACTCATTCGAGCGCGAGACCGAGGCGGTGCTCCCGGATGAGTTCGAAAAGCTCCTGCGGGCCAACCAGGCGGCGAGCGAGTTCTTCGACGCCCAGCCGCCGGGCTACAGGCGCACGGCTATCCACCTCGTTATCTCGGCCAAGCGCGCCGAGACCCGCGAGCGCCGCATGCAACAACTCATCGACGACTCCGCCGCGGGCCTGCGGATCAAGCAACTGCGCCGCTGAGGGGTACTCCGGCTCGCTATCGGTTGGGGGTGGTCAGCGCGCCTCGCCGGCGTTAGGCTCGCCACCGTGCGATCTCGACGGAGGGTCAGGGCCAGAGTCGCGTCCGCAGTCGCGGCCATTGGTGCCGTCGGTGCGACCGCCGTGCTCGTGCTGAGCATGGCCGCGCCGGCGCAGGCTTACGACGACTGGAACCCGGATCTGGCCGGCTTCCCCTCTAACACCCATCCGAGCGCCCGCGCCAACTGCCTCGGTGGCAGCGGCGCCTGCGTGGACCGGACGATCGGCGAGATGTGGCGGCGCTTCCACACGGTGGTGCCGACCTGCGACGACAACAACGTCTTCTCGCTCACCTACCTGCGAGTCACCCAGGACATCCGCCGCGCCGTGGACTCGGGCTTCTACAGCGACCTGCACTGGATCAACCAGCAGGACGCGATGTTCGCCCGGATCTACTTCCTCACCTACGACAACTACCTGGCCGGCCGCCGCGATCTGGTCCCGGATTCATGGCTCACCGCCTTCGATGCGGGTCGCGACGCAACCGTGCAGGGCATCGGCAACCTGTTGCTCTCGATCAACGCACACGTCAACCGGGACTTCCCGTTCATCCTCTACCACGCGGGATTGACCAATCCCGACGGCAGCTCCAAGAAGCCCGACCACGACGCCTACAACGAGCGCCTGCGCGCCCTCTACAAGCCGATGCTGACCGAGCTCGCCCATCGCTTCGACGAGACGATCGACGACTACGACATCCCCGGAGTGGTGATCGACGACGACTCGTTCTTCCAGCTCCTGATCCAGTGGCGCGAGTCGGCCTGGCAGTTCGCAAAGCGGCTGACCGACGCGGGCGGCGCCGCCGAGCGACGCTCGATCGCCGCCGAGATCGAGGCCAACGCCAACGCCTGGGCGACCCTCATCTACGGCGGCACTTACCTGTTGCCCCAGGACCGGGCGGCACGGGACGCCCGCTGCGCACGCTTCGGTGGCCAGCGCAGTCGTTACCGGCGGGCGGCCGACGTTGCCGAGCCCGGCCGCCGGGCGGTGCTCGACGGCAATCGGTTGCGAGTCAAGGTCAGCTGTCCCGACGGAGTCGGTCCTTGCGCGGGTGAGCTGAAGGTACGCCTGCCGCGTCGCTACGGCGACGGCTTCCTGATGATCGCGCGGCGCCATTTCCACGTCGATGCCGACCGGCGCCGTCGCTATTCGGTCCGGCTCGGAGGCAAGGAGCGTCGTGAGCTCGCCGTCAGGAACGGCCGCCGCGGAGTGTGGCTTGGCGCGCGCTCCAAACAGGGTCCTCACGACGCGGTCACCAAGCGGAGGAAGGCCCGGCTGCGCGTTCGGTAGCGTCAGGCGCCCTTGTCTGACCTGCCCAAGCCGATCAAGCGGCCCACCCCCTCCAACTGGGCGAGCTACAAGCCGTTCGGGATCGGCGAGCAGCGTCCCAACAACTACAAGGAAGTCTTCCGCGCCGGCTGGGAGAACCGCGACAACCTCGCCTACGCCTGGCGGATTCTCAACGAGGGCGTCTGCGACGGCTGCGCGCTCGGGACGAAGGGCCTCGCCGACTGGACGATCGAGGGCGTGCACCTCTGCAACGTGCGCCTCCGCCTGCTGCGGCTGAACACGATGGGGCCACTCGACCCCGAGGTGCTCGCCGACGCCGAGAGTCTCAGGGGTCGGCGGGGCGAGCAGCTACGCGCGCTCGGCCGCCTGCCCTACCCGATGCTGCGCCGCGCGGGCGAGCCCGGCTTCACGCGGGTCGGCTGGGAGGAAGCGATCGCCCTGGCCGCCGAGCGGATCCGCGAGGCAGACCCCTCGCGGCTCGGCTTCTTCGTCACCTCCCGCGGCATGACCAACGAGAACTACTACGCCGCCCAGAAGGCGGCCCGGGCGATCGGGACCAACTCGATTGACAACGCCGCGCGGATCTGCCACTCACCCTCGACCTACGCGCTCAAGGAGGCGCTGGGGGTCGCCGCCACGACCTGCTCCTACAGCGACTGGATCGGCACGGATCTGATCGTCTTCATCGGCTCCAACGTCGCCAACAACCAGCCGGTCACGACCAAGTACCTGCACGTCGCCAAGAAGGCGGGAACGAAGATTGCGGTGGTCAACCCCTACCGCGAGCCGGGCATGGAGCGCTACTGGGTGCCGTCGAAGGCCGAGAGCGCCCTGTTCGGGACGAAGATCGCCGACCGCTTCTTCCAGATCGCCACCGGCGGGGACATCGGTTTCCTCACGGGGGTGCTCAAGGAGATGATCGAACAGGGCTGGACCCAAAGCGGCTTCATCGACGAGCGCACCGCGGGCTTCGAGGAGCTCGAGCTGATCGTCACCGCGGCGACGTGGCCAGAGCTCGAGCGGCTCGCCGGGGTGCCGCGCTCGGAGATGGCAGAGCTCGCCCGGATGCTGGGCGAGGCCGAGCGCGGCGTGTTGGTCTGGAGCATGGGCGTCACCCAGCACGGCCGGGGCGAGGACGCCGTGCGGGCGATCGTCAACCTCGGTCTCGCCAAGGGCTGGATCGGGCGCGAGGGCTGCGGTCTGATGCCGATCCGCGGACACTCGGGTGTGCAGGGCGGGGCGGAGATGGGCTGCTATGCGACGGCCTTCCCCGGCGGCCGTGACGTCAACCGGGCCAACGCGGCGGAGCTGTCAGGGGAGTGGGGGTTCGAGGTGCCGGTCGAGCCCGGGTTGACCGCGCCGGAGATGCTCGATGCGGCGGGGCGCGATGAGCTCGATGTGCTGTTCGCGGCGGGTGGCAACTTCATGGACGTACTGCCCGACCCCGACGAGGTTGAGAGCCGGCTGGGCCGGATCCCGCTGCGCATCCACATGGACATCGTCACCTCCTCGCAGATGCTCGTGCCGCCGGCCGACGGCGGCGCGGTGATGCTCTGGCCGGCGATGACCCGCTACGAGATTCCCGGCGGCGTGACCGAGACGAGCACCGAGCGCCGCGTGATCCTCAGCCCGGAGATCGAGGGACAGAGGATCGGCGAGGCCCGGGCTGAGTTCGATGCGCTCGGCGAGCTGGCGGCACGCGTCAAGCCTGAGATTGGCGAGCGGGTGCGCTTCGCGGACACCGCGGCGATCCGCACCGAGATCTCCCGTGTCGTACCGGTATACGCGGAGATTGCCGAGCTCAGCGAGGGTGGCGACTCCTTCCAGTACGGGGGAGCCCGGCTCGGCGAGGGCGAGCGCTTCGACACCGCCGACGGGCGCGCCCACTTCGCCCCTGTGCAGCCACCGCCTGCCCCGCCCGACGATGGCAAGCTGCGCCTCTCCACCCGCCGCGGCAAGCAGTTCAACTCGATGGTCCAGGAGCGCCGCGACGCCCTCAACGGCGCCGATCGTGACGCGGTGCTGCTGGCCGCCGCCGATGCCGGGCGACTCGGCTTCGGCGAGGGGGAGGAGGTCCTCCTGCGCAGCGAGCACGGCGAGCTCCCCGCAATGGTCCTCATCGCCCCGATCGCGCCGGGCAACGCCCAGGTCCACTGGCCTGAGGGCAACGTCCTGATCGGTCCCGAGCGCTCACCCGAGTCGGGGATCCCCGACTACAACGCCCGGGTGGACGTGCTGCCCGCTCCTGCTGCCTGAGCTTCAACGCTTCGGCTGGTAGAGGGCGTCGGTGGGGTTCCGCCGATCCCGCTCCAGCGCAAGCAGATCCTGCACCGTGTTGACGTTCGCGAGGATCGATCCTGGATCACCGAATCCGGGCGCCGGATCCAGATCGAGAACGGCTGCGCCGAGTCGCCGGACAGTGGCGCCGGCGCCCGCATCCGCTTCGGCGGCGGCGAGCAACTCATCGGCCAGCTGCGGCTCGTAGTGACCAAGGAGCGGCTGCATCCTGCCGCCGGCCTTGATCACGACCAGGCGCTGTTCGACGCCGGCCAGATGGGCGAGAAGGGCGCCAGGGACATTGGGCAGGTCACAGGGGCAGACCACGATCGGCACGTCCAGCTCGCCGAGCGCCGTCGCGATGCCGAGCAGGGGGTGCTGCGGCTCCGGCGGCTCGAGCAGGACGCGGTGGCTGAGGTCGGGTAGCTCGATCCCGGGCTTGCCGACCAGCACCGGTTCGAGGCCGGCCTCGAGCGCGGCGCCGGCGACGTGGGCCGCAAGCGGCTCGCCGCGTAGCAGGACTGTGGCCTTGGGCCGGCCCATCCGGCGTCCCGCGCCGCCGGCGAGGATCACGCAGTGGTGGGCGGCAGACATAGCTTGAGTCTGGCAGCGATCATTGGGGGAATGAAGCCCGCGAAGCTGATCGAGATCGAGCGCGCGCGCGAGCTGGTGCTCGCCGCCGCCGCGCCCCTGGACGCCGAGAAGATCCCCCTGGACGAAGCCCTCGGCCGTGTGCTGGCCGACGAGCTGAGCAGCCCCGAGCAGGTGCCCGCCTTCGACAACTCGGCCATGGACGGCTTCGCGCTGCTCAGTGCCGACACCCGGGGCGCGACGCCTGAGAGCCCGGCATCCCTGCAGGTCGTTGGTGAGTCCCGGGCGGGTCATCCGGCGAGCGGTTCCCTGGCGCCCGGCGAGGCGATCGCGATCTCGACCGGGGCGATGGTCCCGGACGGCGCCGACGCGGTCATCCGAGTCGAGGACACCAGGCGCCAGGGAGACACTGTCGCCGTCTCCGCGGCGGTCGAGCCTGGCGGCAGCATCCGGCGGGCCGGCGAGGACATCGAGATCGGCGCCCCGGTGATCGGTGGGGGAACTCTGATCGGGGCCGCGGAGTGGGGCGTGCTCGCCTCCGTCGCCGCGGTCGAGCCGAGCGTCGTGCGCCGACCCCGGGTCGCGGTGCTCGCCACCGGCGACGAGCTGCGCGGACCCGGCGAATCGCTCGGGCCGGGGCAGATCCGCAACTCGAGTTCGTGGACGGTTCCCGCCCTCGCCACGGCTTATGGGGCGGAGGTCACGGTAACGACGAAGGTCGCGGACACGCCGGAGGCGACCCGCGAGGCCCTCGATCAGGCGCTCGGCGGCGAGATGACGGTGATCTGCGGGGGTGTCTCGGTCGGCGAGCATGACCACGTCAAGGGCGCTCTCTCCGACCTCGGCGTCGAGCAGATCTTCTGGGGTGTCGCGCTGCGGCCGGGCAAACCGACCTTCTTCGGTCGCGCGGCCGGCGGCGGGCTCGTGCTCGGGCTGCCCGGGAATCCGGTCTCGGCGATGGTCACCTTCCTGCTCTTCGCGCGTCCCGCGTTACTGAGGATGGCCGGCCGCGATCCCGAGTCGGTCAGGACGACCGCCGCACTCAGCGCGCCGACGAGCAAGCCGTCGGGCCGCGCTCACGCCGCGCGCTGCTCGCTGACCTTGACTTCGACCGGGTGGAAGGCGGAGCTGATGCCGCACCAGGGCTCGCACGTGCTCACTTCGATGATCGGCGCCGACGCACTGGCGCTGATCCCCACGGACGCCGAGAGCCTCGAGGCCGGTGAAAGGGTCGTCGTCGAACTCCTGCCCGAAGGCGGCGTAGGATCAAGGCGATGACCGTCAGCGTGCAGCTCTTCGCGATGCTCAAGGAACGGGCCGGCCGCGACCGGATCGAGGTCGAACTCGCTGAGGGCGCCACCATCTCGGATCTACTCGACGAGCTCTCCGAGCTAGTCGGAGCGATGCCTGTCCGGGTAGCCGTCAACCGGGAGTACTCGGTCGAGGACACCGCGCTTCAGGCGGGCGACGAGCTGGCCCTGATCCCGCCCGTCAGCGGCGGCTCTGACATCACCGACCGGATGCATGCCTTCGTCAGCGAGGCGCCGCTCTCGCTGGAGCGGATCTCCCGCGCGGTGGTTCGCGACGGAGCCGGAGCGGTGGTCAGCTTTCAGGGCATCACCAGGGAAGTGGAGCGGCTCGAGTACGAGGCTTACGCTGAGATGGCGACGGAGAGGATCGAGGCGATCCTCTCCGACTGCCTGCGCGAGTATCGGCTGGAGGCGATCGCGGCCGAACATCGCGTGGGCGCGGTCCCGCTCGGCGAGTCGAGCGTGATCGTCGCCGCCTCCTCGGCCCATCGCTCCGAGGCCTTCGAGGGCGCCCGCGAGGCGATCGACAGGATCAAGGCCGAGGTGCCGATCTGGAAACGGGAGATCGACGGAGAGGAGTCGACGTGGGTGCAGGGCACGACTCCGGACTGACGCACATCGACGCCGACGGCTCGGCCCGCATGGTTGACGTGGGCGCGAAGCCGGAGACCGAGCGCCGCGCTGTTGCCGAGGCTCGTCTGCGGATGAGTCCTGAGACCGCCACGGCGATCGCCGTGGGTGACGGCCCCAAGGGTGATGTCCTCGGCCCGGCCCGGATCGCCGGGATTGGGGCCGCGAAGCGTGCCGGCGAGCTGATCCCGCTCGCCCACCCGTTGCCGCTCACCTATGCCGATGTCAGCGGCGAGGTGCGCGCCGAAGAGGGCCTCGTCGTGTTGACCGCCGAGGCGCGCTGCGTGGGCCGCACCGGCGTGGAGATGGAGGCAATGACCGCAGCCTCGGTCGCCGCACTCACCGTCTACGACATGGCGAAGGCGATCGAGCGCGGGATCGAGATCGAGCACGTCGTCCTCCTGCACAAGTCCGGCGGCAAGAGCGGCGAGTGGAACCGATGAGTCTCGCCGAGCCCGGTCGCACCCCGCCAGATTTCGACGACTACGAGGGAACCGGAGCGGTGCTCACGATCAGCACGTCCCGGGCGGCCGGTGAGCAGACCGACGAGGGTGGCCCGGCGCTGGTGCGCTTCGCCGAGTCGATCGGGATCGCGGTCGAGGCGCGCGAGACACTCACCGATGACCGCAAGCTGATCGCCGAGCGGCTGTGTCATCTGAGTGACGAGATCGGCGTCGATCTGATTCTCACCACCGGCGGTACGGGTTTCTCCCCCGACGATCAGACCCCGGAGGGCACCCGCGACGTGATCGAGCGCGAGGTCCCTGGCATCGGCGAAGCGATGCGCGCTGCCTCTCAGCCTCACACCGACCACTGGATGCTCTCGCGCGCAGTGGCCGGGATCCGGGGCGGCACGCTGATCATCAACTTCCCCGGGAGCCCCAAGGCGATCGAGGAAACCGGCGCGGCTCTCGGGCCGGCGCTACCGCATGCGCTGCGGCTGCTCGGGGGCTCCGAGGACCCGCACTGAGCGGGCCGCGGGCCCCAGCGCTCAGGCGCGCGGCTCGAACA
Source organism: Solirubrobacterales bacterium (assembly GCA_038206985.1). GTDB lineage: Bacteria > Actinomycetota > Thermoleophilia > Solirubrobacterales > 70-9 > CAXMST01. The sequence continues at coordinate 14,813 of JBBRAH010000042.1, forward strand.
GGTAGTGGGAGACCATCCAGTCCTGGCCCTTGTTGTGGCCCCAGATCTCGGTGGTCGAAAGCAGGAACAGCCGCCAGTTGCCCAGCGCGATCTTGGCCTTGCGCCGGTTGCCGTAGACGCCCTCGAGGATCCGCAGCGCGGCATCCCGGTTCTGGTCGAGGCGCTGGAGCCAGGCGTTCAGCGTTTTGGAGTAGTGGATGCCGTTGACCGCCCAGCGCTCGCGAACGCGCAGGTCGTCCTGGAAGCTCATCAGTAGATCGTGGGAGGGCATCACGCCGGCGGTGAAGAAGCGTTCGGCGGCCCAGGAGTTCTCGTAGAGGTATCCGACGGTGCGGTGGCTGAAGACGTGCAGGAAGACAAGCCCGTCCGGCTCCAGCCAGGTGGAGACGCGGCGCAGCATCTCCCCCCAGTTGTTGAGGTGCTCGAACATCTCGACCGAGACGACCCGATCGAAGCGCTGGGAGAGCTCGAGGTCGTTGGCATCCTGGGTGATCACCTCGACGCGATCGTCGAATCCCAGGCGTTTGGCTTCGGACTCGATCCAGCCGCGCTGCTGGGCGGAGTTGGAGACGGCGGTCACGTGGCAAGCGGGGTAGTGCTCGGCGATCCAGAGCGTCATCGCGCCCCAGCCGCAGCCGAGATCGAGCACTTTCGCGCCGTCGAAGATCTGCGCGCGGGCGCAGGTCAGGGCGAGCATCTCGTCCTCGGCCTGCTCGATGGTCGCCGTCCCCTTGGGCCAGAGGCAGCCGGAGTACTTGCGGCGCTTGCCGAGGAAGAGACCGAGGAACTCGGGCGGCAGCGCGTAGTGCTGCTCGTTTGCCTCCTCTGTCGCGACGGCGATCGGGCCGCGGCTCTTGGTCTCGACCAGCGCACTGTGACGCTGCTCGACACCCTCGACGCCGCCGGCCTGCTCGCGGTTGAGCACTGTGCCGATCGCAAGCCGGGAACCGGCGCGCAGAAGGACATCAGGGACGATGCCGAGCCCGAGGGCCGCATCGAGTGCCGCGTAGCGTTTTGAGGTTCTCTGATCGCTCATCGTGCTCGCCCTTTGTCTACGCAGCCGGCCGGGGAACTGGATCAGCTGGGGTCCGGAGCGGCTCAGGAGCTTGACCGGCACGGCCTCAGGCGGGGAGCGCGCCCCGCTCGCCGCCGAGTCGTTGGAACCCGGCCACGGTCAAGGCGCCGGCCGCGATGACCGGGGCGATGATCAACAGCCAGGAGAGGGCATCGGCATCGAAGGCCCAGTAGGGATCGCTCAGCGGCGTCCAGTCGGGGAGCAGGTGGACGACGACGAAGCCGAGGATCGTGGCCGCGCCCGCGGCGATGGCGGCCTCGGGCGCATAGGGGTTGCGCCGGATCGCGAGAATCACCGCCAGTGCAACGATCGCGAAGCCGAGCACGCCGACCACTCCGCCGAGTGCGGGCAGGTCTCGCGCCGGCTGGTTGAGCGAGTGGTCGAGGATGTGGGCGCCGAGCAGCGCGAGGAGCACCAGGCCGGTTCGGGTGAGGGAGTCCATAGCGACAGAGTCTGTCAATCGGCCTGCACGGGCGGTTCGAGTTCCGCGTGTGCGGCCTCCGCGAGAACCTCGACCGCCTCGGGGTCGCCCTCGTCCCCGACAAGGATCACCCGGCCGGGCCAGAAGGGACTGTCGGCCGAGGAGCGACCGAGCATCGCCGGCACATACAGCCAGCAGCCGGTGTTGTGCAGCGTGGTTTCACGGCGCGTCCACTCCGGGTCGGTCGAGGAGCGCCCGTCCTCACGGGGCAGCGCTCCACGCCGGTGGATGTGGCCGAAGATCACGTGCTCGGCGTCGATCCCGAGCCGATCGACGACCGTGTGCATCGCGTCCACACCCGAGCGGCCGATCTCCGCCAGTGAGAAGTCGCCGCCGAAGCTGCCCAGGCCGGCGCGCTCCGCGCCGCGCAGCGCGGCCGGGATCACCGCGGAGCGCAGGATGCGACCCCGCCAGTTGCGGGCGCGGCCGGTGGCGCCGCCGAGCATCTCCCAGATCCGCATTGAGGGAGCGCCTGAATCCTTGCCCTGGGCCTGGGGGTTGCGCGCGCCCTGGGCGAGGTCGAAGAGCAGGTCGTAGACGGGGGTGTGGACCTTCTCGTAGTCCTGTGGCGCGGAGCGCTTGCCGGTGCTCCTGCCGCCCAGTCGGTCCACGGAGGCGATCGAGAGACGCTCCATCGTCGGCAGGGTCACATGGCTGTCGCCATAGTGGCCGTGGGTGGCGAAGACGTCGTCGCGGACCCAGATCCCGGGGTAGTGCATCGAGAGCGTCGCCTTGCCAAGCCACTCGTCGATCCGCTCCACGTAGTGGTGTGGGGAGGTGACCGTCTCGTCGAGCGCCACCTCGGTCTCGCCCTCGTCCTCGCGGATGCGCTCGAGCCACTGGCCGAGCAGGCGGTGATCGTGGTTGCCGGGGACGAGGACGACCTCGCCGTCGGCGAACTGCTCACCGATCTGCTCGAAAAAGGGGCGGGCTCGCTCCATGGCTGTGCCGATCGGGCCGTCTCGCAGCTCGATGGTGTCGCCGAGCAGCACCAGCCTGTCGGCGTCGGCGGTGGCCTCGCTGAAGCGCTGGATGATCTCGGGGCGGCGGAGGAGATCGGAGCCGGAGCCGGAGCCGAGGTGCAGGTCGCTGATGATTGCCGTCTTCAAGGGGTCGCGACGATACAGCGGGAGGGATACACTCAGCGCGGATGGAGAGTGCGACCGCCTCGGAGCAGACCGGCGCCGCTGCGAGCGGTGCGAACGGCTCTGGGTCGGCTGACGGCATCGCCGTCGAGAACCCCGCCACCGGCGAGACGATTGCGACCGTCCCGAGCCTGAGCGGCGCCGAGGTGGCGATGCTCGCCGCCCGTGGCCGCGCCGCCCAGCCCGGCTGGGAGCAGCTCGGCTTCGAGGGACGGGCCAAGGTGCTGATGGCGGCCAAGGGTTGGCTGGTCGCCAACGGCGAGCGCGTCGTCACCACGCTTTGCGGTGAGACCGGGCGCCCGGCCGACGAGGTGCAGCTCACCGATCTCGGCTATGGCATCTCCGCACTCGAGTTCTGGGCCAAGTCCGCCCCCGGCTACCTGGCTGACGAGCGCGTGCAGACCGCGTCGCCGGCGGTGCGCGGCGGGCGCGAGCTCGAGGTCCGCTACGCGCCGCTCGGCCTCATCGGTGTGATCGGCCCCTGGAACTTTCCCCTGACCAACTCCTTCGGCGATTGCATTCCGGCCCTGGCCGCCGGTAACTCGGTGATCCTCAAGCCGTCCGAGGTGACCCCGCTCACCTCGCTGCTGATGGCCGAGATGCTCGACGCGGCCGGGATTCCCAAGGGCGTCTTCCAGGTCGCGACCGGAGAGGGGGAGACCGGCGCCGCCCTGGTGGACGAGGTCGACTTCATCATGTTTACCGGCTCGACGGCGACCGGCAAGAAGGTGATGGCCAAGGCGGCCGAGACGCTGACACCGGTCAGCCTGGAGTTGGGCGGCAAGGACCCGATGATCGTGCTGGCCGACGCCGATCTCGAGCGTGCTGCCGGCGCCGCGGTCACCTACGGGCTCAACAACTCCGGCCAGGTCTGCATCTCCGTCGAGCGCATCTACGTCGAGCAGCAGGTCCACGACGAGTTCCTCGCCAAGCTCACCGAGAAGGTCTCGACGCTGCGCCAGGGCCCGCCCGGGGAGGCCGGCAGCGTTGACGTTGGCGCGATCATCTTCCCGCCCCAGATCGAGCTAATCGAGGCCCACGTCAATGACGCCGTCGATCGTGGCGCCAAGGTCCACACCGGCGGCAAGCGCGCCGAGGGCCCGGGCCGCTTCTACGAGCCGACCGTCCTCTCAGATGTCAACCACTCGATGCGCTGCATGAAGGAGGAGACCTTCGGGCCGACCCTGCCCGTCATGCGGGTCTCCGATGCCGAGCAGGCGGTCGCGCTGGCCAATGACGGTCCCTTCGGCCTGCAGGCCTCCGTCTGGACGCGCGATGTCGCTCGCGGCCGCGAGCTGGCGCGCCGGGTCGAGGCGGGCGCGGTCTGCGTCAACGACGCGCAGGTCAACTACAACGCGCTCGAGCTGCCGATGGGCGGCTGGAAGGAGTCCGGCATGGGCTCCCGCCACGGCGCCGGGGGCATCCGCAAGTACACGCGTCAGCAGTCGATACTGATCGCCCCCGGATACACACCTTCTCGCGACCTGCACTTCCTGCCCTACTCGCCGGTGGTCACCCAGACGGTGGGCGAGACGATGGCCGCCCTGGCGATGAGCGAGGTCTTCGACGACGCCCAGCGGCGTACCCTGACCGCATTCTGCGACACGCTGATCCCGTCGCTGGAGCCGCCCGAGGGCGATTCCGATCCGACCGGCTTCTGGGATCGCTGCGCGAGCGACTCCGGTATTCCCGAGGCGGCCGAGGTGGGCCTGCTGATGGCCGAGCTCGAGCCCGGGGCGCTCGAGGGCCTGCGCGGCCTGCTCGACGCCCTCGCCGAGAACGGGATGGCGTCCGAGGCGCCACAGGAGGCCCGCGAGCAGATCATTCAGGGATTCGCCGATTCCGGGCCGGAGGCGCTGGCCGGGGTGGCGACCCTTCGCGGACTCGCGATGAGCCTCTTCTACGCGCTCCCCGATCTCGGCACCAGGACTAACCCCAACTGGCCCGCGATGGGCTACCCGGGGCCGCTGGCGCTGCCCAAGGACCCGGCCACGGTCGAGCGGCCGATCACCCCGCGCGTTCCCGACGCAGAGGAGATCACGATCGAGGCAGACGTCGTGATCGTCGGTTCCGGTGCCGGCGGCGGCGTGATCGCCGGCGAGCTGGCAGCGGCGGGCAAGCAGGTCTGCGTGCTCGAGATGGGCGGCTACTTCGACGAGACCCAGTTCGCCGGCCTCGAGCTGACCGGCTACCAGCAACTCTTCCTCAACGGCGGCCCGTTCGCGACCGCTGAGGGTCAGGTCTCGATCCAGGCCGGCTCCTCGCTCGGCGGCGGTACGGTGCTCAACTGGACCAACTGCTTGCGCACGCACGACTGGGTGCGCGAGGAGTGGGCGAACGAGCACGGCCTCGAGGGTCTCGACGGCTCCGGCTACGACGCTCACATGGACGCCGTCTGGGAGCGGCTCGGCGTCACCGACGAGTGCTCGGACCTCAATGGTCCCCACCAACGACTCAAGGACGGCTGCGAGGCGCGGGGCATCGACTTCCGCAAGATCACCCGCAACACGGATCCCTCCACCTACGACCCCGTGACCGCCGGCTACCTGGGCTTCGGCGACCAGTCGGGATCGAAGAACTCCACTCAGAAGACCTACCTGGCGGACGCGGCGCGGGCCGAGGTGCCGGCTGAGTTCGTCACCTGGTGCCGGGCCGAGAAGATCCTCCTCGAGGGCGGCCGGGCGGCCGGGGTCGAGGCCAACTACGCCGATCCGGACGGCCGCACAGCAAAGGTGACCGTGCGCGCCCCGCAGGTTGTGGTCGCCTGCGGCTCGATCGAGTCGCCGGCCCTGCTGCTGCGCTCGGGCATCGGCGGTCCCGCGGCCGGCAACTACCTGCGACTGCACCCGACGAGCGCGATCTTCGGCCTCTTCGAGGGCGAGCAGGAGCCCTGGTGGGGCCCGCCGCAGGCGGGGCTCTCGCACGAGTTCGAGAACCTCGGTGACGGCTACGGCTTCCTGCTCGAGTGCGCCCAGCACACGACCGGCCTCTACGGTGCCGCGGTGCCCTGGCGCTCGGGCCGCGACCACAAGGAGCAGATGCTCAAGTTCCCCAACGGGGCCTCGATCATCAACCTGACACGCGACCACGGCCACGGTAGCGTGACGCTCGACTCGCGCGGGCGCGCCGTCGCGCACTATCCGCTCAGCGACGAGCTCGACATCGCCAACCTGCGCAAAGGGCTCGAGGAGATGGTTCGCACCCAGGAGGCCGCCGGTGCCCTGGAGCTGCAGATGCTCTCCCGCAAGACGCCGATCTGGCGCCGCGGCGAGGACATCGAGGCGTTCATCGAGCAGGTCAAGAAGCTCTCGCTGGCGCCATATGAGACCGCGATCTTCAGCGCTCACCAGATGGGCTCCTGCCGGATGGGCACCGATCCCGAGACCTCGGTCGCCTCGCCCGACGGCGAGCTGCATGACACGCCGGGCGTCTGGATCGGCGACGCGAGCGCCTTCCCGACCGCCTCCGGTACGAACCCGATGTTCACGGTGATGTCGCTCGCGCACCGCACCGCGCAGCGGATCGCCGCAGCCTGAGGCTGGTGGTATGGACGAAGCTCTGACAGTCGCGGTCACGGGTCCCACAGGGGACATCGGTCGTGCCACGCTTCAGGCCCTCGAGAAATCGCCCGCCGTCGGCAAGGTGATCGGCATGGCCCGCCGCCCTTTCGATCCGACCGAGCACGGATTGACCAAGGTCGAATATCGCCAGGGCGATGTGCTCGACCGCGACGCCGTCGATCGGGTGGTCGCCGGAGCCGATGTGGTCATGCACCTCGCCTTCATCATCTTCGGCAAGCCCGACGAAGCCCAGCCGATCAACGTGGAGGGCTCGCGCAACGTTTTCGAGGCCGCCGTCGCGGCCGGTGCCAAGCGCCTGATCTACACCTCCTCGGTTGCCGCCTACGGCTTCCACGAGGACAACCCGCAGCCGCTCACCGAAGAGATCGAGCCCCGGGGGACCGACGGCTTCTATTACTCGGCCCACAAGGCGGAACTCGAGGCGCTGCTCGATGAGATCACCGCCGGGGCGGCCACCGAGGTCTACGTCTTCCGGCCCTCGATCGTCGCGGGGCCCGATGCCGTGACCATGATCGAGACCGCGGTCTCCCAGTTGCCGGTCTACGGCCAGCTGCCGCTGGTGCGGCGGCTGATGGGCGAGGTTCCCTTCCTGGCGCCGGTGCTGCCCGATCCCGGGGTTCCCTTCCAGCTCGTCCACCACGACGACGTCGCCTCGGCGCTCGTGCTGGCAACCGAGGGCAAGGGGTCACCGGGGCGCTACAACCTCGCCGGAGACGGCTCGATCAGGGTTGGCGATCTGGCGCGGGCGCTGAGTTGGTGGTCTGTACCGCTGCCCTCCGGAGTGGTCGGCACGCTCGACGAGGTGCTCGACCGCGTGCCCGGTCTGCCGGCCGAGTTCGCCTGGCTGACCGCCTTCCGCGTTCCCGTGGTCATGGATACGGCCAAAGCCCACGCCGAGCTCGGCTGGCAGCCCGAGCACGACGGGGCGGAGACCCTCACCGCGATGATCGCCGGGGCCCGCGACGAGGGCATCGTCTGAGCAGATGGCGGAGGACCGCATAGATCTCAGTTTCGGCTCCGGCAAGGAGACCTGCGCGGCCTGGTTCTACCGGCCGACCGGCGAGGGGCCGCATCCGGTCGTTGTCATGGCGCACGGCTTCGCCGGCACTCGAGCCGCCCGCCTCGGGGCCTACGCGGAGCGCTTCCGTGACGCCGGGATCGCCGCCCTGGTGTTCGACTACCGCTACTTCGGCGACTCCACGGGTGAGCCGCGCCAGCTGATCTCGATCAAGCACCAGCTCGAGGACTGGCGCGCGGCGATCGATTTCGCGCGCACACTGGACGGTGTCGATCCGGCGCGAGTTGCGTTATGGGGATCCTCATTCTCCGGTGGTCACGTGGTCCAGCTCGCCGCGGAGAACCCCCAGATCAGCGCCGTGATCTCGCAGACTCCGTTCGCGGACGGTCCCAGCACGCTCAAGGTCGCGGGCCTCCCGGTCATCTGGCGGCTCACTGTCGCCGGGCTGAAGGATCTCGGGCGTGCGATCCGCGGGCGCGAGCCGTACCGGCTACCCGCGGTCGCCCGGCCCGGGGAGGCGGCGGCCATGTCCCAGCCGGGCAGCCTCGAGGGCTACACGGCTCTCTTCGACGAGCCCGGCGAGTTCCGCAACGAGTACTGCGCCCGGGTCGGGCTCGTGCTCGGTGGCTACATGCCCTCCCGCAAGGCGTCGAAGGTGCGCTGCCCGCTGCTTGTTCTCACCTGTGCCGGCGACGCCGTCACCCCGCCGCCGCCGGCCCGCAGGATGGCCGAGCGGGCGCCGCGGGGAGAGAACATCGACTACGAAGCCCGCTGGGGCCACTTCGACATCTACGTGGGCGAACTGTTCGAGCGCACGATCGCCGATCAGGTCGGGTTCCTGCGCGAGCACCTGGCGCCGGTCGATGCTGCGACCGCGGCATCGATCTGATCAACAGTCGCTGCCTAGGTGACTTCGGTGCCGACCCGTTCGCCGAGTTCGACCAGGCTGGGCCACTCCCAGCTCGGGCTGCTGGGACGGCGCACCATGTCCGGGTCACCGGTGGGAAGACCGCGCAGTGCCGCAGCGATCCCGGGCTCACGTAGCTGCTCCGCAACCGTCTCCCGCGCGACCTGGATCACCTCGTTGCGGTTGCTGCCGGCCATCAGGTTGATGCCCATCGTGTCGAGATCGCGGCCGGTCGGCTGGATCAGCACCACCTCGGTGCCCGCTTCGCGCAACCTCTGAGCCTCGCGGCCCAGACGGCGCCCCGCCTCGCGGTTGGTGATCAACCGGATCGCGTTCAGGGGATTGGCGGCGCCGATCGGGTGCAGGGTGGAGGTGGGGTTGAGGCAGATGACGAGGTCGAGGCCGGCGTCGCGGACCACGTCGAGGTTGGACGTGGACCAGATGCCGCCATCCACGTAACGGCGCCCCGCGATCTTCACCGGCTGATAGAAGCCCGGAATCGCGCATGAGGCGGCGACCGCGTCCTCGAGCTTTGCGCGTGGGGCGCCGCTGCGCCCGAAGGAGACGCGGCGGCCATTGGCGTAGTCGCAGGCGACGACCCAGTGATTGGGGTGTCTGGTCCAGGCTCCGGGCACGGAGCGGCGGACGATGTCGCGCAGCGGGTCGCTGGAGATCACGCCCCGGGGCAGCCAGCCCGAGAGTACGCCCGCCGGGGTATGGCGATGCGGGCGGATCAGGCTGCGGGCGACCAGCGGCAGGGAGCCGGGGAAGAGGGGAAAGGCGCCCCGGGCCGGCTTGAAGATCGCGCCGCCGGAGCGATCCGCGTCTGCGGCGAACTCTCCGCGCGCGTCCTCCATGCCTTCGAAGGTCTCGCCCTCGGAGTGCGCGACCATGAACCAGGGCGGTAGGCCGGCAGCGATCAGCGAGGCGATCATCGAGCCCGCCGAGGTGCCAACCAGGTGGCTGGCCGAGGCGGGGTCCCAGCCCGTCTCGTTGGCGAGCGCGTCGAGCCCGCCGGTCAGCCAGGCGCCACCCTGCACGCCGCCTGCTCCGAGTACGAGTCCGACCTTCATGGGCGCGGGATCATCCCAGGCCCAGCCATCGAAGGGCCGACGAGTTCACAGAAGTCAGACCTCGACCGAGCCGGACTCGCGACCGCAGACAGGGCAAGCGTCACCGGGCGTCAACTCACGCTCGCTGCAGAACGGGCACTTCTCTATCCGCTCGAGCACGCCGAGCAGCTCGCCGACGCGACAGACCAGCAGGCGTTCCTCGTCCACATCGACCCAGGAGCCGGCGGAGGAGGGAAAGACCACGTGGTCACCCGCCAGCACCGGCATCTTGACGCCAGCCTGATTCCACCAGTCGAGCCCCGGCCCGACCGCAAGAACGATCCCGTGCTGGGGCGGATCTTCGCGCGAGCCCTCTGGCACGACGAGCCCTGAGGTCCGCACCCGGTCGGGCTCCAGCTCCTTGATGATCACGCGGTCGAACAAGGGTCGCAGCAGGTTGCGCATACGTCGATGGTATGGGAAAGGCAATGAGCTTCTTGGCCGGCGACTACGCCCAACTACTCGGGCTCTACCTGGGAGATGGTCACATCTCCAAGGTGGGCAGGACCAAGAAGCTCCGCATCTTCCGCGACTCCAACTACCCGGTGATAGTGGCGGACACCCGAGCGCTGCTTACGCGTTCTCAAACCGGTCGCCCGGGGTCGCCGGGGTCTTCACCGACGCGTGTGACCCTGCGGGTCTGCATTACCGCTGCAACCTGAACGTCCGCAAGCAGCTCTGGGAGGTCCGGATCAACCGCCGCGATGCAGTCGCCGCCCTCAACCGGCACGTCGGCGTGGAAAAGTAGCTCAAGCCGCTACATTTCACCTTCGCTGCGGCTGTGGCGGAACGGCAGACGCGATGCGTTCAGGTCGCATTGTCCGAAAGGACGTGGAGGTTCGACTCCTCTCAGCCGCACTCGATCAGAGCCCCTCAAGGGGGCTCTTTTCGTGAGGCGATCCGTTGCTAAGATCGCCGACCCCGCGCCGCTATCGTCTAGGGGACTAGGACGCCGCCCTCTCACGGCGGAAACCGGGGTTCGAATCCCCGTAGCGGTAT
>JBBRAH010000043.1:0-24875 GCA_038206985.1 Solirubrobacterales bacterium
TGCTCGAGGAGGGTGGCGAGGACGAGGAGCTGCGCAAGGTGGCAAACGACGCTCCGGCCCGGCTCGAGGAGCTGGCCGAGCAGATCCGCCTGGCGATGGTCGAGCGCGACCCCAACGACGACAAGAACGTGCTGGTGGAGATCCGCGCAGGCGCCGGCGGCGACGAGGCCGCGCTGTTCGCCGGGGACCTCTACGAGATGCTCAGTCGCTACGCCGAGAGCCTCGGCTTCAGCACCGAGGTGCTCTCGCAGAGCGCTGCCGAGGTCGGTGGCTTCAAGGACCTCACATTCGGGATCGAGGGAGATGCCGCCTACTCGGTCTTCAAGTACGAGGGCGGCACCCACCGTGTGCAGCGGGTGCCGAAGACCGAGTCCCAGGGCCGCATCCACACATCGACCGCGACGGTTGCGGTTCTGCCCGAAGCGGAGGAGGTTGACGTGGCCGTCGACCCCAACGACCTGCAGGTCGACGTCTATCGCTCCTCCGGCCCCGGCGGGCAGTCGGTCAACACGACCGACTCCGCCGTCCGCATCACGCACAAACCGAGCGGCATCGTCGTCTCCATGCAGGACGAGAAGTCACAGCTTCAGAACAAGGACAAGGCGATGCGGGTGCTGCGGGCGCGGTTGCTCGAGCACGCGATCGCCGAGCGCCAGGCGGAGATCTCGGCCGAGCGCAAGGCCCAGGTGGGCACTGGCGAGCGCTCCGAGAAGATCCGCACCTACAACTTCCCCCAGGGCCGGGTCACCGACCATCGGATCAAGCACACCTCCCACAATCTGGAGGGCGTGCTCGGCGGCGAGCTCGCCGAGTTCACCGACGCGCTCTCCGCAGAGGAGAAGCGGGCGAAGCTCGAGGCGCAGACCGAAGAGGTCGCCTGAGCCGATGCGCATGAGTTCTCCAGTGGTGCGCTGATCGCGATGGCCGGGGTTGCCGGAACGGTCGGCGAGGCTCTGCAGTCGGCGACCGATGCGTTGCGCTCGGCCGGGGTCGAGAGCCCCCGGCTCGACACCGAGTTGCTCCTCGCCGAGGCCACCGGGATTGAGCGGGCCATGCTGAGCGCACGGCCGGAGGCACCGGTAGGTGCCGCCGCGGGCCGCGTTTTTGGCTCGATGATCAGGCGCCGTGTGGTGCGTGAGCCGGTTGCCTACATCCTCGGGCGCAAGGGCTTCCGCCAGATCGAGCTGAGCGTCGACGCCAGGGCGCTGATCCCCCGGCCCGAGACCGAGATGCTGGTCGAGTTGGCGCTCGAGGTGCAGCCCCTGGGCGTACTCGACGTTGGCACGGGCTCGGGGGCGATCGCGCTGGCGGTGGCAGACGAGCTGCCCGGGGTCGAAGTGGTGGGCACCGATACCTCTCTGGCGGCGCTGGATCTGGCGCGGGCCAACGCGGCCTCGCTCGGCCTCTCGGGTCGCGTCCGCTTCGAGCAGGGCACCGTTCCCGACGGTGTCGCCGCGGAACTGCTGCTCGCCAATCTGCCCTATGTGACGGATGCCGAGATCGCCGGGCTCGCTCCCGAGATCGGCAAGTTCGAGCCGCTCAGCGCCCTGGCGGCCGGCCCGGACGGGCTCGACGCCTACCGCCTGCTGGCCCCCGCGCTGGCGGGGCCGCGCTGGCGCACGGTGGGGCTCGAGATCGGCGCCACACAGGCCTCCGCCGTGGCCGAGATCGTCCGCGAGGCGGGTTTCACCGAGGTCCAGATCAGGCCTGACCTCGCCGGCCACGATCGGGTCGTGGTCGCCCGCCGGGCCTGATAATCATCCGGATGAGCGCCGAGATCGTCAGCTCCATCGCCGATCCCGACGCCGCGCGCGCGGCCCTGCAGCGCACGATTGCCAAAGGTGGCGTGGTCGCGTTTCCCGCCGACGGGCTCTATGGCCTCGCCTGCGATCCGCTCAGCGCCACCGCCATCGCCCGCATCCATGAGATCAAGGGCCGCGATGACGGCAAGCCCTCCGCCGTCCTCTACTTCGCGCCGCTGGCGATGCGCGAGCTGCTGGGCTCGATCGGACCCCGCACGAGGGACGCCCTCGGCGCGTTGCTTCCAGGGCCCGTGACCGCGGTGATCCACAACCCCGAGCACCGCTACCCGCTCGCTTGTCGCGAGGATCCCGAGCGCCTCGGCGTGCGCCTGATCGAGGGTCCGCTGGCGGGTGCGATGTGCCCGCTGTTCCAGACCAGCGCCAACCGCTCCGGCGAGCCGCCGCCGGCCGCGTTCGAGGCTCTGGATCCCGCGATTCGGGCGGGGGTCGACCTGGTCATCGACGGTGGCGAGCTGCAGGGGACGGCCTCCACCGTCGTAGACATCACCGGAATCGAGGACGCCGGCGAGCCGCGCATCCTGCGCGCGGGCGGCGCGGAGGCGCAGGACGTCCTGGCGCGACTACGGGCCCTGGATCCACCCCGCAAATAGCGGGCAATCGCGGTGCGGGGGGCGGGGCGGGCCGCTGCTATCTTCGCCCTGATGCGGATTGCGATCGGATCGGACCACGCCGGCTACGACCTCAAGGAGGCCGTGGCACCCCTCCTGCGCGCCGAGGGACACGAACTCGTGGACGTGGGCACCAACTCCGAGGACTCCGTTGACTACCCGGACTTCGCCTCGCGCGCCGCTCGCATGGTCGCCGAGGGCGAGGCCGACCGCGGCGTGATCGTCTGCGGCTCCGGCGTCGGCGTCTCGATCGTCGCCAACAAGGTCGACGGTATCCGCGCGGTGAATGCGCATGATCCCGAGGAGGCTGAGATGAGCCGCCGCCACAACGACGCCAACATCGTCACCCTGGCCGGGCGCCGCATCCCGCCGGACGATGCCGCCGCGATCGTCGAGCGCTTCCTCGCGACAGATTTCGAGGGCGGTCGCCACGAGCGCCGCGTCGAGAAGATCACCGCCGTCGAGCGCGGCGAAGAGCTCTAGACCCAGATCCCGAGCGCGAGCCACAGTCTTGAAACCCACCCCAGCAAGGAGACGCCCGTGACCGACCTGCCCGAGAACTTCCAGACAGCACCGCTGGGTGAGGTCGATCCCGAGATTGCCGCCGTCCTTGACGCCGAGCTCGCCCGCCAGCAGAACACGCTGGAGATGATCGCCTCCGAGAACTTCGTACCCCAGGCGGTGCTCGACTCTGCCGGCTCGGTGCTCACCAACAAGTACGCGGAGGGCTACCCCGGCAAGCGCTACTACGGCGGCTGCGAGGAGGTCGATGTCGCCGAGAGCCTCGCGATCGACCGCGCCAAATCGCTGTTCGGGGCCGAGCACGCCAACGTCCAGCCGCACGCCGGCGCGCAGGCCAACAACGCCGTCTACCTCGCACTGCTCGAGCCCGGCGAGAAGATCATGGGCCTGGCTCTCGACCACGGCGGTCACCTGACCCACGGGATGAAGCTCAACCTCTCGGGCAAGCTTTTCGACGTCGCCGCCTACCACGTCGACGCGGAGACTCTGCGCGTGGACATGCAGGAGGTAGAGCGCGTCGCCCACGAGGAAAAGCCCAAGCTGATCATCGCCGGCTGGTCCGCCTACGCGCGCCACCTCGACTTCGCCGCCTTCCGGGAGATCGCCGACTCGGTCGGGGCCAAGCTGATGGTCGACATGGCGCACTTCGCCGGCCTCGTCGCTGCGGACGAGCACCCCAACCCGGTGCCGCACGCCGACGTCGTGACCACGACGATCCACAAGACCCTGTGTGGCCCGCGCAGCGGCATGATCCTCTGCAAGGAGGAGCTGAAGGCCGATATCAACCGGGCGGTCTTCCCGGGTAGCCAGGGCGGCCCGCTGATGCACATCATCGCCGCCAAGGCCGTCGCTCTGAAAATCGCCGCGAGCGAGGAGTTCAGGGCGCGGCAGCGGCAGACGATCGCCAACGCGCAGGCATTCGCCGAAGGGCTGATGGCCGGCGGCGTGGACGTACTCACCGGGGGCACCGACACGCACCTCGTGCTGGTCGATCTACGGCCCACTGGACTCGATGGCAAGACGGCGGAGGGACGCCTGGACGAGATCGGGATCACGGTCAACTTCAACACGATCCCGTTCGACCCGCGCCCCCCGATGAATCCCTCGGGCCTGCGGATCGGCACCCCGGCGCTCACCACCCGTGGCCTCCTCGAGGACGACATGCGCGAGATCGCAGCGATGACCAGCACCGCCCTGACCGGCGACTTCGAGGGCGAGAAGGACGCCCTGATGGGCCGCGCCCGGGAGCTCATGGCGCGCTACCCGCTCTACCCCCAGCTGACCCCGGCGGCGGTCTGAGCATCAAGGTATGGGTTGATTGCACCGCGGCCGCCCACCCGCTGGTGCTGCGGCCGATCATCGAGGGGCTCAAGGTGCGCGGCCACGAGGTCGAGGTCAGCGCGCGCTCCTATGGGCAGACCGAGGGCGTGCTCGAGCGACTCGGGATCCCCTTCGAGAGCATCGGCGTCCACGCCGGGGCGGGCTCCGGCGCCAAGGCGCGGGCCCTGGCCGCGCGCAGCAGGGCGCTGCTCGGCTGGGCCCGGGGGCGCGGGTTCGATGTCGGCCTGGCCCATGGTTCGGTCGATCTCGCGGTGGTCGGCTCGGCGCTGCGCATCCCGCAGGTACAGATGCAGGACTACGAGTTCGCCGGCCTGCAGCGCAAGCTCGCCTGGCGCGCCGCGCGGCGCGTGATGGTGCCCGACGCGATCCCGATCGACCGGCTCCGCGACGCGGGCGCCAGCGAGCGCAAGTTGCTCCGCTACCCCGGCCTCAAGGAGGACTACTACCTCGCCGACCTCGTCCCGGACCCCGCCGTGCTCGACGAGCTCGGCCTCACGGAGCGGGGCATCGTTGCGGGTCGCAGCACCGACCCGCGGGTGCTGGTCGTCGTTCGCCCACCGCCCGAGAGCTCGGCCTATCACGCGGACAACCCGTTGTATGAGGGGGTGCTCGATCGCCTCGTCGCCGAGCCCGACGCGATCAGCGTCCTGATCCCGCGCACCGAGCGCCAGCGCGAGTCGGCGCTGGCACGCGATCACGCCGACCTGATCGTTCCCGAGCGGGCGATCGACGCGCAGAGTCTGATCGCCTACGCCGACCTCGTGGTCAGCGCCGGCGGCACCATGAACCGGGAGGCGGTCGCGCTCGGCGTTCCCGTCTACACGATCTTCAGCGGGCGCATGGGAGCCGTGGACGAGCGGCTGATCGCGACCGGGCGGCTGCGGGAACTTGCCGATCCGGCCGCCCTGGAGCTGAGCAAGCGGACCAGCGAGCCCGGTCCCGCCGATCCGCGCGATGCCGGGCTGCTGGTCGACTGCGTGGTCGGGGCCGTGGGGTAGTCTCGCCCGCGGGGCCGGAGCTCGGGCGCCGATCCGCGACCATCCCCTTTGCAAATGCCTGACACGATCGACGCACCCTTCGCGTTCGCGGCCGCGCTGGCGATCGCCTGGATCCTCGTGCCCGTGGCCGAGGCCCTGGCAATCCGGATCGGGGCGATCGACATGCCCCGTGAGCGCAGCCTGCACACGGAGCCGACCCCGCGCCTGTCGGGGATCGCGATCCTCGTCGCCGTGCTGGCGGCGGGCGCGATCTTCCTGCCCTGGGATGCGGAAACGAGGGCGATCCTCGGCGGCGCAGCGGCGATCAGCGCCGTCGGCATGATCGACGACATTTTCGAGCTGCCGGCCTGGGCCAAGCTCAGCGGGCAGACAGCAGCGGCGATCATCCCGGTTTCGGCCGGTGTGACTGTCGGCGTCCTCACGCTGCCCTTCGTGGGCGGCATCGACCCCGGCGCCCGGGAGCTCGTGGATCTGCCGCTGGTTGGCGCCGTCTACCTCGGCCAGCTGCTGACGGTGATCGGGTTGGTCGGTATCGCCAACGTGATCAACCTGATCGACGGCGTCGACGGGCTCGCCGCGGGAGTCTGCGTGATCAGCGCCGCGACTCTCGCGGCGATCGCGCTGTCGCTCGATCGCAACGCGGCCGGCGTGCTCGCCGCCATTACCGCCGGCGCGGCGCTCGGTTTCCTCCGTCACGGTTTCCCCCCGGCCTCCAGCTTCATGGGGGACACCGGCTCCAACCTGCTCGGTTTCCTGCTCGGGGCGATCGCGATCCAGGGCGCTCTGAAGACGAATGCCGTGGTCGCGCTCGCGTTCCCCCTCGTCGTGCTCGCTGTGCCGATCCTCGACACGAGCTTCGTGCTGGCGAAGCGGATCAAGTACCGCAAGCCGATCTTCGGCGCCGACCGCTCCCACTTCCACCACCGTTTCGCCAACGTCGGCTTCAGCCAGCGGCGCACGATCGCCTACCTGTATGGCTGGACAACCGCCATGGCCGCCTTCGCGCTCGCCCTGCGCTTCGTTCCCTACTCCGACGATCGGGGCGACTTCGACCCGATCTGGGTCGCGGTGATGGTGCTCTTCGCGTTCGTCGCGGCCGCGGCGAGTATCAGGCTGCTGATCGCCCTCGAGATCCTCAAGCTGCGCCGCTTCCGCTTCCGCCAGGTCAGCGAGACCGCGACCGCGCCACCGGATCCCGAGCAGGTCGATATCGGCGTCGCCTACGAGCTCGAGACCGGGTCTTTCGCGCAGGTGGATCCCGGGACCGGCGAGTTCGCGGCGATCGATCCCGAGACGGGAGAGTTCGAGGCGATCAAGCCGGGCGACGGCTGAGTCGCCGCGGGCCTAGCCCTCGCCGGGTGGATGGGGGGCGGCGTCGATGCCGCCGACCTCGAGTAGCTCCGGCGGCGCTGCATGATCTACCTGCAGCGTTGTGTGGTCGAGGTCGAAGCGCTCCCGGAGCAGCTGCTCAAGCTCGCGGCGCCGGGCGTGGCAGTCCTCCTCGCGGCCGACGATGACGTGCGCGGCGAGCGCCGGGAAGCCGCTGGTGATCGTCCAGACGTGCAGGTCGTGCACCTCGACGACGCCGCTCGAGCCCGCCATCGCCATTCCGAGCTCCTCGACGTCGATCCCGGCCGGAGCCTCCTCGAGCAGCACCCGGACCGAATCGCGGATGATCGGCAGGGCGCTGGCCGCGACCAGCAATGCGATCAGCGCGCCGATGATCGGGTCGGCCCGCTCGTAGCCCGTCGTCAGGATCACGATCGCAGCGACGATCACCCCGACCGAGCCCAGCAGGTCGGCCAGGACGTGGCGCATCGCCCCGGCCATGTTCAGGTTCTCGCCGGAGCCGGGCATGAGGATCCTGAAGGCCGCGACGTTGACCAGGAGGCCGACCACGGCGATCACGAGCATCCCGGCACCCTTGACCTCCTCGGGAGCATCAAAGCGCTGTACGGCCTCGTAGAGGATCCAGGCGGAGACCGCGATCAGGGCGACGCCGTTGGCCAGGGCCGCGAGGATCTCGGCCCGCTGATAGCCAAAGCTGAGCTGCGGTGTGGGTGGCCGGGCGGCGAGGCTCACCGCGAACAGCGCGAGTGCCAGCGAGAGGTTGTCGGAGAGCATATGGACGGCGTCGGCGAGCAGGGCGAGGCTGCCGGTGAGCAGGCCGCCGGCGATCTCGACCACCGTGAATGTGGCCGTCAGCGCGAGAGCTATCCGGAGCGCCCGGCGGTGACCTGCGCGCTCGGGTCTGGGGCCTGTTTTGGCGCCCTGGTGATGTGTGTGAGCGTGTCCCATCCTTGTGCCCATTGTGACCCACTCCGACGGCGTGAATTCTGGGCGGGAAATTTCAGTTATATTCGCGCCCACCACTGAAGAGCGGTAGGCGGGGACGAGGGGCCGACGCCCACGGATATGGATCAACCACACTTCGATAATCGCGGAGACCGGCGTTTTGCGCGCACCTCTCGTGCTACCCGAACACGTTTCGCCGATCGCGACCTCTGTCCTGCACGGCAGGCCAGACTCTTCGGTCCCCCAGCAACAGCCGCAAGGCGAAGTCGCGCCAGCCGCCGCTTCGACGCATGTCTTTGACCGCGCCCCGAATCTCGGCCCTCGAGTTTGCCCGCAACTTCGATCTTCTGATCCTGGTGCTGGCGCTTCCGGTCTTCATCGCGCTCGGCGCGCCGATTGCCGGCTACCTGGCGGCCGGCGGCGCCTGGCTGCTCGGCCGGATCGCCAAGGCCGCGGCCGACAAGCAGCGCAACCGGGCGCTGCAGGCCTCCAACCGCAACGCCGCGCTCGGCCTGACGGCGGCGACGATGCTCGGCCGCCTCTGGCTGCTGGCCGGGGCGATCCTGATCGTCGGCCTCGCCGTCGATCGTGAGGCGGGGCTCGCCGGCGCGGTGCTGGCGGCGATCCTGGTGACCACCTTCCTTGCCGGCGAGGGAATTGCGGCGCTGGTCGAGGGCGGGGAGACTGACGGCAGATGACGGCGGTAAAGAACCTCAGCACCGGCAAGAAGTTCCTGCTCGGCTTCGGGATCTACATGTTCGTGCTCGTCGCGATCGCGATCATCTTCGGCAGCGACGGCAAGAACGAGAGCTTCCAGCCCCAGGAGGAGTTCCGGCTTGAGAGCTGGGTCAACATCTCGATCGCCGGGATCGACTTCTCCATTACCAAGGCCGTGCTCTACCTCGTCCTCGCCTCCGCGGCCACGATCGGCGCCATGACCTATGTC
Organism: Solirubrobacterales bacterium; assembly: GCA_038206985.1. Lineage (GTDB taxonomy): Bacteria > Actinomycetota > Thermoleophilia > Solirubrobacterales > 70-9 > CAXMST01. The sequence continues at coordinate 8,534 of JBBRAH010000043.1, forward strand.
GCCAAGCGGATGACGATGCGGCCAAACCTGATCCAGACCACCGTCGAGCTCGCCTTCGACCTGGTCGATCGGCAGATCACCAACGAGAATCTGGACAAGGAGCGGGCGATCCGCTGGTTCCCGTGGCTTGCCACCTCGTTCTTCTTCATCCTCTTCTCGAACGTCATCGGGCTGATCCCGCTGCCGACCAACACGGCGCATCCGATCGACATCTTCGGCCTCGAGATCCCCGCCTTCGCCCTTTACGCCGCGACGGCCAACATCTCGGTGCCGCTGGTCCTCACCCTGATCGTCTGGGTCAGCTACAACGTCGAAGGCATCCGCGAGCACGGCTTCTTCGGCTACTTCGCCACCTGGTTGCCTGCCGGACTCGAGGACATGCCATTTGCCTTCAAGGCGTTCGTCTGGGTGATCGAGGCGATCTCGCACACCGTCCGTCTGGTCTCGCTCTCGGTGCGACTTTTCGCCAACATCCTCGCCGGCCACCTGCTCCTGCTCTTCATGGGTGGTGGCCTCGCCGTCCTGCTCGGCATTGCCGCGCTCGGCTGGCTCACCTTCCCGGCAGCGTTCGCCTTCTTCGTCTTCGAGATCGTGATCGTGGCCGGTCTTCAGGCCTTCATCTTCTCGATCTTGACCGCAATCTATATCGGCGGAGCAACCGCCGACAGTCACTAGAAAAGGAGTTGCATTACCTATGGACTTTCTGATTCCCCTCGCTCAGCAGGCGGTGGATCTGGAGCCTCTCGCGACAGGTATCACCGACGCCGGTAAGGCGATCGCGCTCGGCGTAGGCGCCGGACTCGGTTCGATCGGCGCCGGTATCGGTATCGGCATCATCTTCGGCAAGGAGATCGAGTCGGTTGCCCGTCAGCCCGAGATGGCGAGCGAGCTGCAGAGCATCCGCTGGCTCGGCTTCGCGTTGACCGAGGCCGTCGCCTTCTACACCTTCATCTTCGGCCTGATCGCCTTCTTCCTCTAGGCCACTGTGGAGTTCGTCAGTGACATAACCGGCGTGTTCATGCTGGCCGCCGAGAGCGGCGGCGAGGAGGAAGGTGGAGCCTTCCTCGTCACGCCGGGACTCGGTCTGATGATCTGGACCGTTTTCGCGTTCCTGTTCACGATGTTCGTGCTCAGCAAGCTCGCGTTCCCGCGGATTCGCGAGGCGATCGAGGAGCGTGCGAACAAGATCAGCAGCGAGATCGACGCCGCCGTCAAGCAGCGTGAGGAAGCCGACGTGCTGCTCGCCGAGTATCGCGAGCGCCTCAAGGAGGCCCGCGAGCAGGCGGACGACATCGTCGCTCGCGCCAAGAAGGCCGGCGACAACGCCAAGAGCGAGGCGACCGAGGAAGGTCGCGTCAAGCGCGAGGAGTTGATCGACGCCGCGAAGAAGGACATCGAGGCCGAGACCAGACGCTCGCTGGAGAAGATCCGCAGTGAGGTCGCCGATCTGACCGTGCTGGCCGCCGAGAAGGTCGCCCGCAAGTCGCTCACCGGCGAGGACCAGAAACGACTGGTCGAGGAAGCGCTCAGCGAGGTCGACTTCTCCGCCCTGGCCGGCGATGCCGCCGGAAGCGGAGGCGGGAGCAAATAGTGGAGGAGATCGCGCGTGTCTATGCGGAGGCGTTGTTCGACGTCGCCAGGGACAAGAACGAGCTGGACGAGGTGCGCGAGCAACTCGGCCAGTTCGCCGACGCGCTCGATTCCAACCAGGACCTGCAGGTCTTCTTCTTCAGCCCCTACTTCTCCTCGGACGAGAAGCGGGACGGGATCCGGAAGGCCGTCACCGACGCCAACGCGGAGCTGCTCAACTTCCTCGAGCTGCTCGCCGAGAAGCACCGGATGCCGGTCCTGTTCAAGATCCGCAAGCGCTTCGACGACCTCTGGGCGAAGGAGAACAAGCGCCTCGGCGTGACCGTGACCAGCGCCGTCGAGCTCGATCAGTCGGTCGTCGACTCGGTGGGAGCCGAGATCGAGCGCCAGACCGGTCAGACCATCGAGCTGGAGAGCCGCGTCGATCAGGAGATCATCGGCGGGCTCGTCCTACAGGTGGGCAACATGGTGCTCGACGCATCGATCCGCAACCGCCTCGAGAAACTGCGTAAGGAGGTCGCCTCCGCGGTCTAGACCTCAAGTCCGGACCCAGGCGCCCTCACCGAATTTCGAATCAATAAGGAGACACGAAGCAGATGGACATCAAGCCCGACGAGATCGCCTCCATTCTCAGGCAGAGGATCGAGGGCCTGGAGACCGGCAGCGCCGACCTCTCCGAGGTCGGAACCGTGCTCTCGGTTGCCGACGGTATTGCCCGCGTACACGGCCTCGACAACGCGATGGCGCTCGAGATGCTCGACCTGCCGCACGGCGTCACCGGCCTCGCCATCAACCTCGAGGAGGACAACGTCGGCGCCGTGCTCTTCGGCGAGTGGCAGAAGATCGTCGAGGGCGACACGGTCAAGCGCACCGGCAACCTGCTCGAGATCCCGGTCGGCGAAGAGCTCCTCGGCCGCCTGGTCGATCCGCTCGGCCGTCCACTCGACGATAAGGGCCAGATCAACACCTCCGAGACCCGCCCGGCTGAGTTCAAGGCTCCGGGCGTCGTCCAGCGTCAGGGTGTTGCCGAGCCGATGCAGACCGGACTGAAGGCGATCGACTCGATGATCCCGATCGGCCGCGGCCAGCGCGAGCTGATCATCGGCGACCGCCAGACCGGCAAGACCGCGATCGCGATCGACACGATCATCAACAACAAGGACAAGGACGTCGTCAGCGTCTACGTCGCGATCGGCCAGCGCATGGCGACGGTCGTGCAGTTGATGGAGACCCTGAAGGAGCAGGGCGCGATGGACAACACGATCATCGTCGCCGCCCCCGCCGACGAGGCCGCCCCGATCAAGTGGATGGCCCCCTACACGGCGACCGCGATGGCCGAGTACTTCACCTACAAGGGTGGGCACTCGCTCTGCATCTACGACGACCTCACCAAGCACGCCTACGCCTACCGGCAGATGTCGCTGCTGCTGCGGCGCCCACCCGGTCGCGAGGCCTACCCCGGTGACGTCTTCTACCTGCACTCGAGGCTCCTGGAGCGCGGCGTCAAGCTCTCCGACGATCTCGGCGGCGGCTCGCTGACGGCTCTGCCGATTATCGAGACCCAGGCCTCCGACGTCTCCGCCTACATCCCGACCAACGTGATCTCGATCACCGACGGCCAGATCTTCCTCGAGTCGGATCTGTTCTTCAGCGGCGTCCGGCCGGCGATCAACGTCGGCATCTCGGTCTCCCGGGTCGGCGGTAACGCCCAGACCAAGGCGATGAAGAAGGTCGCCGGCAAGCTGCGCCTGGAGCTCTCCCAGTACCGCGAGCTCGAGGCCTTCGCGCAGTTCGGCTCCGAGCTCGATTCGGACACACAGAAGACGCTGGCCCGTGGCGAGCGCCTGGTCGAGACCCTGAACCAGAAGGAGCGCAACCCGCTCTCGGTCGCCGATCAGGTCGCATCGATCTACGCCGGCACCGGTGGCTACCTCGACCGGATCAAGGCCGAGCGGGTCGTAGACTTCCTCAGCGATCTCAGCACGCGCCTGCGCTCCGAGCAGGGCGACCTGATGAGTGCGATCAACGACGACGGTCAGCTCGACGACGAGCGCGAGAAGCAGCTCGGCGACGCGATCGCGGAGATGATCGACGACTTCGGTCCCGACTTCGACGCCGAGGGCAACCCGCTCGAGGAGGGCGAGTCCGACCGGATCAAGTCCGAGGAGGATCGCGGCAAGCCGGGTCGCACCGACGAGGAAACCGAGGTCGAGAAGGACGCCGAGGCCGAGGCCCAGGCAGCCGAGGAGAAGATCGCGGAAGCGGACGAGAGCGAGGCCGAGGTCAAAGCCTGATCCGCTCGTCGCGGTAGAGGTCCACTCCGAAAGCACGCATGGCATCCCAGAAAGACGTCAAAACACGGATCAGCTCCGTCAAGAACATCCGCAAGATCACGCGGGCGATGGAGATGGTGGCCGCCGCGCGGCTGCGGCGGGCCGAGCAGCGGATCGACGCGATGCGCCCCTACGCGCAGTCGATCCGCAAGGTGACCAAGCAGGTCGCCGACGGCGCCGGTCCCAAGGCGACGCGCGTGCCGCTCCTGCAGGAGCGCGAAGAGATCAAGAAGGTCGCGATCCTGCTGGTCACCGGTGACCGCGGTCTGGCCGGCTCCTTCAACACTCAGATCATCCGCGCCGGGCTCACGCTGAAGCGCGAGTTCGCCGCCGAGGGCGCCGAAGTCTCCTTCCTCGTGGTCGGCCGCCGCGGCAACTCGACTCTCGGTTTCCGTGGCGAAACCGTGCTCGATTCCTTCATCGGCTTCACCGACCGTCCCGCCTTCTCCGACGCGCGCGAGATCGGCGACGCGCTCACCTCCGGCTACATCGACGAGAACTTCGACCGCGTCGAGCTGATCTACAACCGCTACGTCTCGCCCCTGACCCAGTACGTGCGGCGCCACACGCTGCTGCCGCTGAGCCAGGCCGAGGTCTTCGGTGAGGGACTGCCCGAGCCGGAGAAGCCCGACGACGAGGAACTGGCGGAGGCCCACGGGCGCTCGGAGATGATTTACGAGCCCGAGCCGGAGGAGGCGCTTTCGTTGCTCTTCGCCGAGTACGTGGACCTGTCCGTGTTCCGGGCGCTGCTCGAGTCGGCGGCCTCCGAGCACGGCGCCCGGATGACCGCGATGCGCTCGGCCGCGGAGAACGCCGGCGAGATGATCGATCGCCTTACCCTGGAGATGAACCGGGTGCGCCAGGCGGAGATCACCCAGGAGATCCTCGAGGTGGTCGGCGGCGCCGAGGCGCTGGGCTCATGACCCGCACGGCAACAGGATTTTGCGAACTTCAATTGACTGAGACAAAGGAGTAACGAGATGGCTGAAGGACAGAACACAGGCACGATCGAGCAGGTCATCGGGGTCGTCATCGATGCCGTGTTCCCGGACAAGCTCCCGGCGATCTACTCGGCGCTCAAGATCGAGATCCCCGAGGGCGACGGTCGCTCCGCGATCGACCTGACCTGCGAGGTCCAGCAGCACACCGGCGACGACCGCGTGCGCGCGGTAGCCATGGATGCCACCGACGGCCTGCGCCGTGGCGACTCCGTCATCGACACCGGTTCCTCGATCACCGTGCCCGTGGGCAAGGACACGCTAGGCCGCATCTTCAACCTGCTCGGCGAGACGATCGACGAGAAGGGCCCGGTCGAGGGCGAGGATCAGTGGCCGATCCACCGTCCCGCACCGACCGCCGAGGATCTGACCCCGACCCAGGAGATCCTCGAGACCGGGATCAAGGTCGTCGATCTGCTCGCGCCTTACGCCAAGGGCGGCAAGGTCGGCCTGTTCGGCGGCGCCGGCGTCGGCAAGACCGTCCTCATCCAGGAGCTGATCAACAACATCGCGACCGAGCACGGCGGCCTCTCCGCCTTCTGCGGAGTCGGCGAGCGGACCCGTGAGGGCAACGATCTCTACGTCGAGATGACCGAGTCCGGCGTCATCGACAAGACGATGATGGTCTTCGGCCAGATGAACGAGCCCCCGGGCGCCCGTCTGCGCGTGGCGCTTACCGGTCTGACCATGGCGGAGTACTTCCGTGAGGTCGGCGGCCAGGACGTGCTCCTGTTCATCGACAACATCTTCCGCTTCGTGCAGGCGGGCTCCGAGGTATCGGCGCTGCTGGGCCGCATGCCTTCCGCCGTCGGCTACCAGCCGACGCTGGAGACGGAGATGGGAGAGCTGCAGGAGCGGATCACCTCGACCTCCCAGGGTTCGGTCACCTCGATCCAGGCCGTCTACGTGCCTGCCGACGACCTCACCGACCCGGCCCCGGCGTCGGTGTTCGCCCACCTCAACGCGACCACGACGCTGTCGCGTTCGATCTCGGAGAAGGGCATCTACCCGGCCGTCGACCCGCTCGACTCGACCTCGACGATCCTCAAGCCGGACATCCTCGGCGAGGAGCACTACCGCGTCGCGACCCAGGTCCAGGAGGTGCTGCAGCGCTACAAGGAGCTGCAGGACATCATCGCGATTCTCGGTATCGACGAGCTCTCCGACGAGGACAAGTTGCAGGTCAACCGCGCCCGCAAGATCGAGCGCTTCCTGAGCCAGCCGTTCAACGTCGCCGAGCAGTTCACCGGCACCCCGGGCCAGATCGTCCCGGTCGCCGATACAGTCGAGAGCTTCCGCAGCCTCGTCGATGGCGAGCACGACGACATCCCCGAGAGCGCCTTCTACATGAAGGGCGGCATGGACGAGGTCCTCGCCGCGGCCAAGGGCAAGGGCGAGGACGAGACCGCCGGCGCCGACAACGAGGCCGCCGAGAAGGACGCCGAGAAGGAGGAGGCAGGGGACAAGGAGGAGGCGGCGGCCTAGAGCCGGCGCTTCCTGCCAACCGGAACAGCCATGGCCAGCGAGGGAATGATCCAAGCCGAGGTACTGACCCCCGAAGGGGAGGTCTTCCGCGGCGAGCTGTTCCAGATCTCCGCGCGGACGGTGGTCGGCGAGGTCGGCATCCGCGCCCGCCACGCGCCGATGCTGGCGCGTCTGGTCCCCAACGACCTGCGCCTGTACGAGAGCCAGTCGGATTTCAGCTCGGGCAGCGGGCAGCACTACGCCGCCGCGGAGGGCTGGGTCGAGGTCTTTGCCAACAAGGTGGTCGTCCTCGTCGCGGAGGCGACCGAGCCCTCAGCGCTCGATACCGCCGACCTCAAGGAGCGCAAGTCCGACGCCGAGCAGCGCATGAGCGAGGCCGACGAGGACAGCGCCGCGCACGAGACCGCAAAGCGCGATCTCGAGCGCGCTGAGGCCTTCCTCGCCATCGCCGAGGGCTGACGCCCGCCCGATCCCGTGACAAACCCCGGGGCAGTCGATAGGTTTCCGGTGTGGACGCCGGGGGTGATCAAGAGGAGTATTTCGATGCCGTGATCGTCGGTGCCCGCTGTGCCGGCTCCGCGACGGCCGCGATGCTGGCCAAGGCCGGGCGCAGCGTGCTCGTCCTCGACAAGACGCGCTTTCCGGCCGACACGCTCTCGACCCACGCGATGTTCCCGAGCGGGCTCGCCGAGTTCAAGCGGATCGGCGCCTGGCCCCGCGTTCGCGATGGGATCAACCCGGCTCGCCTCAGCCTCCTGCGGCTGACGATCGACGGCGATACCGACGTCCTGGATACCTGGGAGCCGGTCGAGGGCATTGAGTACGGCGCTTCGATCCCGCGCAACCTCCTTGACATCGAGCTGGTCGAGAACGCGCGTGAGCAGGGAGCCGAGGTGCGGGAACGCTGCTCGGTGGAGCGCGTGCTTTGGGAGCGGGGCCGCGTGGTCGGCGTCGTCTACCGGGAGGCCGGGGGTGAGGTCCATGCGGTGCGCGCCGATGTCGTGATCGGCGCCGACGGGCGGCGTTCGACGGTTGCAGCGCAGGTTGGCGCCTGGGCGCCCTTCCGCGGCTCCAGGAACGGCCGCGGCCTGGTCTTCCGCTACATGGACGATCCGCTCGCTGGCGAGGAGGCCTCACAGACGATGTGGCAGTGGCGCGACGGTGACTCCTTCGCATTCGCCTTTCCCAACCCCAACGAGAGGATCATCTGTCTGTTCATGGGAGACGCGGGCGAGGTCAAGCGCGCTCGCAAGGACCCCGACGGTTACTGGGACGCCAAGCTGGCCGAGCACCCCGGCTGCGCGGCCCGCCTGGCCGGCGCCACCAACATGACGAAGCTGCGCTCAACGGACGACACCCAGGCCTACTGGCGGGCTTCGAGCGGTCCGGGCTGGGCACTCGCAGGCGACGCGAGCCACTTCAAGGACCCCGTAACCGGCCAGGGCATGGGCGACGCACTGCGCATGGGGCGGACCCTCGGCGAGGCCCTCGCACCGGTGCTCGGCGACCCGAGGGCTACCGATCAGGTGCTGCGCCGCTGGGAGCAGGCCACATCCCGGCACTGTCTGCACGCCTACCACTTCGCCAACAGCGAGACGATCGTCGACGAGGTCTCACCTGTGTTCCGGGAGTTCGCCAAGGGAGTCGGCTCGGCTCCCGGCCCGACGCTGAGTCACATCTTCGGCCGCACCCGTCACACGCAGGAGGTGGTCACCTGGCCGGCGATGCTCCGGGCGCTCTCGATGGCGCTGCTCAGGGGCCCGAACCGGCTCCATTCACTGCGCTTCGGGCTCGACTTCGCCCGCATCCAGCGGGAGATTCGCAACGAGATCGGTGCCGACCGCTTCCGCGAGAGGGGCACGATCCGCGGCTCCGACCATCCGGGCTGGGAGACGCCGAACCCGCCTGCTGCGCCGCGGTCGGAGGGACCGGCCGGCGCTGAGCCGAGTGCCAACGGATCGGCGGCGGCCGCCGCGTCTCGGGTGGGCGATGCCGTGCGTGAGCCGGAGCCGGCATGAGCGACGAGGGGGCGTCAGCCGCCCCGCCGCGGACGGTGAAGCTCGCGGCTGTGCAGCCCGCGGTCCGGCTCGGGCACGTCGAGGAGAACCTCGCTCACATCGAGGATCTGATCCGCGACGCCCATCGCGAGCACTCACCCGACGTGATCACCGTCCCGGAGTCGATGAGCAGCCCCAACGTCTACTCGCCCCGGATGCACGAGGTGCCGCGCCCGGTGGACGGCCAGCCGTTCCAGCTGATCACGCGTCTCGCTCGCGAGCTCGATTGCGTGATCGGCGGCGGGTTCATCGCTGCCCGCGGCGGTCACACCTACGGCACCTACGTCCTCGCCGAGCCCGACGGCAGCGCCAACCTCCACGACAAGGACATTCCCACGGCCTGGGAGCACAACTACTACCGCGGTGGTGACGACGACGGCGTGATCGACTCCACCGCGCTCGGCCGGATCGGCCTGGCCTGCGGCTGGGAGTGGGCGCGTAATCGCACGGCGAAGCGACTGCGTGAGGGCCGCGCGGAGCTGCTGCTCGGCGGCATGTGTTGGCCCTCGTTCCCGACCAACTGGCCCGGGCCGCTGGAGCTGCTCAACCGCCGCGAGCGGCGGATCCAGAGGCAGCTCGCCAGGGAGCTTCCGCGGCAGATGGCGCGGTTGATCGGCGCGCCGGTGTCGATGCCGTCGCATGTCGGCGATGTCGAGTTCGATACCCCGATGGCGCCGGGCGTGCGCTGGCGGACCGAGATGGTCGGGGAGACCCAGATCGTCGAGCGCGACGGCAGGATCCTCGGGCGGCTCGCCTACGAGGACGGTGCCGGCCACATCGCGGCGCAGGTCGAGTTGCGCCCGCCGGAGCCGCTGGACCCCGTCGCCGAGCGCTTCTGGATTCCGATCATGCCGGCCTCGATCCACGCGGTCTGGCACCCGCTCAACACCCATGGCGCGCTCAAGTACCGGCTGGGCCGAGCCCGGGGTGGGCTCGGCTGGCAGCAGGAGCCCACCGTCGACCTCCCGGACCGCATCGAGGAGCACCACCCGGCTGAGGGGCCGGTCGCCGTGGGCTGAGCTCCCGGCCTGCGCGGGTAGCCAGGTCCAGTTCTCTAGCCTCTTGCCGATGGAAGAGCGCCTGCTCGCGGAAAAACTCATCGGCTATGACAGCTCGGTCCCGGACGGCATCCGGCTCTGCGGAGGCTTCGTCAAGGGCTGGCTGGAGGCTCGTGGTATCCCCACCGAGCAGATGGAGATCCGCGGCCTGCCGATCCTCTTGGCCGAGGCCGGGCCACCGACCGGGCCCACGGTAGTCCTGCACGGTCACCTCGACGTCGTACCAGGTCGTGAGGGCCAGTTTGAGGCGACGCTCGACGGCGATCGCCTGATCGGCCGTGGCACCTATGACATGAAGGGGGCGCTGGCGGCGATGATGCTCGCGCTCAATGACCTCAAGACCCAGGACGAGGTCCGGGTGCGGCTCGCCGTCGTTCCCGATGAGGAGGCCGAGGACGAGGACTATCGCGGTACCGATCAGCTCGTTGACAACGGGCTCGAGGCGGACTTCGCGATCACCGGCGAGCCGACCGATCTGCACGTCGGCGTTGCTGCCAAGGGAGTGCTCGCAGTCCGCATCGAGGTCTCCGGGCGGGCCGCCCACGGATCGACACCCTGGGAGGGCGATAACGCCGTTCTCAAGGCGTTTGACATTTTCCGCAGGATCGAATCTCTACCATTCAGCAGAGAGTCCTCTGAGCTCTTCGATCGCCCCTCGATCAACCTCGGTCGCATCTGGGGTGGGGACGCGCTCAACAAGGTTCCAGACCGTTGCGTTATTGACGTGGATATCCGCTACCTACCCGAACAGGAGCAGGACGAGATCCTGGACCAGATCGCTGCCCTGCCCGATTGCCGGGTCATCTCCACCTTCACCCGCCCCCCGGTCGAGGTCGACCGCGAGCTGAGCTTCGTGCGTGCGCTCTGCGCCGCCAGCCAGCCGCATCATCAGGGCGAGATCACCAGCGTCGGGCGTGACGGCGCCTCCGACGCCATCTCCTTCCTCAGGGTCGGGATCCCCGCCGTTGAGTACGGCCCGGTCGGCGCCGGCCATCACGGGCCGGAGGAGTGGGTCTCCGTTTCCTCGCTGGCTGCCTACCGCCGCGCTCTTGGCGACTTCGCTCGCATGCTTCCCAACGAGATTGCGGCCGCCGCCGGATCCGAGGAGACGGGGGCATGAGCGCGGAAGGCTGGGACAACGACGATCGCGACCCCGACGCTGCCGACGAGTCGCCCGACGAGCCGACCACCTCCGGTGATGGGCTCCCGGCCGAGGAGGCCATGCCGACCGAGCACGAAGGCTCGGGCCTGGGTCTGACCGAGGAGTTCGCCCGCATCGAATCGGAGATCCATGACGAGCAAGGCAACAGCGGCGTCTGGGCTGAGGAAGAAGATTCCGGCGCGGCCGAGGAGGCCGGCGAGGCCGGCGGGACGGAGGAGTCTGGCGACCCTGAGCCCGAGCCGCAGGAACCCGGACCGGGGGAGACGGTGGAGGCCGACGTGATCGCGGCTGCCGACGCTGAGCAGGCAGCCGCCGCCGACGACGCCGGCGCGGACCCCGAGGACCCCGACGACGCCGACGCGGACCCTGAGGACGCCGACGACGCGGCCACAGTGGCTGGCGGGGCGGAGGCCGGCGCCGATGATGCCGACGAGGACAGCGCGGAGTCCGCCTCCGAGGAGATCGAGCACACGGTGGTCCAGCGCCCCGGCAGTCGCCCGATCGCCGCGCGGCCGCCGGTCACCGTCGCGATCTCAGAGGAGGATCTCGAGAACAAGACCCCGAGCCTGTGGTGGCGCTTCCTCGCCGGCTCGGTGATCATCGTGACCTCGATTGCCGCCTCCGTCGCGGTACTCGGCCTGCTCTTCTTCGAGGACGTCGCGGCGAACCTCGACCCGATCCCCGGCGTCAAGGATCAGCTGACCGCGATCGAGTCCGACGAGCCCCAGACGATCATGATCGTCGGCTCCGACAAGCGTGAGGGCGAGCCCTCGCTCAAGGGCGATCCGGGTCGCTCCGACACCACGATGCTCGTCCGCATCGATCCCGACAAGCGGGTGCTCTCGCTTTTCTCGTTGCCGCGCGACCTCAAGGTCTTCGTCCCGGGCGTTGGCGAGACCAAGCTGAACGAGGCCTATAGTGCCGGCGGCGTTCAGAAGACGCTGAAGACGGTGACGCGCTTCACCGGTCTCGACATCAACCACGTGGTGGAGATCAACTTCTTCGGGTTCGCCGACGCCGTCAACGCAATCGGCTGCGTCTACGTCGACGTCGATCGCGACTACTTCAACGACAACTCCACGGCTGCGGTCGGGGAGGAGTACTCGGCGATCGACATCAACGCCGGCTATCAGCGGCTCTGCGGCCTCAAGGCGTTGCAGTACGTGCGCTACCGGCACGCCGACAGCGATCTGGTGCGCGCCGCCCGGCAGCAGGACTTCCTCCGTGAGGCGCGCCAGAGCGTCAAGCCGCGCGAGCTGCTCCCGGTGTTCGGCTCCGGCAACGAGCTGATCGACATCTTCACGAGTTACACCGATTCCGACATCGACGATGGTGATCAGATTATCGGCATCCTGCGCTCCTTCATCTCCGTGATCGATGTGCCGGTCAGTGAGGTCCACTTCGAAGGTGATCTCGGTCCCTCCTTCGTCACCTCCAGCACCGAGCAGGTACAGAAGGCGATCGACGAGTTCCTCAACGGCAGCGGCTCCGAGGGCCAGCGCGGCGGCAAGCAGGCCACCGAGAAGGACAGCGAGGAGCCGAAGCCGGACAAGCAGGAGGAGAAGAAGCCCAAGCCCAAGCCGGAGCCCGAGGCCAACGTTCTCCCGACCGAGGACATCCCCGACGAGAAGCTCGGCACGCAGGCGGCCCGCTTTGCCAAGGACGGCGCCAAGAACGCCCGCCGCCTCAAGATTCCAGTTTTCTACCCGACCGAGCTGGTTCCCGGCTCGGCCTTCGACACGGGCTCGCGTACCTATGAGTACGAGAACGAGAACGACGAGAAGGAGATGGCCTACAAGACTGTCATCGCCTACACGACGCCCTCGACGCTGACCGAGTACTACGGCGTGATGGGCACCACCTGGGACGACCCGCCGATCCTCCGCAACCCCTCCGAGACCCGAACGATCGGCGGCCGCGACTACGACTTCTTCTACGACGGCGACCGCCTGCGGATGATCGGTTGGCGTGAGGGCGGCAACACCTACTGGCTCAACAACACGCTCGTACAGAGCGTCGGGGAGGCCGAGATGATCGCGATCGCCACCTCGATGAAGCAGGCGTAGCCGGGCTCAGGTGGCCGGGCGGGGAGACGGGTAGCTGCCGGGCGAGAAGAAGTTCTGGTGGCGCTTTGCGCTCGGCTCGGTCCTGATCGTGCTCACGGTGGCGTCGGCCACCGCGACGGCGGGGCTCGTGCTCTTCGACGACGTCGCCGACGACATCCGCCAGATTCCGGACCTGGAAGAGGAGACGCTGCCTGAACCTGAGCCGGGCGAGCCTTACACGCTGCTCCTGCTCGGCTCCGATCGCCGGCCCCAGCTGCCGGACGAGCGCTCGGACACGACGATGCTGCTGCGACTTGATCCCGACAGGCGCGTGATCGCGATGCTCTCCTTCCCGCGCGACCTGCTCGTCAGCATCCCCGGTTACGGCAGCGACAAGCTCAACGCGGCGTACACGGAGGGGGGTCCTAAGCTCACCCTGCAGACGGTCGAGCTGCTCACCGGCCTCAAGGTCAACGAGGTGGTCGACACCGACTTCCAGGGCTTCGCCGATGCCGTCAACGCGATCGGCTGCGCCTACATCGACGTCGATCAGAAGTACTACAACCCACCGGGCGCGGGCTATGCGGAGATCGACATCAACGCCGGCTACCAGCGGCTCTGCGGCCTCAAGGCGCTGCAGTACGTGCGCTACCGCCACACCGACAACGACGTCGTGCGCGCCGCCCGCCAGCAGTCCTTTCTGCGCGAGGCCCGCCAGCGGGTCGGCGTCCGCAGTCTGCTCTTCGGCGGCGACGCCGGCGAGCTGATCGATGCCTTCGTGGACAACACCCGCTCGACGATCAAGGGTGGGGGAGAGGTGCGCGATCTGGCCCGGACCATCTTCGACCTGCGCGGGGTCTCGCCCGTGCAGATCCAGGTCGATGGGGACCTGGGTGAGGAGGACATCATCGCCACCGACGGCGAGATCCAACGGGCGGTGGATCGCTTCCTGGGCGGTGAGGAGAAGTCGAATGGTGACTCCTCGTCCGGCGAGGATGGAACCGGGAGCGTCAGCGACACGCCCGCCGAGGCCGACCGCGAGCGCAAGAAGGCCAAGGAGGCCCGGGCCGAGCTCTCGGCGGCGGGCCCCGAGTTCGCCCAGTATGCGCGCACCGCGAGTCGCCGCCTCGGCTTCGACGCCTACTACCCGCAGGTCCTTGCAGAGGGCTCGGGCTTCAGCCGCGACTCACGCACCTACCAGTATCTGAACGAGGAAGACGAGCCCGAGAAGGCCTACAAGCTGGTCATCACCCACCCCGAGCCGACGATCATCACCGAGTACTACGGCGTCTCCGGCACCACCTGGAACGACCCGCCGATCCTCCGCGATCCAACTGAGATCAAGACCGTAGACGGCCGCGACCTGCTCCTCTTCTACTCCGGCAGCCGCCTCCGCCTGGTCGGCTGGAAGGACGGCGGCAACAGCTACTGGGTCTCCAACTCCCTCCTCGCCTCCCTGAGCGACCGCGAGATGCTCGGCATTGCCACCTCGATGGCCAAGGCCTGAGGCGACGGGCAACCCGGTTCCAAGCGGCCGGACCAGGGGACGATTCGCGAAATCTGGTGCAGTCAGGCGAACTCTGACGCGTTCTACTGACCCATACGGTCTGCAATGCGCAGCGAAGTGCCAGGACACCTGGGGGGCGCCTCGCTCCCTGCCTATCTGAGAGCATTCCCCAGCCCATGAGTGAAAACAGCACAAGCACCACCAAGGAAGCGATTGGCGTTATCGGCGTCGGCTGGGTCGGCCTGGTCACGGCTGCCTGCTTTGCCGAGCAGGGCCACGAGGTCTACGCGATGGATATCAACGAGGACAAGATCGCCTCGTTGTCGCGGGGCGAGCTGACGATCTATGAGCCCAACCTTCCGGAGCTGGTTCGCAGCAACTCCGAGCGCCTGCACTTCACCACCGCGATGGGGGACGTGCTCGCCAACGCCCGCCTGCTCTTCTGCTGCGTCGATACGCCGCCGACCTATTCCGGCGATGCCGACCTCTCCCGGGTGCGGGCCGTGGTCGAGCAGCTCAGCGGCGATTCCGAGCACGCGCTGATCATGAAGAGCACCGTGCCGGCGGGAACGGGCGCCTCGATCCGGCGCGACCTGCCCTCGCTCGCTTACGTCTCCTGCCCGGAGTTCCTCAAGGAGGGATCCGCGGTCGCCGACTTCCTCAACCCCGACCGGGTCGTGATCGGCGCCGACGCGGGGGCCGAGTGGGCGGCCGAGGCCCTCGCAGATGCCTACCGGCCGCTGGGCGGCGAGTTGGTCCGCACCGACGTCGCCAGCGCCGAGATGATCAAGCTGGCATCCAACGCCTTCCTGGCGACCAAGATCAGCTTCATCAACGAGATCGCCAACGTCTGCGAGGAGGTGGGGGCCGACGTCGCGGTGGTCGCCCACGGCATGGGCCTCGACTCGCGCATCGGCACCTCGTTCCTGCGCGCCGGCATCGGCTTCGGCGGCAGCTGCTTCCCGAAGGACGTGTCGGCCCTCAAGCAGCTCGCCGGCAACTCCGGCTACCACTTCCAGCTGCTCACCTCGGTGATCGAGGTCAACGAGCTCCAGAAGCGGCGTGTCATCGGCAAGCTCAAGAAGCACCTCGGGGGCTTGGAGGGCAAGCGCGTGGCGCTGCTCGGCCTGGCGTTCAAGCCCGAGACCGACGACATGCGCGAGGCCTCGAGCCTCGTGCTCGCCGCCCGCCTGCTGGCCGAGGGCGCCGAGGTGCGCGCGTTCGACCCAGTCGTC
Organism: Solirubrobacterales bacterium; assembly: GCA_038206985.1. Lineage (GTDB taxonomy): Bacteria > Actinomycetota > Thermoleophilia > Solirubrobacterales > 70-9 > CAXMST01. The sequence continues at coordinate 24,004 of JBBRAH010000043.1, forward strand.
GACATGGCCTCGGAGCGCCTTCACGGCGTCACGATGTGCGCGAGCTCGGAGGAGGCGATCGCCGACGCCGACGCCGCGGTGCTCGTGACCGAGTGGGCCTCGATCGTCCAGATCGACTGGGCCGGGCTGCGCTCCACGATGCGCTCGCCGGTGATCATCGACGGGCGCAACGCGCTCGACCCGAGCGAGATGACCCGCTACGGGTACATCTTCGAGGGGATCGGCCGCATCCCCGCGCACGTGGGTGTGACCCCCTGAGCCAGGTCGTCCTGCTGGTGGGCGGTACGGGCACCCGCCTGCGCCCGCTGACCGACACACGTCCCAAGCCGATGATGCCCCTGGTGGACCGCCCCTTCGTGGAGCACCAGCTCGACCACCTCCGCCGGCACGGCATCACGGACGTGGTGTTCTCGTGCGGGTACCGCCCCGACGCCCTCGAGGCCCACTTCGGCGACGGCTCGGCCATGGGCATGCGCGTGCGCTACGTCGTCGACCCCGAGCCGCTCGGCACCGCCGGAGCGATCAGGAACGCCGAGGTGCTGCTCGACGGCGAGGACGTCGTCGTCCTGAACGGGGACATCCTCACCGACCTCGACCTGGGGGCGATGATCGCCCGCCACCGGGAGACGGGCGCCGTGGGCACGCTGGCGCTCACGCCGGTGGAGGACCCGAGCGCGTTCGGCCTGGTGCGCCTGCGCGACGACTCCTCCGTCGAGGCGTTCGTCGAGAAGCCGAGCCGCGAGGAGCTGCGCCCCGGCGAGCCCTTCCGCATCAACGCCGGCACCTACCTCATGGAGCCGTCGGCCGTGGAGTCCATCCCCGCGGGCCAGGCCTGCTCCATCGAGCGCGAGATCTTCCCGCAGCTCGCCGCG
>JBBRAH010000044.1:0-23948 GCA_038206985.1 Solirubrobacterales bacterium
CGGGAACTCAGACCCGGCGGGCAAGCCACTCGCCGAAGCCCATGCGACCCTGGTGGTCGGGCCTCAGGTGGGTGAGCGCGCCGCCGCGCAGGGCCTTGCCGAGCTTGCCCGGGATCGGGGTCGGCGAGACGAACACATGGCTGCCGGTGAGCCCGCGCCAGTCGCGGGCCAGCTCGCGCAGGGTGAGCACATGGGGCCCGGTGAAGTTGACCCGGCCGCCCCGGGGCTCGCCGGCGGCGAGCTCGGCGATCACGGCGGCGGCCTCACGTGGATCGCAGGGCTGCAGTTTGGAGCTCCCCCCGGGGATCACCCGGAAGCGGGCCGCGGACTCGAAGAGCTGGATGAGCAGCTGGTGGAACTGGGTGGCGCGGAGGATTGTGTAGGGGATGCCGGAGGCCTCGACCAGCCGCTCCTGCTCGACCTTGACCCGGTAGTAGGGCAGCGGGACCTTCTCGACACCGACGATCGAGATGCAGACGTGATGCTTGATCCCGGCGTCGCGTGCAGCGGCGAGCAGGCGGCGCCCACCGTCGATCAGCACGGCCTCGGCGGGCTCGCGGGCCGGGCCGCCGTTGCTCGCATCAACCAGGACGTCGCAACCGTCCAGGGCCTCCGCCAGACCGTCCCCCGTGGTCAGATCGACCGCGTAGCGGGGCGCCGAGCGCGAGAGCGCCCGGACCTCGTGGCCGGCGGCAACCAGGGCATCGGCCACGGGTGTGCCGATGGTTCCGGTAGCTCCTGAAACGGCGATCTTCATGGCGCCAGTCTCGCACCTAAACGCGAAACGCCCGGCTGTTGCCGGGCGTTCGCGAGACTGGTTGTCGAAGCTGGGTCGGCCCCAGCCGGCGCCTGAATCAGGCGGCGCGCTTGATCCCGAGGCGCTTGCGGGCCTTTGAGACGGCCATCACCGAGCAGCGGGATGCGCGGGCGATGTCACCGTCACGCCTGTCCGGATCACGGCGGATCTCGAACTCAACGACGGCCTGCGAACGAATCTTGGCGCGGGCGGCGGGTGCGCCCTCTTCGCCCATCTCGGCGAGCGCGTCGTCAACGGCGAGCTCGCGGCGGCAGGCGAGGCAGTAGCCCTGGCCGTTCTTGGTGATCCAGTTGGCCGGAACCTTCTCGGACTTCTTCTGAGGGATCCAGTGCGTGGTCATCTCACAGCGGGCGCAGGTGCGCTCGAGCGTGTCGGCGGCGGGGGCAATGGGGAGAGTCATCTCAGCGGTGGCGGGCATGTTTGTGGCGTTCACTCCTTGGTAGGCGGTGCATCAGGCGTCAAGAACACTTCCGGAGGTGCGGGCCATTCAGCACCTCTACGGACAGTAAGGCGGCCGCCGACTGGTGGCGAACCTACCTCTTTAAGTTACCAGGCGTGTCAAGGTCCTACCCCAATTGGGGTAGTTGATCCCTCTCCCTACGCCGGCACGGGGACCGGCGCCTTTTCCGCCCCCGCCCGGAGCCTCAGCCCGATGAGCGGGAACACTGCCGTGGAGAGTACCGCGGCACCCACAAGCGATGCGGCCACCCCGGAGCTCATCTCGCCGCGGTCCACCGCGATCGTGGTGATCGCGACAACCAGCGGCAGCTCCGTGGCCGTGAACACGGCCAGCGCGATGCGGTCGCGAAGGACCGGAAGCACCTCCCTGTACAGCAGCAGCGCCGGCACGCCGCGGACGAGCAGGAAGAGCGCCGTGAACAGCGGCACCTCGAGGAAGCGCAGCGGCTCCTCGAGGAGCGAGCTGAGATCGAACGAGACCCCGGTGTAGACGAAGAAGAACGGGATCAGGAAGCCGTAGCCGACCGCGTTGAGCTTCGACTCCACGACCTCGGTCTCCCGATCGCGGAAGGCGAGGCTGACGATGATCCCGGCGACGAAGCCGCCGAGCAGTAGATCGAGGCCCAGCTCCGCGGCGAGCGCCGCCAGGGCAAAGACGATCAGGACGACGATCCGCACCGCGAACTGGCTCGAGGACTCGAGGGTGCGCTCGAGCAGGTTCCAGCCGCGCCCCACTGAGCGCGTCGCCACCCAGGCGGCGCCCAGCGAGACCAGGGTGAAGAGGATCAGGATCGCCGTGTTGGCCCCTAACGCCCGCGAAGAGAAGAACAGGGTGACGAGCATGATCGGTCCGAACTCCCCCATCGCGCCCGCCGCCAGCAGGAAGGTGCCGAAGCGGGTGTGCATCTCCCCCGCGTCGCGAAGAATCGGGATCAGCGTGCCGATCGCGGTCGTCGCCATCGCCGCTCCGCTGTAGAGCAGTGCGGCGCCGACGCCGAAGACGGCCAGCACACCACCAATCGAGAAGGCGAGGAGCAGCGAGAGCGCCCAGCCTTGCCCGGCCAGGCGCAGAGGCAGGCCCTTGATGTGGCGGAACTCGATCTCGTAACCCGCGAAGAAGAAGAGAAAACCCAGCCCGAGGCTGGCGAAGAAGTCCATGAAGTCGTCATCGGGCGAGAGCCCGAGCACCTCGGGGCCGATCACGATGCCGAGCAGGATCTCCAGGACGACGACCGGCATCACGAAGATCGGCGCCAGCCGGGCGGCGATCCCGGCCGAGACCGCGGCGACCAGCACCACAATGAAAAAACCAACTGCGTCGACCTCAAGCAAGGTCGACGCAGCCTATTTCAGTTCGTATGCCCCGGAGCAGGCGCGGACGCCTGGCGAACCCCGGGGCGGGGCCGGTCAGAACTAGCGCTGGCCTGAGCGACTCGAGCGGCCCGACTGCCCGGAGCGGCCGGAGCCACCGCCGGACTGGCCCTGGCCCTTGGAGCGGTGCTTGCGGGACTGACCGCCGGGGCCGCCCTCGCGGGAGCCGGAGCGATGCTTGCGTCCCTGGTTGCCGTTGTGGCCACCACGCGCATGCTTCTTGGGACCGCGGGAACCGCCGCCGCCCTGCTTGGGACGGGAGCGGCCGTTGCCGTTCTGGCGCTGGCCGGCTCCGTGGCCGACACCGGCGTGGAACTCGTCGAGCTTGTCGAGATCCTTGGCGATGATCCGCATCTCGCCCTCCTGGTCGGAGAGCACGAAGGTGACAGCGTCACCGGTGGCGCCCGCGCGGCCGGTGCGGCCGGTGCGGTGCGTGTAGGTGTCGGCGTCCTCGGGGATGTCGAAGTTGATCACGTGGGTGATCTCGGCCACGTCGATGCCGCGGGCGGCGACGTCGGTGGCAACCAGTGTCCGCAGCTCGCCGCGCTCGAAGCGGGCCAGAGCCTTCTGACGCTGGGACTGGGTCTTGTCGCCGTGCATGGCCGTCGCCTTGACGTCCTCGGCCTTGAGCTTCTTGACCAGCCGGTCGGCGCCGCGCTTGGTGCGGACGAAGACCAGGGCGCGGCCATCTCCCGCCTTCTCGAGCGAGTCGAGCAGCGCGTCGAGCTTGCCGTTTTGAGAGCCGACCGAGATGAAGCTGTGGCTGATGTCGGCCTTGCGCTCCTCCTTCGGCTTGTGCGTGTGGGTGCGTGGCTTGTAGGTGTACTCGGAGGCGAGCTTGCCGGCCGCGCCCTCGAGCGTGGCCGAGAAGAACAGCGTCTGGCGCTTCTTTGGCAGCAGCGAGACGATCCGGTCGACGGGGGGCTTGAAGCCCATGTCGAGCATCCGGTCGGCCTCATCGAGGACGAAGATGCGGATCTTGCCGAGGTCGATTGCACGGCGCTGGATCAGGTCCTCGAGACGACCGGGCGTGGCGACCACGATGTGGGCCTTGCGCACGGCGCGCATCTGCGGGTTGATCCCGACGCCGCCGTAGACCGCGGTGATCTTCAGGGCGCGCGAGTGACAGATCGACTCCATCTCGTCAACGATCTGGCAGGCGAGCTCCCGGGTCGGGGCGAGGATCAGCGCCGCCGGCTTGGGGCCGTTGGAGTCGAGGCGCTCGACCATCGGCACACCGAAGGCGAAGGTCTTGCCCGATCCGGTCGGCGACTGGACGAGTACGTCGGTGCCCTCGAGCACGTCACGGATGACGAGCTCCTGGACGGGGAATGGGCTTTCGATTCCGCGGCTGCGCAGGGCGTCAGCTACGGGCTTGGATACGCCGAGATCGGCGAAGGAAACGGGTACGTGTTCAGGTGTAGACATGTGAAGTCTTGGCTCCTTTGAGCAGTGGGTCTATATGTGGGGGAGATTCGAAAGTCCCCGGAGGGCGCCGTGGGCTACCGCTGTGCGGCATGGCGCTACGAAGAAGAAGAACCTCTCGGGCGCCCGGATCTCAGCTTCAACGGCTGTGCAGGGGCTACCCGACGGCAGGTACCGTAGCAGCATCACCACCCGATAGTCCCAAATGCAGGAGATTCAGGAGCCAGAATGAGCGAAGAAGTGCTGACCGAGGAGCGCGGCCGCGTGCTCGTGATCACGATCAACAGGCCCGACGCACGCAACTCGATCAACCGCGCGGCGGCCGAGGGGATCGCCGCGGCGCTCAACCATCTGGAGGCCTCTGACGGGCTCTCGATCGCGATCCTCACCGGAGCCGAGGGCAACTTCTGCGCGGGCCAGGATCTCAAGGCGCTGGTCCGCGGCGAGTTCGGCGCCGACCCCGAGCGCGGCTTCGGCGGCATCGTCCAGAAGGTGCCCGAGAAGCCGATCATCGCCGCCGTCGAGGGCTACGCGCTGGCCGGCGGTTGTGAAATTGCGATTGCCTGCGACATGATCATCGCTGGCGAGAGCTCCAAGTTCGGCGTACCCGAGGTGAAGCGCAGCCTCGTCGCCGCGGCCGGCGCGCTGCGCCGTCTCCCCCGCCGCCTTCCGCACGGGATCGCGATGGAGTTGGCCCTGACCGGCGATCCGATCGACTCCGCCCGGGCGCTGGAGCTGGGGCTGGTCAACCGGGTGGTCGCCGACGGCACGACGCTCGACGAGGCGATCGAGCTGGCCGAGCGGATCGCGAAGAACGCGCCGCTCGCGCTGCGTGCCACCAAGCAGATCCTCGAGGCCCAGTACGACTGGAGCGACGCCGAGTTCTGGGAGAAGCAGGGTGCGATCTCGGGTCCGGTCTTCGCCTCCGAGGACGCCCGCGAGGGGGCGACCGCCTTCGCCGAGAAGCGCGAACCGGAGTGGAAGGGCCGCTAGGAGACGGGGGCGGTCTGTCCCGATCTGGTGACCGTATAGAGCACCAGATCGCGTCAGAGTGACGGGCCGGCTTCAAGTTCAGGCGGAAGAAGCGGAAGCGCTGAGCCCATAGGCCGGCGGCCGCTGCTCGTGCCAGCGCAGCTCGTCCTCGAGCTGAGCCCCGAGCGAGATCAGTAGCGGCTCTGAACCCTCGGAACCGAGCAGCTGGGCGCCGACGGGCAGGCCATCGATGAAGCCCGCGGGAACGCTGAGCCCGGGCCAGCCGAGCACGTTCCAGGGCCAAGCAAAGGGACAGGCGGCGATCATCACCTTGTCGGTTTCCCACTCCGAGAGACCCGCGATGGCGCCAACCGCGGGCGGTGGCTTGGCGGTCGTTGGCGCCAACACAACGTCGAAGTCGCGGAAGATCCGGCCGATGCGGCGTTGCAGGGGGCGCTCGGCGGCGCGGGCGGCGCGCAGGACCGGGCCGCCCATGATCCGCCCCATGCGAGCGGCTCCCCGGGTTCGGGGGTCGAGCAGTTCCTTGTCGGGAACCCGCTCTTCCCACTCGGCGATGCCGTTGTTGCCGCGCGGGACGAAGCCGAAGCCGACCGCCCCATAGGCCAGTTGGGCGGGCTCGACCTCGTGGCCGAGGCCGGCCAGCGTCTCCGCCATCGCCTCGACGCGCTCGCGGACGGCCGGATCGAGACTCGCCGGCATGCCGCTGAACGGCGGCTCCAGCGACAGCGCGATACGCAGCCTGCCGGGCTCGCGATCGGCGGCCGCGAGATAGGGCTCGGCGGGACGGGGCGGCTTGTGCAGCTCTCCGGGGTGGTTGCCGGTCAGGCAGTCGAGCAGCAGGGCGGCGTCACCGACCGTGCGGGCCAGCGGCCCGTTGCAGGTGAGCCCGCGGAAGGCCTCCGGGTCGGGCCAGGTGGAGACCCGGCCGCGCTGGGGCTTGATTCCGACGAGGTTGGTCCAGGAGGCCGGGATCCGAACCGAGCCGGCGCCGTCGGAGCCGACCGCGCCACCGATCAACCCCGCCGCCACGGCGGCGGCAGAGCCGCCAGAGGAGCCGCCCGGCGTGTGCCCGGTGTTCCAGGGGTTGCGGGTGATGCCGAAGGCATCCCCCTCGGTGAACGGCCACTGGCCGAACTCGGGAGTGTTCGTCTTGCCGACGATCACGGCACCGGCCTCGCGCAGCCGGCGGACCAGTTCGGCGTCTTCGTCCTGGACCGCGAAGTCGCCGGCGGCTCCGAACATCGTGGTCTCGCCCGCCACGTTCGTGTCGTCCTTGACCGCGACCGGCACCCCGAGCAGCGGCGCCCGCTCACCCGCCGCGAGCCTGCGATCAGCCTCGGTCGCCTCGGCACGAGCGGCGTCGGCGCGCACCACGCGGAAGGCATTGAGCTCGTCCTCCGCCGCCTCGATCGCGGCGAGCGCGCGCTCGGTCAGCTCGAGCGACGTGAGCTGCCCGTCGGCGAGCTCAGCCGCCTGGTCTCGGAGGCCGCGCAGGGCGACCGTCCCGGTCTCGGTGCTGGAGGGATCCACGCGGCAAGGCTATCTGGCCTGTTCAGGGTTGCGCGCAGGACCACAACCCTGGTTTGATTGTTCGGTGAGCGGAGTCCGGGATCTGCAGCGCCGCATGGGCGAGGCCTTTGTCGCGGGAGCGCGAAGCTCGCCCGAGGAGTTGCGCCGGCTGACGATGAAGAGTCCGGCGCGCAAGCTGATCACCGCCCAGATCTTCGCGGGGATGGCGCGCGAGTTCGACGCCGAGCGCGGCGCCGACCTCGATGCCGTCGTGCGCTGGGAAGTCGGCGCCGTGGGCGAGAAGCCCGACGTCTGGGATCTCGTGATCCGCGACGGGCGCTGCCGCGCGGTGCGCGCATCGAGCGAGGAGCCGCGCACTGTCGTGGGGCTCGACCACCAGACGCTGCTTGAGCTGGCAGTCGGCCTGGCCAACGCCCCCAGCGCCTACATCGCCGGGCGCCTGCGGATGACGGGCGATGTGATGCTCGCCCAGCGGATGAGCGCGCTCTTCCGGATACCGGGATCGAAGCCGCTGAAGCCGCTATGAAGACGATCACGAGATCAGCTGGAATCGCGCTGGTCCTCGGCGCCCTTCTCTCGCCGGCCGGTGCCTTTGGCCAGGAGGGCAGCGACGGCGATTGTCTGACCACCGATCCCGCCCCGGCGAGCGTCGCGGCGCACAAGCTCACCTTCGGCATCACCCCTCTGGCTGCGGGCAGTGCCGGGGTCAGCCAGATGGAGCCCAAACCGGAGAACCGGGCCGCCGGGATCGCGGCGCTGCGGCAGCTCAGACCCGGGCGCAAGCAGCTCGTCCTGCGCCTCAACCGGATGTTCTGGGCCGACGGCAAGGCCGGAATTAAGCGCTACGCGAGGATCGTCGATCGCTACGCGAAGGCCGGCTTCGACTCCGAGCTGCAGGTCCGCTACCACCCGCCCGACGGCGCCGAGGGCGACATCAAAGCCTGGAAGAAGTACGTGCGCCAGGCCACCCGGATCCTCGGGCGCCGCGACTCGGTTACCGCGCTCTCGATCACCAACGAGGCCAACTTCGACGTCTCCCCCAACACCTCCGACGGCAGCTACGAAGGTGTCCGGCGGGCGCTGGTGCGGGGCATCTCGGCGGCCGACGGCGTGTTGCGGCGGATCGGCCGCCGCGACATCGAGCTCGGCTTCTCCTTCGCCTGGCGCTGGATCCCGAGCGCGGACCGCAGCTTCTGGGAGGAGATCGGCGAGGTCGGTCACAAGCGCTTCCGGCGCGCCCTCGACTACGTCGGCCTGCAGGTCTACCCCGGCCTGGTCTGGCCGCCCGCGCCGCTGCCCGGGCGCAACGCCGGCGAGGAGATCGTCGAGGCGCTGACCCTGCTGCGGGACTGCTACATGCCGAAAGCGGATCTCGGCCGCGGGGTAGATGTCTGGGTGAGCGAGAACGGCTATCCGACCAACCTCGGCCGCAGCGCCCAGAGCCAGCGCGCCGATCTGGCCTCCACGCTCGACGCCGTCCACGCCTACAGCGGCGAGATGGGAATCAGCGACTACCGCTACTTCAACCTGCGCGACAACAACTCCGCGGGCGCCGACCTCTTCGACGCGGTCGGCATCCTCGACGACGAGTACGGGCAAAAGCCCGCCTTCGGCGTCCTGCGCGATCGGATCGGGCGCTACGGCAAGCGCGGACCGAAGCGCTGAAGTCCGCTGCCCGCTGTTATCTCTTCTTCTTCAGCTTCAGGTCGTCGATGCCTACGGCCAGCGGGCCCTGATTGTCGACCTCCGCGAGACGGATCTGGACCGACTTGCCGCGGTAGGGGCCTAGCCCGACCTTGAACTTCTGCCAGCCCTCGGAATCGGCTGGCGTGACGCCCGGCTCCGTTGACGGGCGGAAGATCTCCTCGAGGACCTTGCCGGACTTCGTCGTGAAGGGGTCAGCGCCACCCTTGATCAGGTCGAGGACGAAATACTCGTTCGCCGGGCCGTTGAACTCGAAGTTCCCGGTCCAGGTCCAGTCCTCAGATTTCGACCCCCAGTAGAAGTAGCCGCTGAGGCTCTTGGCCCGCATGGGGACCCTGACTTTCCGGTGCAGCGCGTTGGAGCTCGGGGCGTCCTGGGACAGGGTCGGGCTGTACTCGCCGCGCGGAGCGGGCGAGCTCGCCACGGCGAAGCCGAAGGCGCTCTCGATCGGCGAAGCCTTGTCCTCGGGCGTGTAGAGGTGCCACTGCCCTCCCCCGTTCGAAATCTTCTGCCACTTGGAGAAGTTGCCCTTCTCGAAGTCGCCGTTCTTCAGCTTGCCGCCCCCGCTGTTGGATTCCCAAATCTCGAGAGGAGAATACACCAACCCCCGGAGATCGAAAGCGGTCAGACGCCCGCAGGCTCCTTTGCGAGCGATTCCTCGTCCGGGTCGATCATCCGCGGGGCCTCCTCCGACTCGAGCTTGACCTTCGGGAGCAGGCGATCGAGCCAGTCGGGCAGCCACCAGGCGCGCTCGCCCATCAGCTCCATGATCGCCGGCACGAGGATGCTGCGGATCACGAAGGCGTCGATGAAGATCGCCATCGCGAGCGATACGCCGAATAGCTTGATCGTGAGATCCCCGCCCAGGGCGAAGCTCGAGAACACGCAGATCATGATCAGCGCGGCCGCAGTGATCACGCGGCCGGTGCTGGCAAGGCCGTGCTGGACCGCGCTGGAGGCATCGCCGCGGCGCTCCCACTCCTCGTGGACGCGGGAGATCAGGAAGACCTCGTAGTCCATCGAGAGGCCGAAGACGATCGCGAAGACGAAGACCGGCAGGAACGAGGCAATCGGCGCCGTCTCGCTGAGGCCGATCAGCTCGTTACCCCAGCCGAACTGGAAGATCGCGACAACGATGCCGAATGAGGCGCCGATGCTGAGCACGTTCATCAGCACGGCCTTGAGCGGCACCAGGATCGAGCGGAAGGCGATCAGCAGCAGCAGGGCGCTGAGCAGGACCACAATCCCGACGAAGAGCGGCAGCTTGCTGCTGATGTAGGAGTCGAAGTCGACGTTGATCGCCGTCTCGCCCCCGAGATAGGTGGTCAGGCCACTCTCAGCGTTGAGCGGCGCGATGGTCTCGTCCCGCAGTCGGTCGACCAGCTCGCGCGTTTCGACCTCCTGCGGTCCGGTTGTCGGGAAGAGGGTGCTGACCGCGGTGTCGCCCGAGGGCGAGACGTTGGGCGGCTGCACGTCCGCAACGCCGGGGGTATCGGCAATCGCGGTATCGAGTTGCTCGAGGGTCGCCTCGTCATCCCCGGTCGAGCCGCTCAGGTCGGTGACCACGAGCAGGGGCCCGTTGAAGCCCGGCCCGAAGCCCTCGGCCAGCAGGTCGTAGGCCTTGCGGGTGGTCGTGTCCTTGGCGTCGGTGCCGGCGTCGGCGTTGCCGAGCTCGATCGAGAAGATCGGGATCGCGAGGACGATCAGGACCAGGGCACTGCTCAGCGCCGCGGTCCAGGGGCGCCTTTGGATCGCCTTGCTCCAGCGTGACCAGTTTTTGCCCTCGACGCGCTGCTCGCCACGCATCCCGGGCAGGCGCCAGCGATCGATGTTGTGGCCGACCTTGCTCAGCATCGCCGGCAGCAGGGTCAGCGCGGCGAACATCGTGACGAGCACGGCCAGGGAGGCAGCCAGAGCCGGACCGTAGAGGAAGTCGACGCCGATTGCGAAGAGGCCGAGCAGCGCCACGCAGACGGTTGCGCCGGCGAACAGCACCGCGCGGCCGGCCGTGTCCATCGCGATCTCAACCGCCTGCTCGACCTCACAGCCGGCTTTGTGGCTGGACCGGAAGCGGGTGACCAGAAACCGCGCCTAGTCGATGCCGACCCCGAGCCCGATCATGGCCGCCAGCGCGGGCGCAAAGTCGGCTGTATCGATCACGTGGGTGAAGACGGTGACCAGGCTGAGGGCGGTGCCGAGCGCGATCAGGGCGGTGAGGATCGGCAGGCCCATCGCAACCACCGAGCCAAACGTGATCAGCAGCACGATGATCGCGGCGAGCACCCCGACACCCTCGGCCGCGGAGCTCTCCTGTTGTTGCCCGTAGCGGATCAGGTCGCCGCCGAGCTCGACCTGCACGGCGTCGCTGCCGGCCTGCTCGCCGATCTCGATCAACTCGTCGACGTCGTCGGTCTCCACGTCAAAGGAGCGGCCGTCGATCTGGGCCGTCGCGAGGCCGATCGTGCCGTCCTCGGAGATCACGCCGCCTTGGGCCGTGGGCAGGGAAACGCCGGTCACCACATCGGTCGCATCGAAGGCATCAGCCGTCTCCTCGAGGACCGCCTGGTTGGCCGGATCCGTGAGCTTGCCGTCCGTGGTCTGGAAGACGACCTGGAAGCTGTCGCCGGACTGCTCGGGGAAGCGATCCTGGAGCAACTCGAAGGCCTGTTGGGAGTCGGACTCGGGCAGCTCGAAGTTGGTCGAGAACTCCTCGCCGAGGGATGCGGCGGCGGCGATGCAGACGAGGAGGAGCACGATCCAGGAGACGACCGTGATCCGGCGGTGGCGAATGCAGGCCCGAGCGAGAGAACGCATGCTCGCCGATGATTACGGATCAGCATGTCGGCTGTGTGAGCCGATCACAAAACCTGGACCGGCGCCCATCTGGGCACAAATGGACAGAGTTCAAGCTCCGGCGCCCGCGCGCCGATCCAATCTATAGGTGAGGACCCCCGTTCACAGCTTCAGCCCGCTGCTGCCCGCAGTAGCGGAAACGCCGCCGCGCCATCGGCGGCCTTTGCTCGTTGCCGTCTTCGTCGCGCTTCTCCTTTTGCTGGCCGGAGCCGGTGCCGGGAGTGAGCGGGCCGCCGCCTCGGTGCGCACCTCGGCCACCGACCACGCCCGCCCCGAGCTGCTGAAGACGATCCCGATCGGAGGCTCCCCGTGGAGCGAGGCGCGCTCGGTGATGAGCATCCCACCCGCCAGACTGGGCTCCCTCGCCAACGGCGATGTGGTGGGCGCCACCGGCGAGGCCGAGATCACCATCTGCCTGAAGCCCGATCCGTTGCACCCCGGCGGCGGCCAGCCCTGTGTCGGCGACATCTACTCCTACAACCCCGAGCTCAAGGCGAAGCTCGTCCTGGCTCCCTCCTCCTCCGCCTCCAACGGCTCCAACACGAAGGACATCTCGCGGACGGTGAGCCTCACCTGCCGCCAGGACCACCCGGTCCGCAACCACCACTGCGTGGTCTCGGTGCCCTGGAAGAAGTTCAAGATCAGCGACACCTCCAGCTTGCCCTGCGACCCCGCCAAGTGCTTCATCAACATGCTGGTCAGCGCGAGCAACTCGAACGCGAGGTCGGGCGAGAAGGTCGTCGTCGGCTCCTCCGACGACAACAAGCGCATCCACCAGAGCCTCGGCAAGGTGAGCGCGGTCCGCTATCGGGGCTCGAGCAAACCGAAGCGCTGGCGCGGCGGCCGCGTGACGAGCAAGATCCCGGTCGTCGCCAAGGAGTCAAAGGTCAAGCGCACGGTCGCCTACTCGGCGCGGATCGCGAAGCTCAAGTCGGGCGATCAGCTCGTGGTCGACGCGAACGTCCGCACGGCGATCAAGGGCCTGCCCTACAACGTCTTCCAGCGCACCGAGGTGGTCCTCGCCAAGTCGCGCCACTCGATCAAGCCGTTCGGCAAGCTGAGCGAGTCCACGGCGCGGATCTCGGCCTCCAACGGCTTCAACTGCACCCAGGGCCGCAGCGGGCACAGCAACGTCTGCACGATCCGCAAGGGCGGCATCCTCAGCGTCAAGAGGAACGCCAAGGGCCCGTTCTACGTCAACGTCGTGGTCGGCCAGAGCGCGATCGGCACCTCCACCCAGTACAAGCGCTGGCGATCGGGGCAGAAGTCGAAGGTGCCGCGTCGTGGTGGCTGGGTCAAGGTCGAGCGCTACAAGGGCACCGGCTCCTGCAAGACCTGCTCGACGGGCAACGTCTCCTTCAGCGGCTCCAACCAGCCGAGCTCGGACAGGCCGGCGAAGCTCGTCCGCCAGCTGGCCGGATTCGGGATCACCGAGGGCACCTACAACTGCCTGACCCGGACCCAGCCGACCGAGTACATCTGCAAGTGGACTGCCGAGGGCCGCGTCGGCAGCTCACCGCGGTACGAGTGCAATTCGAAGGCCTGGTACCGGAAGAAGGCGGGCAACTTCGATCTCAACGTCTGCAAGGAGCAGCTCGGCGCCCAGCTCTGGAACCAGCTGGTCAACGCCGACATCCCGGTCCTGCCCAACTACACGGGGGCCTGCAAGGAGATGCAGAACGGGAACTTCGTATGCAAGTGGTACGGCGAGGGCGTGCTGGGCAACCTGGAAGGACGCTTCTGCAAGGGGGTCGGAGTCTACGACCCCAAGGCCCATCGCTGGAACGTCGATCGCTGCAAGAACCCGAACGCCTGAGCAGCGACGGGCTCAGGGCAGCGGCTCGAGCTCCCGTGAGCGGGTGAGGACCGTGGCGGCCAGCGCGACCGCCGCAAGCGCAGCGGCGGCGATCAGCAGCCAGACGCCCTGGAAGGCGTCGATGATCCCGGCGGGCCCCGGGGTGCCGAGGGCGGCTACCACTCCGGCGACTCCGAGCGCCGCGCCGATCTGCCGCGTAGCCGAGTTGACCGCGCTGCCCACCGCGTAGCGGGCCTCCGGCAGGACCTGGGCGGCGAGTGCCGCCAACAGTGAGACCGCGAGGCCGCCGCCGATGCCGACGAGGATCGTGCCGGGCAGCATCTCCGTCAGGTACGCCGGCTCGAGCCCGAGCCGCCAGCGCAGCCAAAGGGCGCCGGCCGCGAATAGGCCCGCGCCGAGGAGTGCCAGCGGGACGAGCGTGCGCGGCGTGGCCCCACGGCCCGCCAGGGCGGCCGCCGCCGCGGCCATCACGGGTGCGGGAACCAGCGCCAGGCCGGCCTGCAGTGGACCGTAGCCCCAGGCACCGGTGAGGAACAGGACCGCTGCGAAGAGCTGCCCGTAGAAAGCGACGCCGATCAGCACCGAGGCGGCGTTGGCGATCGAGAAGACGGGTGAGGCGAAGAGGCTCAGGTCGATCGCGGGCACGGGGTGGCGGCGGCAGCGCGCCACGACGAGCGGGCCCAGCAGGAACGCCCCGGCGAACGCCCCGAGCACGGCCGGGCTCGCCCAGCCCCACTCCCCGCCCTGGACGATCGCCAAAGTAAGCAGGCCCACGGCCGCCGCGATCATGCCGACCCCGAGCGGGTCCGGCAATGGGCCCTCTGTGACCTCGCGGCTCTCGCGCAGGACGCGGCGCCCGGCCGCGTAGGCGAGCAGCCCCAGGGGAAGGTTGATCGCGAAGACCCAGCGCCAGCTCCCGAGATCGACGAGCACGCCGCCGAGCGGTGGTCCCAGGGCGGCAGCAACTGCGGCGGCGGCGACCCAGAGCGAGATCGCCCTGGTCCGCTCGGCGCCCTCGTAGACGCCGAGGATCAGGCCCTGAGCAGCCGGGACGAGGGCCGCCCCGCCGAGGGCCTGCAGCACGCGCGCCGCGATCAGCAAACCCGCGCTCGGCGCGAGCGCGCAGAGCATCGAGGCGCCCACGAAGCCGCCGAGACCGGCGAGGAAGACCCGCTTGCGGCCGAGCCGGTCGGCGAGCCGCCCGGCGGGCAGGAGCAGCGCGGCGAAGGTGATGTTGTAGGCGCTGAGGATCCAGATCAGCGACTCGCGCGAGGTCCCTGGAAAAGCTCCCTCGATCTCCGGGAAAGCGATGTTGACGACGGTGACGTCGAGATAGACGAGAAAACTCGAGACGGAGGCGATCAGCAGCACCCTGCGGCGGTAATCGGCTACGCCCATGCGAAGAATCTATCTGCGCCAGCACTCATCTAGGCTTGCCGAAATGGGAGCGACAGACATGATCGAGGCGGGGCTGCGGGCGGCTGACCGGGCATTGAGCCCGGCCGCGGCCGCGCTCGATGCCGACAAGATGGCGAAGCTCGGAATCGCCAACACGATGCGGCTGGCCAGGGGCTACAACAGCCTGCGCAACGGTCGCCGGCAGCGCTGGCGGGAGCAACTCTGGGAATCGGGCGAGATCGCGCCGCCGCGGCTGCGCATGGAGGACGGCTTCGTGATCGACACCAGCGGCAGCCTGCCGGGGCTCGAGCGCCTGCTCGACGCGGCCGAGGAAGTGATCGCCGAGCGGGCCGGGCAAGCGGACGTAGACGATCGCTACCGGGCTTTCTTCCGCAACATGATCGAGGTCGGCGACCACGAGCGCTGGCCGGCGTTCATCGAGTTCGCCACGAGTCCCGAGTTCGTCGCGGTCTGTGCCGACTACCTCGGGTTCGTGCCCGCGCTGACCAAGACGCTGCCCACGGGCATCCGCATGGTCGAGTCGGGCAAGCACCTCGATGCCCTCTCCCACCTCCCGCCCCGCGACAGCCAGGTCTTCCACATCGATCCCTACGACCACCCGATGGTCTACGCGATCGTCCTGATCCGTGACACCGACGAACGGATGGGGCCATTCACCTTCCTGCCCGCCTCGGTCTCTCAGCGGGCCCGACGCGAGCTCGACTACTGGTCGAGAGGCCGGCCATACCGGCTGAGCGACGAGGAGATCTACTCGGTCGTCGATCCGGAGAAGGCGATCCGCTTCGTCTACCCGCGCGGCACCGTGCTGTTCATCGACACCTCGGCCTGCTTCCACTACGGGGCCCGTGACGGCGAGGAGCCGCGGTTCCAGTGCATGTACGGGCTCAGCTCCGTCTGCCGCACGGACTTCAGCGAGACCTACATGCCGAGTTTCTCCTACCCGCCCGGGCCCGCGGATGACCGGCTGCGACGGGTCGTCACCGAGCGCTCCGCGTTCGAGATCTGAGCGCCGGGCTCACAGCCGCCCGTGCCGCCCGTGGCTACGCGTTCGGCCTCGGTCCGTTCCTGCGCCGCCCGCTCGCCCTCCAATCGTGCGCGGGACGCGTCCGCGAGCGGCTCGGACGCCGCGAGGAGTCCTTCTGCGATCTGCTCGAGCATGCTGTGTACGGCAACCTCCGCAGCCCCTACCGGCCGCTGCTCGCGGCGGCCGGAGCGGAGTTCGGCGACGTCGCCGCGCTGATCTCGGGGCACGGGATCGAAGGGGTGCTCAGCCGCCTGCAAGCGGCCGGGGTGGGGCTCAGCCTCGACGAGTTCAAGGGACGCGTCCCCGTGGTGCGGGGAGCCCTCGAACTGCATCCGCTCGCCTCGGACTTCGACAATCCGCTGCTGTTGCGCCACTACAGCGGCAGTACCTCGGGCTCGCGAGGTACCGGATCCAGGGTCGCGGTCGATCTGGACCTACTCGACCTGGAGGCGAGCTACCTGGGCGTCGTCCTGCGGTCCTTCGGGGCCGTGGACCGCCCCGCGATCGCCTGGCGGGCGGTACCGCCGGGGCTCGCCGGCCTGAAGGGCATGTTGAAGAGAGCGAAGCTCGGTCTCGACACGGGGACCTGGTTCTCGCCGACCCGCGTCCCCGCCGGGCGGGACGGTCTCCCGTTTCGCGGGCTGCTGGCGGGCACCCTGGCGATCGCCCGGATCTGCGGCCGGCCGATCCCGCGTCCGCGCGTCCTCGAGCTCGGCGACCCCGGCCCGCTCGCCCGCGGGCTCGCGGCGCTCGCCGAGGCGGGGACCCCGGCTCTACTCGACACAACCTGGAGCTCCGCGGCACGTCTCGCCGAGGCGGCCCGCGCTGAGGACCTCACGATCACGGGCACGTTGTTTCGCACCGGCGGGGAGTCGGCGACGCCGGGTCGGGTGGCTGCGCTGGAGGAACGGGGGTGCCTGCACCACACGGCCTACTCGATGGGCGAGATCGGCAGGATCGGCGAGCCGTGCGCCCGGAGGATCGGCGCCGACGACGTGCACCTGCTCGACGACAAGGTGGCCGTGCTCCAGCCCGGGTTGGCCGCGGGCGACCCCGGCCTCGTGTTGAGCAGCGTGAGCACGAGCGCCCCGAAGGTGATGCTCAACGTCGAGACTGGCGACCGGGGGGGGATCCGCGAGGCGCAATGCGGCTGCCCGCTCGGTGAGCTCGGCCTGCAGAGGATCCTCAGTGGCGTGCACAGCCGGGAGAAGCTCACCGCCCAGGGCATGAACTTCGGCGGGAGCCAGATCGCCTGGCTGCTGGAGGAAGCCCTCCCCGCACAACTCGGAGGCAGCGGCTCCGACTACCAGCTCGTTAGCGGGCTGAACGGCGAGCGGGCGATGGGCGTCGTGGTGGGCCGGGCGGCGATTGCCGATGACGCCCGCATCGCCGAGATCCTGCTCGAGTCGGTTGCGAGCCTGGGGCCGGCCCAGGCGATGATGGCCGAGCAGTGGCGGCAGGCGGGCGGGGTCGCGGTGCTGCGTCGCGAGCCCCTCGCCACCAGGAACGGCAAGGTCCAGCAACTACACGTAGTACCAGGGGGGCAGGAGCCCGCGACTCAGCCGTAGATGGCCTGCAGGCGCGTATAGAACTCCAGATTGCCGACCCCATGTTCAGGTGGACCGATCCCCGATTGCTTCCAGCCACCGAACGGGGTCTCGACCCCGACGTCAGCGGTCGCCCGATCGAGCTTCAGCACGCCCGCCTCCGCCCGCTCCAGGAACTCATTCCGGCGCTGAGCGTCTGGGCTGAACAGCGACGCCACCAGGCCCTCGCGCACGCCGTTGAGGAGCCGGAGAGCGTGCTCGAAATCCCGGGCCGGCTCGAGCACGAGGATCGGAGCGAAGCTCTCGCGCTGCACGATCTCGGCAGCGGGGTCCGAGCAACAAACCACGGTCGGCGCCAGGAAGGCGGCGTCGGCGTCGTCCACAGAAGCATCTTCGGTCGTGGCAGTGTCCAGCTCCAGGATCTCGTGGCCCCCCGCGGCGGTCCGCCGCAACAGCCGCCGCGCCCGCTCCGCGGCTGCCTCATCCACCAGCGGCCCGATCGTGGTGCGCGGATCTTGCGGCGAGCCCTGCACGAGCTCCTCGGCGCAGACAACCCGCAGTTGCTCGAGCAGTTCGGATTCGGCACCGGCCTCGACGATCACGCGACGGGTGGCGGTGCAGCGCTGCCCCGCGGCGCCGAACGCCGCCGGGGCGATCGCGCCCGCCGCTTCGGTGAGGTCGCAGTCACTCCAGACGATCGCGCCATTGTTGCCTCCCAGCTCCGCCTGGAGCGGGATCCGGCGCCCGGCGCAGATCAGCTGGGCGGCCCAGCCGGCTGCCGAGGATCCGGTGACGGTCGCCGCGTCCACGCCCGGGTGGCTCAGGGTGGCCACTCCGGTCGCCGCCCCGCCCTCGACGATCGCGAGCAGCCCGTCCGGCAGCCCGGAGCGGGCGAGCAGTGCGGCGAGGGCCGCCGCGACCTTCGCGCCCATCGGATGCGGCTTCCAGAGCACGGCGTTGCCGAAGGCCAGCGCGGGACCGAGCTTGCCGGCAGCGATGGCCAGCGGATTGTTGTGAGGGGTGAGCAGGGCGACCGTCCCCAGGGGGCGACGGCGGCTGCGGCCCTCTGGGGTGAGCACGGTTGGGGGCAGCTCGATCGCAGCCGCCAAATCGAGCAGACGCCGCGTGCGCTCGAGCTCGCGTCCGGCCAGGGCGATCGGCTTGCCCGACTCCGCGGTGATCAGTCGGGCGAGCTGATCCGCGGCGGACGGCTCCGACAGCGCCTCGGCCGCCCTCGCGAGAGCGGCTCTGACATCCTCGGGGCGAGCCGTCGAGCGTGCGGCGGAGGCAGCCGCTGCGCAGGCATCCAGGTGCGCCGGCACTGCGGCGGCGCCCGCCGGCTCGACCGGGCCCGTGCCGATCTCCTCGGCATCGGCGTAGCGAGCCGCGCGGGGCTCCATCCACAGGCGCGTGGCCGCCGCGTGCAGCGGGTCGTATGCGGCTGTCGCGTCGGCGGCGACGATCACCTCGAAGCCGCGCTCGTAAGCCTCCAGGGCGGTCTCTCTGACGCAGGCGTGATGGTGGGTGCCGGCGAGCACCAGGCGCTCCGCCCCGGCCTCTCGCAGGGCGGGCTCGAGTGCCGGATTTCCGAACGCCCCATAGAAGCGCTTGTGGAAGACCCGCTCCCCCGGTTGCTCTCGGAGCCCGGGTGGAGGCGCAGCTCCGGGTCCGTCCTCCCGCAGCGCCGCCGCGTGCTCCGGCGGCCAGTGGGGCATGCCGCGCTCGTCGCGAGCCACGACCGTGCGGATGTGGAAGACGGACTCGTCCCGCTCTCTGAAGCCGGCCAGCAGGCGACCGACCGTTTCGAGCAGCTCTCCGCGGGCCGGCTCGAGCTCGGCCGAATCGAGGAACGCCTCCTGGAGATCGACGAGAAGCAGCGCCCGGGTCATCGCCGAGCGGGGGGCGCCGCGCTCGCCAGGGCCTGAGGCAGTCGCCCGCAGACGTCCTCGACGATCGCGTCGAGGTCGCTGCCGCCGCCGAGATCAGCGCTTGCCGTACCGGCGCGCAAGGTCTGCATCACGGCCCACTCGATCGCAGCCGCCTCCCGCTCCAGCGCGAACGACTCACGCAGCAGCATCGCCGCCGACAGCAGATGCGCCGTCGGGTTCGCCTGCCCCGTGCCCGCGAGGTCCCATGCCGCGCCGTGATTGGTCTGGAAGACGGCGGCCCGGCCGGCATCAAAGCTGGCGCCGAAGCACATGCCCCGCGACCCGAGCAGCACGCCGCCGAGGTCGCTGAGAATGTCGCCGAACAGGTTCGGGGTGACGAGCACCCCGAACGAACCGGGGTCCTGCACGAGCCGGTAGGCCGCGAAATCGACGTCGAGGACCTCCAGGGAGATGTCAGGGGCGGCCTCGCTCAACTCCTCGCCGACAAGGCGCCACAGCCGGCTGATCGAGGGAACTCCGCCGTCCTTGACGATCAGGGCGAGCCGTCCGTCCCGGGCCGACGCCAGCGCGATGCCGACGCGGATGATCCGGGCGACCTCGCGGCGGCTGTAGGAGAAAGAGTGCTCGGCGATGTGGCCTTCCTGCCGCGCGTCGGTCTCCCCCCAGCGGCCCTGGTAGACGCCCCCGGATTGCTCGCGGACGACCAGGATGTCGAACGGGACCGGCGCCCCCGCCCGGACCGCCAACCGGGCGCTGAGCGGACTCAGCTTGCAGAAGAGATCGAAGTGGGCACGAAGCTCATACACCCAGCGCCCGCCGTGCGGTCCGGCCAGCACGGCACCTCCTGAGGCGAACATATCCCGGCAGAAGTCGGCGCCCGCATCGGTGAGTGACCCCGCCTTGCTGCTCTCCCCACCGGATGGCCCCTCGAGCAACTGCAGAGCGGTGCCGCCCGCCTGCTCCAGCGCCGCTAGCACGACCCCGGCCGCCTCGGTCAGCTCCGGGCCGACGCCCTCACCGGGCAGCAGGCCGATCCGAAAGCCGTGGGCCGGAGGCGCGTGGCGACCGGAGACGGCATCGGTGAGGCGGGCTCTGGGGACGGGCACCGGGCTGATCATAGGCAGACAGTGCGCGGGGACGAATGGTCAGAGCCGCATGAGCCGGTAGCCGACACGACCGCTCTCGATGGCGTCGCGAACCTGACGCTCGTTCGAGTTCAGGCGACCGCCGCCGGTCTTGATCTCGACCAGGACAATGCGCTCAAGGTCGCCCGAGGCGAGACCGTCGAAGACGAGGTAGTCGACCGGCGCCCCGAGAAAGCGCGCGTCGGCCGGGTCGAACTCCGCGGCGAACTCACCCAGCAGCGGCGCCATCTGCTCGGCCGCCCGGCCGCCACGGGTCGAGCGGCTACGGCGCGCCGCGTCGCGGCGCGCGTCCTCGAGGTCCTCGCTGTCGAAGCGGAACACAGCCCTATAGCGGGCAAAGGAGATCGCCAGGCGCGCGAGCGCGAGCAGCGAGACGGTGGTGATGGCAACCAGGACAGGCTCGGACATGGGGCGATTGAACGAGGTCACCCGGCGGCACCCGGATTCCTGCAGGCTCGCTTGCACGATGCGGAGGGGCCGGGGCCGGGCGCGGCGGTAGGGTCACTCCATGGCCCCCCGTACGTCCGCCGCGATCAGCCCGACCGCTCACTACACCGGTGAGGTCTGGCGCCGCAACGGACTCGGCGACGACGCGCTGGGTACCTGGGAGGGCCGGCTGCTGCACGCCGGCCTGAGGCCTGCGATGGCGCTCAGCGGAGCATTGGGCGGCGCGACCCTCGAGGGCTTCCTGCTGGCCCGGCATCGACTGATCGACGGGATCCTCGAAGCGGCGATCGGCGCCGGCCGGATCGGCCGCGTGATCGAGATCGCCGCCGGGATGTCGCCGCGCGGCGTGCGCTTCAGCTCCCGGAATCCCGAGCTGGAGTACATCGAGGCAGACCTGCCCGCGATGGCGGCGCGCAAGCGGACGGCCCTGGACAGGATCCGCGCCGGAACACCCGGAGATCGGCACCGCGTAGTCGATCTCGATGCGCTGGCCGAGGATGGGCCGCTGAGCCTGCGGACGCTCGTCGCCGGGCTCGAGCCGGGAATCGGCACGGCGATCGTCACCGAGGGACTGCTCAACTACTTCCCGCGGGGCCAGGTCGAGGGGCTCTGGTGCCGGATCGCGGCCGCTCTACGCGAGGTGCCCGAGGGCCTGTACGTCTCCGACATCCACCTGGCCGGCGACGCAACCGGCACCATCGACCGTGCGTTCGCCGCGGGCCTCTCGTTGTTCGTACGAGGCCGAATCCACCTGCACTTCAGGGACCCGGAAGCAGCGAGAGCCGCCCTCACGAGGGCCGGGTTCGGCAGCGTGGTGCTGCATTCCGGCCGCGAGGGCGGCTCCGCTCCCGGCGCCGAGCGGGTTCACGTGATCGACGTCTGGCGATAGTTCAGGTGTCTACCGGCTACGCCCCGGGCTTGATGCTCTGGGCGCGGTTGCCGACCGACTTCGTCGCGTAGACCACGGCGTCGGCGACTGAGCCGATCGCATTGCCGAGATTGCTCACGGCCGTGCTTGCGTGGGTGCGAGCCTCCTCGAGGCTCCTGACCGCCTGGTTTCCCTGGCGGGTCGCGGTGCCCTTCTGAGCTGCTGTCTGTCGTTCAGTCTTGGTCTGTGTCATGGGTGCGCTCCTTTCATTTCGCAGAAAAGGCCGGACATGCCGGCCTCCTAACGTCACCTATCCCCTTTATGCCCGTTTCGGGCCCGGGCTAACCCACGTAAACATTCAGGGGTTTACTTATTCTGATGTTTCTGTTAGTTTTTCGCCGCGCCTGTGGGCGGTTCGGGACACCACGTTTTCGGGGTGGGCGGCAGGCGACCGGACCGCGTATGCGGGCAACCCAGATCACCATCAATTGAAGGGAGGAGCACTTTGATGCTCCCACTACGCCGGCTTCGGCCGGCATTGGCGCTTGTCGCGGCAACGGCCGTGATCGCGGTCATTCCCGCCGCAAACGCAGCGGCTGCCACGACCAACGTCGATATCGTCCTGAAGGGTAAGAAGCTCAAGTTCGAGGGCCCGAAGACGATCAAATCGGGCAACAAGCTGAAGGTGACCAACGACACGGATCCCAAGGACATCGGACCGCACACCTTCAGCCTGGTCAAGCCGTCGGTGCTGCCGACGATCAAGTCCGAGAAGGACTTCGACAGGTGCTTCGCGCCGAAGGCCCTGTGCACCGACATCCTGAAGGCGCATGAGGCCAACTTCAAGAAGGAGACGATCGACAAGCCGATCGTTGACGTCAAGAGGAAGGGCTGGGACAAGCAGTTCACCAACCGCAAGGTCGGAGACAGCTGGTTCACAGAGGCAAAGGGCGAGACCCACAGCCGGAAGTTCCGTGTGAAGCCCGGCAAGACTGTCGGCTTCTTCTGCGCGATCCACCCGGATCTGCAGGGCACGATCAACGTCAAGTAGCCGAAGCCCGACGATTGGCCGCCCGCCCAACCTCGCTGGTTGAGGCGGGCAGCCACCGTCGTCGGGTCGCGAGCGAAAGGAATGGGAGCGAGCCAACCAAAGGACCCGGGGGCAGCGTGCCTCAGCCGGCGGCGGCTGATCGCCGCCGGGACGACGGGTGCCGCCGCGGCCCTGGCGTCGGGCCGCCTGCACGGCCTCCTCGGCCTCGGCAGCTCGCGAGCCGCCGGCGCTGCCACAGCACCCCGGTTCCGCAGCCCACTGCCGATCCCCCGGGAGTTGACCGGAGCGCGGATCGAGATCCCGATCCGCGAGGCGAGGATCCCGATCCTCCCCGGGCGCAAGACGCAGATGTGGACCTACGACGGGACCTGGCCGGGGCCGACGATCCGCAGGCCGGCCGGTGAGCCAACGGCGGTCCGCTTCAAGCACCAGCTTCCAGCCCGCGCCGGCGAGCTGACCGTACACCTGCACGGCGGCCACAACCGCTCGACCGAAGACGGGCGACCCGGGGGGTTGACCGAGTCGCTTCCCCGCAGCCTCTACTGCGACGTCTCAGAGCGCCTCGCACCCGTGGAATCCGGCAACGACCTACTGATCGAGCCCGGTGGGGAGCGCACCTACGAGTTCGACCTCAGCGAGGACGGTGAGCCGGAGCGCGCCGCCTTCCAGTGGTACCACGACCACCGCCTGGAGCGGTCGGCTGAGAACGTCTGGCGGGGGCTGGCGGGCATGTGGATCATCGACGATGAGATCGACTCCGCGCTGCCACTCCCCCGCGGCGACCGTGACCTGCCTCTGATGCTCACCGACCGCAGCTTCAATGGCGCCAACCAGCTCGTGCAGCTGTCGTCTGCCGGGCGCAACCCCCCGGCAGACGGGGTGATCGGCAAGCACGTGCTGGTCAACGGGGCGATCCTGCCTACCCACAGGGTGCAGCCGGCCCGTTACCGACTGCGGCTGCTCAACGCGGCGCACTTCCAGCCCTTCAACGTCTATCTCACGGGCGGCGCGAAGATGGTCCAGATCGCCTCGGAGGCCGGTCTGTTGCCACGTCCGCTGAAGCGCAACCGGATCCTGCTCGGCCCGGGCGAGCGGGCCGAGGTGATCGTCGACTTCGCGGAGGTGCGCGGCAGGCGGGTCAGGCTGCGCAGCGGCAGGCGGGCCGGAGCCCACAACCGGCTCGGGTCCGACCCCTACCGTGGCGCCCTCATGGAGTTCCGGGTCGGGCGCCGGAGCGTCGTCGACGAGACCTCGATCCCCGAGCAGCTGCGGCCTCTGCCGGCCTGGGTGAACGACGCCCCGAGTAAACCGAGCCACCGCTGGCGGATCAACGTCGGCGGCGGGATCCGGCCGCGCTGGCAGCTCAACGGGCGCTCCTACGACCCGACCTACGCCGACGTCGCGGTTGAGCTCGGAGAGACCGTCACCTGGGAACTCGTCAACCCGACCCGGACCGCGCACCTGATCCACCTGCACCACACCGACTGGTACATGCTCGAGCGCAACGGCAAGACGCCACCGGCCCACGAGCGCTGCCTGAAGGAGACCTTCTTCCTCGACCCCGGCGACCGGGTCCTCGTCGCCGGCCAT
>JBBRAH010000045.1:0-21726 GCA_038206985.1 Solirubrobacterales bacterium
GAAGGCGAAGCGAAAAGCGCTGAAGAAAGCCGAGGGCCCCCTGGGGCCGGTCAGGGAGCACGTCGGAGACCTCCGCGACATCACGGCCGCCGCCAAGGCTGCTCCTGGCGGCCTCCGCGACACGGCCCGCACCTGGAAGCAAGAGGTGAAGAAGCTGGGAGGCGAGAGTCACCCCGCAGGCGACCCGGTCGAGGGCGTTGGCTTCGACGACTGGGTGGAAATCAGGGTTGGCCTCTCGCGCGAGGGGATATCGGCGGGCGAAGAGATCGCCTACGCGGAGCGCCAGGGCGTGCCGTCCGGTCGCTGGAAGGCGATCAACTCGATCTGGGAGCAGCAGATTGCCTGGAACATGACCGCGAAGTCGATGTATGAGCAGGCGATGGCCGAAGCCGGCGGGCAATAGCTCGAGTTCTCTGTTTCTCGGCATAGCATTGGGCCACTCTGCGTCCGGGGCGCTGTTGGTGCTTGCCGGGCGGGTCGCCGGTAAGGGCGACCTCGGATCGGTTGTACGCCAAACCATCCTCCCTGCAAAGCGGCCCCTACGATGGCTTGCGATGAGCAGGCTCCTCTACTCCGCCACGTTGTCGCTCGACGGCTTCATCGCCGGCGTGGACGGCGAGATGTCCTGGCTGACCGGGCACCTGGCGGGGGCCGATCCGGAGGCCGAGGCGCTGCTCCCGGAAATCGGCGCCCTGAGGGGACCGGTGTCCCTCTGGTGCCGGGTCCGGCGATAGCGATGGCTCCGCCGGCGCGATCCAGGGGCGATTCTCCCTATCAGCCGCAAGTCGGCCTGCGGCAGAGGTTGCGCCGGATGTTCGGCGGCGGGGAGCGCTCCTCGTTCGATTCCCCGCCGGGGGTCGGGTTCGACCAGCTCTTCTTCATCGTCGGAAGAGGGAAGTCGGGGACCTCCTGGCTGATGGGGACCCTTGACGCGCACCCTCAGCTTGTCTGTCGCGGCGAGGGCCGCTTTTTCGGAGTCGATCACGGCGAGCGCGACAACGTGGCTCTCACGCTCAGCTCTCTGCTGTGGGGCTCGCCTGAGTTGAAGCAGTGGCTGGGGGAGTCGGCCTGGACGCGAGCGGGCGATTCGGAGGATGAGCTCGCCGGGGCAACCGGAGCGCTCGTTGCGGCCACCATGGGCCGGGAGCTACGGCGGTCGGGCGCAAAGCTGGTCGGCGACAAGACCACGCTGCTCTCGGAGACGGTCGTCTCCGAGATTGCAGCGGCGTGTCCCGGCGCCCGGGTGATCCACATCGTGCGCGACGGCCGCGACGTGATGATTTCCTCGATGCACCACATGTGGAACGCCGATCGCAGGCGTGGCGACGGCGCCGGGATCGACCCACGACAGGCCGAGCTCCGCGACCGCTACAGGGCCGATCCGAAAGCGTTCCTCGCCTCGGGCGCAAGCATCTTCAACATGGGGCTGCTCGACCGCAAGGCGAGTCAATGGGCGCGCGTGACGACAGCCACGCGGGCGCTCGGCTCCCGGCTGGGCGAGCTCTATACCGAGGTCCGCTATGAGGACCTGCTGACGGATGGCCCGCGGGAGATCGCCAGGCTGCTCGGCTTTCTGGGCGTCGAGGCCACGGAGGGGATTGCCCGGGAGTGTCTGGAGGCAACTTCGTTCAGCGCCCTGACCGGTGGCCGTTCACCCGGCGAGGAGGATTCGACCGCGTTCATGCGCAAGGGGATCGCGGGGGACTGGCGCGGGGTCTTCAACGAGGCCAACCGCGAGACCTTCAAGCAGTGCGCCGGTGAGGCGCTGATCGAGTTCGGCTACGAGCAGGACGAACGCTGGTAGCTCGGGGTCGGCGGGCCATCCGCGGCCCTGCCGGGGATGGGCCGACTAGCGGCGGGCGATGCGCCGTAGGAACGGCGTCACGGTCTTCGTAAAGCGGTTGGTCTTCGCCGGGGCGACGACCGGGTCGAGGTGGCTCATCGAGGCGCTCGCATCGACGAGCTTGGTGCGCTTGATCCGTGAGCTGTCGATCAGCGTGTCGGCGCCCCGGAGCACGCCGCCGTTGGTCAGCTCGGTCTGGATCACGTACAGCGGCGTCTTGATCTCGTCGGTGTGCTTGATCTCCAGCCCCAGTAGGCGTGACGCCGGGGTCGGGCGCAGCGCGTTGGCGGCGGCCGTGTCGAGGATCATGCGGTTCGGGTAGTACCACTCGGTTGCGTTGGCCGGCTCCCGGGCAAACGCCTTCGCGAAGTCCTCGATCGGCGTGTTCTGCCCGTTCACCCAGGGGCGCGGGTCGCCGCTGTCGGCCAGTTGCCCGGCGCGGATCCGCAGTGCTGCGAACCCGGGCGGCGATGTCGTGTCGTCGAAGATGAAGCCGAGGAAGCCCTGGTTGGTGACCGGGAAGTCCGGCTTGAGGTTCGGCGGGATCAGCGGGTTGTTCTGGAGATTCGACGTCGCCTGGGGCGCCTCGACCGCCGCGCGTGCGCCCAGTTCGCTGAAGATCGGGCCGATCTCCGGGATTCCGGCGCCTAATGGATCGCTGAAGAGGTCTCCGCCGCGGATCTCGTCGAGCCGCGCTTGGGCGTCGGCTTTGGAGAACTCCTGTGGCCCGAATGCCGCAAGACCTCCGTCGATCAGCACGAGTCCGTCGATGCTGCGGTAGCCGGCGCGGCCGTTGAAGTCCCAGGCGGCGTAGGCGACGGCCGAGGAGGCGCCGCGCGAGTGCCCGCCGAGGATCACCCTGCGCCCGCGCTTGCCGGCCTTGCGGATCACCTTGCGCAGGTCACGCATCTCGGTCCGGAAACCCCACTCGGAAACGAAGGGAACCTCGTCCGGGGTCACCCGGTCGTACTGGAAGCCGAGGTAGTAGTCCGCGGCGTCCTGGGCGTTGCCGGTCTCGAAGCCCGAGGTGTCCTCGAAGGCCTGCTCGCGGCGATCGAAGCTCCAGACCTGCATCTTGTTGACGCGGTGCGAGAGGTCGCGGGCGATGGGCGAGACGCTGCCCGCGCCGCCGCCGGTGCCGGGGACCAGTACGAGCACGGTCTTGGCCTTCTTTGGACCGCGCTTCTCCACGAAGACCGTGTCGAACTCCTTGGGTCCGGGAGCCGGCGCTCCCTTGACGGTCACGTATCGCGGCTTGGCCGCGGAGGCGTCCGCAGCGCCGAAGGCGAGCAGCAGGAGGCTGAGCAGTCCCGCTACCGATCCCCGCACGGCATGTGAATTCGCAATCCCCACCGCGGGCCATGGTTGCAGACCCGTGGGGTCCGGCCCCCTGACTTCGGCGGCTGAGCTAGTTCAGAGTCACGTAGAAGAACCAGTTGACGACATCCGCGGCGGAAGCGTCGTGGATCACGACCACCATGTCGCTTGTGTCCGGGCAGCTGAGCCCGAAGTCGCTGTTGTGCAGCACCTGAGCCGTCGCGTACTTGTCGCTATCCGCGGCGTTGTTGAACGACGACTCGGCGGTGGCTGCGACCACATGGACCGGCCACAGCGTCTCGAGTTGGAAGCAGTAGACGCCGTCCGAGGGCCTGGAAACCATCGACGAGTCCAGGCCCTTGGACATTGCCGGCACAACGTTGACGTCGACACCGCCCAGGTCCTCGACATAGCCGTACGCGAGCGCGCTGCCCGCCGGTCCCGGTTCGCCGGCCGGCAGCTGCCCGGCCTTGAAGTCCTTCGCGGCCAGCGACTGGTTCTTGACCTTTGCTGAGGTCACCGCGTTCTTCTTGATCTGCTTCGTCCCAACGGAGCCGGCCGGGATCTTGCTGATCGCGTACCCGGTTGCGCCAAGCGCCACGAACAGCGCGACGACCGAGATCACCAGCGAGGGTGTGAGGTACCGGCGCATCGCAGACAGTCTATTAGGGCGACCGGATGAGGGCGTGAGACCGGAGCGCCCCGCCCGGCTGACTTGAAGCAGCCGCCGGGAGAGCTATCTTCGTTTCAGACACGGCGGTTCGGGCAATATCCCCAGGAAGCCGTCCCCAAGCGACGCCCGAGGAGGGCCACCCTTGAGTTCCGAATTTCAAGAGCCATCGCCAGAACACCTTTTCCCGCGCCGGTTCTGGGGCTACGATCGCGCCGAGGTCGAGGCCTGGGTCACCCGCCACGGTGGCCTGGAGGCCGATCCCGAGACGGAACCCGACGTCCCAACGGTCGAGGGCATCGGGGTTGAGCTCGCCGGGCTCGGCGACAAGGTGGACGAGATCCTGGGTACCGCCAGGGAGACGGCGGCACAGCTGCTGGGCGAAGCGCACCGCGCGGCTGGTGAGCTGACCCGCGAGAGCGAGGAGACGGCGGCACAGCTCCGCCGCGAGGCGGACGAGGCCTCGCAGGCGACACGCAAGGCGGCCGACGAGTACGACGCCGCTACCCGGGCCGAAGCCGAAACTGCGGCGAACTCTGCGCGCGATGTAGCCGAGGCCGACGCCGAGGCAAAGGTCGCGGCAGCCGAGCAGGAGGCGGAGGAGCTACTGCGCGATGCGCGTCTGGAGCTGAGCCGGATCGAGGGGCAGATCGACGATCTGCGCGAGCGCCGCCGGAACGTCCTCGCGGGGATCGAGGAGATGCAGGGCAGGCTGAGCTCGATGATCGGCGAGGTCGAGCGCGGAACCACCGAGTTCGCTGCCGCAGCGGCCGACCTGCCGGAGGACGACGACTTCGACGCCGAGGAGGGCTACGAGCCGGAGGAGCACGAGACCGTGGCCGAGTGGCCTACGGTCGCCAGCGGCACCCAGGATGTCGGGGAGGAGGACTACGAGGACGACGGCGCGGAGCCGCAGACCGCGCCGCTCGCCGAGGGCGAGGTGGCGAGCTACGAGGACGATGACGATGACGACGGCGAGTACGACGACCGCGAGTACGACGATGACGAGTACGAGTACGAGGACGACGAGTACGAGACCGAGGAGTCGGATGCCGGCCCGGGGTTCGAGGGTGAGCGGGCGGTGGATCCCGGCGGCGGGGAGACGGCGAGCATGCGGCTCGAGGACACCGACGAGTACGAGGTCGGCGGCTCGCGCCAGGACTGAGGACCGGGCGGCGGCCGATCCGGCCGCGCGGGACAGCGACCTCACGAATCCACCTCCTGCGGCGTTGTAGGAGAGTGATGGTCGTGGCAGCTCCAAGCATCGGTGAGAGCCGGGTCGGCCGCAGCCGGCCCCAGCCCTTCCAGCTGTTCTTCGAGGAGCAGGCGGGCGCCGTCGCCCGCTACTTGAGTACCACCCTGCCCGCGGACGAGGTCGAGGAATGCCTGCAGGAGTCCTTCCTGGCCGCGTTGCGGGCCTACGACGACTTCGACGGCGCCCGGCCGCGTGCCTGGGTCCTGACCATCGCCAGACGCAAGTCAATCGACTTCCACCGGGCACGGGCCCGGAGGCCGGCTCCCGACGCCGAGCTCGGCGAGCAGTTGCCGGCCCCAGCTCCTCCGGAGATTCCGCTTTCGGGAGATATCTGGAACGAAGTCGCGGGCCTTCCCGAGAAGCAGCGGGCGGCGCTGGTCTTGCGGTTCGGCCTCGACATGCCGCATCGCGAGATCGGCACGGTGCTCGCCTGCAGCGCGGAGGCCGCCCGGCGGAGCGTCCACGAGGGACTGCGCAAGCTTCGTCAGACACGATTGAAGG
This sequence comes from Solirubrobacterales bacterium, assembly GCA_038206985.1. Classification (GTDB taxonomy): domain Bacteria; phylum Actinomycetota; class Thermoleophilia; order Solirubrobacterales; family 70-9; genus CAXMST01. Next base: position 5,587 of record JBBRAH010000045.1, read on the forward strand.
AGGAGGCGGCATGAGCGCTGATCGATCACCGCACGACGACGTTGGCGCGGAGATCTCGGCGGCGATGCCGAGCCCCTCACTCGACCTCGAGGTGCTCGGCGGGCGACTGGAAGAGCGGGCGGGGCAGGAGGGCCTGCTCACGGCCACCTATACGACGCTCGAGTCGCCGGCGGGGCTGCTCTTCGCGGCGGCGAGCGAGCGCGGTCTGCTGCTGCTCGGCTATCCGACCACGCGCCCCGATTCCCGGCTGGAGGATCTGAGCGAGCGGATCGGCCCGCGCCTGATCAGTTCGCCGGCGCGCTTCGAGACGCTCCGGAGACAGCTCGACGAGTACTTCGCGGGCAAGCGCCGCGACTTCGAGCTTCCGCTGGACTGGAGCTTGACGAGCGGTTTCGTCCGCAAGGTGCTGGTCGAGACTGCGCACATCCCCTACGGCGAGACGCGCAGCTACGGCCAGATCGCCGCGCTCGCCGGCAGCCCGCGGGCCTTTCGTGCGGCCGGCAGTGCTCTGGGCGCCAACCCGATCCCGATCGTCGTGCCCTGCCATCGGGTTCTGCGCAGCGATGGCGGAGTCGGGGGCTACGGCGGCGGCCTCGAGATGAAGCGACTCTTGCTCGGCCTCGAGGGCGTTCCCCAGCCGCGCTAGGGCTCGTTGCCGATTACTGTTCGGCATGTGCCTCCCGGAAGCGACGCCGAAGAGCCGAGTATCCCGACGTTCGCGCGCGACGCAGCCGCTCGCCGAGCCTTTGAGTTTGCTCGTGCGGCACATGCCGGTCAGAAGCGCAAGGGTGACGGCGCGCCCTATATCTCGCACCCGCTCGACGTTGCCGCGCTGGTCGAGGGCCGCGGTGGCGATCAGGCGATGGTCGCGGCTGCGTTCCTGCACGACGTGCTCGAGGACACCGAGACCGACGCAGCCCGGATCCACGGTGACTTCGGCGCTGACGTGGGCAGCCTCGTCGTCGCGCTCACGGACAACCGGCACATCGACGACTACGCGGCCCGCAAGGACGCCCTGCGAGCTCAGGTCGAGAGGGCGGGGTCGCGGGCGATCGAGATCTACCTCTGCGACAAGGTGGCCAACTCGCGCGATCTACACCGCCTCTACGCGCTCGAGGGTGAGGCCATCGGGGCCCGGTACAAAGCTCCGATCGCGCTCCGCATCGCGGTCTGGCGGGGCGATCTCGAGATGGCCCTGCACCGCCTCGGGGAGAGTCCGCTGGCCGCCGAGCTCGCCGCTGAGCTCGACGCGATCGATGCTCTGCGGGGAGCTCCCGCGACCGAATCTGCGTGAGCGCCGGGGCCGAGCCCGGGCAGTCGATCATCTAGCCTCGGAGCCCGATGATTGCTGTCGAGCTTCTCGGCACCGTGGCGCTCTCCGCGACCGGTGTCGCCTACGCGGTGCGCGCGATCCGGCTGGCCGAGGCGGGCCGGCCTCTACCGACCTGGCGTTTGGCCTGCTTCGCGGCCGGGATCGCCGTTCTGGGGGCGGCGGTGCTTTCCCCGCTGGAGTCTCTGGCCGAGGAGCTGGTGATCGGCCACATGATCCAGCACCTGCTGATCCTCGACATCGCGGCGCTGCTCGTAGTCCTCGGTCTCACCGGGCCGATCATGCAGCCGGTGCTCGCGATCCGCTGGCTGCGCTGGATCCGCGTGCTCGCCGACCCGATCGTCTCCTTCGTGCTCTGGGTGGCGATCCTCTACGTCTGGCATATCCCGGCGCTGTATCAGGCGGCAACGTTCGATTCGCAATTCCTGCACGCCTTCGAGCACTTCACGTTCTTCGCCGCCGGGCTGGGGATCTGGCTCTCGCTGATCGGACCGCTGCCGAAACCCGCATGGTTCGGTAATGGCGCCAAAGTCATCTACGTCATCGCAGTGCGCCTCGCCGGTACGGTGCTCGCCAACGTGCTCATGTGGGCCGGGGATCCCCTCTACCCGCGCTACGAGCCCACCGAGCTCGCGCGCGGCTTTGAGCCACTCTCCGATCAGGGCACGGCCGGGATCATCATGATGTTCGAGAGCACGGCGGTCACCCTCGGAACGCTCACCTGGCTCTTCTTCCGCTGGGCCCGCCAGGACATCGAGCGCCAGGAACTGCTCGACTACGCGCAGCGCCAGGGTGTGGATCTGGAGCCGGCAAGGGCCGCCCGGGCCGTGGACGCGGGGCAGGCCGCACGTTTGCGCGAGCGGGTCGCGTCCGAAGCACAGGAAGCGAAGGCAGGACACCAGTGAACGACTCGAGAAGCCAGAACCGATTCCTCTACCTGTTCGTCTTCGTCGTCGGTACAGGAACGCTCGGCGCCGAGATCGCCGCAGCGCGACTTATGGCGCCGTTCTTCGGCGCCTCAACGATCGTCTGGGCGAACACGATCGGGGTCGTGCTCGTTGCGCTCAGCATCGGCTACTGGCTCGGCGGCAAGGTCGCCGACAAGCACCCGCACCTGCGCGGCATGTCCCTGATGGTGCTGGCGGCCGCGGTGCTGCTGGCGTTGGTCCCGATCGTGGCCCGGCCTCTGTTCGACGTCTCGGTCGAGGCGCTCGACTCGATCTCCGCCGGTGCCTTCGTCGGGTCGCTGTTCGGCGTCCTCTTCCTGCTCGCGATCCCGGTCATCCTGCTCGGTGCCGCCGCGCCCTACGCGATCCGGCTCGCGCTTCCGGACGTTGCCCATTCGGGCACGGTCGCCGGACGGCTCTACGCCGTCTCGACCGCCGGCTCGCTGCTCGGCACCTGGCTCTCGGCCCTGCTCTTCATCCCGCTGATCGGAACGCAGCGCACCTTCATCGCCTTCGCCGCCGCGATCGCCCTGGTCGCAGCCGTTGGGCTGGGCCGCCGCTTTTTGCTGGTGCCGCTCGGGCTCTTCCTGGCGCTGGCACTGCCGGTCGGGACGGTCAAGGCCACCAACGAGGGCGAGATCATCTACGAGACTGAGACGGAGCACCAGTATGTACGGGTGGTCGAGCAGGCCGACGGCGACCGCCTGCTGGAGCTGAACGAGGGGCAGGCGGTGCACTCTCTCTACAGGCCGGGAACCGTGCTCACCGACAACGTCTGGGACGGCTATCTGGTGCTGCCTTTCGCGGGCCGCTCGGAGCCGCCCGAGAGCATGGCGATCCTCGGCAACGCCGCCGGCACGACGGCCCGCGCCTACGCGAAGTACTTCCCCAACACCGAGATCGACGGCGTCGAGATCGACGGCGAGCTGGCCGAGGTCGGGGAGCGCTTCTTCGCGCTCGAGAACCCGAACCTCACCAACCACACGGCCGATGCGCGGCCCTGGCTGCGGCAGACCGACAAACGCTTCGACGTGATCATGGTCGATGCCTACCGCCAGCCCTACATCCCCTTTTACCTGGCTACGAAGGAGTTCTTCGAGCTCGCTCGCGATCGCCTCAACCCCGGCGGCGTCCTGATCGTCAACGTCGGCCACCCCGAGGGCAATGACGACCTCGAGACAGTGCTCGGGTCGACGATGGCATCGGTCTTCCCGACGGTGATCCGTGATCCCAAGGAGGACACGAACACGCTGTTGCTCGCAAGCGAGGGCCCCGCGTCGGGGGAGATCCTCACGGAGTCGCTGCCCGACCTGCCGCCCGACCTGCGCGCCATCGCCGCGATCGAGGCTGCCAAGATCGGCCCCCGTCTTCCCGGAGACGAGGTCTACACCGACGATCTCGCCCCTGTCGAGTGGCTGATCGACAAGTCGATCCTCGGCTACGCCGACGAGAAGTGAATGGCGGCAACTGCCCGAGGCGCTACCGTTGTGGCCCCCAGTTTCCGACGCCCAGAATGAGTCAACTTCAGGAGGAATACCTCTGATGAACCCAGCAACCGCGACCGCAACCGACACCGAGCAGGACTTCGCCGTAGCCGACCTCAGCCTCGCCACCTTCGGCCGTAAGGAGATCGAGATCGCCGAGCACGAGATGCCCGGCCTGATGAGCACCAGGCGCGAGTTCGCCGACTCCCAGCCGCTGGCCGGGGCGCGGATCACCGGCTCCCTTCACATGACCGTGCAGACTGCGGTTCTGATCGAGACACTGACGGCGCTCGGCGCCGAGGTCCGCTGGGCCTCGTGCAACATCTTCAGCACCCAGGACCACGCCGCGGCCGCGATCGCGGTCGGTCCCGACGGCACGCCCGAGGACCCACAGGGCGTCCCCGTCTTCGCCTGGAAGGGCGAGACCCTGGAGGAGTACTGGGAGCTCTGCGAGCGCGCCCTGCTGTGGCCCGACGGCAAGGGCCCCAACATGATCCTCGACGACGGTGGCGACGCCACGATGCTCGTCCACAAGGGCACCGAGTTCGAGGCGGCGGGCGCGGTGCCCGATCCCGCCGGTGCCGAGTCGGAGGAGTTCCGGGTCTTCCTGGGACTGCTGCAGCGGTCGCTGGAGGCTGATCCGGAGCGCTGGACCAAGATCGGCGCCGGAATCATGGGCGTCACCGAGGAGACCACCACCGGCGTCTCGCGCCTGTACCAGCTGGCCCAGACCGACGATCTGCTTTTCCCGGCGATCAACGTCAACGATTCCGTGACCAAGTCCAAGTTCGACAACCTCTACGGCTGCCGCCATTCGCTCATCGACGGGCTCAACCGGGCCGTCGACGTGATGATCAGCGGCAAGACCGCGGTCGTCTGCGGCTACGGCGACGTCGGCAAGGGCTGCGTGGAGTCACTGCGCGGTCAGGGGGCGAAAATCATCGTCACCGAGATCGATCCGATCTGCGCGCTGCAGGCCTCGATGGAGGGCTATGACGTCAAGCGTCTCGACGACGTGGTCGAGCAGGCCGACATCTTCATCACGGCCACCGGCAACAAGGACATCATCACCGCCGAGCACATGAGTCGCATGAAGCAGTACGCGATCGTCGGCAATATCGGCCACTTCGACAACGAGATCGAGATGGCAACGATGGAGTCCCGGAGCGATGTCGAGCGGATCAACATCAAGCCACAGGTCGACGAGTGGAAGTTCGACGACGGCCACTCGGTGATCGTGCTCAGCGAGGGCCGGCTGCTCAACCTCGGCAACGCGACTGGGCATCCCTCGTTCGTGATGTCGAACTCGTTCACCAATCAGACGATCGCCCAGATCGAGCTGTACGGCAAGAACGACGACTATGAGAAGCAGGTCTACGTGCTGCCCAAGCACCTCGACGAGAAGGTCGCCCGGCTGCATCTCGATGCGCTCGGTGTCGAGCTGACCGAGCTCAGCGATGAACAGTCCGCCTACCTGGGCATCCCGGTCGAAGGTCCGTTCAAGCCCGACCAGTACCGCTACTAGGGCTCTTTTCGCTCTTCCGGGTGGCGGGGATTTCCCTTTGCCGCCCGGATCAGCGTTGCCACGAAGTCAGCGACGAAGGCGGTCGCCCGCGCGAGCGGGCTCGTGACGAGCCGGGCGCCGGGGTGGGAGGGAGGCATGGCGCTCACTCGGACGTGTCGGCAGCGGCCTGGACCAGGTCCCGCTCCGGGTCGATGCCCCAGCGCTGGGCGGCTTCCCCGAGCTCGTCGCTGAGCGGCCAGCGATCCGGGCGCTCGGGCCCCTCGTGCTGGGGGTTGGCGCCCTTGAGCGCCATCGAGCCTGCGTTGTCGCCGATCTCGCGGATCAGCTCCAGATCGGCGTCGGAGAGCCCCGGGTCGCTGGGGAGCGCTGCCAACTCGGCCCGCTTGTCCTCGACCGGGACCGCGTCCTCGCCGGCCTCCTGAATCAGGGTAGGGGCAACGCAGTCGATCGCCGTCTGCTCGAGGTTCCAGGCGCAGGCGAGCTGCATCAGCGTCAGGCCGCTGTGCTCCAGGACCGGCTGCAGCTGCTCGAGCTTCTCGCAGCCGCGCTCGACCCAGCCCTGCGGGCGGAAGCGCCGGTGGTCGCTGTCGGCGAACTCGTGGCCGGGGCGCATGTCGCCCCAGAAGAGCCCGCCGTAGTCGACGACGCGGGTGATCAGCTGTACGTGGTGGGTTGCGGCGGCGTCGAGGACCAGCTCACCCGGCCAGGGCTCGAACGGATTGAGGATCACCATTCCCCAGTCGATCCGGTCGCCGAAGTGCTCGAGGCAGTCGATCAGGTCGAGTGTGAAGCCGTTGGCGGGCCCGGGGGCGACTCCGATGGCCCGGGTCAGCCCGTCGGCGCGCAGGTCGGCCATCGCGTCCCAGACCACCTCCGAGGTGTAGCCGGTGCGGTCGGGGTTGTGCAGAAGCAGCAGGTCGAGCTGGTCGGTACCGAGCCGCTCCAGGCTCCGCTCGGTCGCCATTCGCAGATAGGACGCGTAGTCGTCGGAACCGCGCAGCCGCGGGTCAGTAAAGCGGGGGAAGCCGCGCGGGCCGTCGCGCTCGCCCGCATAGAAGTCGTGGCCGACGGCACCGACGAGCGAGTAGCTGTCGCGGGGCACGTCCTGCAGGGCCCGGCCGAGGAGGGAGTCGGCCTCGCCCTGGCCGTAGGTGTCGGCGGTGATCACGGTGTCGACGCCCTCGTCCGGGGTCAGCAACGCCAGCAGGCGCTCCTCCTCGAGGGGTTCGCCGAAGTGCATGAAGCGTCCGCCGCTCCAGGTTCCGATTGCGGTGTTGCCGGGTCTCATCACCCTTCAAGTTAGCCGCCCCGGCCCCGGCTCGCCACGGGGCCACGGCGGCAGCGGGACTCTCTCCCTAAGCTCTCCGCCGTGAATACAACTGTTGAGAACATCGCCCCCGCCCGCGTCAAGATCAATGCCGAGATCGGCGCCGACGATGTCGCCCGCAAGCTCGACCGTGCCGCCAAGCAGCTCGGCAGCGAGATCCGCATGCCCGGCTTCCGCAAGGGCAAGGTGCCCGCCCCGCTGGTGATCCAGCGCTTCGGCCGCGAGGCGGTCTTCGAGCAGGCCATGCGCGAGGCTCTGCCCGAGTGGTACGAGCGGGCGATCCTCGACTCCGGTGTGAGCCCGATCGGCGAGCCGGAGCTCGATCTCTCCGACGTGCCCGCCGAGGGCGAGGCACTGAACTTCACGATCGAGATCGCGGTCCGGCCCGCGGCCAAGCTCGGTGAGTACAAGGGCATCGAGGTGCCCAAGGCCGAGCCCGAGGTGCCCGAGGGCGCCGTTGAGGGCGAGATCGACCGCATGCGCGAGAGCTTCGCCTCCCTGCAGGCAGTCGAGCGCCCCGCGGCAGAGGGCGATCACCTGCTGATCGACTTCACCGGCAAGGTGGACGGCGAGGAGTTCGAGGGCGGCAAGGCGACCGACTACCTGCTCGAACTCGGCTCAGACAGCCTGATCGACGGCTTCGAGGAGGGGCTCGTCGGGCTCGAGGCGGGCCAGGACCGCACCGTCGAGGTCACCTTCCCGGACGAGTACCACGCCGAGAACCTCGCCGGCAAGCCGGCCGAGTTCGACGTGACGCTGAAGGAGGTCCGCGAGAAGCAGCTTCCCGAGGCCGACGACGACTTCGCCGCCGACAACTCCGATTTCGACACGCTCGAGGAGCTGCGCGCCGACATCGAGCACCGGATCCTGCACTCGATGGAGCACCAGGTCGAGGACGCCTACCGGGACGCGGTCATCGCCGCCGTCGCCGATACGGCCGAGATCGAGCTGCCGGACGCGATCATCGAGGCGCGTGCCGTCGAGGTCTGGGAGCGGATCGAGCGCCAGATTCAGCAGCAGGGCATGGACCCCGCGATGTATTTGCAGATGCAGGGCAAGGAGCGCGACGAGGCGATCGCCGACGCGCGCCCGGACGCCGAGCAGGGGCTGCGGCGTGAGGCCGTGCTCGAGGCGGTCGCCGAGGCCGAGGACTTCGAAGTCACCGAGGAGGAGCTGCTCGAGGCCCTGCAGCCGCCCGCCGGCGAGAAGGGCAAGCCCGAGAAGCTGCTCAAGCGCCTGCGCTCGGAGGGCCGCGATGTGTTGCTGGTCGAAGAGCTGCGGATGAAGAAGGCGCTCGACCTGCTGGTCGAGAGTGCGGTGCCGGTCGAGGCTCCGCCGGAGGCCGCCGCGAGCGAACCGGACGAGCCGGCGCCGGCAGGCGAGGCCACTGACACCGAGGCTACTGCCGACGCCGAGGAATCGGCGAAGGACTCCGGGGACGCCCCCGCCGACTCCGAAGAGAAGTAGGCCGCCGGGCGGGGCTATCGCTCCGCCGGCCTCGCGACCGGCGGAGCGTCAACCGACGCTACTTCTTCGCGACGAAACGCTGCTTCGGCATGTCGCAGTTCATGCCGCTCAGCGTGATCTTGTTGGTCTTGATGTTGCCGACGACCTTCTTGCCCTTGTTCTGAACCCTGCCGCTCACCCGGAGCTTCTCCTTGGGGTTGGTGGTGTTCGGGATGCGCGCCTTGAAGTTGTCCTTGGCGTTGGTCTTGACGGAGCCCGTGATGTTGAAGTCGAGCTCAGTCGACTTGCCGTCGCAGCGGATGTTGATGCCCTTAGCCTTGAAACCACTGATCTTCTTGATGTCGCCGCCCTTGACGGTCACGCGCAGGCTCACCCGGCTGTTCTTGTCGCCGATGACGCCACCCGAGGTCTGGATCTTCTTCGCGAGTGCCAGCGCCGGCACCGCCGCAAAGACGAGGAGCGCGGCGAGCAATACAAACTTCTTCATTGGTACCTCCCTGTGATTTGGCCGCCCCCCGAAGCCGGACGGAATGAACTTGGGATCAAGCTAGCAGCGCGACCTGCGTTGCGCCAGGGGTCCGGTCCGCGGTGGGGCGTCGATGGAGGCGACCGGGTCGCTTCTATAGACTCCCGCGCCGATGAGTCCAATGGTCCCAATGGTGGTCGAGCAGACCTCGCGCGGCGAGCGTGCCTTCGACATCTACTCGCGCCTGCTCAACGAGCGCATCATCTTCCTCGGCACCCCGGTGAGCGAGGACATCGCCAACCTGATCGTCGCCCAGTTGATCCATCTGGAATCCGAGGATCCGGACAAGGACATCTCGATGTACATCAACTCGCCCGGTGGATCCGTCTACGCGGGTCTGGCGATCTACGACACGATGCAGTACATCAAGCCCGACGTCCAGACCATCTGTGTGGGGATCGCGATGAGCATGGGCGCGCTCCTGCTGGCGGGCGGCGAGAAGGGCAAGCGCATGGCGACCCCCAACTCGAAGATCCTCATCCACCAGGTTTCCTCGACCGGCATCGGCGGCCAGGCCACCGATATCGAGATTCACGCGCGTGAGATCCTCGACACCCGCCGGCGGCTCGACGAGATCATCGCCCACCACACCGGGCAGGAGTTCGAAAAGATCTCCAAGGACACCGATCGCGACTACTTCATGAGCTCGCCCGAGGCCGTCGAGTACGGCATCATCGATCGGGTGATCGAGAACAGGTAGCCGCCGCCCCGGGGAGTAGATTCCCGGGCCGTGGGTGAGAGGGACCCCGACCGGGAGAGGACCGCGCGCCGCAACGTCGTTCTGACTGCTGCGATCGCGGGACTCGGCGGGCTGCTCTTCGGCTACGACACGGGGATCATCGCCAGCGCGCTGCTGTTCATCCGGACGGACTTCGACCTCGGCAGCTTCGACCAGGGCCTCGTCGTGGCGGCGGTGCCGATCGGCGCGGCATTCGGCGCGCTCGTCGCCGGCCGGCTCTCCGACATCTACGGGCGCCGGCCGACGATCATCGCCTCCGCGATCGTCTTCATCGTCGGCGCTCTGATCAGCGCCGCCGCCCCGGGCGCCGCCGTACTGGTTCTGGCCCGGGTCGTAATCGGTGTCGCGATCGGCTTCGCCTCCGCCACCGCTCCGGTCTATATCTCGGAGCTGGCGCCGCCCGACGTTCGCGGTCGGCTCGTCACGTTCTTCCAGCTCTCCGTGACCGTCGGCATTCTCGTCGCCTACCTGGTCGGGCTCGCATTCGAGCCGAGCGAGAGCTGGCGCTGGATGCTCGGGCTCGGCGCGGTGCCGGCGCTCGCGCTCGCGGTCGGCATGGCGCGGATGCCCTCCAGCCCGCGCTGGCTCGTGATGACCGGCCAGGATCTGCAGGCCCGCACCACACTTGCCCGGATCCGGGCCGGGGGGGAGCACGAGGTCGAAGTCGAGATCGGCGAGATCAAGCAAGAGGTGGGGACCGAAGCCGGGCGCTGGAGCGAGTTGCGTGAGCCGCTCCTGCGGGCCGCGCTGACGGTTGGAGTCGGACTCGCGATCCTGCAGCAGATCACCGGCATCAACACGGTCATCTACTACGCGCCGACGATCGTCGGCTACACCGGCATCGACTCGAACTCCGCCGCCATCCTCGCCTCGATCGGCGTCGGCATCGTCAACGTCGGCATGACACTCGTCGCGATTCGCCTGCTCGACCGGGCCGGGCGGCGCACGCTGCTGCTCGGTGGCGTCGCCGGAATGACGATCTCGCTCTTCACGCTCGGTCTCGCCTTCGACACCAACAGCAGCGACACATTCAGTTCGGTGCTCGCGATCGGCAGCCTGATGGCCTATGTGGGCGCCTTCGCGATCAGCCTCGGTCCGATCTTCTGGCTGATCAACTCCGAGATCTACCCTCTGCGCCTGCGCAGCAAGGCCTCCTCGCTGGGCACCTTCGCCAACTGGTTCTTCAACTTCCTCGTCTCACTCACGTTCCTGCTGCTGATCGAGGAGCTTGGGCAGTCCGGGGCGTTCTGGCTCTACGCCGGGATCGGGGTGTTCACCTGGATTTTCTGCTGGAAGCTCGTGCCCGAGACCAAGGGCAAGCGCCTGGAAGAGATCCAGGATTACTTCCGCGAGCGAGCGGTCCCCTAGTCCCGTGGAAGCTGCTGCAGGGATGCCATTACGGACGATTCTGGACAGAGCGCGATGCCCGCGGCGCGGTCGCCGACGCCGAAGGAGAGTACGAACTCGTCGTCTCGTCGAGCGAGGCCGACGCAGAACTCCAGCGGCTCTCCCGCGAACTGAAAGCCCGGGGAGAGGCGGGCGAGCCTCAAATCGTGATCGAGCAGCGCGAACCGGTGGATGTAGCGCCGCCCCTGCGCGCCGACCGCGACCTCGTGTACGCAGAAGAGGTGCCCCGCGGTCACCTCCAGTCCCTGTGAACCACCGCGTAGCCCCCTCGTGGAGGCAGGCGCCGGCGCGTCTACAGCGCGGGTCAGCCCACCGTCCCCGGGCTGACACCGGAAGATGATCGTCGGGCTGAACGAGTAGACGAGGAGGAGCTCGCCGTCGACGACGAATGGAGCCCAGTTGCGCTCAGGCCGGTTCGGGATCGGACCGCTGAGATCTTGTCGTCTACCAATCACGTTGCCGTCGAGGTGTAGAAGCGCCATCCGCAAGAGCCCCTCCGGGGGGCGATCGGCAACCGTGGCAAGCGCGAGCCAGTGGTCGCCGACCTCGATCAGCCGCATGTCCTCGTAGCCGATGATCGTGGCCTCGGGGCTGGCGCCCACTCCCGTCGCGTCCAACAGCGGCTCGACGCTGCACAGGCCGAGATCGCGGTCGAGCTCCGCGAGGTAGTTGATCGTCTCGATCGTGCCGGCTTCTCCCAGCGACCGGTATTCGCGCTCGCGGATTTCGTAGCTGGCAGTACGGACGGTCATCCGGAAGCCGCCGTCTTCCGCTCGCGCGATCGACGGATTGAAGCGCGGCCAGTCGGGCTCGACGTCCAGGTACACCTCGCCCATTCTTGTGCCGGGGATCAGGGACTCGATCCCGCTCACACGAGAGCTGCGGCCGGCCGGCCGCTCGTGGGCATCCCTCGGCAAACGACTGAGGGCCAGGTTCTCCTCGACGTTCGGTTTCAGCCAGGCCGGCAGGGACGCATTCGCGAGCAGTTGGTTGCCGGCCTCGAGCGCCTCCTCCCACGCCCCGCTCCACCAGGCAGCGATCGAGAGTTCGAAGAGCAGGCCCCACTCGTAGGCGTCGCGGTCGACGAACAGGATGTCCTCGGGAAGGGGCCGCTCGAGGCCGCGCCGTGCGAAGCGGTACGCGGCCAGATGGTCGCCACGCCCGCGGCAGATCCGCGCCAGCTGGTACAGGTGCTCGGCACGTGCGGGCCGGAGGTGTTCGGCCTTGAGTAGCTCGCGAACGGCCTCGTCGGAGCGGCCGAGGCGCTCGAGCAGGAGTCCGGCCTGCAGGGCAGCGTAGTAGAGCTCCTCGTTCCAGCCCCCCTGGCACAGGCGACGCCGGTACAGCTCCAGCGCGCGCTCTGGCTGATCCAGATCGCGGTGGGTCTGCGCCAGGTAGAAGGTGGATCTTTCCCGGTCTGGATCCGCCTCCAGTTCCGCCTCGAGCAGCCTCCTGTCCCGCTCGAGCTTGTCGGCCCGCGAGCCACCGTCGGCATGGTGGTGAACGAGCAGCGCGGCGAGGGGTTCGGAGCTGTAGGGCTCGTCGCAGGTCAGATACTCGTGCGTGCTTCCCTCATACCGCCATGAGCAGGCCCCCCGGACCAGGCGATGGACTCTGTAGGCGAGCGATCCTGCGTGGGCTATGAGGTAGGCGTCGGCCGACAGGGGCGGCAGTGCCGCCCGCTGTTCGATGGTCATGTCGGCATCCACCAGCAGCAGGTACTCCGCGCTGCCGCGAGCCAATTCCATCAGCTCGGAGCGGTTGTGTCCGAAGTTCTTCCAGCGTCGATGGTGCAAGGTGCCGGGGAGGTCGGCGAGCAGATGCTCAACCAGCTCCGGGGTGGAGTCGCGAGAGCCCGTATCGCAGATCGTCCAGGCCGAGATCAGCCCTCGCACCGAGTCGATGCAGCGCTCGACCACACTCTCCTCGTCGCGGACGATCATGCAGAGCCCGATGCGCGGTCGCCCGGACGTCGGGTCTTCTCCGCTCACCCGCGCGCCTCCCGCATCTTCCTCAGCAGACCCGGAGGGTGGCGATCCGAATCCATCGTGTACTCGACGGTCGCCCGCCCGGTTGCCGCCCAGCGCTCCTTTCGCCAGCGGGAGACGAGCTCCCAATCGTGGGCCCCATCGCAAGCCGCGTTCGGCTTCCAGTAGCCATAACGGTCGAGCAGTTGCCTGTGGTGAATGATCGCGCTCGTATCGATCGAGTAGCGCCTCGGCTGCCGTGCCTCGAAGTCCTCTCGGCCGACCCGCAACGAGGCGAACGCCCAGCCTGCATTCGCGCCCTCGATCGCGTCGATCAGGGTTTCCAGGTGGTCGGCGGACCAGCGGTTGTCGTCGTCGAGATATGCGACGAGGGATCCGCGCATCGACGTCTTCAGCGCATAGTTCCTCGGTCCGGCGCCACCGTCAGCGTGCCGCCGGCCGAGGTTCAGGTAGCGCACACGGGAGTCGCCGAGCTCGTCGGCGACGCCGGCGGCCGCGGGGCAGCTGTCCCCGGCCACGATCACCTCGAAATCCTCGTAGCTCTGCGTCAGCACGCTCTCGAGCGCCCGGCGCAGCGAATCCGGCCGGTCAAAGGTGGGCACGATCACGCTCACGCGAGGTGCGGTCCCAGGCGGGCAACACAGTAGCCGTGCCGCGTCAGGGATCGGCTCGGCGTTGGTCAGCGGATCTGCTGCACAGGGAATCGCGCCCAGCTCCAGACAGCGCCGGTCGAGACCCGACTCGTGACGGTCGGCGACAGCGGCAACTCGTGTCTGGATCTCTTCGTTATATGTGCGGGAGGCAGTGTCGGCGCGGTGGTGCTGGACGTACAGCGGCAGGGGAATCCGGGCCATCATGGTGCCGAGGAAGGTCCTGACCAGCAGTTCGTAGTCGTCGGCGACGCACATTGCCGGGTCGTGGCCGCCGAGCGATCGGTAGGTCTCGCTGCGCCAGGCCCGCAGGTGGTTCGGCATCGAGCTGATGTGGCGGACGCCGTCCCATCCAACGCCGGCGAGCTGGGCGACCGGGACCTTGCCGTCGCCGGCCTTCTCGTAGCAGTAGCTGCCGAGTCCGAAGGCCCAGTCGCTTCCGTAGAGCGGAAGAACAGCGCCGCGAGCGGCCGCCCCGTCGACCACATCGATCCAGTCGCTGTGGACGAAGCCGATCCGCTCGTCGCTCGCAAAGCCCTTCACGACGTGCTCGAGAGCTCGCGGTGAAAGCTCGTCGTCGTGGTCGAGCTCGACGAGGATCTCGCCTCGACAGGCGGCGGTAGCCTTGGCCTTGGCCGCACCGACAGAGTGGATCCGCGCCCCTTCTACGACGCGGACTCTGCCGCCGGTCCCCGGTCGGTTGGGGATCGTTTCGAGCTCTCCCGGCGCGTGATCGGCCCGATCATCGGCGATCACCCACTCCCAGTTGTCGTGGCTCTGCGCGAGGAGGCTATCGAGAGCTCTCGGTAGCTCGGCGCCGTAACCGTGGCTGGCGGTGAAGACGCTGACCAGGCCTGGGACCACCGGGCGTTCGCGCGTCGGTCAACCGCGCAACAGGGCCGAGAAGGGAGAGGCCGACAATCCCTGTGGCCCTTGCGGCCCGGTTAATCCCTGCGGCCCCTGTGGCCCTTGCGGTCCGGTTAATCCCTGTGGCCCCTGTGGCCCTTGCGGCCCGGTTAATCCCTGTGGCCCCTGCGGGCCTTGTGGCCCTGTGGCGCCGGTAGGCCCCGTCGTCCCCGTCGTTCCCGTGGCTCCAGAACCGCCACCAGTGGGACCGGTGGGGCCTGTCTCGCCCGTGGGACCGGTAGGGCCTGTCTCGCCGGTGGGCCCGGTTCCGCCCGTGGGCCCGGTGCCGCCCGTGGGCCCGGTTCCGCCGGTCGGACCGGTGCCACCCGTGGGCCCGGTCTCGCCGGTCGGTCCGGTCGGGCCGGGCTCACCCGGGTGAGAGCCACCGGGCATGTCAGCGCGGATCCGCCGCGTCCGCTGGATCAGCTTTCGCCCCCGCTTTTTGGCGAGCCCCTGATTCCCCAGATTCGCCTGCAGCTCAAAGATCAAACGCTCCATCTCGTCGCGCGCATCATCGTGGTGCTCGAGCGCAAACGCCTTCTGCGCGCGGGCGATCTTGCTGATCAGCCGGCGCTCCAATCCCCTGTCGAGGCCACTGCGGGTGACGGCGCGGCGCAGAGCACGCAGGCGCTCCCCCGTCGCCCGTGCCGCGCTGAAGGCGTACCCGGGTGCCCAGACCACGGCGCCGCCGAAGGCAACCCCGGATCCGATCATTCTGCGACGGTTGATGGTGCCGTCGCCGCGACGCGGCTCGGACTGCTCCCCGTCCTTCGTGCCATCCTCTCGCTCCATGCCGGAATCCTACCCACTCGGCGTTCACGGTCGGAGTCCGGCAGGTTGTGGGTGCTCGCGAATGCAGGGAAGTGGTGTCCGGTCGAGTAACAAGTCAGCGTTATCCCGGCTTCGCCGGTTCCCTAATCTTCTGCACCACGGACCGTCGGGGATCCCGACCCGAAGGGAGACGTCCTCTTGGCACGCCCAACCGACTCGAACGAGCAGCTTCTCTGCAGCTTCTGTGGCAAGTCCCAGCGACAGGTCAAGAAGCTGATCGCCGGCCCCGGCGTATACATCTGCGACGAGTGCATTGACCTCTGCAACGAGATCATCGACGAGGAGCTCACGGTTGCCCCGGGCTTCGAGCTTGAGGCACTGCCCAAGCCGCAGGAGATCAACGAGATCCTGAACGAGTATGTGGTTGGCCAGGACCAGGCCAAGCGCGCCCTCTCGGTCGCCGTCTACAACCACTACAAGCGCGTGCAGATGACCGGCGAGGACACGGCCGGCAGCGGCGACGGTGGGGTGGAACTGCAGAAGTCGAACATCCCGATGCTCGGTCCGACGGGCTGCGGCAAGACGCTGCTCGCCCAGACCCTTGCGCGGATCATCAACGTGCCCTTCGCGATTGCCGATGCAACGGCGCTGACCGAGGCGGGCTACGTCGGCGAGGACGTCGAGAACATCCTTCTGAAGCTGATCCAGGCCGCTGACTACGACGTCAAGAAGGCCGAGACCGGGATCATCTATATCGACGAGATCGACAAGATCACCCGCAAGGCCGACAATCCGTCGATCACCCGCGATGTCTCCGGCGAGGGCGTGCAGCAGGCGCTGCTGAAGATCCTCGAGGGCACGACCGCCTCCGTGCCGCCGCAGGGTGGTCGCAAGCATCCGCACCAGGAGTTCCTGACGGTAGACACGACCAACATCCTGTTCATCTGTGGTGGCTCCTTCGCCGGTCTCGACCAGGTGATCGAGAAGCGGATCGGCCGCCAGGGCATCGGCTTCGGTGCATCGGTCTCCTCGAAGGAGGAGAAGGATCTCGGCGAGCTCTTCGCCCAGGTGCT
>JBBRAH010000046.1:0-21686 GCA_038206985.1 Solirubrobacterales bacterium
CCAGGCCGTGGCACTCCGCTGGCTGGGGAGGGCGCTGGACGGGCGGTGAGGGGTCGAGGGAC
This sequence comes from Solirubrobacterales bacterium, assembly GCA_038206985.1. Lineage (GTDB taxonomy): Bacteria > Actinomycetota > Thermoleophilia > Solirubrobacterales > 70-9 > CAXMST01. The sequence goes on from JBBRAH010000046.1 coordinate 63, forward strand.
GCGAGGGTTACGGCCGCGTGCCAGGACGGTTGCAATGAGGAAGTGAGAAGGGGCGGCGCTGCCGACCGTGCCCCCCCCCGGACCCCCGGAGCCAGATCTCGCGAAACTGACATTTGACCGCTCCTATCGGAACAAAGTCAGTCTCGTGCCCTCCTGGCGTTCACACACCCGTGGCGCCCGCATACGCCCTACCGGCCTCCGCCGAGGTCGATCACCTTGGGGAGGTCAGGCAGGTTGGTCTTGCCCACGCCGAGACCCCTGCCGCCGGTGATGTCCTTGATCGTGCCGTCGATCACGTCGGTGAGGCCCTTGGTCGTGTCCCCGAGGCCGAGGTCGATGCCGGTTGCGCCCTTGACGGTGTCGTTGACCTCGTTGACCGCGCCCGCCGTGTCTCCGACGGGGACGGAATCGGGCGGCGGCACCGGGGGATCGACCGGCGGGTCGACCGGGGGCTCGCCTGGAGGCTGGCCGGGAGGCGGGTTCCCGTTCTGACCGCTGCCGGGACTCGAACCGGTGCCGGCTCCCGCGGCGTCGGGAGCGGCTAGTGATGCCGGAGCCGCGAGAGGCGTGGCGCTCGGTGCGGCGGATCCGGGACCGGCAGCGCTGGCTGCGGCGATCTCCGGAGCGTTGGTGTTGTCGACGACGACCGTCCCGGCATCGGATCCGGCGGTGGCGGAGGGTAGGCCGTCGAAAGCGACGATTGCCCCGACGGCCACGAACGCCACAATGACCGCGCCGAGCAGCGATCCTGCGCTACCCAGTCCAGCGATGTTGGTGCGAATCGTGCGCATCGTCAGTGTCGTCCTTCGTCAGCCGGCTTCCCTGCCGATCGACTCTCAACCGGAGGGGGCGACTGTTCGCCCAATCTTTTCATCGGCAGGGTCCCGATTCGACTTGAATCGTCGCGCTGGGCCTGGAGTGGAGCATCCTCGCTCCGGGCAGGCGAAGAACTAGAGATAGGCGAGCGGGTCCGTCGGGACGCCGTTGACGCGGATCTCGAAGTGCAGGTGGTCGCCGTAGCAGTGGCCAGTGCAGCCGACATAGCCGATCACGTCGCCCTGATTTACCGACCCGGAGGTAATCGCGAAGCTCGACTGATGGGCGTAGCAACTGGACAGCCCGCCACCGTGGTTGATGCACGTGTAGTTGCCGTATCCGCCGCTCGCCGCGTCCGACTGGACGAATGCGATCTGGCCATCCTTGACCGCGCGGATCGGCGTGCCCGCCGACGCAGCGATGTCGATACCGGCGTGCAGAGTTCCCCAGCGCGGGCCGAAGGGGGAGACGACCGGGCCGTTTACGGGCCAGATGTAGCCGCCTGACGCGCCCTGGACCGGGCCGGCCGGAAGCGTCGCCGGTGTTTCCGCTGAATCCTGGGCGGCCGCGGCCGCGGCGAGCTGCCGCTGGATCTTGCCCTCGATGTCGCTGAGCTCGCCCTCGAGGTCAGCGACCTTGACCTTGACCTGCTTCAGCTGAGTCTGGCTCTGGGCCTGTGCCTGTTGCAATTCGGCTTCGCGCGCTTCGAGTGCCTCGCGGGTCCGCTGCAGCTCGCGCTGCTTGGCGGCGATCGCGTCGCGCGTCGATCGCACGCGCGCGACCGTTTCCCGCGTGTCGTCGCGCAGCGTGCGTACCTGGGTGACGATGTTCGAGTCCTGGGCCTGGATCCGCTGCAGGTACTCGGACTCGCCGAGCACGTTCTCGAAGCCGTCCGCGTCGAGGATCACCGAGAGCGCATCGGGCTCATCGGACTTGTAGATCTCGACGAGCCGCTTCTCGAGGTTCTTGACGGTGCGGTCGAGCCTCTCGCGGAGGACCTCCAGGTTCTCCTGCTCGGTATCCAGCTGATCCTGGGCCTCCGCCAGCTCGGCCTCGACGCGGGCCTCGCGGTTGCGGAGTGCGGCCACCTGGCCGGTGAGGTCGGAGATCTTGCTGTCGAGCTGGGAGATCTGGGAGCTCAGCACGCCCTTCTCGCTTTTGGCGTCGTCGAGATTGGCGCGCTTTGCGTCCGCTTGACTCTGCAGGTCCTGAGCCGGGGCCCCTACGGCGCCGGCCAGCGCGGCCACGAGCACCGTGGCGACGATCGCCACACGCAGGTGGGAGCAGGTGAGCGGGTGACGCTCGCTGTTGTCGGTGTTGGCAGGGCGCATTGCGGACAGCCGGAGTCGCAGCAGAGTAGCAGCCAAAACTGCCATTGCAAGCGTTTACTCACAGGAAAGGTGGACTCTGCAAGCCGGTTTGCAGGCCATTCGACGCTCCGCATTCCAGAGCCATTCTGGAATGTTTGAGTTTTGTAAGCAGCTGCAGGTCAGGCGCCGGTCTAGTAGCGGCCGGCGGAGCGAGCGCGGCACCGAGGGGCTGTCGGGGGGCTCAGCCGCCCTGCATCACGGGCGGGCCCTCGGAGGGCTGGACGAGAACCCAGCCCTGGCCGCTGAAGCCGATCTGGATGCTCTCGCCGGAGCCGAGCCCGATCAGGCTCTTGGCCTGCATGTCGGTCTTCAGGTTGGTCGTGACGCCGCCGGACCAGGCAATTGCCGCCTGCGGATCGGCGAAGGTCGCGGCTTCGGCGACATCGAGCAGCACCGGCTCGCCCTCGGAGGCGAGGGCGACCAGGCCGGAGCCCTCGAGGTGGACGTTGAACAGGCCGCCGGCGAGCATCCCCGCGGCGCCGCCCTTGACCTTCTTGATGTCCCAGTCGATCCCGGTCTCGAACGCGAGGACGTTGCTGCCGTTGCACGTGATCGACTCGCCGTCCAGCTTCAGGACGTGGACGAGCATCGCCCGGTTGGCGAGGAACACCTCGCCGGTCCCGCTGGCCTTCATCAGGCGCAGGCTCTCGCCCGTCGCGGCCTTCTTCAGCAGCCGACCCATGCCGCCGCCCTGGTGCTCGAACTTGACATCGCCCTGATAGGCGACCATGGCCCCACTCTTTGCCATCACGGTGCCCTCGGAGAGTTCGATCTTCACCAGCCGGGGATTCTGGATCGTGAACGCCTCGCCCGTCTCGACCTCCCTGAACTGTCCCAGTGATCCCTCGATGTCGGTCATGTCGTTCCTCCGGTGTGTTCGTTGGGCATGAAGCTCTCGGCTGTTAATGAATACACGAGGTCTCGCCCGGGGGCAGACGGCGCGGCCGGCCGAGCCGGTGCGCAACACTCTTTCACGTGCGCAAACCATCCAGACCCCGAATGCCCCGACTCCCTCGGCTCGGCCGCTCCCGCTCCGATGAGGGGGACGCCGCCGCCGAGGCCGGCCCGAGCGAGTTCGAGACGCCCGCCGAGAGGCCTCCCATCCCCGAGGACGGCCCAATCGACTTCGGCTGGACCCCTCCCGAGCCGGGCGACACCGAACCGGCACCGCACACACCGGGCACCGATCAGTCGCCAACTCTGCCCGCTTCCGAGCCGGGGCCGAGCGCGCCGATGGATCAGCCCGGCGGGCCCACGGAACCCATCACCGCCGTCGAGTCCGCGATCCCCGGGCCCGGCCCGGGCGAGCCCGAGCGGACCCCTGCCGGACCCTGGCGCCGCCGCCTCGGGATCATCGGCGCCGCGCTCGCCCTGATCCTCATCGGGGGCGCGGCCGGCTACGGAATCTTCGAGCTGACCGACGAAAGCAGCCCACCGCCCCCGCCGGGACCAGCGCCCACGGTGGTCATCGAGCAGGCGCCGGCGCCGGAGGCCGCCGAGCAGCTCGGCTTCCCCGCCTTCGCCACCCGCAACACCACGCGCGTCGGAGGCTCTGATCCAACCGCGGACGCCGCCGGCGTCGCACTCGCCTCCTACCCGACCTTCGGAGGCGTCGGGGGGCCGGCCGTAGTCAGCCTGGCACCCGCGGACTCCTGGCAGGCCGGCCTTGCGGCCGCCTCGCTCGCCGCCGATCCGATCAGCGCCCCCCTGCTGCTCGGCGACCCCGATGAGATCCCGGGCTTCACAGCCGAAGCCCTCCAGGGCCTGGCTCCCTCGGGAATCGCGGCCGCCGACGATGCCGCGGTGATCGCGATCGGTGATGTCGCCACCCCGGACGGTCTCGGCGTGATCGAGATCGCCGGGGAAGACCCGGCCGAACTCGCCAAGGGGATCGACCGGCAGAGAGCCCGGCTCAGCGGCACGCAGGATCCGGGCAGCATCCTCGTCGTCTCCTCCGAAGACCCGGGCTTTGCGATGCCGGCCGCCGCCTGGGCCGCACGCTCGGGCGATCCGATCCTCTTCGCCACCGCCGACAAGGTGCCGGAGGACACCCTCGCCGTGATCGAGCGTCACCCGAAGGCCTCCGTCTACGTGCTAGGTCCCGAGTCGGTGATCGGGGCCGACGCCTTCAAGGAGCTCGGAAAGAGCGCCGCCAAGGTAGTGCGCATCGAGGGCGACACACCGGAGGAGAATGCGATCGCGTTCGCGCGTTTCGTCGACGGCGGCTTCGGCTGGAACATCAACGACCCCGGCCACGGCTTCACGATCGCCAACGTCGATCGTCCCGCCGACGCCGGCGCAGCGGCCTCGCTCGCGGCCGGAGGCAAGCCCGGCCCGCTGCTCGTGACCGAACAGAGCGATGAGCCCTCGCGCGAGCTGCGCAACTTCCTGCTCGACACCAAGCCCGGCTTTACCGACGATCCCACGCGCGCGGTCTACAACCACGTCTGGATCATGGGCGACACCAGCGCGATCTCGCTCAACTTCCAGGCACAGGTGGACGAGCTGACCAAGCTCGAGCCGGTCGCCCGCGGCGCAGGAGTGCCCAGCTTCGGGCCGCAACCGAGCGACGCCGAGCCCGAGATCACGCCCAAGGATCTGTCCAAGGGCGACAAGGGGGGCTGAGAGGCCCTCCCTGCGAGATGGGATCGACCAAGGTGGGTTAGGCTCCCGACCGCGATGAGTGAAGCCGAGAGCGCCGAGCGACTCACACCGGGACGGAGAGCCACGGTGGCAGACATCCGCGCGCTGGCCGGCCCGGCCACGCCGCACTTCGCCCTCCAGATCCGCAATCGAATCGAGCGCCTCGTCGCCCCGCTTGCGGCCGACGATCCGGCCCGGCTCGAGGGCGTTGAGCAGATCCGGCGCCTGACCGAGCTAGCGCGCAACACCGGCGAGCCCCGCGGCCCCGGACCCGGCTCTCCACTTTGAGCCCCGCGGCCACCCCGGCTGCGACGACCCGCCTGCGGGAGCTACTCGAGCCCGCTGCGCGCGAGGCCGCCCGAGAGACCGGGACGGGCTGGCTCGACCTGATCGAGGAGGAGCCACAGAGCACCGGCCCGACGCAGGACCTCATGCGGACCAACGTGGTGCCCGCGATCTACGAGCGCTGGTGGCGTCCCGCCCTCGGGCGGATGTTCAAGGGCGCCACCGGGCCCGGCATGGAGGAGGAGGTGCGAATCGCGCGCCTGCTTCTCGCTCTTTCCGGTGGGCACAAGGTGCTCGACGTGGCCTGCGGGCCGGGCAACTTCACCCGCGCCTTCGGCCGCGCGGCGGGGGCCGACGGGCTCGCCGTAGGCGTGGATATCTCCAAGACGATGCTCGACAAGGGTATGCGCGACACCGAGCGCCACGGACCCGCCAACGTGGCCCTGCTGCGCGCCGACGCGACCGCTCTGCCGTTCGCCGACGGGACCTTCGACGGCGTCTGCTGCTTCGCGGCGCTCCACCTGTTCGCCGATCCCCTCGACGCCCTCTCGGAGATCAGCCGCGTGATCGCCCCGGGGGGCCGGGTTGCGTTGATGACCTCGGTCCGCCGCCAGGTCACCCTGCCCCCGCTGAAGCCGGTCGTCGAGCGGGTCAGCGGTATGCGTGTCTTCGAGGCGGATGAGATCGTCACGGCGCTCCAGATCCGAGGTTTCACCGACATCCACCAGCGCGTCTCGGGACTCGTCCAGTTCGTCGGCGCGAGGCTGCAGGGCTGAGCCGGTGAAGCAACTCGCACCCGACGTCTGGCAGCTACGCGGTCCGCTCAACGCGATCAACGTCTACATGATCGGCGATGTGCTGATCGACGCTGCGACGCGACTCTCCCGGCGCCGGATCCTTTCCCAGATCGAGGACAGGCCGCTCTCGATGCTGGCGCTGACCCATGTCCATCCCGACCATCAGGGCGCGGCGAAGGCCGTCTGCGAGGCGCGCGCGGTTCCGCTGGCCTGCCATGCGGCGGACGTCGTGGCAATGGAGAGCGGCGAATCCACCCAGAGAGCCGCGCAGTCGAGCCCGATCAACAAGGTGATCAGGGCGCTCTGGGAGGGTCCGCCCCACCCCGTCAGCCGGGTTCTGGAGGAGGGCGACGAGGTGGCCGGCTTCCGCGTGATCCACGCCCCCGGGCACTCTCCGGGCGAGGTGATCTTCTTTCGCGACGCCGATCGCGTCGCGATCTGCGGTGACGTGATCAACAACGTCGACTTCTTCACCGGACGTACGCGCGTGGGAGAGCCGCCCGATGTCTTCACGCTCGATCCGGAGGAGAATCGCCGCTCGATCCGCAAGCTGGCCGCGCTTGAGCCGAGCCTGGTCTGCCCGGGCCACGGGCCGCCCCTGACCGACGTCGCGAAGCTGCGGAGCTTTGCAGCCGGCCTCGCCTGAGGACGACCGCCCGGAACGGCCGGCTCAGCGCCGGCGCTTGACCTTCTCGCAGTCGCGGCTGACCTTGTCCTTCTTGTCGGCGATCACCTTGTCGCGACCGCCGCCGCAACGGATCTTGTCCTTCGACGGCCCGCCGACCAGCGTGTCGTTGCCGTCGCCGCCCACGAGCACGTCCTTGCCGGGTCCGCCGTCGAGGTAGTCGTTGTCGCCGCCGCCGTCGAGTTTGTCCTTACCGCCGCCGCCGTCGAGCGAGTCCTTGCCGTCGCCGCCGGTCAGCGTGTCGTTGCCGTCGCCGCCGGCGAGCCGATCGGCTCCGGGACCACCATCGAGGTCGTCGTTGGCTTTGCCGCCGTCGAGCTTGTCGCCGCCGTCCTCGCCGGAAAGGCTGTCGTTGCCGTCTCCGCCTCCGAGCAGGTCGGCATCGCCACCTCCGGAGATCGTGTCGTTGCCGGCCTGACCCTCGAGCGAGTCTGCCTCGCCCAGGCCGGCGATCTGGTCGTTGCCGGGGCCACCGAGCACGCCGTTGCGCGCGTTGTCGGCGACGATCAGGTCCCCGAAGTCGCCACCGACCACGCTCTCGATGCTCAGCAGGGTGTCGTTCTCGCCGGCCTCACCATCGTTGGCGATACCGTCGAAGAAGACGGCGACCGGACCGGCCGCGTTCCCGTAGTCGACGGCATCCACCCCCGGGCCGCCGTCGATCAAATCCGCCCCGCCATTCCCACGGATGCGGTCCTCGCCCCCGTTGCCGCAGAGCGCATCCGCGGCCCCCCCGCCGAGAAGATAGTCCGCGCCCTCGAGCCCCAGCGAGACGAGTGGCGAAGGGGGAGCACTGAGGAAATCGTCCGTGGCGCTACCCAGCGAGTTGACCGCCTGGGCGCCACAGAAGGTCGTCTCGTAGGCGCCCGCATCGCATGAGCCCGAGCCGTTCTGCCCGCGCGGGGCACCACGAGCATCGTTAAGCGAGGTGCACGCGGCGCCGAAGGGTCCGAGATCGGCCGCCGACCCGTTCGGATCCACCGCCATGGTCCGCACCGGACCGCCGTTGTCAGCCAGTGCGGCGAGGTTCGGATCCGCGGGATCATCGCTCGGCACCGAGCTGATCGAGCAGCCGGCCTCGTTGGTGATCACGTTGAAGCCATTGGAAGTGGCGGCGGGTCCGGAGCACTGCTCCTCACCCCCGCCGGAACTGTTGGAATCGACAACGGAGCCCGAGAGCGCGACCCCACCGGCGCCGTAGCTGAGGCCGCCGCCTGTGGCGCTTGCGTCACCGCTCGTCGCATCGTTGCCGACGATCGTCGAACGGTCGATGGTGAGCGACCCGTCGGCGCTGATTCCGCCGCCCCCGCCGCCGGTGACCGTCGTGAGCGAGTTGCCGGCCACCGTGGTGTTGCGCAGGGTCAGCGCTCCGCTGGTGTGCACGGCTCCGCCGCGATCGCCGGCGCTGTTGCCGGTGAGCAGCATCGAGGCCAGCTGGACGTGCGCCGACGCATTGCCGAGGACTGCACCGCCGCTCCCGGTCCCGGCGTCGCCCCCGGTGAGCGTGAATCCGGCCAGGACCAGGGCCGAATCCGTGGACAGGATCCGGCTGGCGGGCGCGGCAGGTGGGACCGCGACGGTGCTGCCCTTGCCCGATCCGAAAATTACGAGTGCGTCACCCTGCGGATCGGAGACGTTCATCTGGCCGAGGCTCAGGTTGTAGGTGCCGTTCTGCAAGCTGATCACGTCGCTGCCGTCTCCCGCGGGACATGCGTCGCGGGCCGCATCGTTGTTGGCGGCGATCACCGCCTCGCGTAGCGTGCAGTTGCCGTTGTTGGTGGAGTCGTCGACCCGCGTGTCGGGGCTGATCGTCGCTGCCACGCCCCCCTGGGGGAACACCAGGGCGGCCGGTACGACGAGGAGCGCGAACCATCGGGGGGCTCCCCCCGCACGCCTCACCTGATTGCCTACTCGCGCCATTGATCCTCTCTACCTGCAGTTCCCGCCGCGCCGAGTTGGGCAGATTAGGGACAGCCTGGACGCGGCGCAACCCGGTCCAGGGTCCCGATCGCACCCCGCGCCGAGCGGGTACCGCTCAGCACCGGGCGGCTCCGGCGTGATAGACCCCCGCCCTCGTGAGCACCCCGAACGGATACCTCAGCCCTGCCGTTGCCGGCAGTGGAGCAATCGCGGTCGGCGTCGCCGCCACCGCAACCATCATCGGCGAGGTCAGACTGCTGGCCCGCAGCGACACTTCCGCCTGGCGGGCGGAGGAGCAGATCGAGAAGCTCTGCCCGAAGATCGAGGGCGCCGACGCCGGCAATCTCAAGGTCAGCACTGACCCCGGTGACCTGGCGGGCTGCGACGTCGTGATCGAGGCAATCGCCGAGGACCTCGACGCCAAGGTCGAGCTGCACAAGACCCTGGCCGCCGCCTGCCCCGATGCCGATCTCGCCACGACCACCTCCTCGCTCGGCATCGGCGAGTTGGCCGGCGCAATCGGCGAGCCCGGCCGCTTCTACGGCCTGCACGTGTTCAACCCCGTCCACCGGATGGACCTGATCGAGCTCTGCGTCCCCGACGCGCTCGACGACGGCGTCGCCGACCGGGCACGCGCCTTCTGCGAGGCGATCGGCAAGCAGGCGGTCGAGGTCGTTGACAGCGCCGGCTTCGTGGTCAACCGGCTCCTCTTTCCCTACCTGTTCGACGCCGCGCGCTTCATCGAGGAGAGCGGGCTGAGCGCCGAGGCCGTGGACGCCTGCATGGCAATGGGCGCCGGGCACCCGATGGGGCCGCTCAAGCTGATCGATTTCGTCGGGCTCGACGTCTCGATCGCGATCGGCGACAGCCTCTACGCCGCATCGGGTGACGAAGCGCAGGCGCCTCCGGAGCTGCTGCGCAAGATGGCGGCCGACGGCAAGCTCGGCCGCAAGAGCGGCGAGGGCTTCTACAACTACTGATCTCAGCCGGCGTTTGCAGCGCCGCGGCGGGTCGGGGCGGAGGTCTGCCCGTCAGCCGGCCGGTGGCGCGCACGGCGCCCGCAGAGATCCCAGACGACGTCGGCCTCGGAAACCTTCTGGCGCCCAGCGTCGCTGCTCACCTCGTCCCAGGGCAGCTCAGCATCCGGCAACTCGTCCCAGCGCGCGAGCTCCAGTGACTCGAGGGCGCGGGTGAGGGCGGGACCGAGATGCTCTTGCGAGCGCAGCAGAGTCTTGAGAACTTCCACCTGCTTGTCGCTGAATCGAGCGACCCACATCTCGGCCGCAACGCTACGAACCGGCACGGACGGAAACGCCCCGGCGCTCTCCCCGCGGGCCTAGTCTCCGAACGCCTGCTCGTCGGTGACCGTCGACGGGCTGATGACCCCGTTTTCGACCGAGTGGATGCGGAGCGCCACGATCCGGTTCTCGCGCACGGATTCGACCCGGATCTCGTAGTCCTCGGCGCGGATCTTGTCGCCCCGCTTCGGCAGGCGGCCGAGTTCGCTGAAGACGTAGCCGCCGACCGAGTTGTAGGCGTCCGAATCGACCGGCAACTCAATGCCGGCGTCCTCGAGATCGCCGAGCGAGACGTGACCACGCACGTACCAGTCGCCATCGGTGAGCTTGCGTACGGAGTCCGCCCGGGTGTCGGTCTCATCCTCGATCTCGCCGACGACCTCCTCGAGGATGTCCTCGACCGTGGCGATGCCAACGGTGCGCCCGTACTCGTCGACGACGATCGCGATCGAGCTGCGCTGACGCTGGAGTTCGGCGAGCAGATCGTCGAGCGGCTTGGTCTCGGGCACGATCGGGGCATCGCGGATCGCGGATGCGATCGAGGCGTCGGCGCCGGCGTTCATGTACAGGCGGACGAGCGAGTTGTTGTGGACCACACCACGCACACGATCGGGGTTGTCGTCCTCGATGACGACGAGCCGTGTGTGCCCGGAGGAGACGCAGCGCTGCAGAGCATCCTCGACCTTGTCGTCGGCATCGACGGTGACTACCGCAGGCACCGGAGTCATCACCTCGCGGGCTTCCTGCTCGTGCAGGTGGAAAACGCCGGAGAGCATCGTCGCCTCGCCGATGTCGAGATTGCCGCCCTCCGCCCCCCGGGTGATCAGTAGCCGCACGTCCTCGGGGGTGCCCTCGTCCCCCTCGAGCACGTCGATCCGGAAGATGCGGCGCACGATCCACTGCGCCGGCCTGTTGGTCAGGGCGATCAGCGGGCTGAACAGCGTGCGGAACACGGACATCGGGCGCGCGATCCGCAGCATCAGTTGCTCCGCCTGGGCGATGCCGACCATCTTCGGCGCCTGCTCGCCGAGGATCACGTGCAGCAACGTAATGATCGAGTAGGCGATCACGAGCGAGATACCGAAGGCGAGCGCCTCACCGGCGACGCCCTCGATCAGCGGCTCGATCAGGTTCGCTATCGCCGGTTCGCCGAGGAAGCCGATGCCGATCGACGCGAGGGTGATCCCGACCTGGGAGGAAGCGACGAACTCGTCCATGCGGCCGATCTGGTCAAGGGCGATCTGGGCCCGGCGATCGCCTTCGTCGGCCAGCGCCTGCAGGCGTCCCGGCCGCGAGCGCACGACGGCGAACTCGGCGGCCACGAAGAATCCATTGACCAGCACCAGGACAAAGACCAAGACCAGCAGCAGAACGGTCACGGGCATCCTCGCAGCGCTCGTGCCGAGGGCGCGAAAGGTGTGGCCGCGAGCCCAGAGCGGGCTGGGCGCACACAAGGCCGCCGCCGGTGGCGGGGCCGGGCGTGAAGCCCGCGGGGCCTGGTACTTCGAGGGAGGTCGTCGTCTGGCATCGGCGAGACGACGGAAGGCTAGCAGCGAAACGCGCGGCGCCAAGCGACCCGGATTCGCCGGCGCGAGCGCCCGCTGGGCGCCACCGCATCGGCGGGTCGGCCCGCGCACCCCATCAGGAGTACCTTCCAGCCGTGGCCGACAGTGACCAGACGCAGACCCCCTATCTCGATGCGATCCGGGATCGGGCCCGCAGCAACCCGGGCCGCTTCCACATCCCTGGGCACAAAGGCGGCGCCGGCGCAGATGCCCGGCTGATCGACGCGATCGGCCCGGATGCCCTGTTGCTGGACCTGCCGGCCGGCCTGGAGGGGATCGATCTGGGCCCGGATCCCGACGACACGCCGTTCCAGCAGGCGCAGCGGCTCGCTGCCGAGGCCTGGGGAGCTCGGCGCAGCTGGTTCCTCGTCAACGGCGCCTCGGGCGGCAACCACGCGATCTGCATGACGCTGGCCCACCTCGGCGACAGCGCCGTGATCCAGCGCAACGTCCATTCATCGGTGATCGACGGGCTGGTGCTCTCGGGAGTCCGGCCGCACTTCGTCTCCCCCGAGCTCGACCACGAACTCGGTGTCGCCCACTGCCTGACGCCCGATGCGCTCGGCGTGGCACTGGACGCCAACCCGGGCGCCGCCGCGGCGCTGGCCGTCTCCCCCACGTACTTCGGGGCGGTCGCCGATATCGCAGGCCTGGCCGAGGTCGCTCACGCCCACGACGTTCCGCTGGTCGTGGACGAGTCCTGGGGGGCGCACCTCGCCTTCTCAGACCGCCTCCCCACACACGCGCTGGCGCTGGGCGCCGACCTGGTGCTCAACTCCGTGCACAAGCTCGGCGGCAGCCTGACGCAGTCGGCGATCGTCCATCTCGGCTCTGAGCGCATCGATGAGCGGCTTCTGGATCGCTCCGTGACGCTGATCGAGTCCACCAGCCCGAGTGCCCTACTCGGAGCTTCCCTGGATGCGGCCCGCAGCCACGCCGCAACGCATGGCGCCGAGTTGCTCGCCGAGACGATCGACTCCCTGCAGGCCCTGCGGGCTGCGGTGCGCGCCGTGCCGGGCCTCGATGTACTTGATGAGCAGATCACCGAGAGCGCCAGCGTCCATGCCTGGGACCCGATGCGGCTGACGGTTGATGTGCGCGGCTCCGGTGCCACGGGGCATCAGATCGCGAAGCGGATGCAGGAGGAGCACAACGTCTGGGTCGAGCTCTATGCCGAGAACGTCCTGGTCGCAGTCTTCGGAATCGGCGAGCCCGTCGCAGAAACCGGCGCCCGCTTCCTCGCCGCTCTCAGCGAGGCGGCGGGGACCCTGGCGGCAGGGGGCGCCCGTCACGACCCCTTCGCTCCACCGCCGCCATGGGGACCGACGGAGATGACCCCTCGGGCCGCCTTCCTCGGGCCGCAGGAGATTGTGCCGTTCGCGCAGGCTGAGGGCCGAATCGCGGCCGAGTCATTGGCCGCCTACCCACCCGGAGTCCCCAACGTCCTGCCGGGCGAGCGGCTGACGGCGGAGACCCTGACCTATATCTCGGATTCACTCGGTCAAGGAGGGCAGGTGCGGGGCGCGAGCGACCGCACGCTGCGCACGATCCGGGTGGTGCTCGAATGAGCGCCGCGCCTGATCCGGGCCTGGCCTGGGGCGCCGACTCCGAGTACGGGCGCCTGCTCGACGTACTGCTCTGCCCGCCCATCCACTTCCGTTGGGCCCGGACCAGCCTGATCTCCAAGGCGACCCTGGACAGCGGTCGCCCATTCGAGCCGGAGACGGCTCTGGGCCAGCATGCCGAGATGGTCTCCGCCTACGAGTCGGCGGGGGTGAACGTTCACTGGCTCGATCCCGAACCGCACCTGCCCTACCAGGTGTTCGCACGGGACTCGAGTGTCGCGACCCCGCTCGGCGGCGTCGTCACCCAGCCGTCCCAGAGCTGGCGCCGGGGCGAGTACGCCTCCGTACTGCGCTTCTACCAGGGGGCGGGTATCCCGCTCGCGGGCATGATCAGCGCCGGCTCACTCGAGGGGGGCGACGTGATCATGGTCGAGCCCGGCAAGCTGCTGATCGGCAACGGCGAGGAGCGCACCTCGCAGGCCGCGGCGCAGCAGCTCGCGACCTGGTTCGAGGAGTGGGACTGGGAAGTCCGGATCGAGCCGATCCCGAGCCACTTCATCCACATCGACGTGCTCGTCTCGATCCTCGCGCCCAAGCTGGCCGCCGTCTGCGTAGAGGCGGCGAGCACCGGGCTGGTGCGCTGGCTGAAGGCCGCCGCCTTCGAGATCCTCGAGGTCAGCGTCGAGGACGCCTTCGGCCTCGGCGTCAACGCGATGTCGCTCGGCGAGGACCGTGTGATCTCGACGAAGCGCTCCGAGGACCTCAACGCCCAGCTCCGCGCCCACGGGCTCGAGGTCTTCGATCCCGACCTCGAGATGTTCACCCTGGGTGGCGGCGGCGCTCACTGCCTGGCCCAGTCCCTGCGGCGGGAGCGCGTCGGTTAGATGGACTCGGCCGCCTCGCCGCCGGCTCCGGAGATCGATGCCGCCGCGGTGATCGCCGATCTGCGCGAGCTTGACTCGCTCACGGGAGGACCCGGAGGCGCGCGGCGGGTCTGCTGGGACGAGGAGTGGCGAGCCGCGCGGGAGTGGCTGGAGGGAAAACTCGGAGAGCTGGGCCTGGCCGCCGAGCGCGACGAGGCCGGCAACCTGTGGAGCTACCTCGAGGGAGATCGCGAGCCCGCGCTGGTGCTTGGCTCGCACCTCGACTCGGTACCGGCCGGCGGCTGGCTCGACGGCTGCCTCGGCGTCGCCGCGGGGCTGGGAGTGCTGCGGGCCTGGGTGGGATCGGGGCGCACCCCGCCGCGAACGATCGCTCTGCTCGACTGCGCGGACGAGGAGGGCTCCCGCTTTGGGCGCAGCCTGTTCGGCAGCTCGGCGCTGGCGGGCACACTCGATCCCCCGGCACTGGCCGGACTCACCGACGCGGACGGCCGTGACATCACCGAGGTGCTCGCCGAGAACGGCGTCAAGCTCGACCGGGTCCTGGACGCCGGATCCCGCCTCGAGCGCGTCTGGCGCTATCTGGAGCTGCACATCGAGCAGGGTCCGGTGCTCGACGACGAGGGGCTCCCGTGCGCGGCCGTCTCCGGCTGCGCGGGTGTCGAGCGCGAGGTGCACATGTTCTCTGGGCAGGCGGCCCACGCCGGGACGACGCCGATGGCGGTCCGCAATGACGCGGGTCTGGCCGCCGCTGAGGTGGCGCTTTCGGTCGAGCGCCTGGCCCGCGAGGAGGGAGGCGTCGGGACGACCGGGATCCTCGACCTCGAGCCAGGGATCATCACCGCGGTCGCCGGGCGGGCTCGGCTCGGGATCGACCTGCGGCACCCGGAGGCCGACGCCTTGCATCGCCTGCACGAAGCGGTGCGGGCCGCCTCGCTCCGAGCGGCGGAACAGCGGCGTTGCGAGCTCGAGATCGAACCGATCTGGCGGATCGAGCCGATTCCCTTCGACGAGGCCCTCGTGGCTGCGGCGACGGAGGCCTGCGCGGCCCGGGGAGGTCGTGCGGAGGCGTTGAGCAGCGGCGCTTTGCACGATGCGGCGGAGATCGCCCGGGGGGCGCCGGCCACGATGATCTTTGCCCGCTCGCTGCGGGGGCTCAGTCACGCCAAGGAGGAGGACACCCCGGACTTCGACCTGACGGTTGCGATCGCCGCCTTCGGCGCCCTCGCCGCAGCCGCGCTGGCGATCGATGACCTGACTCCCGGCACTGACTCGACCCGGCGATAGGGTGCGAGCGGCTTTCTCGACGGGCTCGCGATCGGGCTCGGCTCGACGGCGACGGCCTACTCCCTGGCCGCAGTGCTCGGCTCGATCTGGTGCTGGCCGGTGTCGAGGCCGTAAGGTTGAAATCGGGCCGCCCCTGGCGGCTCAATCTCAACCTCGGTAGTTGGCGGCGCTGATCTCCCGGTGGACGTCCACGCCACAAATCGCCGGGGCGGCCGCAGGCCGGGGAAGGCTAGGCGCCGGATTCCTCCGCGACAACAGGGCCGGCCACGACCTCGCCACCCGGGCCGTCGTCATCCCCGTCGTCGCGGACGACGGAGAGCGTGATGCCCATCGCGAAGATCGCGGCCACACCGGCGAGCGAGGCGAGCGGGTCGATGTGGATCACGTCCGCCTCCTCGAGGATCAGCTTGATCCCGATCGCGGCAAGCACGACCCCGATCGTCTGATCGAGGTACTGGAACCGATCGATCAACCTGTCGACGAGCACCACCAGCGCCCGCAGGCCCAGCAGGGCGAAGACGTTGGCCGACCAGATGATGAACGTGTCGCGCGTGATCGCGAAGGCGGCTGGGATCGAGTCGATCGCGAAGATGATGTCGGTGAAGATCAACCCGACCAGGCAGAGAAAGATCGGCGTGGTGTAGAGCCTCCCTTGCTTGCGCAGGAACCAGCCACCGCCGTGGTCGCCGGTCTCCACCGGGAAGACCTTGCGCACTGCCCGGATCATCAGATTGTTCTCGACGTCGATCGAGTCCTCGAGGCCGCGGGCGATGCGGATCGCGAGGATCAGCAGTCCGGCGCCGAGTACGTAGATCAGGAAGTCGAAGCGCTCCAGCAACTCAACCCCGCCGACGATCGCCAGGCCGCGCAGGATCAGGGCCAGGAAGATGCCGATGATGATCAGCCGCGGACGGTGCTCGGGAGGTACCGCGAAGTAGCTGAACAGGAGCAGGAAGACGAAGACGTTGTCGATCGAGAGTGAGCGCTCGATCAGATAGACGGTCGTGAAGAGCACCGCGTCCTCGCCACCCTTAGTCCCCCAGATGACGAGCGCAGCGACGCCGGCGAGCGCGACCCAGCCGACCGACCAGATGACCGCGTCGCGGAAGCTCGGCGCCCGCTTGCCGCGACCGAAGAGACGCAGGTCGATGAGCGAGGCGACCACGATCACCGCCACCAGAATCCCGATCTCGATAATTACGGTGTCGGTGGAGTCCATGGGGACGCGCCAGCGTAGAGGACGGCAGTCGCGGGACTACCGGCGCATACCGTCCAATACATTCATCACATGCCCCTCTTCGACCTGATCGCCCAGCTGCCCATCGAGATCGACTCCTACGAGCTCACCGACCTCGACCGGACCTTCGACTCAGGCTTCAGTCGGCCCTCGACCCTGATCACGATGCACGGCGGCGGCCTACAGGGCCGCGGCGAGGATGTCGTCTACAACGATCTCGACCACATCGCCCACCGCGACGTCGGCCCGATCCACGACCTGAGCGGCCCGGCCACGGTCGGCGAGCTCTGCGAGCTGATCGGCTCTCTCGAGCTGTTCCCCGCGCCGCCGATCATGGACGCCTCCCGCCTGTACCGGCGCTGGGCCTACGAGAGCGCCGCGCTCGACCTGGCCCTGCAGCAGGCGGGCAAGCCACTGCACGAGGTGCTGGCCCGCGAGATGAGTCCGCTCAACTTCGTCTGCTCGGTCCGAGCCGGGGACATCGCGGGGGTCGGTATCGAGGAGGCGTTCGAGCCGATTGCCACGCGGATCGCCAGGTACCCGGGGATCCGCTTCAAACTCGACCCGCAGCCGGACTGGCCGGCGGAGAAGATCGAGATGCTGGTCGCCAGTGGAGCCATCGACTCACTTGACCTGAAGGGTTGCTATCGCGACACCCCCGTCGACGTAGACGCGAGCCCGGAGTTCTACGAGCGCTTCGCGACCGCCTTCCCTGACGCCTGGCTCGAAGATCCGGAGATGAACCCGGAGACGATTCCCGTGCTCGAGCCGCACCGGGATCGGATCACGTGGGATGCCCCGATCCACTCGATCGCCGACATCGAGGCCCTCACCTGGAAGCCCAGGATCGTCAACGTCAAGCCCTCGCGAATCGGCAGCCTGCAGGAGTTGTTCGGCGCCTACGAGTACTGCGAGCGGGAGGGGATCGGCGCCTACGGCGGCGGCCAGACCGAACTCTCCGTTGGCCGCGACCACATCCAGTACCTGGCCTCGATGATGCATCCGACGACGCCCAACGACGTCGCGCCGGGTGGCTACAACGAGAGTCCGGTCCCAGACGGGCTGCCCACCAGTCCGCTCCATCTCGAGGCCAGGGCAACCGGCTTCGGGCTCGCCTGAGCGAGCGGGGCGCCAACGGTTAGGGCGCCCGCATTTGGCTTGCCTAAGCGGAATGACGGCCCACCTAACTCGCCGGCTTCGCTACCGTCGGGGTCCCCGCAACCCACCAAGGAGGCCGATTCGATGTCCGAGAAATCCTTCCCCGAGCTGCTCAACGCCCAGGTCGCCAACGAGTTCGCCGCGCACCAGCAGTACGTTGCCATCGCGATCTACTTCGACGGCGAGACCCTCCCCCGGCTCGCATCCTTCTACTACCGCCAGGCGGTCGAGGAGCGCAACCACGCGATGATGATCATCCAGTACCTGCTCGACGCCGACCACGCCGTGGAGGTGCCGGCGGTCGAGGGTCCGCAGAACTCCTTCGCCGACATCGTCGAGCCCATCCAGCTGGGCCTCGATCAAGAGAAGCGCGTCAGTACTCAGATCAACGCCCTGGCCGCCAGCGCCCGGGAGGCCGGCGATTACCAGGGCGAGCAGTTCATGCAGTGGTTCATCAAGGAGCAGGTCGAGGAGGTCGCGACCGCATCCGACCTGCTGAAGATCGTCGAGCGCGCCCGGGAGAACCCGCTGCTCGCCGAGGAGTACCTGGCCAGGGAGAGCATCGGCGAGCAGGGCTCGGACCCGACAGCCCCCACTCCTGCCGGCGGCGCTCTGTAGCGATCCGCACTAACCAGCGGTTATGCTGGGGACGACCTGATTCTTTCGGGTTCCCCTCGGGGAGGGGAGGATGGAGAGAGCGACGCCCGCCGGCACTCCCGGCGGGCGTCGTCTTTCTTCAGTCGGATGAGGTCGGCCGCCCGGCTCAGTGGAAGCCGAGGCTCGCCAGCGTCGATCCCGCTGCGCATTGGATAGGATCGCCAGGTGCCGACAGTGGCGGTCAACGGGACTGCGCTCCACTACGACGAGCAAGGGGATGGTCCAGCCGTCCTGTTCCTTCACGGCACCGGCGCGAGCAGCTTCATCTGGGAGCGGTCTATAGCGCAGCTGCCGCCTGGACGGCGCCTGATCACCTATGACCGCCGTGGGTTCGGAGAGTCGCGGGGCAGCTTGGCGAGAGGATTGCGCGATCACGTCGAGGATGCGGCGGCCCTGCTTCGCGAGCTCGGCGCGACGCCGGCGGCAGTGGTCACGCAGAGCGGAGGCGCACCCATCGCGTTCGGGCTTGCGAGCCAGCATCCGGAGCTCGTGCATGCGCTGGTGATGGCCGAGCCGGCCTACCAGGTGGCACTACACCCTTCGCTGGCTGTCTCGCGGGCGATGGGAACGGCGCTGGCCCGCTGGCTTCTCCTCCGGGATCCCGAAGGAGCAGCGGTTGGCTACTACCGGTGGACCAGCAGATTCACCACCGGAGGCAACGCTTACGATGGTTATCCCGAGGAATGGCGCTCGATCGCGGTTCGCCACGCCCGAGCGACGCTTCGAGAGGTGCTCCAGCTCGTACCGCCCAGTCCGCGCGCAAAGACCGTCCGCGGCCTTTCCTGCCCGACCACCATCCTGATCGGCGACATCTCCGAGCCGGTATTCCGTCGCACGACCAGGCGTGTCCACCGACTAATTCCGCACGCGCGACTCGTCGAGGTCTCCGACACGAGCCACCTCATACCCGCCGACCAGCCAATCGCTTTCGCGAAGGCGGTCAGCGACGCTTTAGGCATCGACGCCCCCCTCAGCCCGAAGGGTTGATCTGGACGAGATCGGGGCGACCGTCGGTTTGGCACCCCATAGGCGGTACCCATCTGCTGAGTCTTTCCCGCTTCGGATGCGGCCCGTACCCGCAAACCCCGTTCCCAAGCCACATCCTCGATGAACGGGAGCGACGGGACTCGAACCCGCGGCCTCCGGCGTGACAGGCCGGCGCTCTAACCAACTGAGCTACGCCCCCTTGGAGAACCTTTCGGAACTTCTCCGCCGGGTCCGAGGACCCGTGGGGCGGCGATTATGGCACGAGGAATAGGCTGCCGCGCGTGAAGCTGATCAGCTACCGCGGAGAACGCGGCGTCCGGGCCGGCGCAGTCGTCGGGGACGGCGTCCTCGATCTCTGGGACGCACTGGGGTCCGCGGCCGAGTCCGGACGCGAGCGGACGAGCGCCGCACTGCCGACCGGCCTCCGTGCCGTGCTTGAAGCACACACCCTGGAGGCGCTCACCGCGGTCGTCGAGGGCACCGGCGCAACGGTCGCGCTTGCCGAGGTGGAACTGCTGTCGCCCATCACCGACCCACAGAAGATCGTCTGCATCGGCCTCAACTACGCCGCTCACGCCGAGGAGGCCGGCATCGAGCCACCGCCCGTGCCGACATTCTTTGCCAAGTTCGCCAACGCACTGGCCGCGCCGGGCGCCGACGTTCAGCTTCCGGCCTCCAGCGAGAAGGTGGACTTCGAAGCGGAGGTGGCATTCGCGATCGGCACCCGGGCCAAGGAGATCGGCGCAGAGAACGCCCTCGACCACGTCGCCGGCTACACGCTGCTTAACGACCTCTCCGCCCGCGACCTCCAGTTCCAGACGCCGCAGTGGATCCCCGGCAAGATCTTCGACGGCTCGGCGCCTTGCGGTCCCTGGCTCGTCACACCCGACGAGGCCGGAGCGCCGGACGCGATCGGGATCGCCCTCGACCTCAACGGCGAGCGCATGCAGGAGTCGGACACGGGCGACCTGATCTTCGGCGTCGCCGAACTCGTCGCCCACCTCTCGAGCCTGATGACCCTCGAGCCGGGCGACATCATCTCGACCGGAACCCCGAGCGGCGTGGGCAGCACCCGCAAGCCAAGGATCTGGCTGCAGGACGGCGACGAGACGATCGTCAGCTCCCCCACCCTGGGCGAGCTCCGCACCACCCTCCGCCGCTAACCCACCGAACGTCCCGCAACCTCACAGCGGCGCCGCGATCCGCCGGCCCGGCGCGCACCCCCGCAGGGCGAAGCCCGAGGAGGTGGTGCGATGCATCAAAAAAAGGGGCGCGGCTCACCCGGCAGGTGAACCGCGCCCCAGCGAGATCCGGCTGGACTCGCGTGTTTCGCTCAGACCTCGGCTTTGGCCTCGGTCGTCTGCGAGTCGACGTCCTCCTTGGCGCGCCCGGCGGCTGCCGTGCGAGCGTAGGTACCGATGAACTCCTCGGTGTGCTCACGCGCGTCCTCGTCGGGACGCTGAGTGTGAGGGGACTTCATCAGGTAGGAGGACGGGCCGTCCAGCTGGCCGGCGATGCCGGTGTTGAGCGCCAGCTTGATCAGGCGGACTGCGTCGATGACGACGCCGGCCGAGTTCGGTGAATCCCAGACCTCGAGCTTCAGCTCGACGGTGAGCGGCACATCGCCGAAGGACTTGCCCTCGAGACGGATGTGAGCCCACTTGCGGTCGGTCAGCCAGGGCACGTAGTCGGAGGGACCGACATGCACGTCATCGGGGGGCAGTTCCTTGCCCATCACCGAGGTGACCGCGTTGGTCTTCGAGATCTTCTTCGAGTCGAGGCGCTCGCGCTCGAGCATGTTGAAGAAGTCCATGTTGCCGCCGACGTTGAGCTGGCTGGTGTGGGCCAGCGAGACGCCGCGCTCGTGGAACAGACGGGCGAGCTGACGGTGGACGATCGTCGCCCCAACCTGGGACTTGATGTCGTCACCGATGATCGGCAGCCCGGCCTCCCGGAAGCGCTTGTCCCAGTAGTCCTCGCGAGCAATAAACACGGGCAGGCAGTTGACGAAGCCGACGCCGGCCGCCAGCGCCTGCTCGACGTACCACTTGGTCGCCTCCTCGGAGCCGACCGGGAGGTAACAGACGAGAACGTCAGCCTTGGTCTCCTTGAGGATGCCGACGATGTCGGCGGTCTCGCCCGGAGCCTTGGTGATCTTCTGCTTCAGGTACTTGCCGAGACCGTCATGAGTCATGCCGCGCTCGACCTTGATCCCCATGTGGGGAACCTCGGCGAACTTGATCGTGTCGTTCTGACCGGACCAGATCGCCTCCGAAAGGTCCTTGCCGACCTTCTCGGAATCGATGTCGATCGCCGCGACGAACTCGATGTCACGGACGTGGTAGCCACCGAGGTCGACGTGCATCAGACCGGGGACAGCTTCGGAGCCGTGAGCGTCTTTGTAGTACTCCACGCCCTGAACGAACGCCGAGGCACAGTTGCCCACTCCGATGATCGCTACGCGCACCTTCTC
>JBBRAH010000047.1:0-21411 GCA_038206985.1 Solirubrobacterales bacterium
GAAGCGCTTGCGCTGGTCGTTGTTGAGGATCGAGTAGACGACGTCGCGCGTCTGCTGCGGTGTCAGGGGTGGATAGTCCTCCAGCGGCGTGATCCGGCCGCGGACGCGAATCGCGGGCTGAAAGCCCGGCGTGAGGTGCACGTCGGAAGCGCGTAGGTCAACCATGCGCGTGAGCACGTCGGCGAAATCAAACTGCTCGTCCATACGTCCAGTACTTCGTCAGGATCGGCTCGAGGCTTGAGCCCGGCTGGACAAAACGTGCGCCCCGCAGGCCGGCGTTCAGGCTTCGGCTACGTTCCCGGCTTCGGGCTCGCGGACCTGCTCCAACTGGCGGCGGATCGTCGTCCCGCGGTAGGTCAGGAACTCGCGCACGCCGATCTGCGAGGCGGCCGCGACCGGGATCGCGACCAGGGCCCCGATGATCCCCAGGAGCGTGCCGCCGAACAGCGCCGCGATCACGATGATGAACGGGTCGAGCTGGACGGCCCGGCCCTGGATCCGCGGCTGGATCACGTAGTTCTCGAACTGCTGGTAGACGATCGCGAAGATCGCCCAGATGATGGTCGCCGTCGGGAAATCGGCGAACAGGGTCACGATCCCGACCAGGATCGCGCCGAGCGTCGCGCCGACCAGGGGAATCAGATCGAGGGCGAAGATGATTACCGCGAGCGCCAGCGGCGACGGTACTCCCAGGATCGACAGGACCGCGAACGCGGCGATGCCGGCGATCGTCGCCTGCAACAGCGCACCACCGACGTAGGCGCCGACGGCGATCGCCATCCGGTCCAGCGCCCGCTTGATCACCTCTGCCTCCTCGGACGGGCGTGTGGTCAGTGCCCGATCGATCCAGCGGCTGCCGCGGGCCACCATGAAGATGCTGAGGATCAAGACTGTGACCAGGGCAAAGAGCGAACCGACCAGCCCGGCGCCGAGATCGGCCAGCACGGCGGCAACGTCATCGAGCTTGGAGGCGGCATCGGTGGCGAACTCCTCGAGCTTGCTGGTGATGTCGAAGTTGTCGTTGATCTCCTTGAGCTGGTCGTTGCCGTTGATCGCATCGCGCAGGTCCTGCACGTAGCTCGGGAAGTCGCTGACCAGGTCGGCGGCCGCCCGGACGAGGGGTGGGATCAGGATCGCGCCGATCCCGATCGGGACGGTGACCACGCCCGCATAGACGAGCGCGATCGCCCCGCCCTTGGGCATGCGCCGGGACAGGAAGGTGACCGGGCCGGAGAGGGCGACCGCGATGAAGGTCGCCATCAGCAGGAAGTAGATCGGGGTCCGCAGTCGGTAGATCACATACAGCGCGGCACCGACGACGATGATCGTCACCAGGACCCTGAGGATCGCCCGCACCGACGGGATCGGCCCGGCCGCGGGACCGAAGAGCAGATGGCCCATGCCAGGTCGCGGGACATGCGCCTCGTCGGCGGCCCGGGCGACCATTTCGAGCGCGCCCCCGTTGACCTCGCTCACGGGCTTGTCGGCCGAAGGGCCGTCCGCCTCGGACTCGGGGAGCGAGCCCCGATCGGCCTCCTCGTCAGGCCCCTGATCGCTGTCCTTGCTGCCCATTCCCCCGGATCCTGAGGCGCGGTCCGGACGGACCGGAGGGCTCAGGCCGTGTTGCGACCGAGGCGCCCGACGAGCCGCTCGCGAGCGGCCCCGAACCCACCGGCATCCTCGAGCACCGCCCCACCCGCGGCCGAGACGGTCAACACCCAACCGAGCGCCGTGAGCCAGGCGATCAGGGCGAAGGCGACGCCGATCGTGCCGAACTCCTCGGCCGAGCTCGTGATCAGGCGCGGCATCGCTACGACCGAGGCCACGCCGGCGATCGTCATGGCAACTGTGGTCAGCAGAGCGCAAGGGGCGAGCGCCAGCCAGGAGAGCCGCCGGGCCAGCAACAGGTACGGGGTCAGCAGCCAGAGCCCGCCGACGAGCGCAAGGGAGACCAGCGCATTGATACCGACCGGCAGCAGGTCATCGAGCGTCGGCTGCAGCGCCAGCCATGCAGCCAGCCCCGCAAGCCACAGCAGGCCCCAACCGCTGACCCTGAGGCCCAGCTTCTCCATCTGGAAGGCGTGCTCGTAGAGGCGCTGCATGGCGCGGGCGAAGGCCAGCGCGGTGACGATCACGAGCAGCCCGCCGATCAGGGTCGCCTGGCCGCGCGCACCGTCGGAGGCCGAGAAGAGGCTGGTCAGCGAATCGGCCGCGTTGTCCTGCAGGTCGAAGCGGTCGATGAGCCGCTGCACGATGGCCCCGCCCCCGTCGGGTCCGACAACCGCCGAGTAGGTGATCAGCAGCGGGAACAGGGCCGTGAAGGTCTGCGCACCCAGCACGATCCCGCGGTCGATCCCCTCGATCTCCAGAAAGCGCTCGACCCAGCGGCGCATAAAGCGCCCGAACGCCCCGAGGCGCTCCTCCAGTTGCCGCAGCCGATCCATCGGCGGCATTCTGACGGCTGCCCCCCACCAGCCTGTCGGCCCGGGGTCAAACGGCGACGCGCGCCACTTCCTGGATGCTGGTGACTCCGGCCCGAACCTTGAGCAGCCCGTCCTCGCGCAGGGTGAGCATGCCCTCCTCGCGAGCGGCCTTGGTGATGTCGGCCTGCGGGGCGCCGATCACGGTCAGATCGCGGAGCCGCTCGCTCATCTCCATCACGGAGTAGAGGCCCTGCCGACCCTTGTAGCCGGAGCCGGAGCAGCGCGCGCAGCCGACCGGCTCGTAGGCCTCGACATCCCCCCCGACGCGGAAACCAGCGGTCTCCAGCGTGGAGCGCTGCAACACGACGCGGCGCTTGCAGGCAGTGCAGAGCGTGCGGCAGAGACGCTGGGCGACGACGCAGTCGACGGCGGAGGCGGTGAGGAAGGCCTCGATGCCCATCTTCGAGAGGCGGGTGACCGCCCCGGGCGCGTCGTTGGTGTGCAGCGTGGTCAGCACCATGTGGCCGGTGAGCGCGGCCTCGATCGCGATTCGTGCGGTCTCCGCGTCGCGGATCTCGCCGACCATGATCACGTCGGGGTCGGCGCGGAGGATCGAGCGCAGGCCTGTCGCGAAGGTCAGGCCGGCCTTGCGGTTGACGCCGACCTGGCTGACACCGGCGACCTGGTACTCGACCGGGTCCTCGATGGTGATGATGTTCTTCTCCACGTCGTTGATCTCGGTCAGCGCCGAGTACAGCGTCGTGGACTTACCCGAGCCGGTCGGACCGGTGACGAGCACCGCGCCATAGGCCTGCTGGAAGCTCTTCTCGAAGCGCTCCTGCTGTCCCGGCTCCATGCCGAGCTGGTCGAGCGAGCGCAGCGCCGTGGACTTGTCGAGGATGCGGATCGTGGCGCCTTCGCCCCGCTGGGTCGGCATCGTGACGACGCGCAGATCGACCCGACGGTCCTCGACCGTGAGCCCGACCCGGCCGTCCTGGGGCACGCGCTTCTCGGCGATGTCGAGCTCGGCCATGATCTTGATCCTGCTGACCACGCCCGAGATCATTCGCTTGGGCACCCGGGCCGCCTCATACAGGACGCCGTCGACCCGGAAGCGGACCCGCATCTCCTTCTCCTCGGGCTCGAAGTGGATGTCGGAGGCGCCCTCCGCGACCGCCTGACCGATGACCGAGTAGACGAGCTTGATGACCGGAGCGTCCTCGGCGGACTCGCGCAGGTCGGTTACGTCGCCGCGGCCCTGCTCGTCCTCGACCTGCTCGTCCTCGACCGCCTCGGCGACGCTCGTCTCGAGCGTGTTGAGGCGGCTGATCAGGGTCTCGATGTCGGGCTCGGCGGCAACCGCCACCCGACAGTTGAGGCCGGTCATCATCTGGATGTCGTCGATCGCCAGGACGTTGGCCGGATCGGCCATCGCCAGGATTACCACCTCCTGGCCGTCGTAGCCGATCGGCACCGCCCGGTAGCGGCGCGCGGTCTGCACGTTGACGAGGTTGGCCGCGCCCATGTCCACCTGGAAGTCGTTGAGATCGACGTGGTCGAGCCCGTAGCGCTCGGCGGTGGCGCGCGAGAGCTGATCCGGATCGAGCAGCCCCTGCTCGATCATCAGGGCTTCCGGGGAGCGACCGCCGGTTCGTGCCTCGGCGATCACCTGTTCGACGCGCTCGTCGGTCAGGTAGCCGAGATCGACGATCACGTCGGTCATGAACTGACCGGAGTGGCTCCGGGTCAGGGGGGCGGTGAGACCCGGCACTCCGGACTCCTGTTCATGCCCCCGTAGATCCCGCGCTGTGGCTGCGTTCGTGACTCCCGGGGCGGGAACGGGCTTCAGATGTCCTGGGCGATTCGGATCTGGGGTCATGTGTGGCGACGGCTTTGCACTTCCCGGCGCATGGTTGCCAGTGGAGGCTCGAGGCCGGTCCAGAGCCGAAGAGATTCAGCGCCCTGGCGGACCAGAATCTCCAGCCCGTCGATTGTCTTGGCACCACGACCCTTCGCGGCTCTCACCAACCCGGTCTCGGTGGATCCATAAACCAGATCAACCACAACCTGCCGGTCATTGAACTGATCGACGCCAAAACCGAAGTCCTTGAATGTTGAGTGGCCGGAGCTGGACACGGTGCAAGTGCCCGCCCGCTCCAGGCCGATCGCGGTGCAGTTGACGACTAGATCGAAGGTGCCTGGCGAGGCGGGCTCCCCCGCCTCGACCGCGCTGACGCCGAACTCCTCCGCAAGCCCCGCCGCACGCGCAGCTGTCCGGTTCCAGACGCTCACCTCGGCGCCCGCCTCGTGCAGAGCCCAGACCACGGCCCGGGCCGACCCGCCGGCACCCAGCACCAGGGCGGCAAGCCCCGAGGGATCGGCGGGAAGCGCCGCGATCAAGCCCGGCGCGTCGGTGTTGTCGGCGTGGATCGCTCCATCGGCGAAGCTCAGCGTGTTGGCCGCACCGACCGCGCGGGTTGCCTCCGAGGCCGTGTCGGCGATCGCCAGCGCGGCCTGCTTGTGCGGGATCGTCACGTTGGCGCCGACGTAGCCCTCGCCGGGCATCGCCCTGACGCGGCCGGCGAACTGCTCGGGGCTGACCTCGATCGCCCCGTAGCTCCACTGCTCAGCCAGGCCGAGTTCGGCGAACGCAGCCGTGTGCATCGCCGGGGAGAGCGAGTGCGCGATCGGCTGCCCGAGGACCGCAAGCTTGTTCAGCATGCGGCGAAGCTAGCACTGGGTCGGCGAGCCACCCTCGGCTTCCAGAGCCGCCTGGTAGTCGGCCTGCGCCTGCTCGAACTCGGCGGCATCGGCCGTGAACACGTGCTCGTTGCAGCTCCCCGGCTTGATCACATAGAAGCGGACGTCGGATTTGGCCGGGTTGGCCGCTGCCTCCAGGGAGGCGAGACCGGGATTGCCGATCGGGGTCGGCGGCAGGCCCGCGTTGATCCGCGTGTTGTAGGGGGTCGGCGCCTGCAGCTCGCTCTCGAGCAGCGGCTTGTCGAAGTTGTCGAGCTCGTAGCGGAGCGTGGCGTCGATCCCCAGAGGCTCACCGTCGGCGAGCCGGTTGTAGATCACGGCCGCGGCGAGCTTACGCTCCTCGGGCACCGCGATCTCGCGCTCGATCATCGAGGCGATGATCACCACGTCATACGGCGTGAGGTTCTTCTTCTCGGCCGCCTTCAGGTTCACCTGGGCCAGGTTGTCCCCGAAGGCCTCGAGCTGGCGGCTCACGAGACTCGCAGCCGGCGACTTGCGCTCGAGGTCGTAGGTCGCGGGGAACAGGAAGCCCTCCAGGGACGGTGCGTCCTGCGCGCCGTACTCCTTCAGCGAGAAGCCCTTCGGCGCCGTGGCGGTTGCCTTCTCGTAGCTGCCCTTGAGGTTGGTCTCCTTCTTGACGAGCGTGCTGATCTGTTCGCGGGTGAGCCCCTCGGGGATCGTCAGGGCGAACGTGTTCTTGACCTCGTTCTTGGCCGGCGCGGGCACCGGCGCGGAATCCCCACCGCCGGCGATCTTGAGCACGGCGAAGATCGCCACGACCACGCCGATGACGGCCGCGCCCGCGAGCAGGCGGCGGCGCAGGAGAATCGCCTGCGCTGAGCGCTCGGTCACGTCGCGCTGCGCCGGCTCCGGCCGGCCGCGGACCGGGATCCCGGTCGCCCTGACCGTGTCGTTCTCGTCCGTGAAGGGCACGTCCGCATCGTCCTCGCCGGGCCACGGCTCGGCGGGCTCGGGCTTGGGGTGCGGCTCGGGCGCCGTCGGTTCAGGCGTAGCCGGCGCCTGTGGCGGCTCCAGCTCGGGCGCTTCCGGGGACGGGTCGGCGTCGCTGCGGCCGGCGTCGCTGCGGCCCGAGAGTGCGTCGGTTGCGGCGCCGAGTGCTCCGCTCACGCGGTCGCCCAGCGAGCGGCGGGTCGAGCGCTCGCGAGCGCCTCCACCGCCGGCTTTGCGGCCCTCCTCGCGCTCCAGGCGCCGGCGCTCGCGCTCGCGGTCAGCCTCGGACTCGGCGAAGGGATCCTCGGGGACCAGGGGATCGTTCGGGTCGGCCATCAGGCCTCATTCTCCCCGATGGCTGCCTGTTCCCGGCGCAGCCGCGCCTCGCGCGCCATCAGGTAGGAGTCGAGGAGGTGAGCGGCAGCCAGCGAGTCCTCGGCCGCCCCGGCGCCACCGCGGCGCGAGGCCGCGGCCATCGCGGTCGTCAGGCGTTCGTCCCAGGTCTCGACCGGGACGCTGACGATCCGCGTCAGCTCGGCGCAGAACTCGCGGACCAGGCCGGCCTGGGTGCCCTCGCTGCCGTCGAGGCTGAGCGGCAGGCCGACGACGACCTCCTCCACCCCATGCTCTGCGACCAGGGTGCTGACGGCCGCCGCGTCGGGGGGCTCGACAGGGTCGAGAGGCCGCACGATCGTGCCGCTCGGATCGGAGAGGGCGATTCCGCAGCGGGCGAGACCGTGATCGATCGCGAGAATGCGCATCTCAGGCGAGCCCGGCGTTGATTGCGGTCAAAGCGGTCTGCAGCGCCTCGTCGAGTTTGTCGGGATCGCGCCCACCCGCTTGGGCGACGTTCGGACGCCCGCCCCCGCCCCCGCCGACGACCGCGGCAGCGGCCTTGATCACGTCGGCGGCCGAGAGGCCACGCTCCACAGCGCCCGGGGAGAAGCTCCCGACGAGCGCCACTTTGCCGGCGGCCGCTCCACCGAGCACGACCGCGGAGTCGCCGAGCTTCTGCTGCACCTGATCGGCGATCGTCAACAGCTGCTTCTGATCGGCGGTCTCTCCGAGCGAGCCCACCACGACCTTGATGCCGCCGACCTCCTCGGCGCCCTCGACCAGCTCGCCGGCTCGATCGCCGGCAGCGGCGGCATCCTGCCTGGAGGCCACCTTCTCGAGTTCCTTGAGTCGCTCGCTGAGCCGTTCGGCCGCGCCGACCACGTCCTCCGCGGAGCCGAGGAACTCGCCGGCTCGCTCGAGCTGGGCGCTGCGCTGCTGGAAGAGGTCGATTGCCGCCGGTCCGGTGATCGCTTCGATGCGTCGCACGTTCGAGGCGCTGGAGCCTTCAGAGAGGATCGTGAACAGCCCGACCTCGGCGGTGTTGGCCACGTGCGTGCCACCACAGAGCTCACGGGAGATCTCATCGACCTCGACCATCCGCACCCAGTCGCCGTACTTCTCGCCGAACAGCGCCATGGCGCCGAGCGCCTCAGCCTCGGTGCGCTCCATCTCGATCGCTCGCACGGCCGCCGACTCCTTGATCCAGCCGTTGACGCGGTCCTCGACGAAGCGCAGGTCCTCGGGCTCCAGCCGCGAGCCGTGTGTGAAGTCGAAGCGCAACTTGTCCGGGCGCACCGCGGAGCCCGCCTGGCGGACATGTGTCCCGAGCCGCTCGCGGAGCGCAGCGTGCAGGAGGTGGGTGGCGGTGTGGTTGCGCATCGTCGCGTGGCGGTCGCTGTGATCGACGCTCGCCTGGACCCGGGTGCCCGGCTCCGGCACCGCGCCACGGATGCGCAACGCCTGATCGGAGCCGACGCGGTAGACGTCGATCACCTCGGCCTCGGAGCCGTTCCAGCTCAGCCTGCCCGAGTCGGCGACCTGACCGCCGCCCTCCGCGTAGAAGGGACTTTCCTCGAGCTTCAGAAGGGACTGGTCCGTCTCGCCCTCGACCGCCGCGGCCGCCGCGACGCTGGTCTGCGCCCCGAGGTCGGAGTAGCCGACGAAGCGGGTCTGCGGGGCACCCCCGACGAAAGAGATCACCGCGTCGTGGCGATCGGCCACGCCGTTGGAGCCACCGCTGCGGGCGCGCTCGCGCTGCTGCTCCATCAGCGCCTCGAAGCCGGCGTCGTCGACCGCGAGGCCCTGTTCGGCGAGCAGTTCGCGGGTCACCTCGTAGGGAAAGCCGTAGGTGTCGTGCAGCTGGAACGCGTCCTCGGCGGAGATCCACGACGTGCTCGATGCGGTCGCGTCGGCGATCAGCTGGTTGAGCAGCTCGGTACCGCGCTCCAGCGTGCGCCCGAAGCTCTCCTCCTCACTACGGACCCAGCCGAGGATCTCCTTGCGCTCGGTCTCGAGCTGCGGGTGGACCTCACCGAGCGTCTCGATCACGCGCTCGGCGAAGCGGCCCAGATACGGAGTCTCCAGGCCGAGCACCCGGCCCTGCTGGATGGCGCGCCGCATGACGCGCCGCAGGATGTAGCCGCGATCCTCGTTGGAGGGCACCACACCGTCGCCGATCAACTCGGCGAGGCCGCGCGAGTGGTCGGCCAGGATCCGCATCGCCCGCGTGACCTTCGGGTCGGAGCCGTACTCCTTGCCGGAAAGCTCCTCGGCGAGGTCGATCAAGGGCCTCAGCAGGTCGGTTTCGTAGACCGAGTCGACCCCCTGGAGGATCGCCGCCATCCGCTCCAGGCCCATGCCGGTGTCGATGTTCTTGGCCGGCAGGGGAGTCAGCGAGTTGTCCTCGTGCAGCTCGTACGTCATGAAGACGAGGTTCCAGTACTCGAGGTAGCGGTCCGAGTCGTCGCCGGGCCGGTCCTCGGGTCCGCCGAAATCAGGGCCGCGGTCGAAGTAGAGCTCCGAGCAGGGACCGCAGGGGCCGGTCGGGCCGCCCTGCCAGAAGTTCTCCTTGCGGGGCAGCCGCACGATCCGCTCCTCGGGGATCCCCTGGGCCTTCCATAACTCGATCGCCTCGTCGTCCGGTCCGAGGCCCAGTTCCTCGTCGCCGCCGAACACGGTGATCCAGATCTGTTCGGGGTCGAAGCCGAAGCCGTCGGCGCTCGTCGAGAGCTCCCAGCCGAACTCGATCGCCTGCTCCTTGAAGTAGTCGCCGAAGCTGAAGTTGCCGAGCATCTCGAAGTAGGTGAGATGCCGCTTGGTCAGGCCGACCTCCTCGATGTCGGGGGTGCGGAAGCAGCGCTGGGAGGTCGTCATCCGCTGCCCCGGCGGCGTCTCCTGGCCGAGGAAGTAGGGCTTGAACGGCTGCATGCCGGCGACGGTGAGCAGCGTCGAGGTGTCGCCCGGTCCGGGCACCAGCGAGGCCGACGCGGCGCGGCGGTGCGCGTGCGCCTCGAAGAAGGAGAGATATGTCTCGCGGATCTCGGCCGAGTTCACGTCGGGAAAGGCTAGTTGACCCGTACGGCGAGTCCTGTCAATGCCGGTCGGGCTCGGGCTCGGGCTCGGGACGAGGAGCGCCGCGAGGTCACCATCCGCTGTTAGCGGATCCGCACCGGAGTCCCGATCGGCATCAGGCGCGACAGCTCTCTGATCTCATGGTTGCGAACCCGGATGCAGCCGTGCGAAGGCCTGCCCGGAATCAAACCGGGCTGATCGGTGCCATGAATGCCGACCACGCCTCCGCGCGGCCAGTCGCTGAGCACCGAGTACGCACTTGTGCCGAAAGCGAAGGGGCCATAGATGCCGCCTGAGCCGCGTGTCTTGAACTTCTCCCGGACCCAGAAGTTCCCGCTGGGGGTCGGGGTTCGCGACGCCCCGACACCAATCGGGGCACTCCAGATGCGGTGCCCTTCCTTGTAGAGAACGGCGCGCTTCCTCGATTGTTTGATAACCAGCTGGGTTCGTACGCTGGAGAGCGGGCCGAGCGCCGAGGCGCGAACCCAACCCTTCCGGATCCCGTCTCTCGTGGGGATCCGGATCTTGATCCAGGTTTGTCCTCTTCGGTTGGTCAGCATTCGCAACGCCACGTAGACCTCGGAGAACCCATCTTCGGTCAGACGATGAGTGCGCCCGATCCGACGCCCCTGGGCGCTCGGTCGAGCCCGGATCGGGGCGACCTTGTGAACGGGGTGTGCCCACCGCGTCAGCGTCCTCTCGTTCGAGAGCTTGACCATACCCGGGCTCGCTTCAGCCGCCTGGGCAGTAGAGGCTCCTACGAAGAGGGACGGGATGCCGGCGAGCAGGGCGAGGGCCAGGGCGGTTGTCAGCCCCGGCCCGCGTCCCGGCCCGCCGACCCCTTGTGGGCGACGTGCGAGGTCCATCCCGATCAGCCTGTGAAGCCGGGATTCAGCGACGCCTTCGAGCAGCGTCGGAAGCTGCGCTTGTCGGAGTCACGATTCCCGTTGACATCGACGGCGACAACACGCACGGTGTGCGAGCCGACGCTCAGGCCGGGTCGCTTGATCCAGACCGAGAATCGTGCCCGGCTGACGCGTTTGATCAGCTTGCCGTCGAGGAACACGCTGACCCGACGCACCTCCGCCTTGCCGCGAACGACGATCCGTGCGTGGAAGCCCTTCGACATGCAGCGGTCGTTGGCGGGAGGAAACTGCTTGACCTGAGCGGTTGGCGAATCGCCACCGCCTCCGCCGCCGCCTCCGCCGCCGCCTCCGCCGCCGCCTCCGCCGCCGCCTCCGCCGCCGCCGCCGCAGGGCGCAACCGTGACCGTGTCGTTGATCAGAGTGACGGAGCCGTTCCTGGCGAGCAACCGACCATCAACGGTTACGCCGCTGTTCAGCGAGATCGACTGCAGCGCGAGAATGTTGCCCGCGAAGCTGGATCCGGTACCGAGCGTCGCCGATGAGCCCACCTGCCAGAAGATGTTGCAGGACCGGGCTCCGTTGATCAGATTGACCTCAGATTGCGCCGCCGTTATCAGCGTGCTCTCCGTCTTGAAAATGAAGACGGCATCCGGGTTGCCACCGGCGTCCAGGGTCAGGGTCCCGGTGATGCCGAAAGTGGCTGAGTCATAGACGCCAGGGTTCAGTGTCTGGCCGCCCAGCTCAGTCGGCAGTGCAGTGCTCGGTCCTTGAGCAGCCGCGTTGTTGTAGGCGGTCTTCAGATCCGCCTTGGCCTGCATGGCTGCGCCGTCAGCCCGGTGGATCGCGCCGTTGACAGTGCCGTTCGGCGAACCGCCGAAGCCGGTCACCGATGGATTCGGGGCGGTACCGAGATCGCCGTTGATCACTGTGGGACCGGTGTTCGTCACCCCCGCTCCGCTGAGTACTCCATAGCTGCCGGCAGTGCCGAGGCCGACCGATGTAGCAGCCTGCGTGGCCCCCGCCGGTACCAGGCTCACAATGATCGCGACGCCGGTCGCAGCAGCGACCCCTCGCAGTCTCTTGCCAAATCGTGATTGCTGGATGAATCTGCTCGTAGCTCGCATCGCACACCTCCCTGTCCTAAAGGACAGACATCGATCCTCCTTGACCCTTGCAGCTAACTACTGTAGCAGCGATCATGTATTCTGAATAATGTATCGGCACTCATGTCTGGTGAATATTGCTCTAAACTTCTCTTATGGCTCAAAACTGGGACCTCTTCACCAACCACACAAAGGTCTTGCTGTGCGTCGCACGCAATCCCGACATACGAGTGCGCGAGATCGCGGCAGCCACTGACCTCACCGAGCGGGGCACCCATCGGATCCTGGCCCAGCTGGTCACCGCCGGCTACCTGAGCAAGCAGAGACACGGTCGCCGCACCCACTACACGGTCGCGCGCGACGTCCCGCTGGAGCCGCCCCTGCCAGAGCACCGAGCGGTCGGCGAATTGATCGACCTCCTGCTCGAACCCGAGTCTCCGGGCCAACTCGCGAAGCCCCGCAACGCCTGACGATCGGAGTCCCGGCTCAGGCGATCGTCGCGTGGCCGACGACTACCTCGCCGTCGAGCAGGACGGCCGTCTGACCGGGGGCGGGACGACTGACTGCCTCGCTCAGACGCAGCACTACCTCCCCCGCTCCGGCGCCGGACTCGCCGGCCTCCACCCGGCAGCCGATCGGGCGCGAGCGGTAGCGCAACTTGACGGCGGAGACCCGCTCCGGGTTGCGGTAGAGCACCGGATCGGTGACCTCGATCGCGCTGCGGTCGAGCTGGCCGCGCACGCCCACAGTAACCCGGTTGGAGTCGGCGTCGGTGGCGAGCACGTAGAGCGGCTCCGGGGCGCCCAGCCGGATTCCGCGGCGCTGGCCGACGGTGAAGTTGTGGTGGCCGTCGTGGCGGCCGAGGACGGCGCCCTCGGAGTCGACGATCTCTCCCTCGCGAGCGGCGAGCCCCCCGTGGCGGCGCAGGAAGCCGGCCTTGCCCTCGCCCGCGAGGAAGCAGAGGTCCTGGCTCTCGGGACGCCCGGCGACCGGCAGGCCGGCGCCGGCGGCCAGCTCCCGGACCTCGGGCTTGCGCAGCCCCCCGAGCGGGAAGCGCATCCGCGAGAGCAGCTCGATCGGCAGCGCGGAGAGCATGTAGACCTGGTCCTTGGCCTCGTCGGTCGCGGCAGACAGCAGACAGCCCTGGCCGTCGTCGATGATCTGCGCGTAGTGGCCTGTCGCGAGCCCGGCGGCACCGAGCCGCCCGGCGATCTCGATCATTGGCTCGATCCGCACGCGGCCGTTGCAACGCACGCAGGGGTTGGGGGTCGAGCCGGCGGCGTAGCCGTCGAGGAACGGCTCGACTACCCCGGCCCGGAAGCGGTCGCGCAGATCCACGGTCAGATGCGGGATGCCCATCGAGTGGGCGACCGAGCGGGCGAGGCGCACCGCCTGCGGGGAGCAGCAGCTCTGCTCGCCGTCGTTGGCGGGATCCGACCACAGCTCGAGCGTCACCGCGAAAACCTCGTTGGAGTGCTCGCGCTGCTCCAGGAGCGCTGCCACGGCGCTGTCCACCCCACCGCTCATCGCGACGAGGACGCGCTCTCCTCCGTCCCCCGTGCTTGATCCCGTGGGCGGCGCGAGCAGCGGCTCCCCCGAGAGTGCCGCGGCACCGAGCGCGCGATGCAAGGCATCGGCGGCGAGGGCGGCGGCGTGAACGCCGACCGGACTGAGACCGCCGAGCTCCTCCTCGATCACGACCGCGTTGAGCAGAGCCGCCTCGCCGAGGGTCGCGCCGTCGAGCAGCTCGCAGGTCGCCGCGGCGGCGGCCCGGGCGGCGGCGCAGCCCTTCGCCTGCCAGCGCGGCTCGCTGATCCCAGCCGCGGGATCGAGTAGCAGCGAGATCTGCAGCATGTCGCCACAGGCGGAGCCACCGGCGGCCCCGCGGTGGGCGCCGTCGCGAGGCTCGTCCTGACGCGAGCCGTCGGAGGTGTAGTGCAGCAGTGCCTCGTTCATGCGATCAGCGGCCGGTCGATACGGGCCGCCAGCGCTGAGGGTAAGGCCTGTCGGGGGTGCTCAGGGAGCGGCGGAGATGTTGGCGCCCCCGTACAGGGCGTCATCGAGAGCGGTGTCGATGCTCTTGGCGCTTCGGAATCCGTAGCTGACCGAGCCGACCAGCTGATCGCTGCCCTTGCGCGGGCTGACGACCACCAGCGCCGGAGTCCGGCTGACGCTGACCCCCTCGGTGATCCGCGAGTAGTCGGCGATGTTCTTGGCCTTCGAGTCGAAGACGGAGACCTTGGGATTACTCTCCAGCCGGTCGGTATAGATCCTGACCTGACGGTCGGAGATCGCCTCGGGGTCGTAGACGATCAAGGCGACCGCGTCGCCCTTGGCGAGCGCGACCAGCACATCCTCGGGGAGGCCTTGCGTCGGCACCAGGCCCTCGGCGCTGGTGGTCGCGGGAGGCTGCGAGGGAGCTGAGGTTGCCGGGTCCGGCGTCGCAGGCGCCGGGGTTGCGGGAGCCGGTGTCGCCGGAGCTGCCGCGGCGGGATCGACCGGAGGGGCGCCGGCGGTGGCCGCAGCGGGATCCCCGGCGGGCGGCGTGGTGCTACTTCCTGAGAGGACCGTTGTGTAGAGCATGATCGCGAAGACGACCGCGATAACACCAAGCACCCCGAGCTGCACCCGGGGGTTCTCGTTCAGCGCCTTCCTCATGACGGGCGCCGCCCGTTCGGCCGGTCAGTGTGCTGGT
This sequence comes from Solirubrobacterales bacterium, assembly GCA_038206985.1. Taxonomy (GTDB): domain Bacteria; phylum Actinomycetota; class Thermoleophilia; order Solirubrobacterales; family 70-9; genus CAXMST01. Next base: position 14,207 of record JBBRAH010000047.1, read on the forward strand.
GGGCCCAGCGCAGCGCGTCGGGGGAGATAAAAGTGGGTCCCAGCTTGCCGGTGCCGCCCGGCTGTAGAACCTGTGAGGACAGGTGGGGATTTAGCGAAACTGCCGCGCACGGCGCCTCGCGAATCGATCCCCAAGCCAATTGCGTTGGTTCACGGATAGAGCGGCTGTCGTACAAACTCGAACCCATAAGGAAAATACCAGTCGATCGATCTCTCGACCGTCTCGGCCCAAACCTTGAGGCGGGCTGGACGCTGGTCCCGCCCATTTACGGGCGTTCGTCTCAGCCGGCGAGGGCGGCCCGCGCGGCCTGCTCGTCGTCGTGGAGCGCGAGCTTTCTGAGGCAACCGGGACCCACCTCGGCGGTGAGCCAGATTGGTGTCGCGTCGCCCACCTCGCCGCTCTCCCGCCAGACGTACTCGACCCGGGCTCCGACCAGCCAGGCGTCTCCCAGCGGCATGAGTTCCTCAACCACGTAGCGGCGGTCCAGGTAGTCGTAGGCCTTCTGCGCCCACTCCAGGGCCCGCTCGACACCCTCATAGTCCGTGCGTCCCGTGCTGATCACCACGCCGGGATCCAGCATCGGGCGCAGCCGCTCGAGGTCACGATCGCCGATCGCCTCCAGCGCCATCCTGATCGTGTCCTCCGGAGGAAGGTCGGAGAGGCTCAACGGTGCGCTCCGGCGCTACTCCGGTGCGTTGGCGGGCTTGGGCGGGGCGAGGCTCGCGACCCCGAGCTCGCGCAGCTGCTGCGCATCCACAGGTGCCGGCGCGCCGGTCAGCGGGTCGGCACCCGAGGCGGTCTTCGGGAAGGCGATCACGTCGCGGATCGACTCGGTGCCGTGGGCGAGCGCCGCGATCCGGTCCACGCCGTAGGCGATGCCGCCGTGCGGCGGGGCGCCGTAGCGCAGCGCCTCGAGCAGGAAGCCGAAGCGAGCCTCCGCCTCGGTGGCGTCGATCCCGAGCAGGCCGAGCACGCGCTCCTGCATCACGGGGTCGCTGATACGAATCGAGCCGCCGCCGATCTCCCAGCCGTTCCAGACCATGTCGTAGGCCTGAGTCAGCGCGGCGCCGGGGTCGGCGTCGTCGAGTTCACCGGCGGGAGCCGTGAAGGGATGGTGCAGCGGGTTCCAGCGCTGCTCGTCCTCGCTGTAGGCGAACATCGGCCAGTCCACGACCCAGCAGAACGCGTGGCTGCCCTCGGGGATCAGGCCCCAGCGCTTGGCGAGCCGACGGCGCAACTGGCCGAGGACCTCGTTGGCGACCGGGCTCTTGTCGGCGACGAGCAGCAACAGGTCGCCCTCCTCGGCTCCCAGCGCCTCGTTCAATCCGGTCAGTTCGGCCTCGCTGAGGAACTTGGCGGTCGGCGAGCGCCAGCCGTCCCCCTCACGGAAGGCCCAGACGAGGCCCTTGGCGCCCAGCTCCTGCGCTTCGGAGATCAGGCCGTCGAGATCCTTGCGCGGCAACTCGCGCTTACCGGCGTTAATCCCCTTGACGGCGCCGCCGCCGGAGATCGTGCCGCTGAAGACCTTGAACTCGGTCTCGGCCAGCACCTCGCTGAGGTCGACCAGCTCCAGGCCGAAGCGGGTGTCGGGCTTGTCGGAGCCGTAGCGGTCCATCGCCTCCGCGTAGGTGATCCGCGGCAGCGGCAGAGGCACTTCGATGTCGGCGGCGGCGAGCACGTGGGCGATCAGCCGCTCGTTGACCTCGAGCACGTCCTCGATCTCCACGAAGGAGAGCTCGATGTCGAGCTGGGTGAAGTCGGGCTGGCGGTCGGCGCGCAGATCTTCGTCCCGGAAGCAGCGGGCGATCTGGTAGTAGCGCTCGAAGCCGGAGACCATCAGAAGCTGCTTGAAGAGCTGCGGCGACTGGGGCAGAGCGTAGAAGGAGCCCTGGCGCATACGGGCGGGGACGAGGAAGTCGCGGGCCCCCTCCGGGGTGGAGCGGGTCAGCACCGGGGTCTCGATCTCCAGGTAGCCCTCTCCGTCGAGGAAGGAGCGCATAGAGCTGACCAGCCGCGAGCGCAGCTCGATCCCCTTCCGCATGCCCTCGCGGCGCAGATCGAGGTAGCGGTGCTTGAGGCGGGTCTCCTCCCCGGCCTCCCCGGACCAACTCTCGATCGCAAACGGTGGGGTTTGCGCGTCGGAGAGCAACTCGGCCGTGGCGACGCGAACCTCGAAGGCACCGGTCGGCAGGTCGGGGTTGAGCACCGCGGCGTCGCGATCGACGACCGCGCCACCCACGCTGACGACGTCCTCGGGGCGCAGCTTGTGGGCCAGCTCGACGGCCTCGGCGGGGCTCTCGTCTGGGTCGAAGACGAGCTGCACCAGGCCGGTGCGGTCGCGCAGGTCGATGAAGATCAGGCCACCGTGGTCGCGGCGCCGGTGCACCCAGCCGGCCAGCCGCACCTCGCTGCCGACGCGATCGGCGAGCACCTCGCCGCACCAGGTCGTGCGGTAGCCGTTGCCCCGCTGCGCGGGGAACTCGCCTGCCGGCGTGCTGTTCGAGCTGGCTGTGTCTGGGTCCGGCATGGCGGCGGAGTCTCGCATTCCGAGGGACGCGGCGTCAGGGGCGGGCGGCGATCACGGTCTCGGCGAGCGCGCCGGGGGCCACGTCCTGCTGCTCGCCGCCGGCCATCTCGCGCAGCTTGGCGCTGCCGTCCTGCTCGAGGATCGCGGCGAAGCGGGCGCCCGAGCGGTCGGCTTGCTTCATCTGGCCCTTGAAGGACCGGCCCGCAAGGTCGAACTGGGCCGAGACCCGATGACGACGCAGGTCGAGGACCAGCTCGAACGCTTGCTCACCGTCACCGCAGACGACGAAGACCTCGGGCACCCGCGGCGGCGGCGCCTCCGTCAGCGCCAGGATAATCCGCTCGACCCCGGCCGCCCAGCCCACGCCGGGAGTCGGCTGGCCGCCGAGCGTCTCGATCAGCCCGTCGTAGCGACCGCCGCCGCCGATCCCGGACTGCGCCCCGAGCCGCTCGCAGGTGAACTCGAAGACCGTGCGCGTGTAGTAGTCGAGGCCGCGGACCAGCGAGGGATCGAGCCGGTACGGGACGCCGGCGCGGTCGAGCAGCCGCTTGACGGTCTCGAAGTGCTGGGCATCGTCGCCCTCCAGGCGTGCCAGCATCGTCGGCGCCTCGGCCATCACCTCGACCGTTCCCGGATGATCGGAGTCGAAGGCGCGCAGGGGGTTGGTGTCCAGACGGGAGCGGATCTCCCCGGAGAGCTCGCCCTCGTGCTCGCGAAGATAGTCGCGCAGTTCCTCCCGGTAGGCGGCCCGGACCTCGGGTGATCCGAGGCTGCCGAGCCGCAGCTCGATGTCCTGAATGCCAAGACCACGCAGTAGTTCGTCCAACAGCACGATCAGCTCCGCATCGGCCAGCGGGCTCTCCGTGCCGATCGCCTCGGCGCCGATCTGGTTGAACTGCCGGTAGCGGCCCTTCTGCGGCTTCTCCGCCCGGAAGAACGGGCCCCGGTACCAGAGCTTCACCGGCTGCGGGTCCTTGTGCATGCCGTGTTCGACGTAGGCGCGGCAGATCGCAGCGGTGCCCTCGGGCCGCAGCGTCAGGGAGCGGTCACCGCGATCGGTGAAGCTGAACATCTCCTTGTTGACGATGTCGGTGCTCTCCCCTACGCCCCGCGCGAACAGCTCCGTCTCCTCGAAGGCTGGCGTCTCGATCCGGCCGTAGCCGGCCGCGTCCAGAAGCTGATCGCCGTGGCTGGCGACCAGGTCGCGGGTCGCCTCCTCGGCGGGCAGGATGTCGAAGGTGCCCTTCGGCGCCTTGTGCTTGCGGGCTGCGCTCATCGCGCCGCTCAGACGGGGCCGGCCTGCAGGAACGGGTTACTCGCACGCTCGGCGCCCAGCGTCGTCAGGCCCATGTGGCCCGGGTAGATGGTCGTCTCGTCACCGAAGGCTTCGAGCAGTCCCTGGATGCTCTGCGCCAGCGTCGGCCAGTCGCCGCCGGGAAGGTCGGTGCGACCGACCGAACCCTGAAAGAGAACGTCGCCGCTGAACAGGGCCGCCTCGCCGGCGATCGAGAAGGTGACGTGGCCGGGACTGTGCCCGGGAGTGAAGATCACGTCGATCTCGAGGCCGGCAAGCTCGAGCTTCTCGCCGCCCTTGATCGTCTCGTCGGCGTCGTAGCTCTCATACGGCCCGAATCCGGGCCAGGGCACGTAGGACATGATGTCGGCGAGGATCGGGACCTCGATCTCGGGGCAGTAGACGGGCGCGCCGGTCGCCTTCGCGATCGGGGTCACGGCGCCGATGTGATCGAAGTGGCAGTGGGTCAGGAGGATCGCCTCGAGCTTGATCCCCAGCTCGTCGATCGCGGCGAGCAGGCGTGGGGCCTCCTCACCCGGGTCGATGATCAGGCCGCGATCGGAGTTCGGCCGCCGGAAGATGTAGCTGTTCTCGGCGACCTGCCCGACCGTGAAGCTGCGGACGTCCAGCCCGCTGCTACTGCTGCCGTCAGCCTCCACGGGCCTGCTTCTTGGCGGCCTTCTCCGCCTGCGCTTTGGCGAGGCGGCGGCGATAGAAGAAACGGTCGGTGTAGTAGCCGAGCGGCACATAGAAGACTGCCGCGAAGATCGTCAGCACCAGCGCTGCGGGCACCGTCTGGTTGAAGAGGATCGAGATCGGGAAGAGCAGCAGGGCGAAGAATCCACCGCGGATCGAGGCCGAGCGCCAGGTGGGCGCCACGAGCCGCCGGTCGATGCCCCCACCGCGCTGCTTGCGCGCCCGGGCCATCGCCTCCTCACGGCTGCGCGGACGGCCGGTCCGGCCGCGAGTGTCGATCTTCCCCGTCTTTGTTCCGCGGTGCTTGCGCTTCCGCTGCTTTGTGTTGCCTGGCATGGCACAAGCGTAGTCCAACCGGGGCGGGTGCCGCCTTCGATCGTTCCAGCGCCGAGGGGCGCGCGATGGTCAGTGACAAGGGATGCCGGCGAGACGCGATTCGATCGTCCTGGCGGCCGGGTCGAAGCCCCGGATCGGAACGCCCTCCGGGTAGCCGGCGAGCGCCGCCTCCGGGACCAGTCCAACGAGCTCGGCCGCGGCCGCCCGCCCCCCGAAGGGAACGGCGCGGCGATGCACCTCCGCGACCACCTGAGCGAGGGTGACCGAGTGCGGGTCGTGCACGTTGGTCGAGATCTGGGTGCGGCCGTTGGTCAGCTCGATGGCGATCGCGCGGACACCGGCGAGCCCGCCGCCCGACTCGCGCATCGCAGTGGCGATCTCACGCCCGGCGTCGAGCCCGATGCCCTCCACCTCGACGTTGAAGGCGGCGAGCGGCGGGCGCGCAGTGACCAGCACGGCGCCGGCGCGCGGGTGCAGCTCACGCGGGCCGTGGTCGGGAACCAGGGTGCCTCGGGCGAGGCGGTCGCCGAGGCTGACCGGCCCACCGCGCCTGAAGTAGTGGCGCTCGCGCCGGTTGGGGTTGGAGGCAAGCCCGCCGTAGAGGAAGACGGGCAGGCCGAGTTCGCCCAGGGCAACGGCCAGCAGCCGGGCCCTCCGTTCGGCCGCTCCCTTCTGCGCCGGATCCGGGTAGACGATCGGACAGACATCGAGCGTGCCGATGTGCGGATGGGCGCCGGAGTGGCTGGCGAGGTCGAGGCGCTCGATGGTCACGGCTGCGCCCTCCAGAAGCGAGGCCTGGAGATCCTCGCCGGAGCCCGCCAGGGTGAAGACGCTGCGCGCGTGCACCGGGTCGGAGTGGGTGTCCAGCAGCGTCGAGGCGACGCCGAAGGATCGCCCGAGGTCGTCGATCAGCGCCCGGTCGGCACCCTCGGATACGTTGGGCACCGCGAGCAGGAGCCCAGCCGGGGCGGCCATCTCAGAGCAGCAGCTCGCCGTCCCGAACGATCTCGGTCCCATCGACCGTAACCGTCGGTTTCATCACGACGCAATCCAGATGCACCGGCACCTGGATCCTGCCCCCGATCGCCGCGGATGCCCCGAATGCGACATGCGCTGTGCCGAGGATCTTTTCGTCCTCGAGCACGTTGCCCGTCAGCATCGCCTTCTCGTTGGTGCCGATGCCGAGCTCGGCCACTGTCGTTGCTTCGGGGCCGTGCTTGGTGAGCAACGCGAGCAGCGCCTCGCCCTCGGGGCGGTCGGTCGAGGCGAGCCTGCCGTCGACGACCTCGAGCCGCACGGGCACCTCGGGGATCCCGACTCCGGCGATCGTGCCGTCGATGACCAGGGTTCCCTCGCAGCTGCCCTCCGGCGGCGCGATGAAGCCCTCGCCGCAGGGCAGGTTGCCGAACGCACCGCCAGCGCCGAGCTCACCCGCATCGGGAATCGCGGTGCGGCCCTCGAGGCCGAGCTTGAAGTCGGAGCCGTTGGCGCAGGTGATGCGGGCCTTGCTGCCGGCGTTGAGGACATCGGCGACGGCCCGGCCACGACGGCGCAGCTCGTCCATGTCGGCGCTCATCACGCGCGCCAGCATCTCCTCGGTCACGCCGGGCAGCGTCGCGATGCGGGCGCCGGCCTCGGAGGCTGCCTTACGCGAAGCCGTGTGCGAGAGCGACTGGACGGTGGGCGCCATCACCACATCGGCGGCCTTCATCGCCGCGGCGACGGGTGCAGGTGGTTCGGCAGCTGCGGAGGCGCGTTCGGCCATCAGGGCCAGAACCGCATCGGCACCGGTCCGCCCAGCTTCGCCACGGAGGCGCTCACCGAGGCCGAGGGTCGCGGGGTTGGCGACGACGAGCACATTCTCGCCGTCCTTGACCTGGAGGCAGTCGTTGACGACAGCGGCGACGGCCCGATCGAGTTGCTCGCGATCACTCACCCGAGCGACTCTAACCAACGCCGCCCAGTTCACCTACCTCACGGGCAGGTCAGGTTGCGAGGCTGATCAGGTATGCGTCGCCTAAGCAGAAGTGCTTGTGGCCCTCTTGGGCAGCGTCGACTTCTTCAGGTTCAGGAGGTAGCGCAGCGACTCTGCTCTTGACTGGTGGTGTGCCCGCCCCAGACTCCGTTGCGGGAGGAGTAGGCGGTGTCGAGGAAGAGGCGCACTAGTTCGACCGGTCCAGCCGACAGATCCGGGGCCGTTCGATCACGACCCTCCGCCGACCGGCGAACACAGATGACCCCCGCTACGATTCCCGCCCCGCCGGAGTAGCTCAGTCGGTTAGAGCAGCGGAATCATAATCCGCGTGTCGGGAGTTCGAGTCTCTCCTCCGGCATCGCAGAGACAAGCGGTTT
>JBBRAH010000048.1:0-21145 GCA_038206985.1 Solirubrobacterales bacterium
TGAGATCTTCGTGCAGGCGCTGCTCGGCGGGCTGCTCGCGATCGGCGTCTTTCCGCTGATCAGGCGGCTTCTGCGCCCCGCCCTGGTCGAGGATCGCGCTCCCTCGCGCCGCCGCGCCCGGCGTGGCATGCTGGGGGTGGCCGGCTGATGTTTCGTGAAGAAGAACAGCGACCGATGAACGCGCAGTTCGCTGTTCGCGTCGCTGTGCTCAGCGGCATCGCACTCGTCGTCTTCGCGGTCGTGTTCTTCAGGCTCTGGTACCTCGAGGTGCTTTCGGGTGACGAGTACCTGGCTCAGTCGCAGAGCAACCAGACCCGGGAGATCCCGATTCAGGCCCAGCGCGGCGAGATCCTCGACGCGAACGGCAGGACCCTGGTCGGCAACCGCACCGCGCTCTCGCTGCAGGTGCGCCCGGAGCAGCTTCCGGAGAACATCGCGGCGCGCAACGAGGTGCTCAAGAACCTCGCCGATGTCGTCGGCATGCCCTACGGCAAGATCAAGCGGGAGATCCGCCAACAGAGCGAGATCCTGCCCGCCAACCCGGTCACACTCGAGGCCGACGTCAACCGTGACCTGATCTTCTACCTGCAGGAGCGCAAGGACATGTTCCCGGGGATCACGGCGGGTGAGGTCACAGTCCGAAAGTACCCGCAGGGAACGCTTGCCTCGCATCTGTTCGGCTATGTCCGCGAGGTCACCTCCGAGCAGCTCGACGAGCCTCAGTACGAGGATCTCGCACCCGGCGACCGGATCGGGGCAGATGGCCTCGAGCTGCAGTACGACCAGGTTCTGCGTGGCCGCAACGGTGCCGTCAACGTCCGGGTCGATGCGCTCGGCGATCCGCGCGGGCGCGACCTCGCCGAGGTGAAGCCAAAGACCGGCGACAACCTCGTGCTCTCGATCGATTCCAAGGTCCAGCAGGCCGGCGAGCAGGCGCTCGCCGACGGCGGCTTGCCCGGTGCCTTCGTCGCCATGGACCCCTCCGACGGCTCGATCGTCGCGATGGGCTCGGGCCCCAACTTCGACCCCTCGGTCTTCACGCCCCCGGTCTCGAGCAGTCAATTCGACGCGCTCAACAACGATCCGGCGATGCCGCTCTTCAGCCGCGCGATCGGCGGCCTGTACCCGACCGGCTCGACCTTCAAGCCGATCACGGCGACCGCAGCGCTCAGCGAGGGCGTGCTGGGGCCGGACGAGATCATCAACGACGACGGTGCATTCGACCTCGGCGACGGCAACGTGCTCACGAACTCCGATGGTCAGGCCTACGGCGCGATCACCGTGCAGCAGGCGCTGCGCTACTCGTCGAACATCTTCTTCTACACCGTGGGCGCACGCCTGGAGACCGAGAGCAACGAGGGCCTGCAGAAGTGGGCCAGCGACCTCGGCATCGGCTCAGCGACCGGCGTCGATCTGCCGGGCGAGACGCAGGGACTGCTGCCGACGCCGGAATGGCGGAACCAGTTGCTCAAGGACGAACTCACCGATCGCCCTTGGTCGATCGGCGACAACGTCAACCTGGCGGTCGGGCAGGGCGACCTGCAGACCAACCCGTTGCAGATGGCGGTTGCCTACTCGGCCCTCGCCAACGGCGGTGACATCGTGCGGCCGCACCTCGCCTCCGCGGCCACCGATCCGGCGGGGCGCACCGTCGAGCAGTTCGATCCCGCCACCCGTCGCAGCATCGACATCCCACCCGAGGTTCGCGATGTGGTGCTCGCCGGTATGCACGATGCGGCCACCGCAGAGGGCGGCACCTCGGTCTCCCTGTTCGGCGACTTCCCCGTGGAGGTCGCGGGCAAGACCGGCACCGCGCAGCGCCCACCGAACGGGCTGCAGTCCTGGTACGCCTCGATGGCGCCCTATCCGAATCCGAAGCTCGTCGTGATCGCGACGGTCGAGAACGGCGGCTACGGCGCTGAGTCGGCGGCGCCGATCGCGAAGGAGATCTACGAGGCCTACTTCAAGGTCAGTGACAAGAGCAGTGACGACAACGCGGCCGTAGATGCCACGACCGAGGCCGCCCCGGGGCTGGCCCCCTAAGGTTCACCGACGATGATGGAGTCCGCAACAGCTTCGCGCGGCCGGGTCCGGTCGTTTGCCGACGAGCGCCAGGTCGGGCTCCTCGAGCGCACCGGGTTCCTCCGGATCGACCCCTGGATCGCGATCGCGGCGATCGCCCTCGTCACAACCAGCGCCATCGTCCTCGTTCAGGCGACCAAGGGCCTGCCCGAAGCGGCATCCAACCCGTACTACTACGTGATCCGCCAGAGCATCTACGGGGTCATCGGCGTCGCCCTGATGTTCGCGCTGGCACGCTTCGATTACTCCCGCTTCCGCGAGCTCCGCGTCGGGATCTACACGGCGATGCTGGTCACGATCCTGCTCGTCCTCGTGGTCGGCTCCTCGGCGCTGGGCGCCACCCGCTCGCTCGAGCTCCCCTTCTTCAATTTCCAGTCATCCGAACTCGGCAAGGTGCTGCTCGTCGTCGCACTTGCGGGCTTTGCGATGGAGCGGGTCCGCCGTCAGCCGGAATGGCAGCGCACAGCGCGTCTTCTCGCGATCGGCATCTTCCCGATGATCCTCGTCCTGGTGCAGCCCGATCTCGGCACCTCGCTGGTCTACGGCGCGGTCACGCTCACCGTGCTGTTCCTCTCCGGGACCCGCTGGACACACTTCGTCGCGCTGGGCGCCATCGCGGTTGCCCTCGTTGCATTTTCCTTCGTCCTGGGGCCAAAGCTCGGCGTCAGCGTGTTCGAGGACTACCAGGCGGATCGCTTCACGGCGTTCCTCGACCCGAGTGGTGATCCCACCGGAGACTCTTACCAAACCAACCAGTCGCTGATCGCGATCGGGTCCGGCGGAAAGACCGGACTCGGCGGTGATGCGACCCAAGCGCGGGCCGGCTTTCTGCCGGAGGCCCACACTGACTTCATCTTCGCCGTCACGGCGGAGCGCTGGGGATTCGTGGGCGCCGCGTTCTTACTGTCCCTCTACGCCCTGCTTATCTGGCGGGCGCTGCGGATTGCGACACTCTCGAAGAACTTGTACGGAAGTATGATCGCCGGCGGCATCGCCGTGATCCTGCTCTTCCAGGTCTTCGTCAACGTGGGGATGAACGTGGGCGTGATGCCCGTGACCGGGATTCCTCTACCTCTGATGACCTACGGCGGATCGTCGGTGCTTGCCACCTTCATGGCGATCGGCCTCTTACAGAGTGTTTACGTGCAATCGCAGCTTGCCTCGCCGAGCAGGGTCCGAACCCATGCTCTGTGAGGTGAGCCCACTTGAAAAAGAAGATTCTCGTATCGGTTGATGCCGGGGAAACCCGGGTTGCCGTTCTCGAAGCAAAAGGAAGTCCTTCCCGCAACAACTCCGGGGGTAAGGCCAAGTCGTCCGCGGATCCACGCGAGTGGCGCGTCGGCGAACTCTACGTCGAGCGCAAGGGCTCGAAGTCGATCGTCGGCAATATCTACAAGGGCGTCGTTGACAATGTGCTGCCCGGGATGGAGGCGGCCTTCGTCGATATCGGCCTGGAGCGCAACGGCTTCCTGCACGTCGATGAGATCGTCACCCCCGACGGCAAGGCCGTGCCCAAGCGCGGCCGCGGCCAGGGCCGGCAGATCGACGAGCTGATCCAGCGCGGTCAGGAGATCGTCGTCCAGGCGGTCAAGGACCCGCTGAAAACCAAGGGCGCGCGTCTGACGATGCAGCTCTCGATCGCCGGTCGCTACCTCGTCTACATGCCCCAGGGCGGTGGCATCGGCGTCTCGCGCCGGATGTCGGACAACGAGCGCTCCGGGATGCGCAAGGCGCTGGAGAAGCTGCACGACCCCAAGAAGGATCGCGGCGGCTACATCGTGCGCACCGCGGCCCAGGGCGCGAACAAGGACGACTTCGCCCGCGAGATCAAGTACCTGCACAAGCTGCACGACGTGCTCGAGCGGCGCGGGGAGGAGGCGGAGGCACCCTCGCTGGTCTTCCAGGAGGCGGATCTCTCGATCCGCGTGTTGCGCGACGTGCTCGGAACCGAGTTCGACGGCTGCGAGATCGACGACGAGCAGCAGCACGACCGGGTGACGAAGTTCTTCCAGCGGACCGCTCCCGAGCTGGTCGACTCGGTCGAGTGGCACCAGCGCAAGGAGCACGTCTTCGAGCGCTATGGCGCTGAGGAGGCGTTCCGCTCGACGCTGTCGCGACGGGTGGATCTGCCCTCCGGTGGTTACCTGATCATCGACTACGCCGAGGCCCTGACCGTGATCGACATCAACACCGGCTCGTTCACCGGCAAGGGCAAGGGCCGCCTCGAGGACACGATCACCAAGGTCAACGTCGAGGCCGCCGAAGAGACCGTGCGCCAGTTGCGCCTGCGGGACATCGGCGGGATCATCGTCATCGATTTCATCGACATGGCGAAGGCCAAGAACCGCGATCAGGTGCTCAAGACCCTGCGCAAGTCGCTCGACGAGGACCGGACCAAGACCTATGTGGTCGAGGTCTCCCCGCTCGGGCTGGTCGAGATGACCCGCCAGAACGTGACCGAGGGCGTGCGCGAGATCCTCACCACGACCTGCCCGATGTGTCACGGCGAGGGCGTGGTCGAGTCCGCCGAGACGGTCGCGATCGACGCGCAGCGCAGGCTGCTCGACCTCGTGGTCAAAAACCCCGACCCGGAAGCGCACCTGATCCGGGTCAACCCGAAGGTCGCCCAGGAGCTGCTCAAGCCCGACAGCGGCCTGTTCGAGCTCGAGGCCGAGACCGGCAAGCACTTCCTCTTCGAGGGTGGTGACGCGCTGCCGATCGCGACCTTCGAGGTCGCCGAGTCGGGGACCAAGGTGGATATCGAGCGCCAGGCGCTGCCGTTTGCGCCCGGAGACGAAGTCCTGGTGACGATCGAGGAGCCGCACATGTTCAACACCGGCGACGCGGTTGCCAGGCTCGACACCTTCGTGATCACGGTGACCGGAGCGGCGCCCCTGGTGGGCGAGCGCAAGCTGATCCGGATCTCGCAGATCGAGCGCTCCGCAGCGGTCGCGGAACTGGTTGACGGACCCCCGCCTGAAAGCGGGAGTGCGAACGATGACCAAGACGGTCTAGAATCCGGCGGGCAGCGACGCCGTGGCCGCAGGGGCGGTAGGCGTCGTTCCCGCGCTGGGAGCGGTTCGACCGCCGGCGAAGAGTCTTAGACACCCCCACCGACCACGATCAACGAAGAGCCTATGTCCACTTACGCGATCATCGAAAGCGGCGGTAAGCAGTACCGCGTCGAGAAGGGTCAGTCCCTGCTCGTGGACCGCCTACCCGACGACGAGGGCGCCAAGGTCGCGCTGAAGGCAGTGATGCTGCGCACCGACGAGGACGTCGTGCTCGACGCTTCCGGGCTGGAGAAGGTCAAGGTCGAGGCCAAGGTGTCCGCTCACGAGAAGGGCGAGAAGATCCGCGTCTTCAAATACAAGGCGAAGAAGGGCTACCGCAAGCGCCAGGGTCACCGCTCCGAGCTGACCAGGCTCGAGGTGACCGAGGTCAAGCAGCTGACCCGGAAGCCCGCCGCCAAGAAGGCCGACACCGCCGAGAGCGCCGAGGAAACGCCGAAGGCCGACCCGGGCGCCGAGCCCAACGCCGAGGCGCCGGCGAAGAAGGCTCCGGCGAAGAAGGCTCCCGCGAAGAAGGCTCCGGCCGCCAAGGCCGAGACGGCGAAGAAGTCCGCGACGAAGAAGCCCGCGGCGAAGAAGCCGCCGGCGAAGAAGACTGAGAAGACTGAAAGCAAGGAGAGCGACTGATGGCTCATAAGAAGGGTCTTGGCTCAAGCCGTAACGGACGCGATTCCAATCCGAAGTTCCTCGGCGTCAAGGTGTTCGCCGGTCAGGCAGTCACCGGCGGCGAGATCATCGTGCGCCAGCGCGGCACGCGCTTCCGGCCCGGCGACGGCGTCGGCATCGGCCGCGATCACACGATCTTCGCCACCCGACCGGGTACGGTCGAGTTCTCCTCCGGACGCAAGGGCCGGATCATCTCGGTCGCCGAGGCCGAGACGACCGAAGCCGCGGAGTAGCCGCCGGGCGCCACGGGGCGCCGACGCATATGTTCCACGATCGCGCCAAGGTCTACGTCGAGGGCGGTGCCGGAGGTAACGGCGTCGTCAGCTTCCGCCGTGAGGCGCACGTGCCGCGCGGTGGACCCGATGGCGGCGACGGTGGGCGCGGGGGAGATGTGATCCTGATTGCCGACACATCACGTAGGGATCTGGCCTCGATGCGGATCTCGCGTCACTACCGGGCGCCCCGCGGTGGCCACGGCCAGGGCGCCAACAAGCACGGCGCTCGTGGAGACGACCTGCACGTCGAGGTGCCGCCCGGGACGACGATCGAAGGGCTCGGCGGCGAGCGCTTCGACCTGGTCGAGGAAGGCCAGCGGGCGATCGTCGCCGAGGGCGGCCTCGGTGGTCACGGGAACAAACGCTTCACCAGTTCCACCCAGCAGGCGCCCCGCTTCGCCGAGCAGGGGCTGGCCGGCAACAGCGGCTGGATCGAGCTCCACCTCAAACTGCTCGCCGACGCCGGCCTCGTGGGGCTGCCCAACGCCGGCAAGTCCTCGCTGCTGGCCCGGCTCACCCGGGCGGCGCCCAAGGTCGCCGACTACCCGTTCACCACGATTTCGCCGGTGCTGGGGACGATCGACGACGGCGAGCGCCAGCTCGTCCTCGCCGACATTCCCGGCTTGATCGAGGGCGCGGCGGACGGCGCCGGACTCGGGCACGAGTTTCTCGCCCACATCGAGCGCTGTCGCGTGCTCGTCCATCTGCTCGAGCTCGGCCCGGATGCGAATCCCGAGCTCGCCTACGGGACGGTGCGGGCTGAGCTCGCCGCACATGGCACCGGCCTCGAGCGGCTACCCGAGATCGTCGCGCTATCCAAGGGAGACCTGCTGCCCGCCGATGAGCACGCCGGCCTGCTCGAGGAGTGGCGCGACCGGGTTCCGGGGGCCGCCGGGGTCGTGCTGATCTCCTCGGCCACCGGGCTCGGGCTCGACGGTCTGGTCGGGGATGTCTTCCGGCTCGCTGCGGAGGCCCAGCCCGTGGAGGCCGGTGCGGATGATCCGGGACTGAGCGGCTTCGAGGCCGAGCACCGCGTCTATCGGCCGAAGGCGGCCGGTGGTTACGACGTGATCGAGGTGGAGGAGGGGGTCTTCGAGGTCACCGGCCGCGGCGTCGAGATGCTTCTCGCCCGCCACGATCTCGGCAACCACGAGGCCGTCGCCTACCTCGAGCGGCGCCTGCACGAGATCGGCGTGATCAAGGCGCTGCGCAAGGCGGGCTTCAGCGACGGCGACGAGGTCCGGGTCGGCGCGGAGGCGTTCGAACTGCACCCCTGATGCGCGGCCACCGCCCGCTCGCGGGCGGCGCCTACACTCCGCGGCCACCATGACCCTCGTAGTCAAGCTCGGATCCTCGATCGTCGCCGACGACGACGGCGCCCTGCGCTCCGGCGTGCTCGATGTGATCTGCGCCCAGGTCGCGGAGCTGCACCAGGGCGGGGAGGAGATCGTGATGGTGACCTCGGGTGCCATCGCTCGCGGCATCCGCGTGATGGGACTCGAGGGTCGCCCGCAGGCGATCGATGAGCTGCAGGCATCCTCGGCGGTAGGCCAGGGCTCACTTTTCCGTGCTTACGAGGGGCGGCTCGCCGAGCACGACGTACGGACCGCCCAGGTACTGCTCACAGCCTTCGACATGTCCGAGCGCATGCACTACCTCAACGCCCGCCAGACGCTGCAGCGTCTGCTTGCCTGGCACGTCGTCCCGGTGATCAATGAGAACGACACCACCGCCACCGACGAGATCACCTTCGGCGACAACGACTTCCTTTCGGCCCAGGTGGCGATCATGATCGAGGCCCGGCGCCTCGTCCTGCTGACCAACACCAGGGGCCTGTTCAGCGCCGATCCCGCGCGCGATCCCGGTGCACGTTTGATCGAGCAGGTCAGCGATTTCTCCGAGCTCGACGAGCTGCGGATCGGAGCCCACACCTCCGTTTTCGGCTCCGGAGGGATGCGCAGCAAGGTCGTAGCCGCTGAGATGGCCAGCGGCTCCGGGATCCCGGTGACGATCTGCGACGGGACCGAGCCCGGCACGCTCGCCGCCGCGGCCGCCGACGAGGCGGTCGGCACGAGCTTCGTTCCCCATACCCACCGTGCGCCGAGCTTCAAGCTCTGGCTGCGCCACGCCGCACCCGCGCGGGGCCGGATCGAGGTCGATGCCGGCGCCGCCGAGGTCCTGCGGGCGCGCGGTTCGTCATTGCTGCCGGTCGGCGTCGTCGCCGTCGAGGGCGAGTTCGCCGCGGGCGATCCGGTCGAAGTGACCTGCGGCGGCGAGGTGATCGGCAAGGGCGTCGCCGAGCACTCGGCCCCTGTGATCGAGCGCCTCAAGGGCCTGCAGAGCGCCGCGGTCGCCGAGGTTGTCGGCGAGGGAGCGGAGGAGGCGATCCACCGCGATCGCTTCGTCCTGACCTGAGGCCAAGGTCCGCATTTCGCTTCCGGCCCCGGGTCGTCCACTAATCTCTCGGCATGGCTGTAGCAACCGAATCGATCGCTGAGATCTGCAAGCGCGCACGCGCCGCCTCGCTGCTGCTCGGCTCCGCGAGCACCGAGATGAAGGACACGGCGCTTGCCACCGCGGCGACCATGCTGCGCGAGCGCACGGACGAGATCCTGGCCGCCAACGCATCCGATGTCGAGAGCGGGCGCTCCGCGGGTCTCGACCTGGCTCTGCTCGACCGCCTTGCGCTCGATGAGGCCAGGGTTGAGGCGATGGCCGTCGGCCTCGAGGCCGTGATCGCATTGCCCGACCCCGTCGGCGAGCTGATCGAGCGCAAGACGCTTCCGACCGGCGTCGAGATGGAACATCGCCGAGTCCCGATCGGCGTGATCGCCATCGTCTACGAAGCCCGCCCCAACGTGACGATCGACGCGGCCGCGCTCTGCCTGAAGAGCGGCAACGCCGCCGTCCTCCGTGGCTCGAGCAACGCCGCCGCCTCCAACGCGGTGCTCGCAAGGATCTTCACCGACGCCATGGGTGTCGCCGGCCTGCCGGCCGGGGCACTCGAGCTGGTCGCCGGCGGCGGTCGCGCGGAGCTGGCCGAGTTGGCGCGGCAGTCGGACTCGATCGACCTGATCATTCCCCGCGGTGGCGAGGGGCTCAAGGCGGCCCTCAAGGAGGTCGCGGACGTGCCCGTGCTCTACGCCGCTTCCGGCAACTGCCACGTCTATGTCCACGCCGAAGCGGATCTCGAGATGGCGGCGCGGATCGCCTTCAATGCAAAGGTGCAACGCCCCGGGGTCTGCAACGCGGCCGAGACGCTGCTCGTCGATGCCGCCGTCGCGGCGGAGTTCCTGCCGGCAGCGCTCGGCGAGCTTGCGGCGGCCGGTGTCGAACTCGTCGGTGACGAGCAAACGCGGGCGCAGGCGGGCGGGGTCGAGGTGGGCGTCGCCGATGACGACGATTGGGCGACCGAGTACCACGCGCTGAAGTTGGCGGTCAAGGTGGTTGACGGTCCCGCGGAGGCGATCGCCCACATCAACCGCTGGGGCAGCGGTCACTCGGAGGCGATCGTGACCGCCAACGCGACCGTCGGCGATGAGTTCACGGCCGGTGTGGACGCAGCGTGCGTCTACGTCAACGCGTCCACCCGGTTCACGGACGGCTTCGAGTTCGGCATGGGCGCCGAGATCGGAAACTCGACCCAGAAGCTGCACGCGCGCGGGCCGATCGGCCTGCGCGAGCTGACCTCGACCAAGTACGTCCTGCACGGCTCCGGCCAGATCCGGGAGTAGGCGAGCCTGCTTGGCCCGCTCGGTCGGCGTTCTCGGCGGAGCCTTCAACCCGCCTCATGTCGGGCATCTCGTGCTCGCCCAGGAGGCGATCTGGGCGCTCGGGCTGGACGAGCTGATCCTGGTGCCTACCGGCGAGGCGCCGCACAAGCGGATCGAGCCCGAGCCGGGGCCGGAGGTGCGACTGGCCATGGCGCGTGTCGCCGTCGAGCGCTTCGACGGGGTGCGCGTCTCGGGCGTGGAGGTCGAGCGCGACGGCCCGTCCTACGCCTACCGTACGCTTGAGCTGATTGCAGATGAGCTACCCGGGAGCCAACTCACATTCGTGATGGGCGCAGACGTCGCAGCGGGGCTGGAGAGCTGGCGGCGTCCCGAGCGGGTCCTCGAGCTTGCCCGCGTAGCGGTGGCCGGTCGCCCCGGCGTCGACCGCCACGCGGTGGATGAGGTGCTCGGGCGATTGGGAGCGGCGCGCGGCGCGGCGGAGCTCGAGATGCCGGAGATCGGCGTTTCCTCCACCATGGTCCGTGAGCGCGTTGCAGCGGGCAAGCCGGTCCGCTGGCTCGTGCCGCTCGCGGTTGCAGAACTGATCGCCGAGCGCGGTCTCTACAGGGAAGCGAAGGAGGCTCTGACCTCGTGACATCAACCGAGTTGGCCGCGCGGATCGCGGCAATCGCAGACGAAAAGCAGGCCGAGGACATCGTTGCCCTCGAGGTCGCTGATCTCGTGGGCTACACCGATGTGCTGCTGATCTGCACGGCGCGCAACGAGCGCCTCGCGAAGGCGATTCACGACGAGGTCCACGAGCAGCTCAAGCACGGGCCCGAGGCACTGTTGCCCGCTCGCAGCGAGGGCATCGGAGAGAACCGCTGGATCCTGCTGGACTACCTCGGCTGCGTTCTGCACATCTTCATCCCGGAAACCCGCGAGCGATATCGACTCGATCAGCTCTGGGGCGAGGCGGACGGCGTTGACCTCGGTCTGCCCCAGCTCGCTTCCTAGGCGCGCTCGCGCGACGGTGCCGTCCGGCGCCCAGCATAGTCTCGCGGCATCGAGACGAACCTGAGAACAGGGCTGTTCGGCTACCGCCGGGCGGATGTCGAGGAGGCCTTGGGTGAGGCCGAGGCGCAGGCCGGTCGCCAGGCAGAGTATGCCCGTGCCCAGGAAGCCCGCTCCACTCAGATGGAGGCAGCCCTGGAGCAGACCCGCCAGGCCTGTTTCGAGCGCGATCGCCGGCTCGCCTGGCTGGAAGCAGAGCTCGACCTGTCGCGCTCGACAGCGGCGAGCCAGATGCGCGGCATCGCCGCCCTCGCCGTCGAGCTCGATGCATTGAAGCTGGCCGCCCGCGGCCAGGCCACGCGGATCCGCCTTCAGGCCCTGCGCGAGGCGGCAGCAGCCAGCGTCGCGGCTCGCGAGCTCGGCCGTGCCGCCGGTGAGGGCGATGCGGAGGCAGCTGCGCCGCTGCTCGAAGCGCTCGAGCGGGCACTGCAGAGATTGAGCGGAGAGTGGGAGGACGTCACGGAGCCGGCCGAGGCTGATTTCGAGCCCGTGCCGGTCGCGCGTGCCGCCGACGATGCGGCGGCCGGGACGACGGCGGAAGCGGCCTGGAGCCCGCCTGCGGGTCCGGAGCCGGCAGCCGCGAACGGGTCGTCGCCGAACGGCGCGGCTCCTGTTGACGGCAGGCGGGTCAACGTGGACATCGGTCCCTTCAGCGACTTCTCCCAGCTCGTCAGCTTCGAGGACGCGGCCAACGCGATCGGCGCCACCGGCGAGATCTCGATCCGCCGCTTCTCCGAGGGACGCGCGAATATCGACGTCGATCTCGACGAGCCGATCGACCTCCTCCGCGAGCTCGAGGAGCGCTGCGACCTCGAGTTCAAGGTTCGCGCCAAGGGCGACGACGAGATCATCCTCGACCTCGGCGAGTAGCCGCCGAGGGCTCAAAGACCGCCGTAGGAGCGCCTGGGAGGGCGTTTGCTTCGCCGTGGTTCCGTCCGATACGCATGGGAACATACGTTCGTGGCAGGCGATCAGAACCCAAACCACCGCGGTGCCGTCAGCGAAGCCGCGATCACCCTGGCTGCGCTGCAGGCCGGCATCGAGGTATATCGGCCGGCCTCCGAGCACGCACGTGCTGACATGCTTTTCGACGTTGCAGGAACGCTCTTCAGGGTTCAGTGCAAGACCGGCCACAGACGCGGCGAGGTTCTCGTCGTCAACCTCGCCAGTAGCTGGCATGCTCCAGGAGGCTACGTGCGCAGGTTCTACACCGCGGACCAGGTGGATCTTGTAACAGCGCACGATCCGGAGGACGGACGAAGCTATCTGATGCCGATTGCGTTGGTTGAGAACATGCGCGCGATAAGTTTGCGCCTGACCCCACCGCGTAACGGGCAGAAGGCTGGGTTACACTACGCCACCGCTTACGAGTTCCAAGGGGCTGTAGCTCAGCTGGGAGAGCGCGTCGATGGCATTGACGAGGTCGTGGGTTCGATCCCCATCAGCTCCATAAACAAGACTCCAGAATCAGAAAGCGCCCAAACTGTCGGCGCCCACGAATTCCGGAACCGCTTCGGCTGGTACATGGAGCGGGCCGCCGCCGGCGAGATATTCCGCGTCACCCGTCGCGGTAAGCCGCACGTGCAGCTCTCTCCACCGGCCAGGATTCAGCAGACCCTCGAGCCCGACGACGACGACGACGCCGAGGCCGCCTGACGCGGCGCCGGACTACTTCTCGTCGAAGTAGGGGTGCGAGCGCCAGGTCTTCTGGCGGGCGTGTTTCTTGACGGCGCGCACGTAGG
This sequence comes from Solirubrobacterales bacterium, assembly GCA_038206985.1. GTDB lineage: Bacteria > Actinomycetota > Thermoleophilia > Solirubrobacterales > 70-9 > CAXMST01. Next base: position 12,624 of record JBBRAH010000048.1, read on the forward strand.
CGCGATTGCCGTCGGTCCACCAGCGGCCCGAGTACCAGGCCCCGACGGAGCCCCAGAGGTCGCCGGCGCGGTAGGTCTTGCCGTTGTCGGGCGCCACGTCGGGGTTGTTGAGCCAGCTCTGCTTGCCGTCGTAGTAGGCACGGATGATGCCGCCGTAGTAGTCGGCGTTGAAGGCTGTCGAGCCGCGCATGAAGGGCAGGCAGCAGTGGTATGGCCGGCGTACCTGGAAGATCCCGAAGCTGTCGCCCTGGTCGCCGACGAAGTTGTTGTCCCACCAGGTCTCGTGGACGGCGACCGCCCGCAACACATTCTTCGGCAGCCCCCACTTGATCGCGGCCCACTCGATTATGTCGTCGGTGCTGCCGGTCATCCGTCCGTTTACCCAGCGGGCGTTCGGCATGTCGCTGTTGCTGCGGAAGTACCTGATTTGCCTACGCGTCGGCACGGTTCGGTTGGCTTTCGCATTGCGCGGGCGGGGCTCCCACCTGGTCCGCTTGACCCGGTTCTTGGCCGCCCTGCTGCTCAGCGGCGGCGCGCCGACCCGCTTCAGACCCTTCGTCATCGACGGCCCCCCTTTGCTCTTCCCCTTGGCGCCGACAGCGGTCGGCGTGCCCACGAGGAGGGTGGCGAGTGCACAAAGCACGCAGGTCTTCAGGATCCGCTCGAACGGGATCACTAGCGGCTCTGGGATTCTTTGACCACGGCGGCCTGCGCGGGCGAGCCATTGGTCAGCCCCGGGGTCTCGTCGCCGCTCGCGGCCGGCATGACGAGCGCACCGCTCGGCAAGGGGGGAGTCTCGTCGCCGAACGCGGGTTCGGGGCGGCCGATGAAATAGCCCTGCGCGGAGTCGATGCCGTATGCGGCGAGCATCTCCAGCGTCTCCTCGTCCTCGACGAACTCCGCGACCGTGTGCATGCCGAGCCCGGCCGCAAGTTCGGCCATGTGCTTGACGAGTAGCTGATCGGTGCGGTTGGTACGCATGCTGCGCACGAAGTCACCCTCGATCTTGAGTGCGTCGAGCGGGATGTGCTTGAGATAGAAGAAGGAGGCGAAGCCCGCGCCGAAATCGTCCAGAGCGAAGCGGCAGCCGACCTCGCGGAGCGCATCGGCAAAGCTGCGCGCCTGCTCCACGTTGCCCACGGCGGCGGTCTCGGTGATCTCGAACATGAGCAGCGAAGGGTCGATGCCGACCTCGTCGATCAGCGTGGCAAGCAACTGCGGCAGCTCCGGGTCGGCCAGCGAGCGAGCCGAGAGGTTCACCTCATAGATCATCGGCGCGCCCTCGGCCTCCGAGCGTGAGATCGCCTCCACGGCCCAGGTCGTCATCCGCCGGTCCAGCTCCCGAACCATTCCCGAGCGCTCAGCCGTAGGCAGGAAGGCGCCGGGCAGGATCGGTCGACCGTCCTCGTCCAACATCCGGGCGAGCAACTCGTAGCCGATCACATTGCGCGAGCCGAGATCGAGGATCGGCTGCCGGTAAGGGACGAAGAGGTCCTCGTCGAGGCTGTGCCGGATCCGCTGCGTCCAGGCTGCCCGGGCCGTCCTGCGACCCTCCTCGCCGACGGCCGGCTGGTAGATCGCGACCCGATCGCGTCCATGCTCCTTGGCCTCATACAGCGCCAGGTCGGCGGCCACCATCACGTCGTTGCTGTCGGCCTGGCCCTCTTCGAGCGGCGCGATCCCGGCGCAGGCAGTTGGACGCAGGCGCTGTGCGCCAAGCACGATTCCGTGGCTGCGCACGGTCTCCAGCAACTCCGCCGCGACCTCCGCGGCGTCGGCGGCGGGGGTGTTGGGCATCAGGGCCGCGAACTCGTCGCCCCCGATTCGGGCCACCACATCGGTCTCGCGGAGGCGACTGCGGACCAGTTCGGCCACGTTGCGGATCAGCTCATCACCCTGGACGTGTCCGAGGGTGTCGTTGACCTCCTTCAGCCCGTCGATGTCGATCAGCACCATGGTGCCCTCGAGCTTGGTTCGCTTCCACATGGCGACCTCGCGTGCGAGGTGTTCCTCGAAGCTGCGCCGGTTGTAGAGCCCCGTGAGGCCATCGTGGTCGGCAAGGTGGCGGAGCCGTTCCTCGTCCCGCTTGCGCTCGGTGATGTCGCGGATCGCGGCGGAGACGAGCAGCCCTTCCTCGGAGCCCAGCGGGCTGAGGCTGATCTCGACCGGGAATTCGGAGCCGTCCTTACGGCGCGCGAACAGCTCCCGGCCGGAGCCCATCGGCCGCGGGCCCGCCTCGCGCAGGTATCCCTTCAGGTGATGCCGATGCTGCTCACGGTAGCGCTCGGGGATCAGCTCCGAGATGCTCAAGCCAACGATCTCCCGCCGGTCGTAGCCGAAGAGTTTCTCCGTGCCGGCATTGACCAGCGCAATGTGCCCGTGCCAGTTGACGATCACCATGGCGTCGGGCGCCGATTCGAGCAGCGCCCGGAACTTCCGTTCTGACCCGATCAGCAGGCGATCGCGTCGCATCACCACTCCGGCGACGCGGTAGTAGGCGCTACTGAGGCGGTAGACGAACCATCGGAAGATTTCGCTCAGCGTGATCAAGACTTCAGCTCCGGCTTAGTTCAACTCTCGCCCGGGCCATCGCCCGCGGGCCCACTCACGCCGGCCGCCGGCGGAGCGTAGCCGCTCAGATTCTCGTCGGATGGCCGCCGCCACTCCGGCTCCACCTCGTACTTCTGCTTTAGGTTGCGCTTGCGGAAGTAGCGGAACAGCGGGCCGTAGGTGAAGCGCTGGACATCCGCCGCGGCGTTGCCCCAGGGATCGGGCTCCATGAAGGGCATGAACGCGTCGGGGAAGCTCGGCATCGTGCATGCCATACAGATCCCGCCCACGTTCGGGCAGCCGCCGATACCGTTCACCCAACCGCGCTGCGGGACGTTGCAACGCACCACCGGACCCTTGCAGCCGAGCTTGACCAGACAGCGCCGGTCGTCGCCGTAGGTCGTCGCGAACCGCCCCTGCTCCGTGAACCCGGCGCGCGTGCAGCCCTCGCGCGTGGTGTCGCCAAAGAGCCATTTGGGCCGCAACTGCTCATCTAGTTCCGGCGCCGGCCCACGGCCGACGAGGTGGAAAATCAGGTGCAGCAGCACCTCGGTCATGTTGTCCGGCTGGGCCGGGCAGCCGGGAATGCAGACGATCGGCAGTCCGGATTTCGAGCGCCAGCGCCAGCCGAGGTAATCGGGCAGTCCCATGGCGCCGGTCGGGTTGTTCTTCATCGCCGGAATTCCGCCGTAAGTGGCACAGGTACCGATCGCCATCACAGCGGCGGCCCGCGGTGCGAGCCGGTCGACCCACTCGTTGATCGTGATCGGTTGCCCATCGATCGGATTGACGCCCATGCCGGTCCAGTGCCCCTCGCCGCTGAGCTGCTCGTTGCCGATCGAGCCCTCGATCACGAGGATGTAGGGATCCAGCTCGCCCTTCTCCGCGTCGTACCAGGGCGTCAGGAAGTCGTCGCCGGACTCGTATGCGAGCACCGGGTTGTGGAGCACGACCTTCGGCGTGCCGGGGATCGTGCCCAGCAGGATGTCCTCGATACTCGGGCTCGTGGCCGCGGTCATGGCAAGCGAATCGCCGTCGCAACCGAGCCCCGTGGTCGCCCAGAGGACGTGCACGGTCTGCTCTTCAGTCCGAAGCTGATCCTTGGTGAACTCCACCCGATGACTCATCGCTCACCACCCCCATCGGCTCGAAGGTACCGAAAACTGAGCTTTGCAGACCTGAAGCACCCGGCAGAGCACGCCCGGGTACGGGCCCGGCACCCCACCGATCTAGACTGCCGCCCGTGAGCGACGCCGAGCAGCGGTACGAACCGCGGAAGATCGAGGGCAAATGGCAGCGCGTCTGGGGCGAGGAGCGCACCTGGGAAGCGCCCAACCCAGGCGATCCCGGGTTCGACCCCAACAAGCCCAAGGCCTATGTCCTGGAGATGCTGCCCTACCCCTCGGGCGAGCCCCATGTCGGGCACCTCAAGAACTACTCGATCGGGGACGCCATCGCCCACTTTCGCCGCCGGCACGGCATGCAGGTCGTCCACCCGATGGGCTACGACGCCTTCGGCCTGCCCGCCGAGAACAACGCGATCAAGACGGGCGTGCACCCGCGCGTCTCCACGGAGCGCTCGATTGCCTCCTTCTCCGAGCAGTTCCGTGACTGGGGCATCTCGATCGACTGGAGCCGCGAGATCTCCTCCCACACCCCCGAGTACTACCGCTGGACCCAGTGGCTGTTCTTGCGCCTCTTTGAGCAGGACCTCGCCTATCGGGAGGAGGCCGCCGTCCACTGGTGCCCCAAGGATGCGACCGTCCTCGCCAACGAGCAGGTCGTAGACGGCCGCTGCGAGCGCTGCGGCACCCTGGTCGAGCCGCGCCGGCTCGAGCAGTGGATGTTCAGGATCACCGCCTACGCGGACCGCCTACTGGAGGACTTCGACCTGCTCGAGTCCTGGCCCGAGAACGTGATCACGATGCAGCGCAACTGGATCGGCCGCTCCGAGGGCGCCGAGGCCGTCTTCCGCTGCGCCGAACTCGACCTCGACTTCACCGTCTTCACGACTCGTCCCGACACCCTCTTCGGAGCCACGTTCTTCGTGCTGGCGCCCGAGCACCCCGACGTCGAGGCGCTGATGGCCGGAACCGAGAACGAGGAGGAGGTGCGCGAGTACGTCAACGCAGCGATGCGCGCCTCGGCTACCGAGCGCGGCGATGAGGCCCGCGAGAAGACCGGTGTCCGCATCGCCCGTACGGTCACCAACCCCGCCAACGGGGACGAGATCCCCGTGTTCGTCGCCGACTACGTCCTCATGGACTACGGCACCGGCGCGATCATGGCGGTCCCCGGCCACGACGAGCGCGACTTCGATTTCGCCCACAAGTTCGGCCTCGACGTGCGCCGCGTCGTCGCGCCCGCCGATGCCGATCCGGCCGAGCTCGATCCCGACGGCGAAATGGGAGAGCCCTACGTCGATCAGGGCACCGGCGACGTGCTCGTCAACTCGGGCGAGTTCGACGGGCTCACCCCGGCCGAGGCCAAGCAGAAGATCATCGCCTGGCTCGGCGAGCGCGGGGCGGGCAAGCTCGCCGTCAACTTCCGGCTGCGCGACTGGTTGCTCTCGCGCCAACGCTACTGGGGCTGCCCGATCCCCGTCGTCCACTGCGGTGAATGCGGGATCGTCGCGGTGCCGGACGACCAGCTCCCGGTCGAGCTCCCCGATGTCGAGGACTACAAGCCAAAGGGGCAGAGTCCGCTCGAGACCGCCACCGACTGGGTCAACACGACGTGCCCGAAGTGTGGTGGCGCCGCCCGCCGCGAGACCGACACGATGGACACCTTCGTCGACTCCTCCTGGTACTTCCTCCGCTACCTCGATCCCGACAACAGCGAGCTGCCCTTCGACCGCGAGATCGCCGACTATTGGATGGGCGTGGACCAGTACATCGGCGGCGTCGAGCACGCGATTCTGCACCTCATGTACGCCCGCTTCTTCGTCAAGGCGCTCGCCGACGGTGGCTACATCGGCGTCCAGGAGCCGTTCACGAACCTTTTCACCCAGGGGATGATCACCCGCGACGGAGCCAAGATGTCGAAGGCGAAGGGCAACACGGTCAGCCCGCGCGAGTACGTCGAGCGGCTCGGCGCCGACACCGCCCGCACCTACGTCTGCTTCATGGGCCCGCCCGAGCGAGGCGGCGACTGGCTCGACGAGGGCGCCGAGGGCGTGCACCGCTTCCTCTCCCGCCTCTGGAGGCTCGGCAGCGAGGTCGCCGAGCGGACCGAGCCCGGTGGCAGGCCCCCAGAATCACCTGAGGGCCCGGCCCGCGAACTGCTCGCCAAGGCGCACTGGGCGATCGACAAGGCGACCCGCGACTTCGAGCGCGGCTTCCAGTTCAACACCGTGATTTCGGCCGTGATGGAGCTCGTCAACGAGTCCTACCGGCTCAAGGACGGCCTCTACGACGATGCCGATGGCGCCGCCACGGTCCGCTTCGCCACCGCTACCGCCGCCTCGCTGATCTTCCCCTTCGCCCCGCATCTGGGCTGCGAGGTCTGGGAGCAGGTCGTCGGGGGTGAGCAGCGACTGTGGGAGGTGCCCTGGCCGCAGGCCGATCCGGCCCTGCTCGCCCACGACACCTTCACCCTGGTGGTTCAGGTCAACGGCAAGGTCCGGGCCAAGCTCGAGGTCCCCAGCGGCGCACCAGAGGCCGAGCTGCTCGAGCTCGCTAAGGCCGACGAGCACGTCAGCGCGCACCTCGACGGAGTCACGATCGTCAAGGAGATCGTTGTTCCCGGCAAGCTCGTCAACCTCGTCGCCCGCTGAGCTCCCTGCAGCATTTGGGTCACACCTCGGCCCGGCCTCTCTGGTAGAAGTCCCGTGCATGCTCGTTAGACGCCTGGGCGACGCCGCCGTAAAGGAATGGCATCAGCTGAGTTCCCACATCCTCATGGACGCTGGAGAACTCGGATCCCGCCACATGACCGTGACCTGGATCGAGGTGCCCGCGGGCGTCTCGCAGACCCTCCACTCCCACGAGGAAGCGGAGCAGGTCTACGTGATCGTCAAGGGGACCGGCACGCTCTCGGCGGCCGGCAGCACCGAGATCCTGGAGCCCGGTGACCTCGCGCTGATCCCGCCGGCGACCGACCACTCGATCGCCAACAACGGCGAGGACGCCCTTGCCATCGTTTCCGTCCAGTCCCCGGCCGTCTCCGTGGAGGAGACCCTCGGCCGCCAGTTGGCCGAAGTCGCCGGCTACGACCCCGACGACGAGTACTGAGGTTCGGATGAGGTGCCGGGCCCGCCTTGGCTGAGGACCGCATTCGCCGCCGGATCGTGGCCCACGGCCAGGTGCAGGGAGTGTTCTTCCGGGCCGGGGTGAAGGAGCAGGCCGATGCCTACGGCATCGCGGGCTGGGCCCGCAACCGCGCCGACGGCAGCATGGAGGCCAGCTTCGAGGGCCCTGAGAACGCCGTGGAGCAACTCGTCGCCTGGTGCGCCGACGGCCCCGAGAAGGCCCGCGTCAACCGCCTCGACGTGATGGAGGAAGCGCCCCAGGGCGTCGCCGGATTCCGCGTGCGCTGAACCGGCACGCCCACGGCGCAGTAAAGGCCCACGGCGACTCCCACCGGTGTGCCGGCGGCGGCCACGATTCCTCCGTGAACCATTGGGTCCGGATCTGGTGCGTGGATGGCTGAGCGGCCGAGCAAGGCCCGGGTCGCCGTCTTTGCGGCCCTTGGGGTGGTTCTGCTCCTGCTCGGCATCGACGCGGTGCGCGGGGCCGGGGATGGAAAGGCCGGGCAGGGCGAGCAGATCGCAGCGGGACCCGTGGTCCGAGCCGACGGGGGTGGCGGCGGGGGCGGGTCCGGCGAGCTCGTCGTGCACGTCGCAGGTGAGGTCGATGACCCCGGCGTCTACTCGCTCTCGGCGGGCTCGCGGGTGACCGACGCGATCAAGCGGGCCGGCGGTCCGACGGGGGCCGCGGCTGTCGATGGGATCAATCTCGCCGCCCGCCTCGCCGACGGCCAGCAGGTGGTCGTACCGAGTACGAAGGCCGTCACGAGCGGGGCGGGTGCGGGTGAGGGGCCGATCAGCCTCGGCTCGGCCGGCGCCGCCGATCTCGAGGGGATCGACGGGATCGGGCCGGTGACCGCGGAGAAGATCATCGAGTTCCGCGACCAGAGCGGGGGAGTGGGTTCGATCCAGGATCTCGATCAGATCCCCGGTATCGGCCCGGCGACGATCGCCTCGCTCAGCGACAGCCTTCAGCCTTGAGCCCGCGGCGCTGGTGGCGGCACCTGCTGCTCGCCGCGCTGCTCGCGGGCCTCCTCTCGGGTGCGCTGCTTGAGCCGCCCCGCGGCTGGCTGCCGCTCTGCCTGCTCAGCCTCTCGGCGCTGCTAGCGGTGCGGATCGGCGAGCTGCGCCGGCATCTCACGCTGCCCGGCTACGGCTGGATCGCTGCAGCAGGACTGACCCTCGTCCTGCTGGGCTCCGGCCTAGCGGCAGAGCGGCGGGGGTCGATCGCCTCCAGCGCGGCCTCGGGGATGGAGGGCGAGGCCGTCACGGCGCGTGGCGTGATCACGGCTCCCGTGCGCTCCTCGGGCGGCGATCTGAGGATCCCGCTGCGGACCGCGGACGGGATGCTTGTGCTGGTGGTGCCCGCGGACGTCGGCGGGTCCGCCGGCTCCGGCGGCGAACTCGGTCCGGGCGCGGTCCTCAAGGCGGGCGGCGAACTGGCCCGGCCCGACCCCTGGCGCGAGGACGAGCTGACGCGGCTCGGGGCTAGCTGGGAGCTGCGGGCCGACGGCGTCCGGGTCCTACCCCTGGGTCGCAGCGGCCTCGCGGGCCTCCTCGACCGTGCCCGCGGCCGGGCCGAACGCGCCGTCTCCGCCGGCCTCGACCCCGAGCAGGCGGCCCTGGCCCGCGGCTTCGTCCTCGGCCAGGACGACCGCATCGACGAGGCCACCCGCGAGGACTTCCAGCGCTCCGGCCTGGCCCACCTACTTAGTTACTCCCAAAT
>JBBRAH010000049.1:0-20675 GCA_038206985.1 Solirubrobacterales bacterium
CGAATCGGGCCACCTATCGGACTTCGCTGAGACGCGCGGATCCCGGCCACGGTTGAAGTACCGCGACGGTACCGACTGCTAGGTCCAATGTGTCCAAGGAGCATCGATCCGAAGGTCAGCTTGATCATCCTGGCTTCGAGCTCGTTTCGCTTGAGACGGGCGCTATCGCTCCGAGGGGTCCTCTTCGCGCAGAACACCACTTTTTGTCCGAAGCGACTACTCGAACAGGCCACACTCTCGGCGTCATACTCCCCCGGATCGTGCGCAGCCTATCCAGCCAGCATCGTGGCGGTGGTGGGGACGGGTCCGACCAATCATCCGTCCTAACGACGCTCCTCGCGGCTAGGCGCGAGGAGCGATAGGACGGCTCGTGCGCCCCCGGCTCCGCACCCCGTTGGACCATCGCTGGCATCGTCACTGGCCTCGGCGGCGTGGCCGCGATCGCAGCCTCGATCGGCCAGATGATCGCCACCAACAGCGCCCGAGGTCAGAATCCTGATCCCGGCAGCCAGGGGTCGGCGTGCCGGGGGGTAGTCTCGGAGACCCAACCGAAGGAGACCGCATCGCCGCCAACACAGATCTCAGCTCAAAGCGATCGGATCTCGCACCACAGGGATTGGACGACGCCACCACGAGCGTGACCGCTGCATCGGGAGGCCCCGCACCGTCAGAGGACCCTCCCGAGCCAACCGCCGCCGAACGTCAGGTGGCCGATCTGATCCCGATCGAGACCGATCCGGAGATCGCCAGGGCCATCCTCGATCGCGTGCCGCTCTGGTTTCACACGTTCTCGCTCAACGGGTCCAAGGGGCTCTACACTCACGGCGTCGCTCGCGACCATCGCTACCGGATCCCCGTTTTACCCGAGGATTTCAGTGGGATGAGCGTGCTCGACGTAGGGACCTTCGACGGCTTCTACTCGTTCCTCGCCGAGGCGCGCGGGGCGAGGCGTGTCGTCGCGGTCGACAACGAGCAGTACTAGGAATGGGTCAGCTCGCGCTGGGGCGTCGAGCTGGAGGGAGGCGAGGGGTTTGCCGCGATCCGGGAGCTACTCGACTCCGAGGTCGAATACCGGCGTCTCGACGCGTTCGATCTGGACGAGCTCGGTGAGACATTCGATCTCATCCTCTGCTTCGGGATCCTGCACCGGGTGGAGAATCCGCTAGGGCTGCTCAAGACTCTTCGCCGGCGCCTGGCGGCTGGCGGACAGGTGCTGCTTGAAACCCACGGAACGATGGATCGGACTCTCGACTCCTCAGCGGCGGCTCACATCCCGGCGGCGGGAGAGGTCTATGCCCAGGATGACTTCGTGTACTGGGGCTTCACCCCCGCGGGTTTGGAGGCGATGGCCCGCCATGCGGGGCTCGAAGGCTTCGAGCTGGTCGACGCGCCGCTGATCGACGGCCATCCGCGTGTTATCGGGCGACTCCGCTCGACTCCGCTCGACTGATCGCGGGCCCACGCGGGGCCGGTTTCACGTAAGAAAAACACCTTCTTTCCAGGGCCTTAACAGCACGGGAGGGGTTTCGTGATCCGATTCGGCTAGATCGGAGATCGCCTCGGCACTGCCCCCGCTATATGCACACCGGCTCGGCCGCCACTACGGCCCGGACTCCTCGGCGGCTGCGCTTCGACACACCCTGACCGGCCCGGTCGAGGGCCTCGAAACCGACGTCTGCCTGACCGCCGACGATCGGCTGGTTCTGCTTCACGATCCGCTGCTCACCCTCGGGACCACCCTCGATGGCTGGGCGCACCGGAGGACCGCTGAAGAGATCCAATCGGCTTTCATCCGTGACGCCGCGGGAGCGCCGACGGCAGAGCACCCACTCCTGCTCGAGGAGCTGATCGACTCGGTCCCGGAGGCAGTGGGACTCCAGCTCGAGGTCAAGGCGCACGCCGATCCCGCGCTCGCCCACCGCACCGCCGAGGCGCTCTGCGAGAGGCTTCGAGAGGAGCCGATCCGCGATCGGGTCGAGGTGATCAGCTTCCATGGCGAGGCGTGCGCTGTCGCCGCTGCAAACGGGATCACCTCCCGCCTTCTGATCTGGGCCGACTACGCACCGGAGGCGCTCGCTTCCTGGGCTCTCCGGACCGGAGTGGAAGGGATCTCGGTCGAACACTTCCTGCTCACCAAGCGGTTAGTCGGGGTGCTTCGGGAAGCCCAGTTGAGCATCAACGCTGGCACCGTGAACCACCCCGAGCATCTGCGCCGGGTGCTGGAGTTCGCTCCCGACGCGATCGGCACCGATCGGCCGCACGAGCTACGCGTTGAGGCCGAGGCGATTTCGGCTCTGGCGCTCAGCAGTCGCTGAAGCCGGGGTCGACAGGGGTCCTGCCAACTCCTCGCTAGCTGCTAGCGGAGCTTGTCTTCGTGGAGGTGGCGGTGCATGCTCCGGATGGTCTCTCTCGCGGGTTGGTTTAAATACCGTCCAGTCGCCCCGGTATGAGGAGGGGTCGCTTCTCAGGCGGCCCCTCGACACGAGCCACCGGTCGATCAGCCGGCTCTACGCCCTCCCGGTACCAGCGGGGGGACCACTCGGGCGGTGACCGCCTGCAGCGGCTCCTCCACGTCCCGAGCGTCCCGGGATGACCTGGTCTGACCGGTCGAAGGGAACTCGGCGGGCAGTGGCCCGATGCACACCAGAAGCGGGAAACCGCCAGTCAGCTTGCCGACAATCCAAGGCCTCAGTTGGCGCCAGCTCCGTCGCGAAGGGCTGCAAGGTCTCCTCATCGGAGAGCGCGGACTTCGCCACCGTCCTCAGCTCCTCAACTTCGGTCTCCTGCCGCTCGGCCGGAACGTCAGCCGAGGGGCTCGCCAGGAAACTGCAAACCGAAGCGCTCAACGAGCCCCGGGACGGTCTCAGGATCCATCTCCAATCCGTAGCGACCGCAGAGCTCACCCATGACCTCAGGTTCGACCGCTGCGACACCGCCAAGGTCCACGAGTTCCTCGAAGAAGTGCTCGAATCCAGCAGGCGCGATGATCTCGAGGATCCGCGCGGGTTCGTCGCCGGCATTCCAGAATGTGTGCCACTGGTTGCGAGGCTTGAAGATCAGATCGCCAGGTCCTGCCACAAGCTCCTCGTCGCCCAGCAATGCGCCCATCTTTCCTTCGATGACGAAGCTGTACTCGTCTTCGCGGGCGTGCCGATGCAGCGGTGCCGCCAGCGCCCACGGAGACATCGGATGTTCCACAAGCGAGAAGCCACCACCCGACTCGTCCCCGTCGATCATGAACCTCACTCCGATGCTTCCCAGAAAGCCCGCCTTGCCGTCGCTGGGTCCCACAACCTTTGCTGGCATATCTATTGCTCCTTTGGTGGGTGATGTTCTCGACCGACCATATACCCGCGGCGAACGCCGGCCGCGAACCCTCGATTCCGTGATGGCCGGATCGGGCGCGCGTCACGCCCGCTCGGGAGGACGCCGGTGGTTTGGGATCAAGCCGCCAGGCACACTCGCTCGACTATCCGTGCGTCGCAGTGAGAAACAAATCGGGCCCCCGCTATAGAGAGAAGCCCGCCAGTAACGAGCGCCCCTCGTGGCCGTTGGCTTGGACGATCACTTCACGAACCAAAGGTCACAGCTCTACACCGTCGGCCGGCAACAAGATCGACCGCATGGTCGGGATGTCCGGGGGCGACAAAAGCGACGCGCGCGGCGGCAACGACTGCCTCGAAGGCGACAAGGGCAGCGATCGGCTCTCGGGTCAGCGCGACGACGACCGGATCCGCGGCGGCCCTGGCCGTGACGTCTTCCGGGACGGACCCCGGTCTGCCGAGCCCGCCGCGTAGTCTGAGCGCGATGGATGTGACCCACGACAGTCCGCTGGCGGAGCTGACGACGCTGCGCCTCGGTGGCCCTGCGCGGCGCCTGATCAGGGCCGAGACGGCCGAGGAGCTGGTCGAGGCCGTGATCGACGCCGACGCTGACGGCGAGCCATTGCTGCTGCTGGCCGGCGGCTCCAACCTGGTGGTCGCCGACGAGGGCTGGCCCGGCACCGTCGTCCAGGTCGCCACCGGCGGTGTCGACGAGTCCCGGCAGGGGGACCGTCACCTGCTCACGGTCGCGGCGGGCGAGCCCTGGGATGGGCTCGTCGCGGGGTCGGTCGAGCAAGGCCTTGTCGGGCTCGAGTGCCTCTCCGGTATCCCTGGTTCAACGGGTGCCACCCCGATCCAGAACGTCGGCGCCTACGGCGAGGAGGTGGCGAGCGTGATCCGCTCGGTGCGCTGCCTGGACCGAGAGCAACGAGAGGTCGTGACGCTGCCGCCCGATCGGTGTGGGTTCGGCTACCGCAGCAGCGCCTTCAAGGGCTCGGATCGCTGGGTCGTGCTCGACGTCGGCTACGAGCTGCCGAGGGCGGCGAGTGGTCCGCCGATCCACTACACGCAGCTGGCCGAGACGCTCGGTGTCGAGCTCGGGGAGGTGGCGCCCGCCGCGGAGGTTCGCGCGGCCGTGCTCGAGCTGCGACGCGGCAAGGGGATGGTCGTCGACCCGCGGGACCCCGACTCAGTCAGCGCCGGCTCCTTCTTCACCAACCCGATCCTCCGCAAGGACGAGTTCGCACGGCTCCAGGCGCGGGCCGCCGAGCGCCTCGGCGAAGACGCGCAGCCGCCAGGATGGCCGGAGGAGGGGGGGCGGATCAAGACCTCCGCCGCGTGGCTGATCGAGCGCGCCGGCTACCACCGTGGTTTCGGCGAGGGCCGCGTCGGCCTGTCCAGCAAACACACGCTCGCTCTCGTCAACCGGGGTGGAGCGACGACGGCCGAACTGGTCAAGCTCGCGAGTGAGATCCGACGCGGTGTCGAGACGATCTTCGCGGTGCGGCTCGTCCCTGAGCCGAAGCTGGTCGGCGTCGAGCTCGGGCCAGGCCCATGATCGGTTTGCGACCGAGCGGTTGAAGGCTCTCAAACGCGAGGTGGTCGAAGCCGTTTCCGCCTGATCAGATCAACCGGCCGCTGCATAGTCCCATGGAGATCGGGACGTCCTTTTTGCCAACGGGGCCTGACGGGTCAGTGTGGAGAACTACCGAAGATGTTCTATGGCCGCTACGTCGAGCGCCACATCTTCGAGCCACTCGGAATGAACAACAGCTTTGCCGACCCGGAGGCCGCACGGCGCGCGGGTCTCGCGGCGGGCCACCCTACATCTTCGGCCTCACCGACACGACCGAACCCAGGCTCCGTCCGGCGATGCGCGCCATGGGGTATCTGATGTCCTCCGCCGAGGATCTGGCGCTACCTCTCGATCTATCTCAACGACGGGGTCGGCATGAACGGTCGTCGCATCGTCTCCTCCCGCGGTGCCAGGACACTCCTGACCCCAGGCGACCCGGAGACGCATCTCCCCCGGGCGGACTCGGCTGAGTCCCACTACGCCATGGACCGGAACGTCGGAGGCCCCTGGCCGGAGCCGGCGATCCTGACCCGGGGGATGCGGCGGACTCGAGCTCGATGCTGGTCCTGCTGCAGCGCCATAACCTCGCCGCTGTGACCTTGCTCAGCGCCAGCAACGAGTTACCCGTCCCCCGGGAACCCGTACACCCTCCCGCGGATGCAGCGCCCCGCGATCGACGTTCTCGTCGGCGCCCCAATCGATACCGGCACCTCGGTCCACAGCTTCTATCTGGCCTTCGACCCCGTCGTCGCTGTGTTGGTCGGCCTCGCCCTGCTCGGTCTGATCCGCGCGGTTCGAGCCCTCCTGCGGGCCGCGCGACCGCGGCGGTTGGCGCTGAAGTTCGGCTTGCCTGGCTGGCCCGGAGCCGAAGGGCCGGTCAGCTTCGGCGCCGCGCGATCGAACGCGCCACCAGCAGGGCGGCCAGTGCCAGCACCTGAGCGCCCAGGATCGCCCGGCTCAGGTCGGTTGCCGGCTCCCAGCGCACCTGATCCCCGCGGATGACGTAGGCGCCCACCGGCCTCGCCCGCAGCGCGAATCCGCCGCCGCTCCCCGACTGCTCGCTCCCCTCGTCGCTACCTCCTCCTCCGCCGCCGCCCTGAATGGCGGCTGCCGGGATCACGACGACGCCGTCGCGCTCGAACGGTTCGCCGTAGACGCGCCTCACGGTGATCGCGTCGCGGCCGGCCGAAATCATCTCCATCACATCCACGACTTCCTCCTCGGTCTCGTTGTCTCCGGTGCTGCGATTCGGCGGTCCTCATCGATCGCGATCAGGACGTCATCGAGTCGTCGACGAGGAGCGCGTTCGAGCTCCTCTACGGCGTACCCCAGGCGCACGACTACCTGGGGGAACCCACCGCGGCCGAGCAACTCCCGCAGCCGCTTGCGCAGCTCAGGCAGCTGACATGGTTGGTTCAGGTAGCCCGCGTGCACTCCCTCCCCGGCGGCGAGCAGGAGCGCGTGTTCGAGAGCCTGACCGGCCCGGAGCCATTCCTCGGGGTCGTCCGTCTCCGTGCCGACGATCATTAGAATCGGTGTTTCCTCCGCGAGCGCCACGTCCTTATCGCCAGTGCTCCGGCCGAGGTTCACTGCGCTGACCGCGAGCTTGGTGAAAGGCCTTGCGAAGCCGGGGACGGCGAGGCCGTCGCCGGATCGGCGCGAATGCATCCACGAGGCCAGCTCGCGACGCCAGGCGGCGTCCGCAAACTGTGTGCGGTCGCCCTCGGCGACCAGCTCGGCGACCGCCTCGCGCTTCGTTGGATCGTCGACGACGACGAGCCAGGCGCCTTCGGCTTCGACCCCCGCCTCGAGCCGTGACACCAACTCCGCGGGGATCTGCCGCCCCTCGAATGGCCGCCGGGAGGTGCGGCGCGCATCGATCGCCGGCGCCATCGAGGCGGCTGCTGTCCCGGCGCCGGCCCCGTTCGCGCTGATGCGAACTCGGGCAAGGACGTCGGAAGACGAGCCCGCCGGCAGCAGCTCGACCTGAGCGGAGCGCCCCGACGCTGCAACCGCGACCCGCAGGTTGAAGAGGGCCGCGCCGCAGCTGATCGTCAGTTCGCGATCCTGCGGATCGTTCGCGGGTAGCGCGCGAGTGCGGTCAGCGATCAGGGAGATCTCGTCGCTGCCAAGCTCGAACAGCCAGGGCTGTGTGTTGTGCGAGGAGGGCGCCTTGGTGGCTGCCTCGACCAGCTCACGCAACGCACCGCCGCCGCCCTGTCTACCCGTGTGGACCATGGGACACACGCTAGGCAGAAGAGACCCCATCAGCTACGGGGGTTTCTACCGACAGCCCCGGGGGGCTTCCGGGGGTTGTGGGGCCCGGGCGGCGCTTCAGCGCCGGTGCAGACGCCGCCTCGGACGCGAGCATCCGTAATTTGCACCAGTCGCTACGCGGCTCGGCCACGATGCGGTGGGCTCGCACCGCTCTAGCCTCAACCCAGGTGTTTCAGGTCCGCATTCACGGCAGGGGTGGTCAAGGCGTGGTTACCGCTGCCGAGCTGCTTTCGGTCGCTGCATTCGTGGAGGGCCGCAACGCCCAGGCGTTCCCGACCTTCGGGTCCGAGCGCACAGGTGCGCCGGTGGTCTCCTTCTGCAGGATCGATGACAAGCCGATCCGGGTCCGGGAGCCGATCTCCGAGCCCGATGCGCTGATCGTGCAGGACCCGACGCTCCTGCATCAGGTGGACCTCTTCGCGGGGCTGGGAAGCGACGGCTACATCCTGATCAACAGCGAGCGCAGCTTTGGGCAGCTTGGCCTCGCGGATTTCATCAAGGGCTTCCGTCGCGAGCGCCTGCTCACCGTGCCGGCGACGGCGCTGGCGATCGAACACGTCGGGCGGCCGCTGCCCAACGGCGTGATGCTCGGCGGCTTCGCGGCGCTCAGCGGCCTCGTCTCGGTCGAGTCCGTCGCCGGCGCCTTGCGGGAGCGCTTCCCCGGCAAGCTCGGTGTCGCCAATGTGGCCGCGGTCGAAGCCGCGTACGAGTACGTGCTGGATGAGATGGGCAGGCTTGCGCATGCTTGAGCAGCTCGAGGGCTCCCAGGCGGTGGCGCATTCGATCGCGATGTGCCGGCCCGAGGTGATCGCCGCCTACCCGATCTCCCCGCAGACCCACATCGTCGAGGCGCTCTCCGACAAGGTCCGTACCGGCGAGCTGCAGCCGTGCGAGTACCTGATGGTCGAGTCCGAGTTCGCGGCGATGTCCGCCTGCATCGGCGCATCGGCAGCCGGTGCGCGTGCCTATACCGCGACCGCGAGCCAGGGGCTGCTCTATATGGCCGAGGCCCTCTACAACGCCTCCGGCCTTGGCCTGCCGATAGTGATGACTCTGGCCAATCGGGCGATCGGGGCTCCGATCAACATCTGGAACGACCACTCCGACTCGATGTCGCAGCGTGACTCGGGCTGGATCCAGCTTTACGCTGAGACGAACCAGGAGGCGCTCGACCTCCACATCCAGGCGTTCCGCCTCGCCGAGGAGCTCTCGGTGCCGGTGATGGTCTGTATGGACGGCTTCATCCTCACCCACGCCTACGAGCAGGTGGACATGCCGACCCCCGAGCAGGTCGATGACTACCTCCCTCCCTTCGAGCCCCAGCAGATGCTCGATCCTTCGGCGCCGCTGACGATCGGCGCGATGGTCGGGCCGGAGGCGTTCACCGAGGTCAAGTACCTGATGCACGCCAAGCAGGTCGCGGCACTCGACGCGATCCCGGCGATTGCCGACGACTTCGAGCAGGCGTTCGGCCGCAGCTCCGGCGGCCTGATCCGCTCCTATCGTGCCGAGGACGCCGAGACGATCGTGGTCGCGCTCGGGTCGGTGCTTGGGACGATCGAGGACGTGGTCGACGAGCTTCGCGAGCAGGGGGTGAAGATCGGCGCAGTCGCGATCAAGTGCTTCCGCCCCTACCCACTCGAGGAGGTGCGCGACGCGCTCGCCGGCGCCGAGCGGATCGTCGTCATCGAGAAGGCCTTTGCGGTCGGCGCGGGCGGAATCGTCGGGCAGAACGTCCGGCTCGCCCTTTCGGGGCTCGAGTCGCGGGTCTACGACGTTGTCGCCGGGCTCGGCGGCAGGCCGATAACGAAGAAGTCTCTGCGGGCGCTGTTCGCCGACGCGCTCGGCGACCGGCTGGAATCCGGCCGGCTCCACTTCCTCGACCTCAAACGGGACGTCGTCGAGCGCGAACTCGAGCGCATGCAGGGCGGCGGCCGCCACGGGCCGCATGCCGAAAACATCATTCGCGACCTGGGAATCGTCGGCGCGGAGCCGCACTGAGGCAGATCGAGATGGCCGAGCAGAAACTCAAGGGCTACCAGGTGGGGACGTTCGTCGTCGGCAATCGCCTGCTCGAACCCGAGCAGCGCTCCGTGCAGGCCCGG
Organism: Solirubrobacterales bacterium; assembly: GCA_038206985.1. Taxonomy (GTDB): domain Bacteria; phylum Actinomycetota; class Thermoleophilia; order Solirubrobacterales; family 70-9; genus CAXMST01. Next base: position 9,282 of record JBBRAH010000049.1, read on the forward strand.
ATGGAGCGCTCGAACACGCTCACCTCCGGGCACCGCGCGTGCCGGGGATGCGGCGAGGCCCTCGGCGCCCGCTACACCTTGGATGCCGCGATGCGGGCCACCGACGGCAAGCTCATTGCCGCCAACGCCACCGGCTGTCTCGAGGTCTTCTCGACCCCGTACCCGGAGTCGTCGTGGCAGCTCCCCTGGATCCATTCCCTGTTCGGGAACGCACCCGCCGTGGCGGCCGGCGTCGCCGCCGCACTCAAGGCCAAGGGCCGCGAGGACGTCCGCGTGGTAGGTCAGGCAGGCGACGGCGGCACCGTCGACATCGGCTTTGCCTGCCTGTCGGGGATGTTTGAGCGCAACGACGATGTGCTCTTCGTCTGTTACGACAACGAGGGGTACATGAACACGGGGGTGCAGCGATCCGGTGCCACGCCGCCGGCGGCCCGTACTGCCAACACAAAACCCGTGGGGCCGGAGCCGGGCAACGTATTCGGGCAGGGCAAGAACGTGCCCCTGATCGCGATGGCGCACGAGATCCCCTACGTGGCTACCGCCACCGTCGCCGAGCCCCGGGACCTGGAGCAGAAGGTCGAGCGCGCGATGGAGTTGCGAGGCGCCCGTTACATACACGTCTTCGTCCCCTGTCCGCTCGGCTGGGGGGCGGCCTCCGAGGACACGATCCTGCTCGCCCGGCTGGTCAAGGAGACGGGCCTGTTTCCGGTTTTCGAAGCCGAGCACGGCGAGGTCGTCTCGGTCTCCAAGATCCGGCGCCGGGTGGAGGTGGTCGAGTACCTGAAGCTGCAACGTCGCTACGCGCACCTGTTCGGCCCCGAGCCGAACACCGATGTGATCGCCCGGCTGCAGGCAGGCGCCGACCGCAACATCGAGCGTTTCGGCCTGCTCGGGGAGAGCGGGGGGGAGGGTTGATGCAGAAGCCATTCGCAATCACCCTCGATGTCGGCTCCAGCCTCGCCAACAAGACAGGAAGCTGGCGTACCGAGCGGGCCGTCTACGTCGATCGACTGCCGCCCTGCAATCACGCCTGTCCGGCGGGCGAGGACATCCAGGCCTGGCTGTACGAGGCCGAGGAGGGCGGCGAGGGCTACGAGCGGGCCTGGCGCAAGATCATGGAGGACAACCCGTTTCCCGCGATCATGGGGAGGGTTTGCTACCACGCCTGTGAGACCTCTTGTAACCGGGCGCAACTGGACGAGGCGGTCGGGATCAACTCGGTCGAGCGCTTTCTCGGTGACGAGGGGATCGAGCGGGGCTGGCGCGTGAAAGTTGACGCCGAGCCCTCCGGCAAGCGCGTGCTGGTCGTCGGCGCCGGTCCCTCGGGCCTCGCGGCGGCCTACTTTTTGGCAATGCTCGGTCACGCGGTGACGATCCGCGAGGCCGGTCCGATGGCCGGGGGCATGATGCGCTTCGGCATCCCGCAATACCGCCTGCCCCGTGACGTGCTCGACGCCGAGGTCGAGCGGATTCTCGCTCTGGGCTTGGAGCTCGAGCTCAACAGCAAGGTGACCGACGTGGTCGCCGCGATCGAGGAGGGCGGCTTCGACGCGGCCTTTCTTGCGGTCGGGGCCCACATCGGCAAGCGCGCCTACATCCCGGCGGGCTCCGCCTCGCACGTGCTCGACGCGGTCTCGATGTTGCACAGCCTCGAACTCGGGGAGAAGCCGCTGCTCGGCCGCCGGGTGGCCGTCTACGGGGGCGGTGATACCGCGATGGACGCGGCGCGCACCGCGAAGCGGCTCGGCGCGGAGGAGGCGGTGATCGTCTACCGCCGAACGCGGGAGGCGATGCCGGCCCATGAAATCGAGGTCGAGGAGGCCGAGGAGGAGGGCGTGCTGATGCGCTGGCTGACCACGATCAAGCGGGCCGATGAGGGCAAGCTGGTGGTCGAGCGCATGGAGCTGGATGAGTGCGGCTTTCCGCAACCCACCGGGGACCTTGACGAACTGGAGGCCGACGCGCTCGTCCTCGCGCTTGGCCAGGAATGCGACCTCTCGCTCGTGGAGGGTGTCCCCGATATCGAGGTCTCCGACGGCGTCGTGACCGTCGGGCAGAACCTGATGACCGGCCATCCGGGGGTGTTCGCGGGCGGCGACATGGTCCCGGCCGAGCGTTCGGTCACAGCCGCCGTCGGTCACGGCAAGCAGGCCGCTCGCCACATCAGCGCCTGGCTTGCCGGATCGGAGCACCGGCCGCCCCCCGATCCGGAGCTCGCCGGGTTCGACCTGCTCAACACCTGGTACTACGCCGACGCCCCGCGCACCCACCGCCCGCGACTCGAAGCGGTCCGCAGGCAGAACACCTTCGATGAGGTCGTCGAGGGCTTCGACTCCGCCAACGCTCTGTTCGAGGCGCGTCGCTGCATGTCGTGCGGCAACTGCTTCTCGTGCGACAACTGCTTCGGCGTGTGCCCCGACAACGCGGTCCTCAAGCTCGGCCGGCCCGGCGAGCGCTACGCGATCGATCTCGACTTCTGCAAGGGCTGTGGGCTGTGCGTTGCCGAGTGCCCCAGCGGGGCGATCAAGATGGTCCCAGAGGAGATTTGATCGCCTCCTACGCCACCGTCCCAGTGTTCCCGATCGCCTTGGTCGGCCCAGCGTAGTTCGCACCCGCGCCAGATCCAGAGCCCCCGGCCTCTAAGGTGGGTGTGTGCTCCCGCGTCTGTCACTCGCCGAATGCCCCGCTGAAGCTGGGCTACGAGAAGGAGGCCGGTGATGGCAGGCGGCACCTACGTACTGACGAACGCCACCGGCGATCCCTTCGATTCCCGGATGCCGGGAGAGCTCGCCGGCAGTCGCCGCACCCGTATCTACGGGCGCCTCGACTGTCCCACTGCCGTCGACAAGCTGCGGCGCGGCGGCTACGGCAGCCATCGAGTCTTCTTCGCGGATGAGGCGACGGCCATCGCCGCCGGTTATCGCCCCTGTGGGACGTGCATGAAGGCCGAGTACGACTCGTGGAGAGCGGACCGACAGAGCGCCAAGGGCAGCTCGACGGTCCCTGCTCCATAGCGGCGATCGGGCGGGTCCCGATCCGGCCGCGATTAGGTAAATCGCGACCTTGGGGCTACCATGGTTCCCATGGCTCAGGATGCAACTCAAGATCAGGTGCTCGAAGCAGCGCGTTCGCTCGGGCGAGACGAGTTCACCCGCCAGGATGTCGCCGACCAACTCGACACCGATGTCTCGGCCATGCAACCGAGCTGGAAAGCCGCCAAGCAGGCGGGCCTTCTGGAGAAGGTCCGTGAAGAGGGCGGCAAGCGCCACTTCCGGCTCGTGAACCAGTAACCATCCCGCACCCCGCGTGGGGTGTTCACAAGCCCATAAGTCCTCCGGGGTTTCTACTGATGGCCCCGGGGAGTCCACCGCCGAGATCTGTGCTTGCCACGGAGGCGGGTCGCCAGGGCGGACCATAGGCTCGGTCCTCCGCCCCCCAGTAGAGCTTGAAGGAGCACGATGAATCCCTACCCAGTTCGCTTTGCCGTCGAATATCCGGACCGGTCGCTCAATCGCCTGACCAGCTTCTTCCGCATCTTCACCGTGATCCCGATCCTGATCGTGGTCGGCGCGATCGTCGGCTACTCGACCGGCTACACCGAGCCCGATCAAGGTTCAGCAAACATCGTGATCTCGGGCGTCGGCCTGCTCTTCCTGCCGGCGTTGCTGCTGATTCTCTTCCGCGGCCGCTACCCGCGCTGGTGGTTCGATTGGAACCTGCAGCTGCTGCGCTTCCTCAACCGGGTCACGGTATACGCGTTACTGATGGACGATCGCTATCCCTCGACCGATGCTCAGCAGGCCGTCCATCTCGACTTCCCCTACCCCGACGTCGAGGCGGATCTCAGTCGCGGCATGCCCCTGGTCAAGTGGTTTCTGGCGATTCCCCACTACATCGTCCTCTTCTTCCTGCACATCGGCGTCGTGGTCGCCGCCGTGGTCGCCTGGTTCGCGATCCTCTTCACCGGTCGTTATCCACGCGGGCTCTTCGACTTCGTCGAGGGCGTGCTGCGCTGGCACAACCGGGTGATTGGCTACGCGTTCGTACTGATCACCGACGATTACCCGCCCTTCCGTCTCAAGGACTGAGGTCCGGTGGCGCGGGTCACGGTCCTCACGGCCGGCAGACATGGCGCCACCCACGAGGTCGGCGAGGCGATCGCGGCACGGCTGCGGAAGCATGGGCACGACGCGTGCGCCGTCGAGGCCGGAGCGCGGAGCGAGCTGGATCCGGACTCGGCGATCGTGCTCGGCAGCGCGATCTACGTGGGTCGTTGGCTGAAGGCCGCGCGCAAGCTCGCCGCTCGACTCGCATCCGAGCCTCAGGGTCACCCGATCTGGCTGTTCAGCGTCGGCCCGATCGGCGAGCCGCCCGAGCCTGAGCTGCCGGCCGCCGAGCAGCTCGCCGGGGCCGACGCCGTCAAGCGGGCTCGCGGCTACCGTGCATTCAGCGGCCTGCTCGATCGCGAAGGGCTGGGGCGCCTCGAGCGCGCCGCGGTCAACGCCCAGGACGCTCCCGACGGTGACTTCAGGGATTGGGCCGGGATCGAGCGCTGGGCCGACGAGATCGCGGGCGAGCTGAACGGCACGCCGGCCCTTCAGGCATGAGCGCTCGACTCCGGTCCGTGTTCGGTGGGGTCTGGTCCGACGACCGACTCGGCGCACTGATCGCCGCGGGCGCTGCCGTCGCAGCCGGCCTGCTTGCCGGCTGGTTGACACCACGCGGTCCGCTGACCGTGACCGCCGGCCTGCTCACGATGGTGGCCAGTCTCCTCCTCGGATTGCTGGCGGGCCTCACGATGCGCTCGCGCTGGGCGATGCTGCTGGCCCCTGTCATCTTCGTGATCGTCTTCGAGCTCGCCCGGATCAGGGCTGATGGCCCGACTGTCGACGGAATCCACTTCAGCACCTACGGGTTGATTGCTTTCGTGGTCGGCCGCGGCATTCACGGCGTCCTCGCACTGCTGCCTATGGCCCTCGGAGCGGCGCTCGGGGCCGCCGCCGCCCGGCGCTCGATCGACGGTCCACCGGCAGCTCATCCTCGCGCGCGCGCCGGCCTCTACTTTCGCCGCGCCGTGACCGCGCTCACCGCGGCAGTCCTGCTGCTGGTCTTCGTCGGCGTGGCCCGGCAGGGCAGCACCGATCCGATCCTGGGGGACGACGGCGAGCCGCTTGAGGGCAGCGTCGCCGAGCTGACCCGCGTCGAGATCGGCGGCAAGGACCTGGCGATGATGATCCGTGGACGGAGCACCCAGAACCCGGTGCTGCTCTTCCTCGCCGGCGGACCGGGTGGGAGCGAGCTCGGCGCGATGCGCGAGCATCTTCCCGCGCTCGAGGATCAGTTCGTCGTCGCCACCTGGGATCAACGGGGAGCGGGCAAGAGTTACGCCGAGATCGATCCCACCGAGACGATCAGCCCTGAACAGATGGTCGATGACACGATCGAGGTCACCAACTACCTCCGCGACCGCTTCGGCCGGGAGAAGATCTACTTGATGGGTCAGTCCTGGGGGTCGTTTCTCGGCGTCCTCGCAATTCAGGAGCAGCCGGAGCTGTATGAGGCCTACATAGGCACCGGGCAGATGGTGAGCCCGCGCGAGACCGACCGGATCTTCTACCAGGACACCCTGGAGTGGGCGCGGGAGAGCGGCGAAGATGGTCTGGCCGAGACCCTTGAGGCCAACGGTCCACCGCCCTACGAGAGCATTCTCGACTACGAGCCGGCACTGCTTCACGAGCAGGACGTCTACCCCTATGACCACAGCCGGAACTCCGAGGGCGAGAGCGGCTACTCCGAGAACCTGTTCGTCGAGGAGTACACGCTGCTGGAGCAGATCCACGGACTCGGCGCGGTCTTCGACACCTTCTCCGCGCTCTACCCGCAGATCCAGGGGATCGACCTGCGCGAGAGCGCCACCAGGCTCGAGGTACCCGTCTACCTGATCCAGGGACGCAACGAGGCGCCCGGGCGCGCGACCCTCGCGCGGGAGTGGTTCCGCCGGCTTTCAGTTCCGAGCAAGGAGTTGGTCGTGCTCGACACATCCGGCCACCGGCCGCTCTTCGAGCAGCCGGCGCGCTTCACAGAGGCGATGGAGCAGGTGGTCCCGGACGGGTCGCAACCCGTCGGGACGAGTGGCGGGCCGGCTGGAGAAGGCCCGTAGGGCGATCGACGGGCGTCAGTTCGGCGAGCGGCCGGTCGGTTACTCGCCGGTGGGGACCAGCTCGACCTCGATCTCGCGGATGGTCTGAGCCGGGAGTTCGATCGCGTCCGCGTGCTCGCTGATGCGATCGGGGTCGTCAGCCTCGTAGACGCAGTAAGCGGTCAGACCGGCGTCGGTGCGAGCCACGTGGGTCTGTATCCAGGCGATATCGGGGAACCGTTCCTCACGAATCCGGGTGGCGCGCTCAACCACCTCGTCGAGCTGCTCGCGGGTGACATCGCCGACGGCACGCTCGATCAGGTAACGGGGCATGTAGCGAGTGTGGCAGTTCTCCCGCGAGCCCTCAACCGCTTGCTCAAACGCCCGCCGGTTTAGATCCTCGCGTCAACTACCAAGGAGGATTCGATGCCGTACGTAAACGCAAAGGTCATGGCCGACGTGCTCACCCCGGAGCAGAAGGTCGAAGTGGCCCAGGGAATCACGGACGCGTTCGTCGCCGTCGCCGGCGAGCCCGTGCGTAGCGTCACGATGGTGACGATCGAAGAGGTCGACAGCGGTGCCTGGTCGATGGGCGGCGAGACGCTGACCACCGAGGCCGTGCACGACCTGCTCGCGGGTGCGCCGACTCCGGCCGCCTGAGCAGAGATCGCGGGAGCAACCGGCGCACCGTCGAGCGGAAGTACGATCAGCGGGACTCTTGAAACTCGAGATCCACCTGCTGGGAGTACCCCGGATCGAGCACGACGGTGCGCCGGCCCCTGCACCGCGGGGGAATAAGGCCTGGGGGCTTCTTGCCTACCTCGTCCTGGGCGAGGGCAGCACCTCCCGCAGGCGGCTGGCGGAGCTGCTCTTTCCGGAAGCCGCTGATCCGCTTGCCACGCTGCGCTGGAGCCTGGTCGAGCTGCGTCGATCGCTGGGCGATCCGCAGTCCCTACTCGGCGATCCCTTGTCGTTCACCCCGGGTCCGGGCACCTCGATCGACGTACAGACGCTGACCGATGGCGAGGCACCGGCCGCCGCTGTGGCCTTGCCCGAGGGCGAGTTGCTCGAGGGCATGAACTTCTCTTCCGCGCCCGAGTTCGAGACCTGGCTCTCGGTGCAGCGGGCCTACCTGGGCGGGGTCTGTCAGGCCTCGCTGCGGGAGGCGGCGCTGGCCCGCCGGGCTGCGGGTGAGCAGCTGGAGGCGACTTCGCTGGCTCGCCGCGCCGTTGCGATCGACCCGCTCGATCAGGCCTGCCAAGAGGTGCTGCTCCGCTGTCTGCACAGTAGCGACGGCGCCGCCGCTGCCGAAGCCCAGCTCGGCGCCTGCCGGACGCTGTTTCGCCGCGAGCTCGGCCTCGAGCCGGGCCCCGAGCTCGCCCTGGCGGCACGGGGTGACACCGGTCCTGAGCGCGCAGCCGTGGGCGACCCACAGCTTGCCCGTGATCAGCTCCAGGCGGGCCGTGTTGCGATCGATGCCGGGGCGGTGGCGCCGGGTATCGAGTGTCTGCGCCTGGCCTGCTCGGAAGCCGCCGCCGGTCAGGACGTCGCGCTGCGGGCCGCTTGCCTGACCGAGCTCGGCACCGCACTCGTGCACGCGCTACGCGGTCGCGACGAGGAGGGGTCCGCGGTCTTGCACGAGGCGCTCGTTGTGGCGGAGGACGCGGAGGAGCGTCCCACTGCCGTGGCCGCGATGCGGGAGCTCGGCTACGTCGACGTCCAGGCTGGCCGCAACGCCTCGGCAGGGCGCTGGCTAGCCCGGGCGCTGCGCGTCTCGGAGGGAGACAGCGAGCGCGCAGGAGTGCTCGCCCTGCGAGGCATGCTGCTCTCCGATCGCGCCCACTACGACGCTGCTCTGCAACTGCTGGAGGAGTCGGTCGCGGGCGCCCTGCGCAGTGGCGCCGCCCGGCAAGCGGCGTTCTCACTCTCATTGATCGGCCGCGTCCATCTGCTTCGCGACGAGCTGGCGCTCGCAACCGCCGCCGTTGAGCGCGCCCTGGCGCTGGCCAGGGAGGAGCGCTGGCAGTCATTCCTGCCCTGGCCCGAGGCTCTGGAGGGCGAGATCGCCGTTCGCGAAGGCCGCTACGAGGAAGCCGGGGAGCGCCTCGACCACGCTTTCAAGCTGAGCTGCTCGCTCGCCGACCCCTGCTGGGAGGCCGCCGCGGCGCGTGCGACGGCGCTGCTCCACCTTGGGCAGGGCGATCTGCCGAAAGCGCAGGGATGGCTCGCGGATGCACGCTCGCGGGTGACCCGGGTCTCCGACCCCTACCAATGGATGCACGGTTACGTGCTCGACGCGAGTGCCGAGTTGGCTGTTCATAGCGGCGACTCGGCGGCCCGCGAGGTAGCCCGGAGCCTCGAGACCCTGGCCGCGCGAGCCGGAATGCGTGAGTTCACCGTCAGGGCCCACGCCTATCGGGCCCTGCTTGGCGACCGTGGGGCGCTCGGCGCCGCTCGCGACCTCGCCGGCGCTATCGACAACCCGGCGCTCGACCGATTGCTCGGCGAGAGCGTGCGCGGCGGGGAAGTTTCGTAACGGAGTCATCTAGGCTGGGGCGATGGATTCCTCCTACGCGCTGCGCGTAGCCGCCCACAAGGCCAGGATGCGCAGCTTCAACGTCGCCGTAAAAGTCCTGCCCTTCAAGCAGCCGCGGCTGATGATCGGTCCGGGATCCATCCACCGGCTGGCCGACCACATCGGCACTTACGACTTCGAGCGGCTGCTGCTGGTGACCGACGCCGGCATCGTCAAGCTCGGGCTGCACGAGGCCTGCCTGGAGCGGCTCGGCTCGCATGGGGTCGAGGTCGTCGTCTACGACGAGGTCGAGCCCAACCCGACCGAGCAGCAGATCGAGAAGGGCGTCGCGCTCGCCAAGCGCGAGCGCAGCGAGGCCGTGCTCGGCTTCGGCGGCGGCTCGGCGATCGACGCGGCCAAGGTGATCGCCGCCGGCGTGACCAACGACAAGCCCGTGAGCAAGATGGAGGGGCCGTTCAAGGTCCGCAAGGCGCCCCTGCCGCTGTTCGCGGTGCCGACTACGTCGGGGACCGGAGCGGAGGTGACCGTGGCAGCCGTGGTCACGAACGAGGCAGAGCGCCGCAAGTACGCGATCGCCGATCACAAGCTCGTCCCCCTCGCCGCGGGTCTCGATCCCGCGATCACCGTTGGCCTCCCCGCCCACATCACCGCCGCCACCGGCATGGATGCGTTGACTCACGGCATCGAGTCCTACGTCTCGACCCGCGCGACTCCGGAGAGCGAACGCGCCTCCAAAGCGACCGTCGGCCTCGTCTTCAAACATCTGCGCGGCGCCGTTCACAACGGCGACGACCTCGAAGCACGTGAGGGCATGTTGCTGGCGGCCTTCGAGGGTGGCGTTTCGTTTACGGCGGTCGGACTCGGCTACGTGCACGGCATCGCGCACAAACTCGGAGGCCTCTACCACGTCCCTCATGGTCTCGCCAACGCCGTCGGGCTTCCCCACGTCATGGACTACTCGAAGGACGCCTGCGCATCCCGGTACGCGGATCTGGCCCGGGTCGCCGGTCTCGACACCAACGGTGGCCCGACCTCGGATGTCGCGCTCGCCGACCGGTTGATCGAGGCCGTGCGAGAGCTGAACAGCGAGGTCGGTGTCCCCGAGGCTCTCAGCGAGATCGAGTCCAAGGACATTCCCCTGATCGCCACCTCTGCGATCGATGAGGCGTTCGAGCTCTACGGGGTGCCGAAGTACATGCGCCAGGACGACGCCGAGCGCGTCGTCGCCCGGCTCGGCTCTTAGCCGCGCACCCCGCCGATCCTCCGACTCTCATCGGCGGCGGCCGCGGCCGCCGGACTGTTTGACTTCCGCCTGGGCGGGGAGTAGTTTCCACGCAAAGTGTGAAAGCAAGCACGGGAATCCCGTTAGGTTAATTGCCTCGGGGCGTGCGAGCGAATCACACAAAACAACTGGGAGGTTGTCTGTGGGTCCCACCGTGCCTCGTGTCCGTGCCCGTGTCCGTGTCTGCTCCGGGCTCCTCTCGGTCGCGCTGCTGTTCATTGTCGGAGTGGCCCAGGCCCAGGCCGCCGCCCCGGTCTGCGCGGATCAGAGCTACACGGTCGAAAGCGGCATGGATCTTCCGGTGCCGGTCGCCGACCTGTGCACGGATACCGACGGTCCCAACCCGCTTCAAGGTCAGGTGGCCAGCCTTCCCTCGCACGGCTCGCTGAGCCCGGGTCCCAACGGAGGGGCGATCTATCGATCGAGTCCCGGTTACTCGGGTCCCGACAGCTTTAACTTCCGAGCCTCCGATGGCGCGGAGGTATCCGACGTGGCCACGATCACGATCGATGTCACCCCGAGCACCGCCGGCAACCAGGCGCCGCAGTGCTTCGACCTCAACATCGATGAGTCCAATGGCCACGGTGCGGAAGTCTCGCTCCAGTGCTACGACGCCGACTCGCCGTTCAACTCGATTACCGTGGAGATCGTCGATCCTCCTGCCCACGGACACCTCACCGGCAATGGCACCTATGCCCCGTATGAGACTCTCGCCTACTTCTCCGACCCCGGGTTCACGGGCACCGATACCTTCACCTACAGGGCCTCAGATGGACAGCTCCAATCGGAGCTGGCGACAGTGACGGTGACTGTCGGCCCAAGTACGGGTCCGAATCAGCCGCCGGTCTGCGAAGACACGACGGCTCAGGAATACAACGGCCTGGGTACGAGCTTCAGCGCCTACTGCACCGACCCCGACTCCAGCTTCGGTCTGGTCACGTACGAGTTGGTCGATCCGCCGCAGCACGGGACCCTGGGCGGTCCGTTCACCAGGTTCATCAACAGCTACTTCGCCGACCCCGGTTTCACCGGCACTGACACGCTCACCTATCGAGCATCCGACGGGGTCAACACCTCGAATCTCGCCACGGTGACGATCGACGTGCAGCCCTTCCCGGTCGGGAACGAGCCGCCGACCTGCCCGACCTCGCACGCCTACGTGGCCCCCGGCGAGTCAGTAATTCTCAAAGCGAACTGCATTGATCCCGACGACGACTTCATCAGCTACGGACTGGCATCCCCCTTCGTGACCGGTGGGGTGATCGACCAGTTCACCTCGACCAGTGTTCGCTACACCCCGAACCCGGGGACGGTCACCGACGCGTTGGGCTACACAGCCCAGGATCAGTTCCATCCGCCTGTGCAGTTCCTCGTCACGATCGAGGTCACCCAGCCCGGTCAGCAGACCTTCGAGACGGCCGCCGGAACGAGCCCGGC
>JBBRAH010000050.1:0-19126 GCA_038206985.1 Solirubrobacterales bacterium
GACGTGCACATGCCGGTCAACATCGGCAACCCGATCGAGAACACCCTGCTGGAGTTGGCCGAGGCCGTGATCGCGGCGACCGAGTCGCGCTCGGAGATCGTCCACGAGGCCCTGCCGATCGACGACCCCCAGGTGCGCCAGCCCGACATCACGAGGGCCAGCGAGCTGCTCGAGTGGGCCCCCGAAGTGGACCTGGCCGAAGGCCTGCGCCGCACGATCGATGATGCCGGCGTCGAGCGGCTCGTCGGCGCGGCCGACTGATCCCGCTCGCGTGCAGCCGCTGCGGATCGCCCATCTGACCGCGACCTTCCCGCCCTACCCGGGCGGCGCCGGCAACACCTGCTTCCGCTTCGCCAAAGGCCAGGCCCAGCGCGGACATCACGTCGAGGTCTTCACCGCCCCGGCCGAGGGGGAGGCACCCGATCCCGGGGGCGCCGAGGTCCACCGGATCAAGCCGAAGATGGCGATCGGCAACGCACCGCTGATCCCCAAGCTGGCCCGTCTCGACGGCTTCGACCTGATCCACCTCCACTACCCCTTTATCTTCGGCTCCGAGCTGACCCTGCTGGCGCGGCTGCGCAAGCGCCGCCGCAAGGCCGCGCTGATCGTCCACTACAAGAACCGCCTCATGGGTGACGGTCCTCGCGGCGCCATGTTCGAGACATACGAGCACTCCGTAGCTCCGGCGCTGATCAAGGCCGCCGACCGGGTCCTGGTGCTCAGCGAGGACCACGCCCGCTCGGTGAGCTATCTCGAGAAGGCGCTCGAGGAGGATCCGGAGCGCCTGATCGTGATGCCGAACGGCGTCGACACCGAGGCCTTCTCCCCCGGTCCAGACCGGACCGGCTTCCGCGAGCGGCTCGGGATCCCTGAGCACGCGGTGCTCGCCTCCTTCGTGGCGACGCTGGATCGCGCCCACCACTTCAAGCGGCTCGACGTCGCGATCGAGGCACTCTCGAGGGCGCGTTCGCGCGAGATCCATCTGATGGTGGCCGGAGGCGGGGAGCTGCTCGAGGGGTTCCGGATCCAGGCCGAGACGGCCGGAGTCGGCAACAGGGTCCACTTCCTCGACCGCGTTCCGCACGCGGAGCTGCCGGATGTCTTGCGCGCCTCGGACCTGTTCGTGCTGACCACCGAGCCGCCGGAGTCGTTCGGCATCGTGTTGATCGAGGCGCTGGCCTGTGGAATCCCGGCGATCGCAACCGACTATCCCGGGGTGCGCGCCGTGATCGACGACGGCGAGACGGGCTTTCTCGTTCCGGCCGCTGACTCCGCTGCGGCGGCGGAAGCGCTCGACCGCATGGTCGAACTCGAGCCGGCGGGTCGGGAGGAGATGGGCGCCGAGGGTCGGCGGCGCTGCGAGGAGCGCTGGGCCTGGCCCGCGCTGCTGGAGCGGATGGACGAAGCCTACGAGGAAGCGCTGGAGGCGAGACGGCAGAAGCTCGGAGCGCCGGCTTGAGCCGCCTGCGCATCCTGCTGGTCGCCTACTTCTTTCCTCCGACCAGGGACACGGGCGCCCAGCGGCCCGCGGCGATGGCCAAGTATCTGACGCGGCTCGGGCACGAGGTGACCGTGCTCACGACCAACGCCTTCGGCACGGGGGGCGCCGGCCCGGGGCTCGAGGGCGTCGCGGTCCTGCGCGCCAGCGACCTGAGCCTCCTGCGAGCCCGGATGGCCGGGCAGGAGTCGATCGGTTCGCTCTTCGACTCCGACTCCTACAGCGGCAAGCCCCACCCCCTCTCCTACGCGATCGTTCCCGAGCCGCTTGCCGTTGCCTGGGCCCCAGCGGCCCGCCGGGCCGCGCTGCGGGCGCATCGATCCCGACCCTTCGATGCCGTGATCAGCACCTCGCCGCCGGAGTCGGCCCACGCGGTCGGCCTCGCGCTGCACAAGCGCGGCGTGCCCTGGGTCGCCGACATCCGGGACGCCTGGACCTTCGAGCCGTTGCGGCCGGCCTTTCCACTGGCGGCCCAGAACCGCCTGGACGAGCACCTCGAGCGCCGCTGGCTCGGTGCCGCCGACCGTGTGGTCTGCGTCAGCGAACCCGCCGCCGCCGACCTGCGCGATCGCGGCATCGCGGATCCGGTCGTGATCGCCAACGCCTGGGACCCCGATGCCGATCCATCCGATGCCGAGGTGGCCGCCGCACGGGCCGAGTTCGATCCCGAGCGGCTCAGCCTCCTCTACACGGGCCGCTTCGGCAGCTACGGCCGCGACCCGGGAGCCCTCCTCGAAGCCCTCACCGCCCTGGGCCGCGAGCAGCCGGCGGAAGCCGCAAAGCTCGAACTGGTGGTGGCCGGGCCGCTGACGGCGGCCGAGCAGGCGCTGTTCGAGCGCGATGTCAGCCCGGCGCGCATCCGGCTTCTGGGCGCCGTCGATCGCCCGCGAGCGCTGGCCCTGCAGCGCGCCGCGGGCGCGCTCCTGTTGATCGCACAGGCCGCTCGCAGCCAGCTCGTCAACTTCAAGCTGTTCGAGTACCTGGCGGCGGGCAGACCGATCCTCGCCCTGGCCGCAGGCACCGAGGCGGGCCGGATCGTCACCGAGACCGGCACCGGCAGCGCAGTACGCGGCGACGATCCGGTGGCGATCGGGTCCGCGCTCAGCGAGCTGCTCACCGGGGAGCCTGCTGCAGAGGTCGAGGCCGCGGCCACAGCCGCGGCCGCCCGCTACAGCTACCCCGCGGCCGCCGAGGCGATGTCGGGAGCGGTCGAGTCGGCGATCAGCTCGCGGAAGAACTCATCGCCGTCGCAGAGCCGGCGGTAGAGACGCCGCGAGCGACGCTCGTTCACGCGGATGATCCCGTAGTGGCGCAGGCGACGCAGCGGTAGGGGCAACCCGACCCCAGGGTCGGCATCGGCCCGGCAGATCGGCCGCCGGAAGGCCGCGCCGTGGTGATAGACGATGCCGCCGTAGACCCCGAACCAGACCGGGTGGATGTCGTGCACGTTGCTCCTCAGCAGCGGCTCCCACCTGATTCCCTGACGCTCGAGGTCCCGCCAGAGTAGGGCGCCCAGGTCCGTCACCGTTCGCCCGGTCGTTCCCACCCACTCCGGTCCGTCACCCCAGCTCGAGCCGAGCTCGCGCCAGAGCTCGGGCGTGGTCACGGTGAAGCAGGCATGGGGGTGCGGCTCGCCCAGGTTCTCATCCCTCTGGATCCCGACGAGAGGCGTGCCGGCAGCGATCAACTCCCGCACCGGGCCCACCCAGTCCGCGATGGGCAGCGTGTCGCCGTGCAGAAAGACCAACAGATCGCCGGGCTCCGCCGCCTCGCAGATCAGCCCGGCCAGGTGGCCGTATTCCTCGGGGATGCCCTCGCCGTGATCCTCAGCGTGGTGGAACTTGCCGAAATGTCCGCGATCGATCCCGTCGAGGCAGGCCCAGACCCTGAACTCCTCCGACGTGTGGCGCTCGATGTAGTCGAGTTGGAGATCGATCCACGCATCAGAGCGGAAGTGGAGGGTCGCGTAGTGGATCATCGGCTCTGGCGCCACCAGCGGACGGTTCGACCCAGCCCTTCGGCGAGCCCCACCTCGGCCTCGAAGCCGACGAGATCCCGTGCCTTGCTGACATCGAGGCCGCGCTTCATCTGGCCGTCGGGCATCGATGCATCCCAAACGATCTCGCCGTCGAAGCCGGCCGCGCCCGCAACCATCGCGGCCAGGTCGCGGATCTTCGTCTCCCGGCCGACCCCGAGATTGACCGGCTCGGAGACCTCCAGTCGCTCAGCGCAGAGCAGCAGACCGCGGGCCGCATCCTCGACGTAGAGAAACTCGCGGGATGGCTCGCCGCTACCCCAGAGCGTTACCTCCGACGCACCCCGATCGGTGGCCTCGCAGAACTTGCGCACCATAGCCGCGATCACATGCGAATCATCGAGGTCGAAGTTGTCTCCGGGTCCATAGAGATTGGCGATCACCGGAGCGCAGGAGTTGAACCCGTACTGGCGCCGGTAGGTGTCGCTGAGCACCAGCAGCATCTTTTTGGCAAGCCCGTAGGGCGCGTTGGAAGGCTCGGGATAGCCCTCCCAGATCGTCTCCTCGCGGAACGGGACTTCCGTCTCCAGCGGGTAGGCGCAGACCGAGCAAGCGGCGAGGAGCTTCTCGACGCCGAGCTGCCGCGAGGCCTCGAACACATTGGCTCCCATCATCAGGTTGTCGTAGGCGAGCGGGGCGGGGTTGCGGCGGTTGAAGCCAATGCCACCTACGTTGGCGGCCAGATGGATGACGATCTCGGCCCCCTCGAGCCCGGCCCGCGCCGCGACCGGGTCTCGCAAATCGCAGTCGGCCGAGCGCAGGGTAACCCCCTCCGCCCCGGCCTCGCTGAGCATCCGCATCAGCGGCTTGCCGAGGAAGCCGGCGCCCCCCGTGACGACGACCCGCTTGCCGGACCAGAACCGTGGATCGGGACGGCCGCCCGCCACCTCTCAGCCCGTTCCCTCGTGCGAGTAGCGGGTCACCTTGCCCGCGAGCTGGTCCTCCAGCGCCGCGATATCGGCGTCGACCATGATCCGGACCAGCTCCTCGAAACCGACCTTCGGGCTCCAGCCGAATGCGTCGCGCGCCCGGCCGGCGTCGCCGCAGAGAGCGTCGACCTCGGTCGGGCGGAAGTAGCGGGGATCGATCTCGACCCAGTCTTCGAAGGAGCCGAGGCCGCCGTGCTCGAATGCCAGGGTCGCAAACTCCCGAACGGAATGCATCTCACCCGTCGCGATCACCCAGTCGCCGGGTTCGTCGTGGGCGAGCATCATCTGCATCGCCTCGCAGTAGTCGGGAGCAAAGCCCCAGTCGCGCCTGGCATCGAGGTTGCCCAGGAAGAGCTTCTGTTGCAGCCCAGCCTTGATCCGCGCCACCGCACGCGTGATCTTGCGCGTGACGAAGGTCTCGCCGCGGCGTGGCGACTCGTGATTGAAGAGGATCCCATTGCTGACGAACATCCCATAGGCCTCGCGGTAGTTGACCGCGGTCCAGTGGGCGGCGAGCTTGGCGATGGCGTAGGGGCTACGCGGATGGAAGGCCGTGAGCTCCGATTGCGGAAGCGGCGCGGAGCCGAACATCTCCGAGGACCCCGACTGGTAGATCCGGGCTTCAGAACCGGCCTGCCGGGCGGCGTCGAGGACGCGCAGCGCGCCTGCCCCGGTCACATCAAGCGTGTACTCGGGGATCTGAAAGGAGACCTGAACGTGGGACTGGGCGCCGAGGTTGTAGATCTCGTCGGGCTGCAGTTCATAGATCAAGCGGCTGAGGGAAACCGGGTCGGCGAGATCCCCGTAATGCGTGAAAAGCCGCACCCCCTCCTCGTGTGGGTCACGGTAGAGATGATCGACGCGGGCGGTATTGAAGGACGAGGAACGTCGCACGATTCCATGTACCTCATAGCCCAGGGACAGCAGGTGCTCAGCAAGATAGGAGCCGTCCTGGCCGGTGATGCCGGTGATGAGTGCTTTCTTGGGCTCAGCCACGGTTCATATCGTCGCAGGGAGGGGGCAAGCTCCGCCACGAGACCGGTGCTCAGACGCCGGCGTCACCGGAGCTGCCCACGGGGAAGCCCGCGAGGCGGTCGAGGGTTCTGCCGTCCGAGCTCAGATCCGCGAGGACCCGGCGAGAAAGCAGGCCGTTGCGCCCCATCCGCCAGCCCCAGTGAAGGCGCCGCAGCGGCATCGGCCAGGTCCGGCTGCGGTGCGCATCGGCGCGGCTGATGGACCGGCGGAACCCGGCTCCGTGGTGGTAGACGAGGCCGCCGTAGACCCCGAACCACAGCGGATGCAGGTCGACGGCGTTGGAGCGCAGCAGCGGCTCCCATGCGATCCCCGCGGCTTCGAGATCCGCCCAGAGCGTCGCGCCGACGTCCGTAACGAAGCGGCCGTCGGGCTCCTCCCACTCAGGCCCTTTCGCCCAACTCGAACCGAGCTCGCGCCAGAACCCGGCTGTGGTGACGGTGAAGCACGGATGCGGCATCGGCTCTCCGTAGTTGTCGTCGCGGCGAACGGCGACCAGCGGCACCCGGGCGAGCATTTCGCGCACCGGTCCGACCCAATCGGCGATCGGGAAGCAGTCGCCGTGGGTGAAGACGATCAGGTCGTCGTCGGCGGCGCTGTCCAGCATCAACTCCCCGAGACGATCGAGCTTGGCCGAGGGTGGGACGTCGAGGCCAAGTTCGAAGGCACGGTCGAAGTCGTCGAGCCGGGCCCGATCGATGCCGTCGATCCCGGCCCAGGTGGTCATTGGCTCAGAAGTGAAGCGCCGCAGGTAGGCAAGCTGGAGATCGATGAAGGCGTCGCTGCGGAAGTGGATCGTCGAGAAGTGGATCATCGGCGCGCCCCCCGCAAGGCGCCGCGGGCCAACCCCAGCGGGACCGAGGCCGCCGCGACCAGCAGATGGGCCACGTGGAGCGGCAACGCTGCGGCCGCACCCCCCGGACCCAGCCGCGAGACCAGCAGGCGATAGAGACCGAGGTTCGAGGCGATCAGCGCAACAAGGGAGATCACGCTCAGGCGTAGCGAGCGCAGCAGCACCGACAGCACGAGTCCGACCGCGGCCAGGGCCGCGACCCGCTGGCCCCAGCCGAGGTTGAGCTGAGCGGGGACCTCACGCCGGTCGCGCAGCAGCTCAACCCAGGGCATGCCGCGGTCGAGCAGATCGGTCCTCAACATCGAGCCGACGCTCCAGCTCTTCAGGTGGGTGCCCTGCAGGCCGGGATCCAGGTCGATTCGCCCGCCCGCGTCGGCCAGCCGCAGGCCGAGCTCGATGTCCTCGATCGAGGGTCGCTCGTAGAGGTCCGGGTCGAAGCCTCCGACTCCCACGAACGCATCGGCTCGTACTGCTCCGATCCCAGCCCAGAACGAGTTGATCGGCCCCGCCGCCTGCTGGTGGGTGTAGTGGTGCAGCAGATTGCGGAAGCGGGAGGGCACGCCCGGGGCCTCGGGCCGGTCGTCGTAGGAACCGAACAGCGCGACGAGCTCCGGGGAACCGTCGAAGGCGCTGCGGACCCGAGCGATCGCGCCCGCGGCGAGGACCACGTCGGCGTCCACGAAAAGGAGGATCGGTGCGGACGCG
The DNA here is from genome assembly GCA_038206985.1 of Solirubrobacterales bacterium. GTDB lineage: Bacteria > Actinomycetota > Thermoleophilia > Solirubrobacterales > 70-9 > CAXMST01. The sequence continues at coordinate 7,053 of JBBRAH010000050.1, forward strand.
CGGGCTGCGCCCTCGTTCCGCGCGGCTGCGGGACCGGCGCCCTCCGCCTCGGTGACCGCGATCAGCTCATCGCCCTTGCCGAGCTCGGGCTCGATTGACGCTACGCAGCGCTGCAGGGTGGGCGGCTGGTTGGTTGCCGGCACGATCACCGAGATCGCGGGGCTCACCGCAGCCACTGATCGGTGTCGATCCCGAACTCGCTCATCAGCCAGGCGACGTCCGCGCCTAGTTCCTCGCGCACCAGGTCCCCGGAAGCCACACCTAGAGTGGGAGTCGCCATGCGTTCAGATCGATCCGCGAAAAGCCGCTCGATGCGCCACTTGGCTTCCTGGGGGAGCCTGTATGCCGGCGCCGCGAGCGGGCTTCTCTGGAGTCGGTCGAGGATCCGCTTGCCGCGCCCCTTCTGCGCCGAGACGTGCCGCATCCGCTCCATTCGCGGATCGTAGAACTCGCCGTCAACCCCGAGAAAGCCGAACGCGCGCTTTAGCGTCTCGCGTCGCCGGTGGAGTAGATCCGCCTGGTCGAGCACGAGTAGATCCTCACGCGGGAAGTGCTGCAGATAGGGCTCGAACACGCGTCGGAATCTGATCCGCTCGAGGTAGGCGCCACCTACACCGATCGCGTCGTCCAGGCTCCTTTGCTCCAACCCCAGGGACCTGCTCTGCTGCCAGGAGGAGGGGATCTGCTTCATCGGATCGCGGACCAGGGCGATTAGCCTGGGTCTTTCAAGCGCGGCTGCGATCCGCGCCGGCGACTCCGGATACCAGGGCGCAAGGTAGGCGGGGGATGCCTCGCCGCGGACCGGGAAACCGGGGTCGAAATAGCTGCTGTAGTCGGCAACGGGCGTAACCACCGCTCGAAGATTCTCGACCAGCGCATGATCGGCGGCGCGCAACGAGCTGCGGTCTACCTCCCCGCGGAACGCATTCAGCTCTTTGGGCGAGGACATGCCGATCTCCGGGTGCAAGTCCAGGTAGTAGTGGAGAGCGCTCGTGCCGCACTTCTGAATACCGATGATGATCAGATTCGGCATCGCACCACTCCGCTCGGGCGGCCGTGATGCCCGCGTGGAGAATGGAGTGCGCATCGCGGGGGAACGATAGCCATGCGCGCCCGGGCCGGATCGCGCCGATCACGGTCTAGAGTCCGGAGCGTGACAGCTCCAGAGCCCCACTGGTCAGTCATCGTGCCGACGCGCGGGCGCCCGCGGCAGCTCGAGCGGTGCCTGCTGGCCCTCGAGCGACTCGCCGACCGTAGCCGGGCCGAACTGATCATCGTTGACGACGACCCCGCCGGCGGCGCGAAGCGAATCGTCGCGGCCGCACAGGAGCGCGGGGTGCGCGATCTTCACTACATCCAGGCGGGCGGCAGGGGACCTGCCGCGGCGAGGAATGTGGGCGTACGGTCATCGCGAGGCGAGGTGCTCGCCTTCACAGACGATGACTGCGAGCCGGAACCGGGTTGGCTCGACGGCCTGCGGGCCTGCCTCGACGCCGACCGTGCGGTCGCCGGGCGTACCGTGAACGTGGCTCCGCAACGCTGTGCCGAGGTCAGCCAGATGGTCGTGCGAGCGCTCGAGGAATCTCAGCGGAAGGGCGCCCGGGTTCATTTTGCGGCGTCCAACAATGTCGCTTTCCCACGCAGGGCGTTCGATGAGCTCGGGGGTTTCAACGAGCGATTCCCGCTGCCCGCTGCCGAGGACCGGGACCTGTGCGACCGCTGGATCGCCTCGGGCCGGTCGATCGTGGTAAGCGACGATGCCGTCATCCAGCACCGGCACGAACTGAGCCTCTCGGAGTTCTGGCGGCAGCACTACCGCTACGGACGCGGCGCCTACGAATTCCATCGTCTGCGCCGCGGAAACGACGAGGGGAGCCCGCGCCTTCAGCCGAGCTTCTACGCCGCGCTGGCCTCGCAGGTCCGCGCCGCCGATCGGGTACCGCGTCCGCCGATCGCGGCCCTCGCGGCGATCTCGCAGATCGCCAATGCCGGCGGCTATGCCGCCGCGGCGATATCCGGAATGGGTCGCTCCACGTGAACGCGTCTGCGGACATGGACGTCGAAGTCACGATCCTGGTCGAGAGCTACAACCATGCCGAAGGTTCATCGCTGGACCGCCTTCTGGCGACCCTCCGGCCCGCCGCGTCGGCGGCTGCGCGTCACGGGGCCGCCGAGGTGGTACTGGCTGACTCCAGTGCGAATCCCGATCTGACGGCCCTCGTGAAGCGCGCCGCGCCGACCATCAGGCAGATCACCGTCCGGGGTGAGAGCTACGACGACGCGAAGATGGCGGCGGCGGCGGCGGCCAGAGGAGACTTCGTCGTGTTCCTCGACGGCGACTGCATCCCGGTGGGCGAGACCTGGCTCGAGGCGCACCTGAGCGCCCTGCGCTCTGGAGCGCCGGCCTCGGGGGGGGCCACCCGATACGAGGGCGGCTTCCTACAGAAGCTGCTCTCGGTGATGGACTTCGGCTTCCTTTACGCGGGCGAGGGCGAGCCGGCCCAGTGCTACGGCTCCAACAACATCGGCTTCAGCCGCGAGCTGCTCAGCAGTTGCCCAGTTCGTGATCGCGGGATGCGCTGCAACTGCTACCTCCATGCACAGGAGCTGATCGCCCGCGGCACGCCTGCTCAGCTCAATCCAGCGGCGCTGGTCGAGCATGAAATCAAGCCCTTCTGGAAGGAGCGCCAGCGCCGCGGCTACGACCACGTCGCCGCGGTCTGGGCCAACCCCGACCTGCCCGAGCGCCACCTGCTCAAGCTCGGCCCGCTCGCCGCACCCGTGTTCTACGCACGGGAAGTGCTGCTCGACTGGCTACGCCTCCCCGCCGCCCGGCGCACGGTGGACCTCAGCCGGCCCGCGGCGATTGCGGCCGTGGCGTTGTTCCCGCTCATCCGGCTCGCCGACCTCGCGGGGATCGTGCGCGCGCTGTGCACACCACCGAGCCGCCGGCCTGCTCAGAGACTCCAGCCCTCGAACTCCAGGCCGGAGAGTTCCCGCAGTCCCTCGACCTCGGGCCGAAACCGGTCAGCGAGTTCGGCGCGCCGGTGATCGGAAATCTGCGGGCGCTCCACCCCGCCCCCGGTCGGGTGGAAGGCGAGACGCTCGCCGAGCCAGCGCAGCCGCGGTGAGATCGCTCCCCAGCGTTCAGGACCCCCGAAGCGCCGCGAGAACCGGTATGCCATCTGGAACTTGCGGGTCTTGCCCGCCGAGACCTCCCAGAGCCGGTCGAACTGCGGCGAGGTGAAATCGGGATCTACCCCGAGGAAGGCGAAGACCCGCTGCACGGTGGCCTCGCGCTCGCTGAGCAGGTTGTCCTGGCTGTCCACGTGGATGCGCTCGGGACCGAAGACCTCAAGGAACGGCTCGAGCTGGGTCATGAACAGGCTGCGGCGTACATAGCGGCTCTCGAGGTCGGCGAGCGCAACATCGATCGGGCGGTCCTCGCGATTGGCCGCGCAGGCGTGCATGTAGTGCGAGATCGCGCGCTCGATCGGATCGCGTACCAGGAACACGAGCAGTACGTCGTTGCCGAGAGTCTCCGCGATCCGCTCGGCCGTGCCCGCTGTCCCGGGTAGAAACGAGTAGTTGACCGAGGCCTCGCCCCGGATCTGCGCTGCGGGATCGAACAGGGAGCGGTACCACCCGATACCCCGATCCCAGTTCGAGTAGAAGTTGTCCGCAGGGACGAAGAAGTTCGGTTCCTTGAGGGCCGACATCGCGATCTCGGGATGCAGATCGAGATATCTGTGCAGGCTGCTCGTGCCGCACTTCATCGTCCCGATGATGATCAGGTTGGGCAGCGCTCCCGTCTTCTTGGAACTCTTGCTGACGACCGGCATCGGCCCGCGAGACTAGCTCAGGAGAGCTCGCTGAACACTTCCTCGCCGCTCGCGATCCGGCCGTGAATGCGAGCCGACAGTCGTCCGTTCCGGGCCCGGCGCAGGCGGCGGCGCAAACTCGCGTAGGGGGGCCACAGCCCCGCGAACTCGGCCGCATCGGCGCGGCTCATCGCCGCCCGAAAACCTGCGCCATGGTGGTAGTAGATCCCGCCGTAGACGCTGAAGAACATGGGGTGCAGGTCGTGACGGGAACTACGCAGCACCCGGTGCCAGTGGATATCCGCGTCGGTCAGCTGCCGCCAGAGCGTCGCCCCGGTATCGGTCACCTCCAAGCCGACCCCGGAGGGCCACGTCGGCCCGGCCCGCCAGTCGCCACCCAACTCGCGCCAGAAGCCGGCGGTCGTCAGACAGAAGCAATCGTGGGCATGGGGGTCGCCGGCGTTCTCAATCCGCTGTACCGCCACCAGCGGATTGTCGGCGAGCCAGCCACGAGCCGTCTCGTTCCAACCGTCGGCGATCGGGAAAGCATCGCCGTGGGTGAAGAGGATGAGATCCCCGGGATCAGCCTCGGCCAGGATGACTTCGCCGAGGCGGTTGAGAGTCGGCCCGGCCTCCCGGCGCTCGGCCTCGTCAGCCACCCCGGCCCAATCGAATGCCTCAGCGCCCTCCTCCGAATCGAGGATCGCGTACATCCTGTACGGCTCGGTCGTGTGGCGGGCAAAGCGCTCACGCTGGATCTCGATCCAGTCGCGGGAACCGACGTGCGGCGTTGCGACGTGGAGCACCGCTAGGCCGGTCCGCGCTCCGCGATGATTACGTCCTGACCGAAGGCCCCCTCCGCCTCCCGCGCGGCCCATTTGCCGTAGCGGACCTCAACCACCCGGAGCCCCGCCCGCTCGTGGAACTCGCGGATCAGCTGCTCGTCCACGACGATCATGTGCTCAGGCACCTCGGGGTTGAAGCTGCGGAACGTGTGGCCGCCCTCGTCGGTCAGCTCGTGCTCGAGCGAGAGCGGAGGCCGGCCGCCGGACTCATAGCCCGGCCGGGGGACGCGCCCCGCGGCAACCGCGGTCTCTGACTCCTCGTTGAGCAGAAACCAGGTACCGAGCAGCCGCCCGCCCGGCCTCAGCGTGCGGGCCACCTCGGCCAGGTAGTGCTCGGACTCGAACGGGCGCAGGTGCGTGAACAGCGAGCAGGCGAGCGCCACGTCGAAGCCGGCGTCGTCGTATGGAAACCGGTACTCGGAGGCGCGCTGCGAACCGGCCGCGTTGTACTCCCCGTTGTGGATATCGGCGAGCTGAAAGTGGAAGTTGGGGTAGCGCGGCGTGATCTTCTTGCTCCCCCACGCGATCGACTTAGGCATCACGTCGAACCCCTCGTAGCTGCCCGACGAGCTCAGGAACCGGGCCAGCGGTGCAGCGGTCCGGCCCGGGCCGCAGCCGACGTCGAGCACGTTGGAATCAGGCTCGAGCCCGCCGGCCTCCTTGAGCAGGCCCACGAACCGCTCGCCAACGGCCGTGAACTGCGAGGGCAGGTTGAGCCGCCGGGGCGGGACCAGCGGATCGCGGGTCCCGGCGCGGAAATCCTTGAAGTCGAGCAGCGCCCGCAGCGCCCAGCGCTGCGACCGGCGCCGGCTGCGCCGCGCCGTAGCTCTCAGCCGCCCCAGTGGTCCCTTGACTGCGTCGATCATCAGGCGGCAGCGTAGTTGCTACGGCGCCGAACTATCCTGTCGCCCCGTGGACATCAGCGATCAGACTTCCCAGCCCGAGGCCGACGACATCTACCGCTACATCGCCCCCGTCGTCGGGCCTGAAGATCCGCGCAAGATCACCGATTCCGGGATCGAGATCGAGCGCGCCTACGACGCCTCGGACGTGGCTCCGGACCTCGAGGAACGCCTCGGCGAGCCCGGGTCCTACCCGTTCACGCGCGGCATTCACGACGGGATGTACCGGGACCGGCATTGGACGATGCGCCAGTACGCGGGCTTCTCGTCACCCGAGGACACCAACGAGCGCTACCGCTACCTGATCGAGCATGGCTCGACGGGCCTCTCGATGGCCTTCGACCTACCCACCCAGCTCGGCCGCGACTCCGACGAGGGGATCTGCGAGGGCGAAGTCGGCCGCACCGGCGTCCCGATCGACACGATCGAGGACATGCGGATCTGCTTCGATCAGATTCCGCTCTCGGACGTCTCGACCTCGATGACGATCAACGCCCCGGCCAGCGTCCTGCTGCTGCTCTACGAACTGGTCGGCGAGGAGCAGGGGGTCCCCTCGGAGGCGCTGCGCGGCACCGTCCAAAACGATGTGCTCAAGGAGTACATGGCGCGCGGAAACTACATCTACCCGCCCGAGCCGACTATGCGCCTGACCACCGACATCTTCGAGTACTGCGCCGAGCACGTTCCGAAGTGGAACACGATCTCGATCAGCGGGTACCACATCCGCGAGAAGGGCTGCTCGGCCGTGCAGGAGGTGGCGTTCACGCTCTCCAACGCGATCGCCTACGTGGAAGCCGCCCTGGATCGGGGCCTGACGATCGATCAGTTCGCGCCACGTCTCGCGTTCTTCTTCAACGGGCACAACAACGTCTTTCAGGAGATCGCCAAGTTCCGCGCGGTGCGCCGCATGTGGGCCGAGATTGTCCGCGACCGCTTCGGCTCCGACAACCCGAAGTCGCAGATGATCCGCTTCCACACTCAGACCGGCGGCGTCACCCTGCAGGCCCAGCAGCCGGAGGTCAACATCATCCGCGTAGCGCTGCAGGGCTTTGCGGCCGTCTGTGGCGGCACCCAGAGCCTGCATACCAACGGCTTCGACGAGGCCCTGGCTCTGCCGACCGAGCGCTCGGCCCGCATCGCACTACGCACTCAGCAGGTGCTCGCGCACGAGTCCGGCGCCGCCGACACGGTGGATCCCTTCGCCGGCTCCTACTTCGTCGAGTCGCTGACGGACGAGATCGAGCTGCGGGCCAAGGAACTGATGGAGCAGGTTGCCGGGCAGGGCGGCTCGGTAAAGGCGCTCGACTTCATGCAGAAGGAGATCGAGGAGTCCGCCGCCAGCTACCACGAGCGCTACAAGAGCGGCCAGGACATCGTCGTCGGCGTCAACAAGTACGTCACCGACACCCCCGACGAGGTGGACATCCTCAAGGTTGACCCGGAGGCGGAGGTGCGCCAGGTCAAGCGCCTGAAGGAGTTCAAGGAGGCCCGCGAGGCCGCCCCCCTCGAGGAGAAGCTCACCGCGCTGCAGGACGTGGCCCGTGGCGAGGGCAACATGCTGCCGGCGATGAAGGAGGCGCTACGCGCCGACGCCTCGATCGGCGAGGTCTGCGGGTCACTGCGCGAGGTCTTCGGCGAGTACCACGGCGGAGCCTTCTTCTGATGGGGCGTCGTCCTCTGACACTGCGCCTGGCGCCACCCACTCGGGGCTTACGTGGCTCCGCCACACCGTGCCCCTCGCGGGCGACGCCATGCTTGGTCAGGGGACGCCTTCTTGGCTGAGCGGCTGGCGTTCGGAGGCGGATGTGTGGGGTGAGCGCCGGGTATCCGTGGTCCTGATGACCTACGCCGAGCGGGACTCGATCCGGTCGGTGATCGAGGGCTTCTACGCGACCGGCGTCGTCGACGAGGTGCTGGTCGTCAACAACAACGCCGAGCCGGGCACCAGCGAGGAGGTCGAGCGAACCGCGGCGCGAATGGTGTTCGAGCCGCAGCAGGGCTACGGCCACGCATGCCGCCGCGGGCTGATCGAGGCCGGTGGCGACCTGATCGTGCTGGCCGAGCCCGACGGCACCTTCCTGCCCGCCGACATCCGCAAGCTGCTGGTCTTCTCGGAGGAGTGCGATGCGGTGTTCGGGACGCGGACGACGCGCGAGCTGATCTGGCACGGGGCCAACATGGACTGGTTCCTGCGCTGGGGCAACTGGGGAGTCGCCAAGATCATCGAGGCACTTTTCAACACCAGCCACCTGAGCGACGTCGGCTGCACCTACCGGGTCTACACGCGCGAGCTCGCCGACCTCGTGGCCGAGCAGATGCAGATAGGCGACAACCACGCCGGACCCGAGATGACACTGCTGGCGATCACCTCCGGCGCCCGTTTCGTCGAGATTCCGGTCAACTACCTGCCCCGGGTCGGCACCTCCTCGGCCACCGGCGACCTGCGCACCGCGATCGGCATCGGCCTGCGGATGATCGGCTTGATCTTCAGCTTCCGGCGTCGCACCCCGCGGCAGATGCCGCGACCCGCGCGGCTCGGCAGCGATCCGGCCAGGGCCCCCGGGGACCCCAGCCATGAGTGAGCAGAACTTCGACCGGATCGCGGAGCGTTACGACGAGACGCTCCCGCCGCACGTCGTCCAGCACTACCTCGACAAGCGCGTCGCCTTCATCCTCGAGAACTGCCCCCGCGGTCGGGCGCTGGACGTGGGCTGCGGCACGGGCGCGCTGGCCGGAAGACTGGCGAGCGCCGGCTACGAGGTGACCGGCCTCGACCCCTCGCAGGGAATGCTGGACGTCATGGCCGCGACCGAGCCCACCGTGAGCGGGGTACGTGGCGACGGCGCCGGGCTGGCCTTCGACGACGGCGAGTTCGACGTTGTCGTCACCGTGGCGGCCCTGCACCACATCGCCGAGCCCGCGGCCGTGCGCTCGACGCTCGTGGAGATCGCGCGGGTGACGAAGCGGGGCGGGCGGATCGTGGTCTGGGATCACAACCCGCGCAACCCGTACTGGCGCAGCCTGATGAAGCGGGTACCCCAGGACGACGGCTCCGAGCGGCTGATCCCGGAGGCCGAGGTGATCGGCGGTCTGCGCGCCGGTGGCGCCGAGATCCTCAGCTCCGCCCAGCTCGGGCTGGTGCCCGAGTTCGTGCCCCCGGCGCTACTCGGCGCGATGAAGCGGGGCGAGCGACTGGCCGAGGTGACCCCCGGGCTGCGGCGGCTGTGCGCCCACAACGTCGTGCTTGCCGGCCGCCTCTAGCTGTCCGGGCGCTCGTACACGAGCGCCTGCAGGTCGAGGAATCCCGGAAAGACCCTGCGCTCGGCAAGTTCGTAGCCGGGTGGCAGATCATCGATGAACTCCATCGCCAGGTCGGTCTCGCTGCGGGCGCCGGCGATTGGATTGCGGTCCACGGTCGAGACGATGGTGATCGGTCCGCCGTCCGCCGCCGCAGCAGCCCGCTGCGCGAGGTCGGCCGGCTCCGGCAGCCGGTCCCCGAAGTCGAACGGCGACTCCTTCTGCTCGGGCAGGTTGAGCCGGAAGACCGGCACGCCCGGATCGGTCTCGGCCACGTCGAAGTTGGCGAGCGGTCCCGGCGTGAAGGCGGCGGCATCGACGACCACCCCGCGAGGCTCCTGCTCGATCCACTCGGCGAGTTCCGTGTAGTTGGGTCGCTCGTAGTCGGCCGTGACCATCTTGGCGGCGCCGAGCCCGAGGCCGACGGCAACGAGAGCCGCCGCCGCGATCCGCAGTGGCCGCCTACCTGTCGTGATCAGCGCTGCCGTTGCCAGAGCCAGATACGGCCAGGAGGCAGCCAGGTTCCGGGTGCTGAAGATGTTGGTGCTGATCAGGCTCGCGAAGGCCTCGGCGAGCGGCGTCGCCGCCGCCAGCACAACCACCAGCAGGATCCGGTCGTCGTTGTCGCCGAACCAGCCGCGCAGCTGCTCGCGCCGCTCCCAGAGGCCGACCGCGCCGGCGATCAGCCCGGCCGCGATCAGCAACAGGCCGGCCATCCCGGGCAGGTCGCGCAGACCAGCAACGTTCGGATAGGGGAAACCGAACAGCCAGTGGCCCAGATAGAGCTTGATCGAGGGCAGGTCGAAGGGCGAGAGCGCGCCGAGGATCTCGGTCGTGGGCGAATCGACGTCCCCCTTCAGGCTGGGCAGCCAGGGCACGTAGGCCAACGCTGCCGCTCCGGTCGAGATCAGCAGCGGCTTACGGGCGGGAGGATGGACCCACAGCGCCCAGAGGAACTGCGCCCCGAGCACGAAGATCGAGGTGTAGTGGGTGTAGGCAGCGAGCGCGACGAAGATCCCGTAGGCGACCCACCAGCGTGTCCGGCCGTCGTCGATCGCCTTGAGCACCATCAGCGTCGACAGCAGGACCAGGGCCATCATCACGCCGTAGCCACGGGCCTCGGCGGAGTAGAAGATCATGAACGGGCTCAGCGCGGTGAAAGCCGCCGCCGCGAGGGCCGCCCCGCGGCCGACGGTGCGCACGCCGATCGAGTAGACGAGCGGGATCGAACCGATCCCGGCGATCAGCGCCGGCAGCCGGATCGCCTCCGGCGCGAGGTCGATCCGGCTCGCGAGCCAGGTGAGCGCGAAGCCGAGCGGTGGGGTGATCTCGGCAGTGGTCGAGACGACGTCGAAGACGCCGAGAAGATCGTTCGTCGAGACGATCCAGTAAGTCGCGAGCTCATCGGCGAACAGGTCCTGTCCGGCCACCACCCAGCGGATCGCCGCTCCCACGACCGTGATCACGAGCAGGCAGCCGAGGATCACGGCCGGGTTGTCGCTCAGGCGCTTCAAGTGGAGGGAAGCTAGCGTGGCGCGGGTGAACGACGAGCGGACAGCATCCGAGAAGCGGGACTACGGGCGTTCGGCCGGCCTGCTGACCGTCGCCCTCGGGATCGCCGGGGTGCTGACCTATGCGTTCTTCGGCATCGCCTCGCACAACCTCAGCGCCAGCGCCTACGGCGACATCGTGATCCTCTGGTCCGTCGTCTTCCTGCTCGCCTCGACCCTGTTCCGCCCGGTCGAGCAGCTGCTTGCCAGCACCCTTGCCGAGCAGGCCCAGGCGGGCAGCTCGAGCCGCGGGGCGCTGCGCTCGGCGGCAATGATCCAGGCGGGTCTATTCTGCGCGGTCGCCGTGGTCCTCCTGATCGCCCGCGGGCCGATCGAGGACGAACTCTTCGCGGGTCAGGACACCCTCTACTGGATCCTGATCGCCTCGCTGTTCGGCTTCGGACTCGCCTACTACGCGCGCGGGATGCTCGCCGGTCGCGGTCAGTTCGGCCACTACGCGGCGCTGCTGGTGATCGAGGTCAGTACCCGGCTGGCCTTCGCCGTCGCGCTGGCCGCGGGAATCGCGTCGGGTGCCGACTTCGTCGCGCTCGGCATCGCCACCGCACCGGTCGCCTGCATCATCGTGCTGCCGCTCGCGATCGGCAGGGGTCGGCCGCTCGGAGGGGATCCGGCCCCGGCGGCCGGTAGCTCCACCGAACTGACGCTGAGCCGGGGCGGCGCCTTCGCCGGGGCCGTGCTCGTGATGATGCTCAGCGAGCAGATCCTGATCAACTCGGGAGCTCTCTTCGTCCGCTCGGCCCAGGGTGCGGCAGGGGCCGGCTTCATCTTCAACGTGATGATGGTCGCGCGCGCTCCGCTCGTCCTCTTTCAGGCGGTGGCCGCGAGCCTGCTGCCGCACCTGACCCGGCTCCGCGCCCGTGGCGACGAGAGCAGTCGCGCGGTCTTCCGCTCATCGGTCGACTCCACCCTGCTGCTGATCGCCGCGTTCTCGACGCTGACCCTGATCGGCGTCGTCACGATCGGTCCGCAGGTGATGCAGATCGCCTTCGGCGACCAGTTCGAATACGACCGGCTGGGCCTCGCGATCGTCGCCGTCGGCATGGGGCTCTACCTCGCCGCCGCCTCCCTGAACCAGGCGGCGCTGGCTCAGGGCCAGGCCCAGCGGGCGGCGCTCTGCTGGATCGGCTGCGCCGCGCTCTTCGTCGGGATCAACGTGGCGGGCGTGCTCAGTCCGTTCCGCGCGGTCGAGGTCGGCTTCGCCGCCTGCTCGGCGCTGCTGGCGATCTTGCTCTACATCCTGTACCGCAACCCGATGGCTGCCGTAGCGGACGAGATCGAGCCCGGTTCGGCGCGGGAGTTGCAGGCGCAGCTCACCGCGAGCGACGAGATCGTCTAGCCGCGTGGCCTAGATGTAGTTCCTAACCACGTTGTTCATCCGGCCCTCCTTGGAGGCTGGGGGTGTTCTAAGCACCCAACACCAAGGAGAAACCGGATGAAGCTGCACGCTACCGCGCCCCTCGGCCCGAAGGGCAGGGCGACGATGGTCACAAGAGTCCTCGAGGACGGCCTGACGCTCGCGGAGGCGGCCATGGCCGCCGGAGTGAGCGTCAGGACCGCCGGCAAATGGGTCCGGCGCTACCGGGCCGAGGGCGAGACGGGCCTGCTCGATCGCAGCTCCACTCCTTCATTGGTTGCCAA
>JBBRAH010000051.1:0-18795 GCA_038206985.1 Solirubrobacterales bacterium
GTGCACCTCACGCCGGGCTTTCAGCCCGCGATTCGCGTCCGCGGCCGGATCACGCCGCTGGAGGACTATCCACCCCTGACACCGCAGCAGACGCGCGACGTCGTCTACTCGATCCTCAACAACGACCAGCGCAAGCGCTTCGAGAACGAGCAGCAACTCGACTTCGCCTACGCGATCCCGGGCGTGGCTCGCTTCCGCGTCAACTGTTACTTCCAGCGCGGCGCGGTCTCGGCCGCCTTCCGCCACATCCCGCAGGAGATCAAGACGGTCGAGGACCTCGGCCTGCCGCAGATCCTCAGCGATTTCACCCGCAAGCCGCGCGGCTTCGTCCTGGTCACCGGCCCGACCGGCTCGGGCAAGACGACCAGCCTGGCGGCGATGCTCGATCTGATCAACCGCGAGCGGGAGGAACACATCCTCACGATCGAGGATCCGATCGAGTTCATGCACCGCCACCAGAAGTGCATCGTCAACCAGCGTGAGGTCGGCTCCGACGCTCTCGACTTTGCCTCCGCGCTCAAGTCCGCGCTGCGCCAGGACCCCGACGTGATCCTCGTCGGCGAGATGCGCGACCTCGAGACGATCTCGACCGCCCTGACCGCGGCCGAGACCGGGCACCTCGTCTTCGCCACCCTGCACACCCAGTCCACCGCGCAGACGGTGGATCGGATCATCGACGTCTTCCCCGCCGAGCAGCAGCACCAGGTGCGCATGCAGCTCTCGATCGCGCTGCAGGGCATCGTCACCCAGCAGCTGCTGCCGACCTCCGACGGCTCCGGCCGCGTCTGCGCCTGCGAGGTGCTGGTCCCGACCCCGGCGATCCGCAACCTGATCCGCGAGGGTAAGACGCACCAGATCTACTCCGCGATCCAGACCTCGGGCTCGACCGGCATGCAGACGATGGACGCGCACCTCGCCCAGCTCGTGCGCCAGGGCCGGATCACCCGCCAGCTCGCCGAGGCCCGGGCCTCCGTGCCCGAGGAGCTCCGCCGCCTGCTCGGCGGTGCGCAGGCTCCGGCGCCCAGCTACAACTCAGCCGCGACCACGCTGGGGAGTCCCGTCTAGCGGGCGGCTGAGATGGCGACCTTTGCGTTCAGAGCAGTGGATGTGGCGGGGGCGCCCTCGCGCGGACAGCTCGAGGCCGGCTCCAAGGGTCAGGTCACCGAGCAGCTGCGCCAGCGCGGCCTGATCGTCCTCGACGTCTCCGAGGAGCGCGAGGCCTTCCGGCTGGAGTCGATACTCGAGCGCTTCAAGAGTCCGAAGATGCGCGAGATGGCCGTCTTCTCACGGCAGTTCTCGACGCTGATCGGCTCCGGCATGCCGATGCTGCGCTCCCTCTACACGCTCGAGGATCAGACCGAGGATCCGCAGATCAGCGCCGCGATCCTCAGCCTGCGCCAGGACGTCGAGGCCGGCAGCTCGGTCTCGGCCGCCATGGAGCGGCATCCCGGCGTCTTCGATCCGCTCTATCGGGCGATGGTCGAGGCGGGGGAGGGCTCCGGCCGGCTCGAGCAGGCCCTCGACATGGTCGCCTTCCAGCTCGAGAAGCTCGACGCGCTGCGCCGCCAGATCCGCTCGGCGATCATGTACCCGGCGTTCGTCTTTGGCTTCGCGGTCCTGGCAATGGTCGCGATCGTCGCCTTCATCGTGCCGATCTTCGTCGGCATCTTCGAGGAGCTCGCCTCCGAGAGCCCGGGCGAGTCCGCGGATCTGCCGTTCCTCTCGCAGATCACGGTCACCGCCTCCGATGCGATAACCGGGGCCTGGTACATCATCCTCATAGTGATGGCGGCCGGCACCTACGGCTTCATCCAGTGGAAGAAGACCGATAACGGCAGGCAGATGTGGGACGCCTTCAAGCTGCGCATGCCGATGTACATCGGCGACATCGTCCAAAAGGTGGCGATCGCGCGCTGGTCCCGCACCTTCTCGGGAACGATCTCCGCCGGCGTCCCGATCCTCCAGGCGATCCAGATCTCCGGCCAGACATGCGGCAACGCCGTTATTGCCCGCGCGATGGAGGACGTCTACTCCTCCGTGCGCCAGGGCGGCTCGATCGCCAAGCCGCTGGAGAGCTCTCCCGTCTTCCCGACGATGGTCACCCACATGGTCAGCGTCGGCGAGGAGACCGGCCAACTCGAGCACATGCTGAGCAAGGTCGCCGACTTCTACGAGGCAGAGGTGGACGCCAAGGTCAAGGCCCTGACCTCGCTGATCGAGCCCGCCATGATCGTCTTCGTCGGCGGGGTCGTCGGCTTCATCGTGATCTCGATGTACCTGCCGATCTTCAGCCTCTACGACAAGATCGGCTAGCCAGGTGTGGTTTCGCGTGGAGATGTCTCCTCCCGCGCCAAAGGTCGGCCTCAGCGACCGCCGCCGGCGGCCTCGAGGCGCTGGCTGAGGGGGCTCGAGCTGATCCCGTGCAGCAGGATCGAGACGCCGGCACAGGCGACCACGGTCCAGTAGATGAGCTCTGCCTCGCCGGCGGAGAGCACGCCCGTGGTGATCGCGACTGCCGCGTAGTAGAACGAGCCGATCCCGCGGACGCCGAACCAGCCGATGAAGAGGCGCTCGGGAACCGACAGGCGCGAGCGGGTGAAGGCGATCGCGACCGCGGCAGGACGGATCACGAACAGCAGCAGCGGCACGAGCATCCAGCCCGAGAAGCCCGGAACGGCGAGCCCGGTCAGGGTCACGGTACTGCCGAGCAGCAACACCAGGGCGAGCTCGCTCATCTGCTCGACGGTCTGCGCTCCGTAGTGGATGCGGGTGTGGTGGTCCTGGACGCGGCCGCGCTCCCGCCGGCGGAACGCGAGTCCACCTGCGAAGGCGGCGAGGAAGCCGTAGGCGCCGATCGCCTCGGTGAGCCCGTAGACAACGAGGACTCCGGCGACGGCGAGCCAGCCGTCGTAGTCGGCGAGCAGCCAGTCACGGCTCCGCCACCAGCCGGTCGCCTTCGAGAGGCCCCAGCCGCCGAGCGCTCCGACGACGACGGCGATCAGGAGCCCGTAGAAGAGATCGGCGGCGATCCACTCGCTCCACCAATCGCTGCCACCCGACGCGACGAAGACGCCGAGGAACACGAAGGGGAAGGCAAGCCCGTCGTTGAGTCCCGCCTCCGAGGTGAGGGCGAAGTGCGTCTCCGATTCCTGCTCCTCGCCCGGGGGGCCGACTTGAACGTCGCCTGCGAGAACCGGATCGGTCGGTGCGAGCACCGCGCCGAGCACGATCGCCGCGCCCAGCGAGAGTCCCATCACGAGCGAGCCGAAGGCGGCGATTGCGGCGATCGTCAGCGGCATCACGATGATGATCAGTCGGCGGGTCGAGTTCCACGCCTCCCAGCCCAGCGGCCGGTCGAGCTTGACGCCGGCAGAGAACAGGGCGATGATCACGGCGAGCTCCGCCGCACGCTCGATCAGCACCGCGTCCTCGATCGGGTCGAGCAGGTTGACCCCGAGCGCGGTCAGCCCGAGCGAGGCGATCGCTCCCATGACCAGATAGACGACCGCGGCGCTGAACGGCCGCTCGCTCTGCCTGGAGAGCGCCAGCACCGCGACGAGCAGTGCCAGGCCGCCGGCGAGCAGGCCGATCGCGTACACGTCGAGGAAGTCGAAGCCGCGCGAGGCGGCCAGGGGCAGGTGCGTCACGGGCGTGAGGCTAGAGAACGGGCAGGCCGATCCGCCACGGCGGCCTGCTGACCGGACGGGATCCCCGGGCCGCAACCGATGCGGGCCGCTGGATCGGGGCCGACTGGCCGTCGGCGTCGCCGCCAACTGGATCGTCTGACACCCCGGGCTCGCGGCCTGCGCCTAGGCCTCCAGCACGGCCTCGCGCTCGACGAAGGTGAACTCGGGCCGTCCCTTGAGGCCGGCGGCCTTCATGATCTCTTCGACCTCGGGATCGGCCATGAACGCCTCGACGCCTTCGCGGTCCCAGTCAAAGACGTTGACCAGTTTGTTCGGGTCTTCGATGGAGCGGTGGATCGTCACGCCCCGGCAGCCGTGCTCGGCCCGCTTCTCCTTGCCTCTGCCGTTGAACGTCGCAATGAACTGCTCGTAGTCGGTGATCTGGACTCTTGCGATTGCGTATGCCATCGGCTGCTCCTCGGTGTTGCGGTGTCTGCCGCTGAGGGTACGCCGAAGGCCCGCTCCCGGGCCTGACGGCTCGGTACAGTCGGTAGATGGAGTCAGGCACGGGATCGACCGAGGCGGCGGGGGCCGATCCGGCGGCCCAGGTTGCTTTCGGGACTCCGGCGGGCCGCTGGGTGCTTGCCACCGCAGTGCTGGGCTCAGGGCTCGCCTTCCTCGACGGCACCGTCGTCAACGTCGCGCTGCCCGAGATCGGCCGCGACCTGGGAGCCGAGACCAGCGCGCTGCAGTGGATCCTCAACGGCTACCTGCTCACCCTCGCTTCGCTGATCCTGCTGGGCGGGTCGCTGGGCGACCGCTACGGCCGCCGGCGGGTCTTCGTGCTGGGTATCGGCGTCTTCACCGCCGCCTCGCTGCTCTGCGCGGTAGCGCCGAGCGTCGAGATGCTGATCGTGGCGCGCCTCTTGCAGGGCATCGGCGGCGCGCTGTTGACGCCCGGCAGCCTCGCAATGATCGAGTCGAGCTTCCAGCCCGGTGATCGTGCCCGGGCGATCGGGGCGTGGTCGGGGCTGGCGGGTGTCTCGGCGGCGATCGGGCCCCTACTCGGTGGCTGGCTGGTCGAGGCCGTCTCCTGGCGGGCGATCTTCCTGATCAACCTGCCGATCGGACTCTTCGTGATGGCGATGGCGAGCCGACACGTGCCCGAGACCCGCGATCCGATGGCAGCCGGGCGGCTCGACTTTCCTGGCGCGGTGTTGGCCGCGATCGGCCTGGCGGGCACGACCTACGCGCTGATCGAAGGTCCCGACAAGGGCGGCTCGGGGCTCGTCGCCGCAGCGGCAGTGGCGGGCGTTCTGGCGCTCGCATTCTTCTTCGTGGTCGAGCGGCGCAGCGCCAACCCGATGATGCCGCTGGCGATCTTCTCCTCGCGCCAGTTCAGCGCCGCAAACCTCGTGACCTTCGTCGTCTATACGGCGCTCGGCGGGGTGTTCTTCCTGCTCGTCGCCTTCTTGCAGATCTCGCTCGGCTACTCGCCGATCGCGGCGGGCTCAGCAACGCTCCCCGTCACCGCGATCCTGCTGCTGCTCTCGGCCCGCGCCGGCGCCCTGGCTCAGCGCATCGGGCCCCGCATCCCGCTCACCGTGGGCCCGCTCGTCATCGCGGTGGGCTTGTTGCTGATGACGAGAATCGGACCGGGGGACAGCTACGTCTCCTCGGTGTTGCCGGCGGTGATCGTTTTCGGGCTCGGACTCGCGCTGGTGGTGGCACCCGTGACGGCTACCGTGCTCGCGGCAGCCGACGAGCGCCACTCCGGGATTGCCTCGGGGATCAACAACGCAGTCTCCCGCGTGGGCGGCCTGCTCGCGGTGGCACTCCTGCCGCTGCTGGCAGGCCTGACCGGGGATGCCTTCTACGACCCGAGCGCGATGACCGACGGATTCCGCACGGCGATGATGGTCTGCGCCGGGCTGTCGGCCGCCGGCGGAGCGCTCGCCTGGCTGACGATCAAAGACGACGTCCTCGCTGACGATCCGGCGGCTGCGGAGGCCTGCGGCGATCGCTCATGCGGAGTGTCGGGCACACCCCTGTTTCCGGCCGAAAGGCTCGAGGAGCAGGAGCAGGCGCAGTCAGCGGCCCGCTGAAGCCGGCGGCCCGGCCCGGCGCCGGCTACTCGTTGCTGACCTTGATCGTGCCGATCTGCTCGCCGTCGAGCGTGACGGGGTAGCGGCCGGCGGAGCGCAGCAGGACGTCGAAGCGGGCAGGGGTGATGCCATCGGCGTACTCGCTGAGCCCGAGATCACGCAGCTCGACGAGCCCCGGGCTCTCCGGCGACACGGTCAGCGCGAGGCGATCTCCGGGTTGCAGATCCACGATCGGGGCCTCTTGCGCGCCGGAGCCACCCCCCTCGTCGGCGGGGATACTCACTTTGACCAGGCCCCCCCGGGCCCCGGCCCCCGCGGGATCGGTGGGATCTGCGGGTTGTGTCGTGGTCGTGCTGGTCGTGCTGTCGTCCTCTCGCACGGGCGCGAGTGCCGCCGCGAAGGTGGAGATCAACAGGAGCACCACCAGAATTGCCAGAAGTCGCCGAGCCGCCATCGCAGCCCCATTCTGGCCGGTTCAGGTACCGGCGCGTACTATAGGTGCCAGCACCTATGCAGGGCTGGGGTACAACACCTGTCCAGTTTCCGGGTTTGCATCAAATATCCCTAAAGGTTGCTGCCCGGTCGCCGATAGTGGCCATGCAAGAGGAAATAGGGCTAGGGCTCTGGTGCCAAAGGCAACACCGTCGCGAGGCGGATGGCGCAAAACCACGGGGCTCTCATCGGGAAACCGCAGAGAGTCAGCCGAGTTACCACCGGGTTCCAAACACACTCCCGTACTGGCTCAGGCTACGGGCTCTGGCTCCAACAGGTTGGTACCGAGGAGGTCCCAAATGATGGAGAACATTAGTAGGCGCATGGGTCGTGAGGAAGGCTTCACACTCGTCGAGCTCCTGGTCGTCATGCTCATCCTGGGCATCCTGGCCGCAATCGCGATCCCGTCCTTCTTCTCACAGAGGAACAAGGCACGTGACGCCGACTCCAAGGCTGCAGCTCGTACGGCCCAGACCGCAATGGAGACGTACGCGACCGACAACGACGGCTCCTACGCCGGCGCGGCGGCTGACGGCAGCGACCTGGTCGCGATCGAGTCGACCCTCACGGGTCAGGTCATCGCTGTCGTCTCGACGGCGGACACCTACGGCGTCAGCGTGACCAACGGAGACACGAGCAACGTGTTCACGATCTCCCGCGCGGACACCGGTGCGTCATCGCTGACCTGCACCCAGGTCACCGCGAACGCCGGCTGCAACGGCGGCACCTGGTAACCACCTGTAGCGGCACGCACGTCTGGCCCTCGCGGCCAGGTTGGCGAAACACAGGCCCAAAGGGCGGATCTTCGGATCCGCCCTTTTGGCGTTCAGGGGCCGGCCCCTGAACGCAACATCCGTTGAGATTCTTCAGCCGCTGCTCAAGCGATCGGTGGGCCTGCCGATTAGAAGCCTGAAGACCCGGTAGCACCGCTACCGAACCCCGAAAGCAAGGACGCGAGGTTGACCGGCACAGACGCCACGAGACGGACCCTGTTTGGACAAGAGCACGGGTTCGCTCTCCCCACTGTGATGCTGGCGATGATCGCTGCCTTTGGCATGGCCACGGCGGCGGTCGTCGCCTCTGTGGGCGCCCAGCGCGGTTCGATTCGCGACCAGCAGACCAAGGCGGCCTTCGCCGCTGCGGAGGCCGGAGTCAACCACGCCCTGCTTCGCTACAACCGGATCCCCACCGCGGCGGGCGCGACCTGTGTCCCCGTCGGCGGCTCGGCGCCCGGCGCCGGCGGATGGTGCTCTGCGGGGACCAGCGGCCAGATCGATCGGGGTTCATACAGCTACTGGGTGCGCCCCACTGAGACCGAGCTCGAGGTCGTCTCGGTGGGAGAAGTTGACGGGGTGACGCGGCGAGTAGAGGTGGAAGCCAAATCCGCCCAGGGAACGACCGAGGGAACACGACCGTTCTCCTTTGCCTCCGTGGTCGGGCTCGACGGGATCAGTCTCAGCGCCAAGGCGTCGATCCACGCCGACGTGGCGACGAACGGGGACATCGCTCTTTCGAGCAAATCACTTCTGGATTGCAGCTACGCCGGCGTCGGTTACGGGCGCGGCTACAACCCCAGCGTCGGAAGCGCCACCTGCTCGCCGACGCAGGGCGAGGTCTCGCTGCCGCCGGTCAACTCGGGCGATGTGATGACCAACAACTCGAACGGGCGGATCTGCAACCTCGATCCAATGCTGGGCCAGACCTGTAGCAGCACCTACTGGAACCCGACCACCAAGCGGCTCAGCCTTAAATCCGGCGCCTCGCTCACCCTGGGCTCGGCGGGCGGTGAATTCAACTACGCGTTCTGCAAGCTGACGCTGAACGCGAACTCCTACATAAACATCACCGCCGGGGCGAAGGTGCGGATCTACTTCGGCACGCCCGAGGAGTGCGGCAACGAGAGCACCCCGCTGGTGCTCGCCTCGGGCTCACGGATTCAGCCGACGGGCTCGGGAGCGACTGACGTGGCGATCCTGATCCCGGGCTCGGATGCGCGCGCGACAACGACGAGCCTGAGCGCCGACGCGCTGCTTTTCGAGTGCGATCAGTCGTTCGTGCTCTACGCACCGCGCACCGCGGTGACGCTCAACAGCCGCTCTCATATCTGCGGTGGCGTCGCAGCGAAGTCGATCATGGTCAACGTCGACGCAAGCATCACGGCGAGCAACACGGCTGCCAACTTCGAACTGCCCAACACGGCCTCGCATTACTCAGTCGGCTACACCCCCGGCTCCTTCATCGAGTGCGCGGCGGCGATGCCGGTGTCCCCCAGCGCCCCTGACGCGGGCTGCTGATCATGCTTTGCGCCCTGCAATGGATCCGCCGCCGGCTCAGCGACGAGCGGGGCTTTACCTTCCCGGAGCTGATCGTCGCCACGATGATGGGGATGCTGGCGATAGCCGGAGCGATGATGATCCTGCAGATCGCAGTCCGGGCGCAGCCGCAAGCGCTCGAGCGCTCCGGACAGATCCAGCAGGCCCGGGCGCTGATCGAGACGGTTTCGCGAGAGCTCCGACAGGGAGCCTCGATCCAGGGTGCGAGCACCACCGGCCTGACGATCGATACCTACGTGAACCGCAATACCTGCGGGGGCACCGGGACGGGGCCGTCGATCCTCTGTCGCGTCACCTACGCTTGCACGGCAGCCAGCTGCACGCGGACCGAGTCCAGCGTGAGCGGGGGCGCCGGAAGGACCACCGAGTTGGCCCGCGGGCTGTTGGCGCCTTCGATCTTCTCCTACTGCATCGAGCAGGCGGGGGCACCGAGCTGTGGGCTGTCGGCGGCGACCAACCCCAGCTACGTGGGTATCCGGCTCGCCTATTCGAATCCCGACGGTGGCGAATCGGTCACGTTCGACGACGGGGTGGCGCTACGCAACCACACCAGCGAGGCCCCGCTGTGATCCGGTCCATGCGTGTGCGCGAGGAGCAGCTGGGGCTGTCGCTGATCGAGGTGATCATGGCCCTTCTGCTGCTCTCCGTTGGCGCGTTGACCACGCTCAAGGTCATCGACACGGCGACGGCGAGCAACTACCGTGCCGAGCAGAGCCAGGTGGTCAACGACGTCCTCCAGGCAGAGCTCGAGCGGATCAAACAGCTGCCCTACGCTCAGGTCGCGCTGACCGCGAACCCCGGCAGTTCGTCGGATCCGAACGATCCGCGCTCACGGGTGCAGGGATCGAGCTTTGCGATCGAACGTGACGGCAGCAATGCGCAGCCGATGGTGATCAACGGCAGCGGCGTGCCCGGCGGCGGCACGGTTGCCGACGGGGTGCTTTCGGCAGCCGCGCAGCCCTTCACGAGCGGCGATGTCAGCGGCGAGACCTACCGCTTCGTCACCTGGACCACCGATCCCGGGTGTCCCCTCTGCGGTACGGGCTTGATCAGACGAGTGGTTGTGGCCGCCCGCGTTCTGAGTCCTTCCGGCGAGCGGGCATTTCAGGAGGTTCACACCGACGTGGTCGATCCGGAGGCGACCCCCGAGGACAACCCGGCCCCGCCCGACAACCCGGTGGACACCGCCAAGGCTGCGTTCTGGCTCACGGATACACCGTGCTCGGCGTCTTCCCGCCAGCCCATCGTCGCCGACCACCTCGCGCACAACACCCGGGGCGGCTGCAGCGACGGTCCCAAGACAGGCGGCACGCGGGGGGCACCCGACCTGATGTTCACGAAGGCACCGACCCTCGACACGAACTACCCGCCGGAGGGTCAGCCTCTCTACGACTACGACACCGACGTCTCAGGCTCGCCACAGCCGATCGGGTTGACCATGCCCTGGGCCTCCTCGGACAGCTGCCTGCTGCAGCCGGTCTTCGGTCTGCTGAACATCCACAAGGCCGTCGAAGGCCTACTCGGGCCCCTCGTCTCTTCGGCGGCACCGCAGCCGCTGGACGGCCTACTCGACCTTGGCGGCGGCGACTCCAACAAGCACCACCGGGTGCATTCCTGGCTGTCTCCGCCGGTGACGGGCGGCGGTGGCGTGCTGCTGGGCAAGGGCACCCTGGATCTGTACTCAAAGACCGTCAACGGGGCAGTGCATCCGGGTGAGATCTGCGTGACCCTGTTCGTCCGCCAGACCGTCCAGGTGCCGGTCTGCCCGCTGCTCGGGCTCTGCCTGCCCGGGACGATCCAGAACGTCTCGCTTTCGGCGGACATCCCGTTCGTCAATGTCGGCCTGATGACCAACCAGGACGGCACCCAGTGCCAGCAGGGCCTCAACGTGACCTATTTCCGCTGCTCCCGAAACCCGTGGCCGGCCGACTGGACCAAGATCTCGGTCCCGCTCAATTTCGCGGCCGTCAACGCTGCGGGCGCGGTGATCCCGGCCGCGCTCCCGGCCAACAGTCGCATCGGCCTGTCTGTTGCGGTCAAGCGCTCGGGGACCGAGCCCGGCCAGGGCCTGGAGTTCATGTACGACGCGGTGGGGTTCGAGAGCCGTCTGGAGCTCGAGAGCCAGGCCGTGATCTCGTTCTAACGCTCGGTGCCCCCCTGAAGTAGATTCCCCCGCGATGGCCGCCGTGATCGTCCTCTTCGCGCTCTTCGGCCTTGCCATCGGCAGCTTTGTGACGGTTCTCGCGCATCGGATCCCGATCGGCCACTCACCGCTTGGCGGGCGCTCCCACTGCCCCGACTGCGGCGCGCAGATCGAAGCGCGCGACAACATCCCGGTTCTCTCCTGGCTGCTTCTGCGCGGTCGCTGTCGCAGTTGCGGGGAGCCGATCTCGATCCGCTACCCGCTGATCGAGCTCGGCCTGGGAGCCGCTTTCGTCGCTTCCTTGCTCCGCTTCGAGGACGACTTCGCGCTCGTCGCCCTCGCCTGCGTGTTCACCACCACGCTGCTGACCATCACGATCACCGACCTCGAGGATCGGATCATCCCCAACTCCGTACTCGCGGTCAGCGCGGTGATCGGAGTTGCGATCGTCGCGGTGTCCGACCCAAGCGAGCTTCCCGAGCGGCTGATCGCGGCCGCGGCGGCGTTCGCCTTCCTGTTCACCGTCGCGCTGGCCTATCCACGCGGAATGGGCATGGGCGATGTCAAGCTGGTCGCCGTGATGGGCCTGTATCTGGGCCGAGCGGTGGCCCCGGCGATGCTGATCGGCTTCGCGGCAGGTGCTCTGTACGGCATCGTGCTCATCGCCCGGCACGGCGCGGAGGCACGCAAGCAGGCGGTTCCGTTCGGTCCGTTTCTCGCCTTCGGGGCCCTCGTCGGCCTGTTCGCCGGCGATGAGATCGTCGACTGGTACCTGGACAGCTTCTTCGACTCCTAGGGCGGGATAGCGGCTCCGCTGGACGGATCGCGTGCAGGCGCTCAACAGCCGTCCAGCCCCATTCAAGGAGCGGAGGGGTTGAGCCGATGGGTGAACAGCCGCCAAGAGCCGCCAAGCACCCGTGAAACTGTCCTCTAAAAAGCCAAGTACCGTCGTCGGCCTCGATGTCGAGGCCGGCAGCGTTGCCGCCGTCGAGATCACCACGAACGGCTCCTCCCAGCTCGGTCGCACCGGCATCGCGCCACTCGCCCCGGGCGTCACGCGCGAGGGTGAGGTCGCCGATTCGGATGCACTCGCTGAGGTTCTTCGCAACCTCTTCTCCGAGCACAAGCTCCCCAAGCATGTGCGCATCGGCGTCGCCAATCAGCGCGTGATCGTGCGCACCCTGCGCATGCCGCTGATCGAGGAGAAGAAGGAGCTCGAGACCGCGATCCGCTTCCAGGCACAGGATCACCTGCC
Organism: Solirubrobacterales bacterium; assembly: GCA_038206985.1. Taxonomy (GTDB): domain Bacteria; phylum Actinomycetota; class Thermoleophilia; order Solirubrobacterales; family 70-9; genus CAXMST01. Next base: position 11,955 of record JBBRAH010000051.1, read on the forward strand.
GATGCCCCTCGAGCAGGCGGTGTTGGATTGGCGTGTCGTCAACAAGGGCGTCGGCGACGGGCAGCGCCAGATGGATGTCGTGGTCGTCGCAGCCCGCCGCGAAATGGTCAGCGCCCTTGTGCAGACACTTGGCGCCGCCGGGTTGCGCCCGGTGGGCATCGACGTCTCCGCGTTCGGCATGATCCGCGCGCTTTCGGGCTCGGCCCAGATCGGCCTGGACGAGCAGGGTCTCTCCTACGAGCAGCGTGTGGCCAGGCGCACCGCCGAGGGCGAAGTGGAGCCCGCCCCTGAGCAGATCGGCGCCAAGCTCTACTGCAACCTCGGTGACGTCACGAACCTGGCCGTGGCGCAGGGCTCCAACTGCCTGTTCACGCGTGTCGCGTCCTTCGGGGTGGAGGGTATCGCCCAGCGTCTCGCCGAGCGACGCGGTCTGACCCTCGAGCACGCCCGACAATGGCTCAACCATGTCGGTCTCGAGAAGCCGGTCGAGGGCATCGAGGGCGACGCCGAGACCGTCGGGGCGACGCGGGACGCCCTGGCTGAGGGCGCCTCGAAGCTGGCCGATGAACTGCGCCTCTCGCTGGATTTCTATGGCGCCCAGGAGGGGGCCGTCGCGGTCGATGAGATCGTGGCCTGTGGGCCCGGCACGGCGATCGAGGGACTGCCCGCGCGTTTGCAGCGGGAACTCGGGTACTCCTTCAAGATCGGCCGGCCCAACGCGCTCGCGCATCTCGACGATCCCGTGGCCGCGCGCCTGACGCTCTCCTACGGGCTGGCGCTGGAGCAGTAGGCAGATGCGTCCCGTCAATCTGATTCCAGCGGAGGATCGGCGCGGCGAGTCCGCGCCCTCGCGCGCCGGCGCCCTTTCCTATGTCGTCGTCGGTGCGCTGGCGATCGCCGTGCTCGGCGTCGCCGCGCTGACACTGGCAAGCAAGAGCGTTGACGACAAGCAGGCGGAGGTTGCCTCGCTCGAGGCCCAGGACGCGGAACTGCAGGCAAGGGCCAGCAGCCTGTCCTCGTTCGCTTCCTTCCAGACGGTCAAGGACGCGCGCAGCGCGACCATCTCCTCGCTGGCCGAGAGTCGCTTCGACTGGGAGCGCGTGATGCGCGAGCTCTCCCTGGTGCTCCCCGAGCGGGTCTGGCTGGTGAACCTGACAGGGACCGTCGCTCCCGGCGTCGAGGTTCCGCTTTCGGCGGCAGTCGATCTCCGCGACGAGGTACCGGGCCCGGCCCTCGAGATCGTCGGTTGTGCCCGCAGCCAGCGCGACGTGGCGCGGATGATTGCCGCCGTGGGAGACATCGACGGCGTGACCCGCGTGACCGCCGCCGACTCCGCGAAGCCGACCGCGGAGGTCGCCGGGGGATCCTCCGATAGCGGCGACGATTGCCGGACCCGCAACTTCATCGCCAAGTTCTCGATCATCGCGGCCTTCGACTCGGTACCGGTGCCCCCCGGGGCGGCGCCCCCGGTGACGAGCGCGCCGCCGCCCGCCGATGCGGCGCCGGCGCCTGCGGATGGCTCTGAGACTGCTCCCGTCGACGATCCCAGCGTGGCCGAGGGCCAGGCGGTCGAGGCGCAGCAGAACAGCGAGGTCGGCAAGGCCAAGAACAAGGTCGATAAGGCAACCGGCGTTCTCGGGGCGGGTGGCTGACGATGCGCAGCGATCGCATCGTCCTGGTCGGTCTGCCGCTGCTGGCAATCGTGGCTGGCTTCTGGTTCCTGGCCGTCGCGCCCAAGCGCAACGAGGCGTCCGAGCTTCAGGTCCAGATCGACGCGCTACAGAGCTCGGTGCAGGCGTCCGAGTCGCAGATCGCGGCGGCAGAGGCCGCCCGCGAGGCGTTCCCGGAGAACTACGGCGAGCTGGTCACGCTTGGCCGCGCGGTGCCCGACGACGGTGACCAGGCGACCCTCGTCTACGACATGGCGGGCCTCGCGGACGAGAACAAGGTCAAGTTCCGCGAGTTCCAGCTTCTCGGCGGCGAGACTGGAGCGGCGCCGGCGCCGGCGCCAACGCCTCCGCCCGTCTCCGAGGACTCCACGGGTGGCGCCGGTGCGGCACCGGCCCCCTCGGGTGACGCGACAACCCCGGCTCCTGCGGCGGTGTCGGTTGCCACCGAGGCCACCGCTGCGACCTTGCCGATCGGCGCGACGGTCGGCCCCGCCGGGCTGCCGACGATGCCGTACCAATTCAAGTTTCTCGGCGGCTTCTTCGACATGGCCGATTTCTTCGCGGATGTCGATGACAACGTGCTGGTCAGTAGGAAGGGCCCCGAGGTGAGCGGCCGGCTGATCACCATCGACGGCTTCTCGCTCACGGCCGACCCGATCACCGGCTTCCCCGACGTCGAGGCCAACTTCGCCGTCACCACCTACATCGTCCCTCCCGAGCAGGGACTCTCGGCGGGCGCCTCGCCGGCCGGACCGGCGCCCGTGACGCCGGGTGATGCCGCCACGGTGGCCGCCGCTGCTCCTTCGACCGCGACGGTGGCGCCGTGAAGCCGCCGGCCCTCGTCGAGAACCTCTTTCGCGATCTGCGCGACAAGCGGTTGCTGCCGGTCGTCGGGCTGCTGCTGGTCCTGCTGGTCGCGGTCCCCATCTTGTTGGGCGGCGGTGACTCGCCGCCATCGACCGCGGCGGCTCCCGGAAGCGCGACGCTCGGTGACACCGGCGCCGATGTCCCCGAGACGGAGGCCGTCGTGTTGGCCGAGGTCCCCGGAATCCGCGACTACCGCGAGCGCCTCAAGGACTTTCAGCGCAAGAACCCGTTCCGCCAGCAGTTGAGCAATCCGCCCAAGTCGGCGACGGTCGCCGGAGCGGGAGACGGGACAATCACCGAACTGGGAACTCCCGCCGGCGGCGGCGGGAGTGCGACCGGCGCCGTGGACACGACGGCCCAGGCCTCCGGGGGCACAACGGATATCCCGACGGACACCACCACGGACACCACGACAGGAGGGACGGAAAAGTCGGGAGGTGGCTCGGGAGGGGGCAAGAGCTCGCAGCCCGCTGATGAGCGCTTCCTGATCACCTACGAGATCGACGTCAAAGTCGGTGTCGTCGGCGATGCCGAGAAGCGCGATGGTGTCAAGCAGGGCGACTTCCTACCCGGCAATAAGCGGCCCGTGGTGCTCTTCGCCGAGGGCAACCAGGCGGACGGTAGGGCCTTCTTCATCGTCTCCTCAGACGTCACCAAAAGCAGCGGTGACGGCAACTGCATTCCGGCCCGCGACAACTGCCAGTACCTGAAGATGAAGGTTGGCGACGAGCAGCGCTTCGAATACGAGCCGGACGGTAAGACCTACAGGCTGAAGCTCAATGACGTCAAGCTCGTCGAAAAGCCGGTCAAGCGCAGCGAACTCCGCGCCGAGGGCGGCAGCGCTTCCGAGCCGGCGAGTCCGCTCGCCTCGCTGTTCGACTCCGGCTTCTAGCGCTCCGGCGCAACGAACGGCGCGCGGGTGCCGACCTCGCGCGGTTGCCCCGGCTCGACCATCTAGCCTTCCGCCGGCAATGGCGCGCTTCGACTTCGTAACGGCGGGGGAATCCCACGGTCCCGGATTGACGGCGATCGTCGAGGGCCTGCCGGCGGGCCTGGAGCTCGACCGCGAGGGTCTCGACCGCGACATGGCTCGGCGCCAGCTCGGTCATGGACGCGGCGGCCGGATGAAGATCGAGACCGACAGCGTCGAGATCCGCTCCGGCCTGCGTCACGGTCACACGCTGGGCAGTCCGCTTACGATCCTCGTCGCCAATCGCGACTACGCCAACTGGGACGAGCGGATGAACCCCTGGCCCGTCAGCGAGGAGGTCGAGGCGGATATCGCCCGCGTGCACCTGCCGCGGCCCGGTCACGCGGACTTGCCCGGAATCCTCAAGTACGGCCACGACGACATCCGCAACGTGCTTGAGCGCGCGAGCGCCCGGGAGACCGCCGCCCGGGTGGCTGCGGGTGCCGTTGCGCGCCAGTTCCTCGCGGCGCTCGGGGTCAGCGTCCACAGCCACGTGACGCGGATCGCCTCGGTGACCGCGCCGGCGCCCGACAGCTTGCGGCCCGAGGACTTCGAGGGCGTAGACGAGAGCCCGGTGCGTTGCCTCGATGCAGAAGCCGGGGCCGCGATGGTCGAGGAGATCAACAAGCTGCGGAAACAGAACGAGAGTCTCGGCGGCACCTTCGAGGTGCGCGCCTACGGCCTGGTGCCCGGGGTCGGCTCCCACATCTCCTGGGAGGAGCGGCTCGACGGACGGATCGCGCAGGCGATGGTCTCGATCCAATCGATCAAGGGGGTCAGTATCGGGCCGGCCTGGGAGGTTGCGGCGAGCAAGGGCTCCGAGGCCCACGACGAGATCTTCTGGGGCGCCGAGCGCGGCTACTGGCGGGAGACCAACCGTGCCGGCGGCCTCGAGGGCGGTATGACCAACGGCGAGCCGCTCCTGGTGCAGGTTGCGATCAAGCCGATCTCGACGCTGACCAAGCCGCTGCGCTCGGTGGACGTGAAGACCAAGGAAGCGCTGGCCGCGCACAAGGAGCGCACCGACTCGACCGTGGTCCCCGCGGCCGCGGTGGTCGGCGAAGCGATGCTGTCGTTGACCCTGGCCCGCGCCTACCGGGAGAAGTTCGGCGGCGACCACATCGACGACGTCAAGGTCGCGCTCGCCTCCTACCGCGAGCGCATCGCCGGTTAGGCGCCCGTGGGCAGCGCCGCGATCGTCCTGATCGGCTTCATGGCAGCGGGCAAGACGCGCGCCGCCAACTCGATCGCGCGCCGCATCGGCGAGACCGCGGTCGATACCGACGCGCTCCTGACCGAGCGCTTCGGCGAACCCATTCCCAGCTACTTCGAGCGCGAGGGCGAGGCCGCGTTCCGGGCCGCGGAAGAGGAGGTCGTGCTGGAGGCGATCGCGCGTGGGGGGGTCGTCTCGCTCGGCGGTGGAGCCGTGGTCCCCGAGCGCGTCCAGGAGGTGCTCGCCGGCCAACTCACCGTGTGGTGCCGCGTGCGCGAGAGCGTCGCCTGGGAGCGCAGCAAAGGAACCGCCCGGCCCCTGGCCCGCGACCGCGAGGCCTTCAAGGCGCTGTTCGAGGAGCGTGAGCCGGTCTACCGGCGCCTGGCACGTGCTGTCCTGCCACGTGGCGGGGACGAGACGCCCTGGCTGGCCGCCCCCTGGCTGGCCGCGATCCGCGATCGGCCCGAACTGCGCATGGCCTGGGGCCGTTCGAGCTCCGGCGAGTACCCCGTGGCCATCGGCCCGGGCGCCGCGAGCCTGCTCGAGTCGGCGGGCGTGCCGGCGGCCGGTGTGCGCTGCTTCTCGATCTCGGACCCGGCGGCGCTCGCCGGCGGTGCCCGCTTGCCCGCCGGCATGTCGGGGGCCCTCGAGGCGCCCGGCGGCGAGCAGGAGAAGACCCTTGCCGCGGCTGAGCGCCTGCTCAGCGAACTGGCTGTCGCCGGAGTCCGGCGGGATGACGCGATCGTCGCTCTCGGCGGCGGCGTGGTCGGCGATCTGGCCGGTTTCTGCGCGGCGGTCTACCAGCGGGGGATCCCGGTGATCCAGATTCCGACGACCCTGGTCGCGCAGGTCGATTCCTCCCTGGGAGGCAAGACGGGTGTTGACCTGCCCGCCGCCAAGAACTACGTCGGCGCCTACCACCAGCCCTCCGCGGTGCTCACCGACCCCGGCTCTCTCGCCGGCCTGCCACCGGAGGAGCTCGCGGCAGGGTTAGCCGAGGTGGTGAAGACGGCGCTGATCGCCGGTGGCGATCTGTGGGAGCGGACCCGGGCGCTGCGCTCGCCCGGGCTCGCCGAGATCGAGCCGCTGATCTTCGATTGCGTCGAGACCAAGCTGGCGGTCGTCGCCGAGGACGAGCGTGACGGCGGGCGGCGGGCGGTCCTCAACCTCGGACATACGGTGGGCCACGCGATCGAGACCGCCACCGGATACGGCCGCTACCGCCACGGCGAGGCGGTCGCGCTCGGACTGCTGGCGGCTCTGCGACTCTCCGACCAGGGGGAGTTGCGCGCCGAGGTCGCCGAGTTGTTCGCCTCAGCAAGCCTGCCGACCACACTCGATCCGGCGGTCGACAGCGACGAGGTGATCGCCGCGACGGGGCTCGACAAGAAACGCAACGCCGCCGGCCTTGGTTTCGTCCTGGTCCGCGCGCCGGGCTCGGTCGAACACGGCTGCGTGGTCGCCCCGGAAGCACTCGAGGCGGTAGTGGGAGAATTGCGCGGATGAACGCAGACGCCATCTCCCACAATCGGGTCGAGGTCCTGCACGGGGTCAATCTCGACACGCTCGGCAAACGCGATCCGGAGGTCTACGGGACCTTCTCGCTGGCGGAGCTCGAGGGCAGGATCACCGGCTGGGCCCGCGACCTCGGCCTCAGCGCGACCTTCTTCCAGACCAACCACGAGGGCGAGTTCTGCGAGTACCTGCATCGCCTGCCCGAACTCGCGGACGCCGCGATCATCAACGCGGGCGCCTGGACGCACTACTCCTGGGCGATCCGCGACGCGCTGGAGGTCGCCGGGGTGCCGGCGGTCGAGGTGCATATCTCCGACGTGAAGAACCGGGACGAGTGGCGCTCGACCTCGGTCTTCGACGGGTTGGTACTGGAGAAGATCTCTGGCGAGGGCGCCGAGGGCTACAAGCGGGCCCTGGAGACGATCACCCGTCACCTGGAGGCGTGAGGGTGGCCCCTGCTGCGCCCGCGGCTCGGGGCGAGCAACTCGCCGCTGCGGTCGCTGAGGTGGGCCTCGACGCCCTGATCGTCGGCGACCTCGTGCACCCGGGTGACAGCGGCCGCGACGCGATCGCCGACCTGACCTGGCTCGCGGGGTTCACCGGAAC
>JBBRAH010000052.1:0-18686 GCA_038206985.1 Solirubrobacterales bacterium
CTCCAGGCACTTCCGCGCCATGCGCCATCAGGACATCGTTCCCGAACACCTCTTCGGCCGGCGCCTCGAACTTATGACCCTGGCTGTTCTCGGCATGCTCGAGGCGGAGGCCAACTGGCATCGGATCGCACGCGAGTGGATTTACGGGGAGGACCCGGTCACCGAACTCGGCAAGCTCGAGGCCGGTTTCTACGGCTGAGAGACCCGACAGCGTGGAGCCGGTGAGCGGACCGGATGCGGATCGACTCCCCGAGCCGGGGACGACCGAGAAACCGGGCCCGGCCGCGATCGCCCTCCTCGTCGGGGGCATCGTCCTGGCGATCGTCTGGCTCGGCCTCAGCGTCGCGGCCGCAGGCAATGAGACGGAGCTCTTCGGGGCTGAGCACGCGCTGGTCGCCCCGCTGGCGCTACTGGGACTCTTCACAGCCATCGCCACAGGCTTCTCCTCGGTCCTGCAGCTCGCCCCCGGCTTCCGGCCTCTGGGCCGCCGCATGCTCCTCGCCTCGGTCATCAGCTTGCCCGTCTGGTTCGGCGTGACCTACACGGTGGCGCACATCTAGCGCCGCGAGGGGGGGTCGGGCGTGGTGCCGGGCTGGGGAACGGATGGTACGAGAATGCTATCATGCGTACCATGCCAGCAAAGCTGAACACTGCAGCCACCGCCCCTCATCCCTCGAACGTCCTGCCTGACGCGGAGGAGGTCAAGCGCGTCGCGCTCGGCCCGGACGCCTATTCGCACCGTGTGGCGGGTGACGTTCGGCTCTACCTGTCCGCGGGGTATGCGCTGCTGATGCAGGTCGGCCATCCGACGGTGGGGGCCGGCGTCCGTGACCACTCCACCTTCGAGCAGGATCCCTGGGGGCGGCTGTTGCGCACGATGGATTATCTGTACCTCTTCTCACACAGCGGGGAGGGGTCGGCGGATGTCGGCCGACGGCTGCGCGAGGTGCACAAGTCGATCAAGGGGACCAACCCCGACGGCAGCAAGTACCACGCGCTCGAGCCCGAGGCGTACGCCTGGGTCCACGCCACGCTGATCGAGGCCGTCATTCGCTCCTATCGTCGCTTCGTCGGGCCTCTGTCGGGAGCGCAGGCCGAGCGCTTCTACGGAGAGTGGATGCCGATGGGCCGCATGCTTGGCATCCGCCCGGGGGGCCTGCCCGATGACTGGGACGGCTTCCGCGACTACTTCGACACGATGGTTCACGACCGCCTCGAGCGCAACGAGACCGTGGACCGGGTGGTGCGCACGATGAACTACCCCCAGCCGCCTCCGATCCCGTTCCTCAAGCCCCTCTGGCCAGCCCTACGCCTGCCACCGCGCCGGGCGCTGAAGGTCGTGACCACGGGGCTGCTGCCGCGTGAGTTGCGGGCGCGATTCGGATTGCGCTGGACGCGGCCGATGCAGCTCGAGCTGCGCGCGCTCGGCGCCGCCTCCCGGGCGCTGACGCCGCTGATCCCGCCGGACAAGCTCGATATCGCGGAGCGTCACCTGCGCTGGCGCGCGGAGGAGATCGCCGCCGGCCCGCTCGGCCCCGGCGCAGGGGAGGCCGCCACCACCGCTACCGGGGCCGCGTGAGCGTCACCGCGCCAGCTGCCTCCGAAGCGTTGGCCTCGGCCCTCGCCGGTGAGGGCGGGGGCGAGGAGGATGCGACCCGGGAGCGGATCCTCGACGCGGCCCGGGCCGCCGCGGCCGCATCCGGGATCGAACACCTGACCATGGACGCCGTGGCCGAGCGCGCCCGTGTGGGGCGGATGACCGTCTACCGGCGCTTCGGCGGCAAAGAGGAGTTGCTCCGGGCGTTGCTGGAGCGCGAGGCGCGTCACGGCCTGGAGCAGATCGCCGACGCGATCGATCCTGCGGGAAGTCTCGCCGAGCAGGTTGCCGACGGCTTCGTCGCAACTCTGCGCGTCGCGCGTGGCAATCCCCTGGTCGATCGCATGCTGCGCTTCGAGCCGGAGCGCATCCTCGCCGCCCTCAACGATCCATCGGACCCGCTCCTGGCGATGCTGCGCAGCTTCGGCCAGGCGCAGATCGAGGCAGGGCCCGCCGCGGGCCGGCAGAGGGCGGATCCGGCGATGGTCGCGGAGCTCCTCGTCCGCATCGGGCTGTCCTTCCTGCTGGTTCGGCCGAGCGTCATCGAGATCGAGGACGAGCGCGTCGCCCGCGACCTCGCCCAGACCCTGATCACCCCGCTGATCGCCGCCGAGCCCGGCGGCTGAAGCAGCCGCTGCGCCGTGGTCAGTCGGCGGCGCCCACCCTGCCGATCGCCGCCTGGAGCTCCTCGACGGCGATCTCACGCGGGAGCCGCTCGAAGGCGGCAGCGAACCGGTCGCGCACCAGCGTCCCGAAGGCCTCGAGATCCTGCTCCGCACCAAGCTCGCGGGCCAGCGACGTCATCCGCACGATCTCGATCCCGCAGGGGACGACCCACTCGAACGGCTGCAGGTCGTTGTTGATGTTGATTGCCAGCCCATGCGTGGTAACGCCGCGGCTCACGTGGATGCCGATCGAGCCGATCTTGCGGGCCGGGGAGCCGTCGGTGGAGGGCACGCTCAGCGGCCCGACCGGCGTGCCTTGGGGGCCAGGCTCGCCGCTGGCGATCGGGGGCTCGCCGGCCGTCCAGACCCCGGTCAGCCCGTCGAAGACCTGGGCCGGAACGCCGACCTTGCCCAGGGCCCCGGTCATCACTTGCTCCAGGCGCCTCACGTACGTGTGGACGTCATCGCCGAGCGACCCGAGGTCGATGATCGGATAGGCCACCAGCTGTCCCGGGCCGTGGTAGGTGACACGGCCTCCGCGGTCCGTCTCGCAGACCTCGATCCCCTGCATCCGGTACCAGTCCTCGCCCATACCGAGTTCCTTTGCCTCCGTGCGACGCCCCTTCGTAAAGGTCGGCGGGTGCTCCAGGAGCAGCAGCGTGTCGGGGACCGCGCCGGCCTGCCGCGCGCTGCGGAGCCGGTTCTGCAGCTCGAGCGCATCCTCGTACCCCACCTGACCCAGGCGGCAGACGAGTAACTGTGACCGAGCGTGGCCCATCGCCCCAAGTCTGGCAGGGCGCACGCCGTCACCCCTCAGGCGGAGATCCGGGCCTCACGTTCGAGTCGGGCCCGGGAGTGCTCGAGCGCGGCCTCCAGCGGCGTGACGCCGGCGCTCCCCGCGCGGGAGAGGATCGTGTACATCGTCTGCTCGATTCCCTCGGCGAGGCGGACCATCCCCTCGTGCCCGAGTCCGCGCAACTCTCCGTAGACGCTCATCAGGCCGCCGGCGTTGGCGATGAAGTCGGGTGCGTAGAGGACGTCCCGCTCAGCCAACAGAGCTGCCACGTGCCGATCGGCCAACACGTTGTTCGCGGCGCCGCAGACTATGTGGCAGCGCAGATCATCCACGCTGAACTCGTCGATCAGCCCGCCGAGCGCGCATGGGGCGAGGATCTCACACTCGGCTCGCAGGGCGCTGACGGGCTCCAGCCACCGCGCGCCCAGTGCCTCGGCGTCTGGACGGCGCCCCGGGTCGATGTCGGTGACCGCGACCTCGGCCCCGTCGTCGCGTAGCAGCGCTGCCAGCGCCGTGCCCACGTGACCCAGGCCGATGACCACGACACGCCGGCCGGCGAGCGAGGTCGAGCCGTAGCGCACGGCGGCGCAGGCGCGCATTGCAGCACGCACGCCCAGTGCGGTCACGGGGCTCGGATCTCCCGAGCCGCCGGGCACGCTCGAGCGCCCGACCACATGTGCGGTTCGCTCGGCGATCACCTCCATGTCCTCGGCCCCGCTGCCAACGTCCTCAGCCGTTACGTAGCGCCCCTCGAGCGAGTCCACCAGATCGCCGAAGTCGAGCAGCAGCGCACGCCGCGCCTCACCCTCGGGTCGCGCCTCCTGCGGAGTGGCGATCACACCCTTGCCACCGCCCAGATTGAGACCGGCAGCGGCCGCCTTGTGGGTCATCGACTCGGCCAGCCGCATAGCGTCGGCGATCGTCGCATCATTGTCCGGGTAGTGCCAGATCCGTGCGCCGCCGAGCGCAGGCCCGAGCCGAGTCGAGTGCACGACGACAGCCATCAACGCCCCCGAACGCGGCCCCCGTTCGACCGCGAGCTCCTCGAACCCGGCGCTCACGACCGCACTCCCCAGGACTCGAGCCGCTCCCGGACACGCGCCAGGAAGCGGGCGGAGATCGCGCCGTCGAGGGCACGGTGGTCCCAGGACATGCAGAGGTATGACAGCGGCCGGATGCCGATCGACTCGGTCCCGTCCTCGGCTTCGACCACCACAGCTCGCCGTACGATCGCCTCGAGGTCGAGGATTGCAACCTGGGGCTGATGGATGATGGGAGTCGCGATGACCGCGCCGAACTGCCCCGGGTTGGTGATCGTGAACGTGCCACCGTGCAGGTCATCGGGATCCAGCCTTCCCTCCCGAGCCCGCTGGGCGAGGTCGGAGATCGCGGCGGCGAGACCCTCGAGGCTCAGGCGCTGGGCCTTGCGGATCACCGGCACGAGCAGTCCATCCTCGACTGCGACGGCGATCCCCAGATTGACGTCCTCGTGGTGGATGATCTCCTCGCGGTCGGCGTCGAAGGAGGCGTTGAGGACCGGGAACTCGCCGAGTGCCTCGACGGTGGCACGGGCCACGAACGCCAGGTAGGTGAGCGGCACGCCGCGGCGGGCGAACTCCTCCTTGGTTGCCGAGCGCTCCCGGGCGACCGCGCTGAAATCGGCCTCGACCACGGTCGTGCAGTGGGCTGCGGTCCGGCGGCTCTCCACCATGTGGGTCGCGATCGCCTTGCGCATCGGATCGAGGGGCTCGCGCCGCACCGGCCCGAGCAGATCGTCCGGGCCGGGTGCCGCTGCCGGCCCGGGATCCGGGTCCGATACCGGCTCCGGGTCGGGCCGGTAGGGGGAGTCACTGTGCAGCGGTCGGCTCCTGCCGCCCAGATGAGTGAGCAGGTCGCGCTTGCGTATCCGGCCGCCGACGCCGTGGCCCTCGATGCGGCTGAGGTCGAGATCGTGCTCGTCGGCCATCCTGCGCACGACCGGGGAGAAGAAGGCCGAGCGGTCGATCTCGGGCGGGTCCGTCGCCTCGTCCAGGGGCTCGGGTGCCTCTTCCCCGGCCGGCGTGGCTGGCGGAGACGACCCGCCGATCGTGGCCAGTGGGGTGCCGACGCCGACCGTCTCTCCTTCCTGGATGAGAATCTCCGAGAGCACCCCGGCGGCCGGCGCCGGGATCTCGATGTCGATCTTGTCGGTCGTCACCTCGCAGATCGGCTGGTCGGCCACGACCTCGTCGCCGGCAGCGACCAGCCAGCCGGCGATCGTGCCTTCGGCGACTGAGACGCCCATCTGGGGCATCACGACCGCCGTTGCGGTCTCCACGCTAGTAGCTGAGGAGCTCATCGCACGCCTCCTTCATGTCTTCGAACTGGGGCAGGACCGCCCGCTCCAGTGGCGGGCTGAACGGAATCGGTACGTCGGGGGCCGTGAGCCTCCGCACGGGCGCGTCGAGATGCTCGAAGGCATGCTCAGAGATCAGCGATGCGACCTCGGCCCCGATCCCGGCGCCGCCGGTTGCCTCGTGTGCAATCAGGACCTTGCCCGTCTTGCGGGCGCTGGCCACAATCGCCTCCCGGTCGAGCGGCACGAGGGTGCGCAGATCGATCACCTCGATCGACGCGTCGATCTCGTCCGCCGCTCTCAGGGCCAGGTGGAGCGCCGAGCCGTAGGTGATCACCGTCATCTCCTCGCCGGGCCGCACCACCCGTGCCTCGCCGATCGGGACCGTGTGCTCACCCTCGGGCACCTCGCCGCGTACGGCTCGGTAGAGGCCCTTGTGCTCAAGGAAACAGACCGGGTTGGGATCCCGGATCGCGCTGATCAGCAGGCCCTTCGCATCGGCCGGCGTCGCCGGAGCCACGACCTTGAGGCCCGGTGCCTGCATGAACCAGGCCTCCGGATTCTGCGAGTGGAAGGGACCGCCGGAAAAGCCACCGCCGCTGGGCAGGCGGACGACCATCGGGACCGCGATCCCCTGCCGGTAGTGCATCTTGGCCGCGACGTTGACCAGCTGGTCGAAGCCGCAGGAGATGAAGTCGGCGAACTGCATCTCGCAGACCGGCTTCATCCCCTCGATCGCCGCACCGACCGCAGTGCCGATGATCGCGTTCTCGGCCAGCGGAGTGTCGAGCACACGGGCCGCGCCGAACTCCTCGAAGAAGCCGTCCGTCACCTTGAACGCCCCACCGAAGCCGCCGATGTCCTGGCCGAGACAGAAGACCGTCTCGTCGCGGCGCATCTCGTGGCGCAGGGCGTCGGAGATGGCTTCCAGATAGGAGGACATACGCGCCACCTCCGGAGATACCTGGCCCATCTCCTCCGCTTCGCGTCCGGGGATGGGCTGCGTCTGGTCCTTCGTGCCGAGGGTCATGCTGCTGCTCCGTCTTGGTCTTCGGCGGCGCCGGCTTCTCGTTGCTTCCATCTGGACCAGGGGGCCTGGCCGTTACCCAGAGGCCGCCATTCGTTGGCAAAGACTCCCTCGGTCGCGATCGCCGGATCCGGCATCGGGGAGGCGAGGGCCCGCTCCGCGCACTCGTCCACCTCGGCGCGGACCTCCTCGCGCAGCTCTTTGATGCGCTTCGGGGGCACGCTGAACTCGCCGGCCAGGCGCTCGCTCCAGCGCTCGATCGGATCACGGTCGCGCCACTCGGCGAGCATCTCCTCGGGGACATAGCTCATGTCGTCGTGGGCTCCGTGACCGTGCATCCGCATCGTGCGACACTCGATCAGCGTCGGCCCCTCGCCCTCCCGGGCGCGCTCCACCGCCTCGGCAGCGGCGGCGAACACGGCCTCGACGTCGTTGCCGTCGACGCTCAAGCCCCCGAACCCGTAGGTCCGGGCCCGCTTCACCGGGTCCACCGCGAACTCGAGCTCGTTGGGGGTCGAGTAGGCGAACTGATTGTTCTCGAGCATGAAGACGACCGGCAACCGCTGGATCCCCGCCAGGTTCATCGCCTCGTGCCACTGCCCGTTGGCAGTCGAGCCCTCGCCGAAGAAGGTCATCGCCACGCGCCGCTCGCCGCGCAGCTTGAAGGCGAGCGCGAGGCCACTGGCGACCAGCGCCATGTCGGGCAGCATCGAGACCATGCCGACGCAGCCGAGGCCCGGATCGCCGAAGTGCATGTTGCCGTCCTTGCCCCCGGTCGGCCCTCCGCTGCGGCCCATGTAGTTCGCCAGGTAGCGATCCGGGGTCAGGCCCCGGACGAAGTGGGCGCCCAGGTCGCGGTGCAGGATGCAGAGCCGGTCCTCCGGCGCCAGGGCGAAGGCGGCTCCGACGGAGATCGCCTCCTGCCCGCAGCCGTCGTAGAACGACCCCGGGATCTTTCCCTGCTTGTAGAGATTCAGGGCTCGCTCCTCGGAGAGCCGCATCATCAGCATCAAACGGAGCAGCCGCAGCCGGTCCTCGCCAGTCAGCGGCGGTTGGCCGCCGGATTCGGGGTCGACGACGGCATCGGGCCGCTCGCGCAGCTCGCTTACGCTCATCTCGGTCCGCCTTTCTGGGACGTGCCGACGGGTGGGATCTCCACTCCGTTCGGCTCTGTGCATCGCTGCTTCGGGATCTCCTCGGCAGCGCCTACGGACTTGGACGCGAGGGTTCCTCCTCGCCTCCTATGTGACGTTAGTCACTATACCGATCGGCTCGGGCGGGCCCTGACTTGACCCGGCGGCATCCCGTGATCAGCCCTCGGCGCGCTCAACGGCTGTTCGCGTTCTTCTCCGCCCGCTTCTTCAGGGTCCGAAGAAGGCGGCGGACCGTGAAGACGTGGCCGCGGGTCCCGATCACACCCGCCTTGTAAAGCCGGCCCTTGGCTCCTGGAAACATCGCCCTGGTCTCCGCGCGGACCCTGCACCTCTGGCCCGGCAACAGGTCGATCCGGAAGACGAGCGCATAGCGCGAGAAGCGGTGCTCGCCCATCAGCGCCAGCATCACGGGCGCCACCGACCGCGCGACCACGAAACCCGGCAGGCGACCGCCCGGATGGTGCAGGTCGCCGCGGAACTCGGTGTCGCGGCACTCGAGCGCCACGGCCGTCCGGCGTGCGATGCGCCCCCCGAAGGTGCTGCTCAGGATGGGGAACAGCGCCGCCCAGGCAGATTCGGCCGAGGCATCGATCTCCACCTCGTGCTCGTCGATCGAAGGCAGCTCCTGCAGTGGTATCTCGAGCGCGCGGTGGGCCATGAACGGAGTCTGGGAATTCTCAGGTCAGGATTCGAGCTCGGACGCAGATCCGATCAGTTCCGCGAGTGTCTGCATGAAGGCGGTCGCCTCCTGGGGCCGCAGCGCCCGCGCATCGAAGGCGAGGCCGAGCTCGACCTCGTGACCGGCAACCAGATTCCCGTCGCGCACGAGTGCCACCTCGCGCGCGGGCGCCGCGCCCAGATGGGCGGCCTGACCGGGCGTTACCGGGCCGAGCAGGGTGCCCGCACCGCGTTCGAGCATCGTCAGGGTGAAGGTCGCACCGGCCAGGTCGGGGGAGGTCAGCGAGCCATCCAGGGCACCTGCCCGCAGCTCTGCCAACTCGGCCTCGATCTCTCCCGGGGATCTGGAAGCCGCATCGAGGAGCGTCGGGGCCAGCTCGCCGTCATCCGCCGGCACGGTAACCGCAACGTTGACGCGCGAGTAGGACTCGACGCTGCCGTCGCGGTAGGCGCCGTTGACCGGGGGGTGCGCGGCGATGGCGCGGCCGCAGGCGCTGATCAGCGCTCCGGCGCTGAGTCCCGTCGTATCCCGGGGCAGCGTGGCGCGCCGTGTGAGATAGGCGTGGGGAACGATTGCCTTGGCCTCGGCCACCCGCCTCGCAAGGGTCTGCTCACGGCGCGAGAGCTCGCGTCCCACAGCGTCGCCCTTGGCTCGCCGTCGTGTGGCAGTTCCGTCTCCGGTCGCGTCGTTGCCGGTTGGCTCCGTTGCCGCCATCTGAGGGAATCTAACCAAGCGGCCGCGCCGCCCGGGTCCGGGCCTGGCCGGCTTCAGTTCGCTGCTGCCGCTACGGCGCGCTCGAGCTGATCGTCGCCCCAGAAGACCTCACCCGAAACGACGACGCTCGGAACCCCGACTACGCCGAGCGCAGCGGCGCCGTCCGTGGCCTCCCGGAGCCCTCGTTTGACGGACTCGCTTTCGGCCGCCTTCGCGATCGCGTTCGGATGCAGCTCGCAGGCAGCCGCAGCGATCGCCACATTGTCCGGGTTCGTCAGATCGCGCCCCCCGGCGAACGCCTGCCGAAAGGCAGCCAGCGCGAACGAGACGCTGCGGCCGATGTTCTTCGCGTAGGTGGCGACGCGCATCGCGTGCAGCGTGTTCGCCGGGCAGGGATCCGGCCAGCGGAATGCCTGCAGCCGGTACTCCTGCGCCCGCCGCTCGATCTCCCGCATGCCCGCTTCCCGGCGGGGCCCGTTCATCCACGAGTCGCGGCTGTGGATCTTGAAGAGGCCACCCAGCAGAATCGGCCGCCACTCCGGCTGCTCGAGCTCGGAGTCGGCGAACATTCGGCTGATGCGCTCGGCCGCCAGATAGGCATAGGGGGAGCCGAGATCGAAGTAGAAGGCCGTGCGACGCTCTTCGGCGGCGGGCGGCCGCGGCGCCTCGTCCCCCGTCTTCATCGGGTCCCGCTGCGAGACCGGTGGCAGCTGATCGCTCACGCCTGCCCCCGGAGGGGGGCGGCAGTAGTCATTTCCGGCCGCTCAGGCGTGGGTCGCCCAGCCGTCCACCGCGCGGGCGGCTTCCATGATCGCCTCGGAGATGGTCGGGTGGGGGTGGATGATCCGCGCCAGCTCCTGGTAGCCGCCCTCAAGCGCCTGGGTGGCGACGAGCTCGCTGATCATGTTGCAGGCGGTGTTGCCGACGATGTGAGCGCCGAGGATCTCCCCGTACTCGGAGTCGGCGACGATCTTGACCATGCCTTCGCGGTCCTCGTAGACCTGCGCAGCACCGACGCCACCGAGCTTGAACTTGCCGACCTTGACGTCGTGGCCGCCGTCCTTGGCCTGCTTCTCGGTCATGCCGATGCTCGCGACCTGCGGGTGACAGAAGGTCGCGCCCGGGACCCTGTCGATGTCGATGGGGTGGGTCTTCTGACCGGCAATCGCCTCGGCAGCGACGATGCCCTCGTCGGAGGCCTTGTGAGCGAGGGCCGGTCCGGGCACCAGATCGCCGATCGCGTAGATCTTGTCGTTGGAGGTCTTCTGCACCTCATCGACCTCGATCTTGTGGTCGTCGCCGACCTTGACGCCGGGCCCCTCGAGGTTGAGCGCCTCGACATCGGGGCCACGACCGCCGGCAATGACGAGGTAGTCCACCTCGGCCGACTCCTCGCCGTAGGTGAACTTGACCCCCTCGGAGCCCGGCTCGACGTTCTCGACCTTGGTACCGGTCGAGATCGTGATGTTCTGCTTCTTGAAGGCGCGCTCCACGACCCGGGCCATGTCCTTGTCCTCGGCAGGCAGGATCTGATCGAGCATCTCGATCAGCAGCACCTCTACTCCGAAGCGCCCGTAGGCGGAGGCGATCTCGGCGCCGGAGGCACCGGCACCGACCACCGCCATCTTCTCCGGCAGGGTGTCCAGAGACCAGGCGCCCCAGGTGTCGAGCACCCGGTCGCCGAACTCCACGCCGGGAATCGGCAGCGCCACCGAGCCCGTCGCGAGCAGCACGTTCTTCGCCTCATACGTTGTCTCGCCGACCTCGACGTTGCCGTCCTCGGTCAATGCGCCCTCGCCCTCGATCAGATCGATCTTGTTGTTCTTGAAGAGTCCTGCGACGCCGCCACTGAGGCCCTCGCGCACCTTCTCGCGGCGCTCCTGGACGGCGGGCCAGTCGACGCTGACTCCCTCGACCTTGATCCCGAGCTCGGCGGCCCCGTTCTGCGCCTCGTCGTAGACCTCCGCCGCATAGAGCACGGTCTTGGCCGGCATGCAGGCGTAGTTGAGACAGCGACCGCCCGTGTAGTCCTTCTCGACCACGGCGGTGTTGAGTCCCAGTTGGGCGGCACGGATCGCGGCGACGTAACCACCGGGACCGGAGCCAACAACGATCAGATCGTATGAATCAGCCATAGCAGCGACTGTATATCAGTGCGCTCTCCATCCGGACCGCGGCTCGATGCCGTGGCCGGCCGCAGGTCAGCTCGGCAGGTGGCGGTCGGGCATCTGGATCCGCGCCAGGGCCTTGACCGTGAACCAGAACAGCGTCGCCGCAACGAGCAGCACGAGCAGCACGCCGAGCGCCTGGAAGACGCTGCTGGCGGTGATCAGGGCGAGGAAGCCGCCGATCATGATGATCGCCATCACCGCCTGGAAGCCGAGCACGGCCCAGTAGCGCCGGTTCCACATGCCCCAGGCCATCACGCTGAAGAGCAGGGCGGGGGCGAACACCTGGAAGGCGTTCGGGCGCTCGGAGCCGGTCTCGACGCCCGAGGTAAAGACCCGGGTCTCAGCGCCCGCGAGCCAGGCGATCACGATCGAGAGTGCGACCAGGACCGAGACGATGGCGCCGATCGTGACGACGAGCGGTCGCTCGTTCGGGCCGAGCGCCTCGAGCTCCTCACGCGCCTGCTGGTTGCGCAGCTCGGACTTCGAGACGCCCCGCGACTGCGCCTCGGCCTCGGTGGCGATGTCGGTTGCGCCCTGCTCCCCGGATCCCTCCGGCTCCGAGGCGTGACCGTTTGTCTCCCCGGGGTCGCTCATGCGGGCGCCGCTGCGCTGCTTGCGCTTGCGCCGCTCGACTCGCTTGCGGTCACGCTGGCTCATGAGGCCACGACCTCGCTACCTGCCACCGCGGCGCGAAGGTCGACGGCGGCCTGCGCCGGCTCGTCGGCATCGCGGATGGCGCGCACGACGACCACGCGTCGGGCTCCTGCCTCGACGACCCGTGCGACGTTGCCGGTGTCGATCGAGCCAATCGCGAACCAGGGCAGGGAATCCCCGGCCCTGGCCGCGGCGAGCTTCACGTAGTCGAGTCCCGCGGCCGGGCGGCCGGGCTTCGTCGGCGTCGGCCAGACAGGGCCGATGCTGATGTAGTCAGGCCGGTCGGGCCCCTGGGCAGCAAGCGCCGCCTCGAGCTCGGACTCGGCGTGAGTCGAGAGACCCACGAGCGCACCTTCGCCGGCAGCCAGCCGTGCGGTTGAGACTCCGGCGTCATCCTGGCCCACGTGGACGCCGTCGGCGCCGACTTCGCCCGCCAGCTGCGGGTCGTCGTTGAGGATGAAGAGTGCATCCGATTCCGCGGCCGCATCGCGAAACAGGCCGGCAGCGGCGCGCAGGGCACCGGCCGGAGCCTTCTTGTCGCGGAGCTGGATCACGTCGACGCCGCCGACGAGCGCCTGGCCGAGCAGGCCGTCGAGTACCACCGGGTCGAGGCCCGCGTCGCAGACGAAATAGAGGCGGGCGCGCGAGAGGGCTTGGCTTCGGCGGGCAGGATCCATGCGGGAAGGGTAGATGAGCGCGGCCGCGCTCTACGATGTGTCCCACAGCGGGAGCCCCACCGCAGGGGCTGAGAGGGCGGCTGCGGCCGCCGACCGTCCGAACCTCCCGGGTCATGCCGGGCAGGGATGGTCGCGCCGCCGTTGCCCGCAGCCATTGACCGCGGATTCCAGAGGCACGAATGAGCGACACCGACAATTCCCATCGAGCGCCGGGCAGAGGCTCCACAATCCCCCGGGGCGCCGACCTCGTCGTGGTCGGCGCCGGCGTCGCCGGTCTGGTGGCGGCGTGGGAGGCGACCCGCGCCGGCGCCGAGGTGCTGGTGCTCGAGGACTCGGCGGCCCGCCCGCCCGCGTCGGAGGTGGCTGCGGGCATGATCGCGCCGGTAGGCGAGGCAACCTGGGGGGAGAAGCGCACGCTCGGGGCGGCCCTCGCTTCCGCCGAGCTCTGGCCGCAGTTTGCAGCCGAACTCGGCGAGGCGGCCGGTGTCGAGGTCCCCTTCCGGCGCTGCGGGGCGCTGCACATCGCTCTCGACAGGGATGAGGCGGCGGAGCTCGAGCGGCGTCGGCAGCTGCTCGACGGCCTCGCGCTCGGGGCGGAGTCGATCCTGCCGGGGGAGGCGCGCGAACTCGAGCCGGGGCTGAGTCCGCGGCTCGCGGCAGCGCTGCACGCTCCCGGCGAAGGGGAGGTGGACCCGCGGGCGTTGCTGGCTGCTCTCCGGCAGGCGGCATCCGCCGGCGGAGCGAGCTTCCAGCGGGCCCGTGTCACCGGAGTCCCGGCGGCCGTCCACCCCGGTCGCGGGCGCTTGGTGCTCGCCACGCAAGACGGAACTTCGACCTCGAGTGTCGAGGCGGGGCGCGTGGTGCTCGCTACGGGCGCCTGGTCCGGCGAGCACGATCTCGGCGCCGCGGGGCCCGAGCTGAGAGTGCGACCGGTGGCCGGCGAGATCGTGCGCCTGGCGGCGGATCCGGCGGCCATGCCCTGCGAGGCCATCGTCAAGACCGAGCGTGTCTACATCGTCCCCCGGGCGAGCGGCGAGCTGGTGGTCGGGGCGACCGCCGAGGAGCGCGGCTTCGACACCGGCGTGCGCGCCGGCGCCGTCCACGAGCTGCTGCGCGAGGCGTACCGGGCGTTGCCGGAGCTTGCCGAGGCCGATTTCATCGAGGCGGGCGCCGGCCTCCGACCCGGCACTCCGGACAACGCTCCGCTGATCGGCGCGGTCCGCGATGATGGCCCAATCGTGCTCGCGGGTCTGTATCGGAACGGTGTGCTGCTCACTCCCCTCATCGGGCGGGCCGCCGCCGCGCTCATCGCCGGCAGGCCGCTGCCCCCCCAGCTTGCCGGGCTGGGTCCGGGACGTTTCGCTGAGGCCGGGACCGCATGCGGGGTCCCCGCATGAGAGTGATCGTCAACGGCCAGAGCTACGAGCTCGACGCAGGCACGCTGCTGACCGACGCCGCCCGCAGGATCGGGATCGAGCCCGACGCTCGCGGCCTCGCGTTCGCGGTTGACGGCGAGGTGATCCCGCGGGACGAGGTCCGACGCCGCGAGCTGCGCGAGGGCCAGCGCGTCGAGATCGTGGCCGCGATCCAGGGAGGCTGAGCGTGCCCGCCGCCGAGGCCGGAACCGCCGGGGGCGACGGGGCCTTCGAACTCGGCGGTCGAAAGTGGGGATCGCGCCTGATCGTCGGCACGGGTGGGTTCCGCTCGATCGATGACATGGAGCGCGCGCTCCGTGCTTCGGCAACCGAGATGGTCACCGTCGCCATGCGACGTGTCGATCCGCAGGCCACCAACTCGGTCGTCGACGTCATCGAGCGGCTCGGGCTGTTCGTGTTGCCCAACACGGCCGGCTGTTACACGGCCCGCGACGCGGTACGCACGGCACAGCTCGCCCGGGAGGCATTCGAGAGCGAGTGGATCAAGCTCGAGGTGATCGGCGACGACCGCACGCTGCTGCCCGACGCGGTCGAACTCGTCACCGCCGCCGAGCAGCTCGTTGCCGACGGCTTCACCGTGCTGCCGTACACGACCGACGACCCGGTTCTGGCCCGGCGCCTCGAGGATGTCGGCTGCGCGGCCGTGATGCCGCTCGGCTCCCCGATCGGCTCCGGCGCCGGGATCCGCAATCCCTACAACCTGCGGATCATCGTCGAGAACGCCGCGGTCCCGGTGATTCTCGACGCCGGCATCGGGACCGCCTCCGACGCCGCGCTGGCGATGGAGTTGGGCTGCTCGGGCGTCCTGCTCGCGAGCGCGGTCTCCCGCGCCGAGGATCCGGAGCGCATGGCGCGGGCGATGCGCTCCGCGGTGGAGGCGGGCTGGGCCGCGCGGCACGCCGGCCGGATCCCGGAGCGCCTGCATGCCGAGGCTTCCTCGCCCGAGCAGGGCCTGGCGGAGCTCGGCTGATGGCCACCACCCCCGCGCCGCGCAAGCCCGAGCTCTGGCTGGCCCGTCACGGCGAGACGGAGTGGAGCCTGAGCAAGCGCCACACCGGCCGGACCGACATCCCGCTCACCGAGCACGGCCACGAGCAGGCGCGGGCCCTGCGTCCGGCGCTCGGGGCCGAGTCCTTGGCCAGGGTGCTCTGCAGTCCGCTACAGCGGGCCCGGCAGACCTGTGAGGAGGCGGGGCTCCTCGACCGCGCCGAACTGCGCGACGAACTGATGGAGTGGGACTACGGCGACTACGAGGGCAAGACCACCGTCGAGATCCAGAGCGAAGCGCCCGGATGGCTGCTGTGGACCGATGGCTGCCCGGGGGGCGAGTCGCCTGAGGAGGTCGGCGCGCGGCTGGATCGGATCGTGGCGGAACTGCGCGAACTCGTCGGCGGCGACTCTCCCGAGGAGGGCTCGGACGAGGACGCGATCGTCTTCGCACACGGGCACATCCTGCGCGCCCTCGCCGCCCGCTGGATCGAGCAACCTGTGATGGCCGGACAGCGGCTGACTCTGGCAACCGGAACCCTTAGCCGGCTCGGCTTCGAGCACGACTATCCGGCCATCCGAGCATGGAACGCACCCGTCCGTTGATCCGCCGTTAACCGCCCCGCGTAGCATCGGAGCGTATGGCCGATGGAGAGAACGGCAAGGCCGCGAGCGAACCCGGTTTCGGTCCGACGACCTCCATCTGCCCCGAGTGCAAGGTGGCCCTGGCCGCCGAGGTGATCGAACGGGCCGGTCGTGTGCTGCTCGTTCGCGAGTGCCCCGACCACGGCCGGATCGAGGCCGTCGTCTACGGCGACGCCGAGCGCTACCGGGCGATCCAGCCCTACAACAAGCCCGGCGAAGAGCCGCTGCTGAGGCAGACCGAGGTGGACTCCGGATGTCCGCACGACTGCGGGATCTGCCCCGAGCACATCCAGCACACCTGCCTGGGCATCATCGAGGTCAACACCGGCTGCAACCTCGACTGTCCGATCTGCTTCGCCGACTCCGGCACCGGCCACGACCCGACCGGCTACTCGCTGACGCTCGCCGAGGTCGAATCGATGCTCGACACGTTCGTCGCCGCCGAGGGCGAGCCCGAGTCGATCCAGTTCTCCGGCGGCGAGCCCTCGATCCACCTGGAGATCCTGCCGATGCTCGCCGCGGCCAAGGCGCGCGGCATCCCACTGGTCATGCTCAACACCAACGGGATCCGGTTGGCGCGTGACCCCAAGTTCGCGCCGGCCCTGGCCGAGATCGGCGTCCACGTCTACCTCCAGTTCGACGGCTTCAAGGACGAGACGCACATCGCGATCCGCGGACGCAGGCTCCAGGAGGAGAAGCAGCGGGCCCTCGACGCCTGCGCCGCCGCGGGTGTCGGCGTCTCGCTCGCCGCCGCGATAGAGCGCGATCTCAATGAGGACGAGTGTGGCGCGATCGTTCGCTTCGGCGTCGAGCATCCGGCGGTGACCGGCGTGTTCTTTCAGCCGGTGACGCACTCGGGTCGCTTCCGGGAGGATTCCGATCCGCTCGAGAAGCTGACCAACTCCGACGTGATCGAGCTGATCTCCGCGCAGCTGCCGGATTGGTTTGAGCCCGACGACTTCATCCCGGTGCCCTGCTGCTCGCCCGCCTGCCGCTCGGCCACCTTCGCGCTTTACGACGGCGAGGATCTGGTGCCGCTGCCGCGGCTCGTCGAGGTCGATGAGTACCTCGACTACGTCACCAACCGCGCCGTGCCCGATCTCGATGTGAAGGAGGCGCTCGAGGGACTGTGGTCGGCGAGGTCCGCCGGGGGCACGGCGCTGACCGGCGAGCGACTCGACTGCGTCGCTTGCAACGTCGGCCTGCCGATGGAGCTGCGCGAGGCGGCGTCCCGTGGCTTCATGATCGCCGTCCAGGACTTCCAGGACCCCTACACACTCGACGTCGGCAAGTTGAAGAAGTGCTGCGTCTCCGAGATCACCCCGGACGGGCGCATCATCCCCTTCTGCGCCTACAACTCGGTCGGCTATCGGGAACAGGTCCGGGCACAGCGCTCCGGCGCGGTGCCGGCCCGCCCGGTCGAGGCTTGAGAACGGCATCGTGACCCCCCGCTCACCGCTTCCCAGCGCGGAGGACCTCGACGTCTCGGCGCTCGAATTGGTTGCCGCGGGGCTCGCCGAGGGCGACGTCAAGGGATGCTGCGCCACCATCTATGAGCAGCCCGCGGTGCGCTGGCTGCTCGGCGGCGAATTGCACCCCGGCGGCGAGCGCCTGACCCGGCGGATGCTCGAGATTGCGGGCGTCGGAGCCGACCACCGCCTTCTGGATGTGGCGAGTGGCGCGGGGACCTCGGCCCTGCTGGCCGCCCGCGAGTGCCGCTGTGACGTGGTCGGGGTCGAGTACGGCGAGGGGGCGGTTGCCGGCGCGCGTGCCGCTGCCGAAGAGGCCGGGCTCGCCTCTGCGGTTGAGTTCGTGGTCGGTGACGCGGAGTCGCTGCCCTTTCCGGACCGCTCCTTCGATGTCGTGCTCTGCGAATGCGCGCTCTGCACCTTTCCGGACAAGCCGACGGCTATCGCCGAGATGCGGCGGGTTCTGAAGCCGGGCGGGCGCCTCGCGCTCAGCGACGTCGTTGCCGACCACGCTCGGCTGCCCGATGATCTACGGGGAACCATGGCGACGGTTGCCTGCGTCGGCTCGGCTCTTGATGAGCGTGGCTACATCGACCTGCTCGAGGGTGCCGGGTTCCGGGTCGATGCGGTCGAGCTGGCCCGTGAGGACGTGATGCGCTTGACCGAGCGTGTACGAACCCGCCTGCGCGGGGCAAAGGTCCTGGGGTTCAACGATCTGGTCCCGATCGACGGCGGCCTGCGGCAAGCGATCGAACTCGCTTCCGAGGCCAAGAGCGCCATCGCCGCCGGGGCACTTGGCTACGCGGTGATCGTCGCCCGCCTGCCCGGGGACGCCTGAGCGGCACGCGATTCGCCGCCTGTGTGCGACCCTTGCGTTTGAGCTGAGGGGATCCGTGATAACACCACTGTATGAGCGGACCTGAAGAGGGCGACTCCGAACAGTCTGAACGCGACGCGCATTGGGAAGATCTGATGAGCCGCCGGCGTGAGCGCGATCGACGGCTCGAGAAGATGGAGAAGGAGGGCAGCGGCCCCTTTGTCGCAGGCCCGACCGAAGGTGCCGGGGACGAGCTCGAGGGCGAGAGCATCCTCGAGCGTATGCGCTCCGGTGGCGCCGAGGGCCTGAACCCGGTCCATGAGCAGGAGCAGGAAGAGGCTCACGAGGTGACCCGTGCAAAGGGACGGGCCCAGCGGGTCGTCGCCGGGCTCGCGCTGGTTCTCGCTCTGCTCGGCGTCACCTACATGTTGGTCGGCAGTCCGTCCTACGAGGTGACCGCCAATTTCGCCAACGCCTCCCAGTTGGTCGAGGGCAACGAGGTAACCATGAATGGCACCGCGGTCGGCAAGATCGGGAGTATCGAGCTCGGCGACGACGGCGAGGCTCTGGTGACTATGTCGGTCGAGGAGCCGACTGCGCCGATCGTCAGGGGCACGACGGCGACGGTCCGCAACACCTCGCTCTCCGGGGTGGCGAACCGGCAGGTGGAGCTGACTCCGCCGCCGTCGCAGCAGGCCGGTCCCGAGATCGAGGATGGCGGGACCATGACCCAGAGCGACACCGTCTCGGCCGTCGACCTCGACCAGATCTTCAACACCCTCGACGCCGAGACCGTGGCCAACCTCAAGAAGGTGATCCGCGGCTTCGAGATCTCCTACGAGGGTGTCGGCAAGCAGGCCAAC
>JBBRAH010000053.1:0-18057 GCA_038206985.1 Solirubrobacterales bacterium
CGCGACGCGGCATGCCGTCCATCCCGATCCAGTGCATCGGGATGAAGGTGCCGAGGAAGGCGACCGTGGTCAGCCAGAAGTGCCAGCGACCGAGTCGTTCGTCGTACATTCGCCCGGTCATATTCGGGAACCAGGGATAGATCCCGCAGAAGATTGTGAAGACCGAGCCGCCGAACAGCACGAAGTGGATGTGGGCGACGACGAAGTAGGTGTCGGAGACATGGATATCGATCGGAATCAACCCCAGCATCACGCCGGAGATGCCGCCGATCACGAAGGTCACGATGAAGCCGAGCGCGAAGAGCATCGAGGTCGATTCGATATGTAACTTCGAGTCGAACAGCGTGCCCAGCCAGGAGAAGATCTTGATTCCCGTGGGCACCGCGATCAAGAGCGTGGTCACCATCATCGGCACGCGCAGCCAGCTGAACATGCCGGCGACGAACATATGGTGCGCCCACACGGCGAAGGCGAGCACGACGATGCCAAGTAGGGCGAGCGCCATCAGGCGATAGCCGAAGATCGTCTTGCGGGCGTGGGTGGAGATCACCTCACTGACGATTCCGAAGCCGGGCAACATCATGATGTAGACGGCCGGGTGCGAGTAGAACCAGAAGATGTGCTGGTAGCTGATCACGTCGCCACCGGCCGCCGCCTGAAAGAAGTTGGTGCCGAGCACACGGTCGAAGAGGACCATGAACTGCACGCCGGCGATGAACGGCGTCGCCGCAACGACCAGCAGGGAGGTCGAGAGGTTGGCCCAGACGAGCAGGGGCATCCGCCAGAAGCTCATTCCGGGCGCACGCATAGTGACGATCGTGACCAGGAAGTTGAGCGCGGTTGCAATCGAGGAGGCGCCGGCGAACTGCACGCCGAGGTTGAAGAACGACTGGCCCAATGGGGCGCCGGTACTTAAGGGCGCGTATCCGGTCCAGCCCGCGTCGAAGGCGCCTCCGGGGACGATGTAGGAGGCCAGGAACATGATGCCGGCAGCGGGCAGCATCCAGAAGGAGAGCGCATTGAGGCGCGGGAACGCCATGTCCGGCGCGCCGATCATCAGCGGCAGCACGTAGTTCGCGATACCGGCGAAGACCGGGATGATGAAGAGGAAGATCATGAACGCCGCGTGCGTCGAGAAGAGCCCGTTGAAGACGCCCGGATCGACCACCTGGGTACCCGGCTGAGCGAGCTCGGCCCGCATCAGCATCGCCATCGCTCCTCCGATGAAGAAGAAGACGAAGGTCATGACGATGTACTGGATGCCGATCACCTTGTGATCGGTGTTGAAGTGGAAGTAGTCCTGCCACTTCGTCGCCCCGTGGCTGGAGTGATCGTCGGGGATCGTCGGCTTGCCGGCCGCCCAGCGGAACCAGTAGTCGAAGGCGCCGAAGCCGATCAACCAGCCGAACGGCATCGTGATCGCGGGCACGATCAGGTGCGGGTAGCCGGTCGACTCGGTCTGGAAGATCTCGAGGCCGGAGATCGCGCGCAGCGCGACGACGAGACCGAATCCGAATCCGAATCCGATCAGTGCGCCGAACATCGCGCGGGGCCAGCCTGGCTGTCTCAAAGCTGTGGGCACTGCTCCTACCTCCTGCTCATTCTTCCGCGAGGCTCCCTGCCCCGTTGCCCCCTGCAACTCCTGTGCTCACACCGGCGTCCTCGGGCACGTCGGTCTGCTCGGCCAGCCACTCGTCGAAGGATGCCTGATCGGGTTCGGTCACCGCCAGCGCGCGCATCGTCGTGTGTCCGAGGCCGCAGAGCTCGCTGCAGACCACCTGATAGGTGCCCGGCACGTTCGGGGTGACGCGCACGACGTTGTCGATGTCGTCGTCGCCGTCTGCCTCGGTGAGACTGGCGCCCGGCACCAGGTCCCGCTTGATCCGCCATTCGGGGACCCAGAAGGAGTGCAGGACGTCGAGCGCCTGCAGGTGCAGCTCGAGCTGCGTGCCGGACGGGACGTGGAGCTCGGTCGAGGCCTTGCCCGCGTCGGGGTAGTCGAAGCGCCAGGCGAACTGCTGCGCGGTGACATCGACCCGCATCGTCGGGCCGTCGTCGGCCTTGGCCTCGATGTCGCTGAGCACGATCGCCGCGTAGATGCCGGCGAAGATCACGATGATCGTCGGGATCGTGGTCCAGATGATCTCCAGCCGTGTGTTCCCATGGATCGGCTCGCCATCCGACTCGTCACCGGGCTTCGCGCGGTACTTCCAGATCGCGTAGCCCATCATCACCATCACCACCGAGAAGACGAAGGAGCTGAGCACGATCATCACGTCGAGCAACGTGTCGATCGGCGCGGCTTCCTCGGAGCCCTGCATCCCGTTCCAGTCGGGAATCAGCATGATCACGGAGATCACCACACTCATCGCGAGCGTCACAGCGGCGAGCTGCAGGAAGGTCTTGAGGGTCATGTCCTTCATCTGGCGAGAGCCATTCTATTGGTCGGGCGGCGCGACGAAGTCACGGTCCTGAGTGTGTATCGAGACGCACAAACAGCCGCCCACCTGCTCAACTCCCCCCTGGACCGGGCAGCGCGGGAACGGCGGGTAGAGAATCGAGCTCTCCATGCGACGCGGCGATCACCCCACGGGCGACTCCCTCCCAGCTCCAGAGCCTGGCCGTCGTTGCCGTGAGGGCCTCCGCCGCGGCGGACCGCTGCTCGCCCGAAAGCTCGAGCCAGCGGCGAAGGCGCTCGGCGATGGCGGGGACCGGGTCTCCTGTCAGAGGGAAGGCGGGGATCCCGCGGGCATAGTCCGGCAGCTCCACGTCGAGGGCGCGGGCGACCTCGGCGAGGCCGGAGTGATCGGCGCAGACCGGCATGGCCCCGGCGGCAGCGGCCTCGGCGGCGACCATGCCGAACGCCTCCGGGAAGGTGCTGGGCACGACCAGCGCGTCGGAGCCGCGCACCACCTCAGCCACCTCGGCGTGCTCGAGGCGCCCGGCGAACGAGACGCTGCCGGCCGCGGCCAGCGCGGACTCTGACCAGCCCGCCGGCGGGTTCTCGAGGAAGCGGGAGAGGATCGGCAGCGGAGCCCCCTCCCCGCCCTCGAGCCCACGTCCGGCCGCAGCGATCGCGCGGGCGGCCTGCAGATCACCGGAGCTGATCGCCTGCCACAGGGACTCCAGGCCCCCCCGGTAGGCGCCGAAGCCGGCAAGCAGCAGGTGCGCGCCGGGCGCGAACGCACAGACAAGAGGCCAGGCTGCGAGCAGCAGGTCGCAGCCCTTGGAGACGATCGTCTTACCCACGAAGAGGACCCGAGGGCCGGTCGCAGCGGCGTAACCGGCGATCGCCGCGGCGGCCTCGTTGGCGTCGCGCGCGAAAGAATCGGACTCGGCGTCGTCGGTGGCGGCCGGTGGCTTGGCGGCCTCGAGGGCGGCGATCCGCACCGCCACGTCGCGGAGATGCGACGTCGCGCCGACGGTGGCCGGCAGCGGTGCGAACTCGGTCAGATCCACGCCCGGTGGCCCGAGGCGCGTCTTAGCCGGTAGATCGGGGGCGGTGACGGTCTCCCAGAGACTGCGACCCGTGTGCCCGGAGCCGACCAGCACCCCGGCGCTGGCGGCCATTCCCTCCGCCGCGTAAGGAAGGAAGCGACTGTCGGGGATCACCGTGTAGGACAGGGCGCTCCCGTGGACCTTGCTCGCGAAGCGGAGACCGGCCCGAGCGAGGATCACGGGGCCCATGATCAGGTGGTTGGCAAGTGCGGCGTCGGGAGGCTTGCGAGCCGCGACCTCGCGTACCGCTTCGACGTTCGCCGAGATATAGCCGTCGAGCTCGGCGTCGCTCATGGCCGAGAAGGTCTTCACCTCGAAGCCGGCGTAGCGGTCGGCGACGTAGACCGGCAGCAGGCCTCCGATCTCCGGGACGTAGGCGGTGATCGAGCCCGATCCCGGGCTGCCGGGCCCGGCAGCCTGCTCAACCTCGAGCTCGCCGCGCCGCCAATGCCCGACCGCGTCGATCCAGCCGAGCGCGGCGGCCTCGCGATCCTGGCAGAAGAGATCGACATCGTGGCCGAGCCGGGCGAGTGCGCGAGCGACGTTGGCGTTGTAGACGTTGCTGCCGGTGCCCCGGAGCAGGTAGCCGTGGAAGATGAGGATGCGCATCGCCGGGCGGACCCTACCCCGGAGGGCCGCCCGGGCCCGAGCCACCAAACCGCCCGCCGAGCGGATAAGGTTCCGGCCGTGAATGAGAAGCAGACCTTCCGCTTCCGCGCGCCGGCCTCGGGCCGGGAGGCGCTGGTGCAGGCCGAGGGCGACGGCGTCTACGTCGACCGGGAGACCGGCGAGGAGATGCAGCCCGTCACACGGCTGCTGCCGCTGGCCACCTCGCCCTCATCGCTGCTGCGCAGCCCCGAGAACCTCCGCGAGTGCCGCCGCTGCGAGCAACTGATCGGCCTCGACGTGAGCGACTGCCCGCATTGCGGTCTGCGCCAGGAAGCAACGAACGGCGGCTCGTGAGGCGCCGAGCGTCCCTCGCCCTCGCCACCGCAGCGGTCGCCGCCGTCGGTCTCGGCGCCTGCGGTGACGACGAGACGACCTCGACGACCAGCACCGAGGCGGCACCGCTGACCTCCTCGACGACTTCAACCAGCACCAGCAGCTCGACGTCTACGAGCAGCACGACCTCGTCGACGACCACCGACACGACCTCGACCTCGACCTCGACGTCGACCGACTCGAGCGGCGGCTCCGGCTCAGGCGGTTCGGGCTCGGACGACGGGCAGAGCCCGCAGGAGTCCTTCGAGGCCTTCTGCGACGAGAATCCCAAGCAGTGCGGCTGAGCCGCGTCTACTTGTTCTTCTTGTTGGGCACGAAGTAGGCCCAGTAGAGAAGCCGGCCCTCGGTGTAGGTGCAACCGTAGGTGCGCTTGCTGCCCTTGTCGTCGTGAGGCTTGGAGGCGATTATGTCGTCGCGGTTCTCGTTGTCGCTCTTATTGGGATCATCGCCGCACTTCCGCTTGCTGCGCGACGCGCGCCACTTGTCGGTCTGGCTGCCGAGCTTGCCGTCGTGGGCGAAGTTCGGGACCCAGTTCGGGGTCGTGAGCGCGATCGTCTGGCCCTTCTTGACCTTGAGCGGCTTGTTGAGCGTAAAGATCGGCTTCTGGCCGTAGTAGTTGTCCAGCGGGACCTCGGGAGACTGTTTGGCCAGCGTGAACTTGCTCTTACTCGCCTTCTTGAGCACACCGATGCGGGCCGAGGGAGCAGCATCGAAGAGGCCCTCGTAGACATCACGCTCGTCGCTGTTCGGACGTGAGAGATCAACGCTCCAGGCGACCAGGTGACCTGCGCTGGGGACCTTGAAGATTCCCTTCCTGCCGTTCGCCGTCGTCTGGAACCCGGTGACCGTGTTGATCACGCGGCAGAGCTTGCTGGAGGGGAAAGGTGACTTTTTCGGCTCGGGGCAGCTCGGCTTGGGCGCCCCGCCCTTAACGTCGCCGAGAATGTTCGGACTCCTGCCGGTCGCAATCCCTGCGCTCGCCGCAACAATGGCGACGAGGACGAGGGCGGCCAAGCCGACACGGGTGACTCTGCGCCGAGCATGCCGCTGCTCGCCGTGGCCGGGATCGTGATTTTGAGCGGTGTTTGCCATCGGGCTGCAGAAACACGGCAGGGCGGCAAAGGTTGCGGCCCCGCGGGTTTCGGTTTAGCGCAGTCTAGGCAGCCGACACCCGGAACCGGGCACCTGTCGGCGCTGCGAAACGCCGCGCCCAGCTGCAGAGACCCGGTTTCAGGGGCTCGGGATGTGACCGCACAGACCCTCTGGGCGGTCCGCCATAGAATCCGTGCGGCCGTGGCTGCGATCGAGGTTGAGAACCTGCAGAGAAAGTTCGAGGGTGGTGTGACCGCCGTCGATGGTGTCGATCTCGAAGTCGCTGAGGGCGAGATCTTCTCCTTCCTCGGCCCCAATGGTGCGGGCAAGACGACCACGGTGCGGATGCTGACGACTCTGCTGCGCCCGACAGGCGGTTTCGCACGGGTCGCGGGCCACGACGTGGTCACCGACGCGGGCGCCGTCCGGCGGGCGATCGGGGTCGCGCTGCAGGAAGCTGCGCTGGACCCGCTGATGACAGGCCGGGAGCTGATCCGCCTGCAGGCCACGCTGCACGGCCTCCCCACGGCCGAGGGCCGGGAGCGCTCTGATGCGCTCCTGCGCAGGGTCGGCCTGACCGATGCCGCCGACCGGCGGGTCGGAACCTACTCCGGCGGCATGCAGCGCCGGCTCGACCTCGCCTCCGCACTCGTGCATGAACCCAGGGTCCTGTTCCTCGACGAGCCCACGACCGGGCTGGACCCGGTCAGCCGCAAGACGATCTGGGAGGAGGTCACCAAGCTCAACGACGAGGGCACGACGGTCTTCCTCACCACCCAGTATCTGGAGGAGGCTGATCAGCTCGCCGACCGGGTGGCGATCATCTCGGCCGGCAAGATCGTCGCCGAGGGCACGCCCAACTCACTCAAGGCCGAGGTCGGCAAGCCCCGCCTCGAGGTGGCGCTCGCCGAGGGCTCCCCCAAGGACTGCGAGAACGTCCTCTCCCGCTTCGGCCAGCCGCTGCCGGCCAAGGAGGGCATGCTGATCGTCGAGCTCGAGCGTGGCGCGGCCCAGATCGCTCCGGTGGTGATCGCCCTCGATCAGGCCGGGATCCTGGTCGAGTCGCTGGAACTGGTCGAGCCGACGCTCGATGACGTGTTCGTCGAGAAGACGGGGCAGCACCTCGAGGGCGCAGCCGACGAGCAGGGCAGCGACGAGGTGCCGGAGCCCGCACCGGAGCCCGAGGTCACGGGCGCCGGGGCATGACGCAGACCTTCCGGGTGATCGGCGCCCTGGGGTTGCGCTCGGTCAAGCAGACGTTCCGCCGGCCGCAACTGCTCGCGCCGCTGATCATCTTTCCGACCCTGCTGCTCGCGATCCAGACGGGCGGCGCCGGCCGGGCGACCGAGCTCGACAAGTTCCCCGAGGTCTCGAGCTTCCTCGCCTTCATGCTCGCCGGAGCGATGATCCAGTCCTCGCTGCTGGCCGGTAACTCGGGCGGCATCGCGCTCGCCGTTGACATCGAGATGGGCTTCACCGACAGGCTGCTGGCGGCGCCGATTCCCCGTTTCGCGATGGTCGCGGGGCGCCTTGCGGGGACGGCGGCGCTCGGCCTGTTCACCGCGTTCTGGTTCATGGCGATCGGTGTGATCTTCGGAGTCCGCTTCGACGAGGGCGTGCCGGGGGCGCTTGTGGTGGTGCTCTTCGTGGTCAGCTCGGCGATCGCATTCGGCTCGATCGGGGCGGCGATCGCGCTGCGCACGGGCAGTGCCTCGGTGGTGCAGGGCATGTTCCCGCTCGTCTTCGTGATCCTCTTTCTCTCCACCGCCTTCTTTCCGCAGTCGCTGCTGTTGGAACCGGCGGCCACGATCGCCGAGTACAATCCGCTCAGCTTCATCGTTGACGCGGTCCGCGACCCGATCGTCTTCGCCTTCGACGGCACCGATATGCTCAAGGGTGCACTGGGCTTCACGATCATCGGCGGCTTCGGCTTCCTGTCGGCGAGCCGCGCGCTGAACAGACGGCTGGAGTCGGGCTGATGAGCGCGCTCGCACTTCGACCGCACTTCGCCACAATCGGCGCGATGGTGACCCGCTCGCGCAACGAGTTGCTGCGGGTCCCCGGCGCCGCGATCCCCGGGGTGCTGGCTCCGACGATCTTCTTCCTCGGACTGACCTCGGTCTTTGGCAGCCTCACGCTGCTGCCCGGCTTCGACACTTCGAGTTACCAGAGCTTCCTGATCCCGGTAAGCCTGATGCAGGGTGCCGGGTTCACCGGAGCCGCAACCGGGGTCAACCTCGCCCGCGACATCGAGAACGGCCTCTTCGATCGCTTCCTCGCCTCCCCCGCCCCGCGCTGGGTCCTGCTCGCCGGGCTGGTCTCCTCGGCCAGCCTGCGGGCCCTGGTGCCGGGCACGTTCCTGTTCGTCGTCGCGATGATCGTCGGCGCCAACTTCCCCGGCCTGCTCGGCCTGCTGATCGCGGTCGGCGCCGTGATGGGCATGGGCGTGATCGCCGCCTGCTGGGCCGTCGCGATCGCGCTCAAGTTCAAGAGCCAGTCGGCGGCCCCCCTGATGCAGGCGGGAATGCTGACGCTGATCCTCACCACCACCGCCTACGCGCCCCAGGAGCTGCTCACCGGCTGGCTGCAGACCGTTGCCAAGTACAACCCGGCCACCCCGATCGTCGAGGCCGCGCGCCAGGGCTTCGTCGGCGACGTCACCTGGGCTGAGACCTGGCCCGGCATCGTCGCCCTGATCGGCTTCGTCGCGGTCCTGGGCTGGTTCGCCCTGCGAGGAATGAGCAAGACGGCCGACTGAGGCGCTCGGGGGCGTGAGGGCGAGCGCGCGGGACGGGTGGGTGCTGACCCAGGCGGCACAATGTCGGTTTGGCCACCTGAACCGGCTCCGCGGAACCGGTCAACTACCCCAATCGGGGGAGGTTCCGCGCAATCAGGGAGCACCGGCCCGGCCGGCGGCCTACTTGTAGCGGTAGGTGATGCGGCCGCGGTCGAGGTCGTAGGGAGAGAGCTCGATCTTTACGCGGTCGCCGGGCAGAATGCGGATGTAGTGGCGGCGCATCTTGCCGCTGATGTGGCCGAGGACCTCGTGGTCGTTGTCGAGGGTGACCTTGAACATCGTGTTGGGCAGGGCCTCGGTGACCTCGCCCTCCATCTCGATTTTCTCTTCCTTGCCCATGTGCGGCGAGGAAGGGTAGCGGAGAACGGCTTATTTACCCTGGAAGGTGGCGTTGCCGGGTCCATCGGTGAGGAATGACTCGACGGCTCCCTTGAGGTCCTCGGTATCGAAGAGGGGTCCGGCAATCTCGGCGGTCGCGGCGTCGGCGCCCTCGATACCGCCGTCGAGGTAAGCGCGGACGAGCTTCTTGGTGGCCCCATGGGCGACGGTAGGCCCGGCGGCCAGCTCACGGGCGAACTTCATGCCCTTTTCGTGCAACTCCTCCGTGGGCAGGACCCGGTTGAGCACTCCCCACTCGAGCAGCTGCTCGGAGCCGTACAGACCGCCGGTCATCACGAACTCCCGCGCTCGGGCAGGCCCCGCACGCTCGGCCATCCGCTGCACGCCGCCCCCGAAGGGGGTGAGACCGACGACGCGCTCGACCAGCCCGAAGCGGGCGTCGTCGGAGGCCCAAATCATGTCGCAGGCGAGCGCGGCCTCCAGGCCCGCGGTCAGACAGAGGCCGTGACAGAGGGCCAGCGTCGGAATCGGCAGGCGCTCCCAGGCGGAGATCTCCGCAAGACCCCGGGCTGCGACCTCACGACCCTGCTCGCCGCCCTCGATCCCCTTGAAGACCCGGCCGACGTCGACACCACCGGTGAAGATCTTGCCCTCGGCCCGCCAGACGAAGGCGCGGGCGTCGGAGGCCAGGACCTCGTCGCGAACCTCGGTCATGCGCTCCATGGTGCGCTCGGTGAACAGGTTGAGGTCGCCGTCGTCGAGGATCGCGATGGCAACGTCGCCATCGCGCTCGAGCCGAATCGGCTCGGAACCTGAGTCGCTCATGAGTCTCCTTTGATCTGGGCGGCTACGCGTTTGATCTCCTCGAGATCGGCACCCCGGGGAATCCAGGGGAGCTTCAGCGGGTCATCGGCGTAACGGGGAATGACGTGGATGTGAAAGTGGAAGACGGTCTGCCAGGCGGCCACCCCGCAGGCGTTGATCAGGTTG
This sequence comes from Solirubrobacterales bacterium, assembly GCA_038206985.1. Lineage (GTDB taxonomy): Bacteria > Actinomycetota > Thermoleophilia > Solirubrobacterales > 70-9 > CAXMST01. The sequence goes on from JBBRAH010000053.1 coordinate 9,719, forward strand.
AACCCGTCCGCGTCGAGGCTCTTGTCCATGCGGAGTGCGAGGCGCTGTGCGGCCAAGCTGCAGTGGGCGAGCTCCTCGGGCTCGATCTCGATGAGATCTTTGGCATGGCGACGCGGGATCACCAGCGCGTGGCCCGGTGTGGCCGGGTTGATGTCCATGAATGAGATCGTGTGCTCGTCGGAGTCGAGGATCTCGGCCGGGGCGTCACCGGCGACGATCGCGCAGAAGATGCAATTGTCCTGGGGCTCGGTCGACGAACTCATCGAGCGGACACTATTCGACCTGCTGGGAGCGCTCCTGCCAGGCTCGCAGATGTTGCTCCGCAGCCTCCCGATCGCCGACCTCGCCGGCGAACCGGGCCGCCCGGAGCTCCGCCACGGCGGCCCCGATACGCGGCCCCGGCTCGAGACCGAGAACCGTCGCGATCTCCGTGCCCGAGAGCAGCGGCTCGGTCGCCGGCTGCCGCTCGTAGGCGAGGATCTCGCCGAGCATCTCGCGCGCCAGGTCCAGGTGCCCCTCGATCGCCTCGCCCGGGACCCCCGATCCCTGGGCTGAGAGCCGGTCGGCGATCGTCAGCAGAGTCACGTCGAGGGCTTCGGAGCCGCAGTCGGAGATGTAGTCCCAGATGCGGCGGCGGCCGAGCGGACGCTCCACGACCATGAAGCCGAGGGCCAGGTGGTGCCGAGCGAGCGCGGTGAGGTAGTCGCAAAACCGGCGGCTTGTGCGTAGCTCACGACAAAACTCGGCGATCATCTCCGCGCCGACGGAATCGTGGCCGCGGAAGCTGACGAAACCGCCCGCCTCCGTGCGGGTCGCCGGCTTGCCGATGTCGTGCAGAAGGCAGGCGAAGCGTATGCCGTCACGACGGGTCATCTCGTCCGCCAGTGGCTCCGCGAGTGCAGCGGCCACGGCCTCGGCCTCATCCCCGGCATAGGCCTCGAGATCGCGCTCGACCTCGAGCCAGCGGCGCAGTACCTCGAGCGTGTGCTCGTAGACGTCGAGATGGTGGTTGGCACTCTGCGACACCGAGCGCAACGCATCGAGCTGCGGCAGGACGATGGCCGTGGCCCCGGTCATCTCGAGCAGCTCTAGCGCCCGCAGCGCATCCGGTCCACAGACCATGCCCCGCAACTCGGCGAACCGCCGCTCGCCCGCCGGCTCGTCGGCCCGGCCTGCAGATTCGCGTGCCAGCTCGATGGTCCGCTGGTCGGGATCGAGTCCGAGCTCAGCGCCGAAGCGAGCCAGCCGCATTATCCGCAGCGGGTCATCGTCGAAGCTGGACTCCGAAGTCGCCCGCAGGAGTCCCGAGCCAAGATCGCCGATCCCGCCGGCCGGGTCGATGGCCTCGCCGCCCTGCAGCGGCACCGCGATCGCGTTGACCGAGAAGTCCCGGAGCCCGAGATCCGCCTCGATCCCCGCAGGATCCCGCAGCTCCGCCAGGTCCACGGTCCACGCCTTCCCCGGCCCGCTGACACGCCATGTGCTGTGCTCACCGGAGAGCTCGAAGGGACTACCACCGAGAGCGGCCGCGAGCGCCCGGGCCGCGTCCTTCGCGGAGCCGGCAACCGCGATGTCGATATCGCCGAGCGAACGGCCGAGCACGGCGTCGCGGACCGTGCCACCGACAACCCAGGCCTCGAGCTCTCGCGTCGCCAGCGCCCGGCGAACCTCAGCGAGTAGATCCGATCTCGAAAGCGCGTCCTGGAGGGCGCTCACCGGCGCTGGACCCTCGGCACCCGGGGCGAGATGCCGCAAGTGATCTCGTAGTTGATCGTCTGCAGACGGTCGGCCCACTCCTCGGCGGTGACCCGCTCCCCGCTCCCTGCCGCGCGCGCGGCGCCCAGCAGGACCACCTCCTCGCCCACCTCGACGTCGCTGTCGAGGCCAACCTCGACGGTCAGGTTGTCCATCGACACGGTTCCCACGAGCGGATATCGGTCGGCACCGATCAACACCTCGCAGTTGTTGGTCAGGGCCCGGCGCACGCCATCGCCGTAGCCGATCGGGACCACCGCGAGCCTGGTCAGCCGCTCGGCGCGCCAGCGCCTCCCGTACCCGGCGCTGCTGCCCGGCTCGAAGCGCTTGAGGTCGGCGACGTAGCTGCTCAGCCCGAGTACCGGCTCGAGTGCCTGTTCGCCGGGATCGCGCCCGAATGGATCGAGCCCATAAACGGCAACCCCACAGCGGACGAAGTCGAGGTGAGCGGCCGGCTCGCGCAGCGTCGCGGCGCTGTTGGCGGCGTGCAACTGCACCCCGTAGCGCTCCCGCGCAGGAATCGCGAAGCTCGTGAATCGCTCGAGTTGCTCGGTGAAGTACCCCGAATCGAGTTCATCGGCGGTCGCGAAGTGCGTCCAAAGGCCAACGAGTTCCACGCGCTGATCCGCGGCAGCTCGGGCCAGCAGACCCTCCACAATCTCCGGGTCCCCCTCCCCCAGCCGCCCCATGCCGGTGTCGTACTTGACGTGGATCCGGGGCCGGCGGCCGAAGCGGGCACCGCGCTCGGCGACCGCATCCAGGAAACCCGCACGCCAGACGCCCAGCTCGGCATCGGCGCTCAACACCACGTCGAGCTCGGGGTCGGTCAGCGCGCCCATCGTCAGGAGGGTGGCCTCGGGCAGCGCCTGACGCAACTCGAAGGCCTCCGACGCAGTCGCCACCGCAAGCCGCCCGGCTCCTCCTGCCACAGCGGTCCTGGCGCTTTCCACCATGCCATGGCCGTAGCCGTCGGCCTTGACCACGGCGCAAAGCCCGGCGCCCTCACTCAGCGAGCCGGTCAGTCGCTCACAGTTGCGCTGCAGGGCGCCCAGGTCGAGCCAGGCGGTGGCGCGCTGGAAGGCCTCCATCAGCCTGCCTCCAGCCCGCCGGGCAGCGCCTCGATCACGTCCGAGGCGATGACCAATTCGTTGGCGCCGATACGTTCGGCGGCGATCCTCCCGGCCCGCGCGTGTGCCAGCACGCCCGCGCAGGCCGCCTCGAAAGGATCCGCGCCGCGGGCGATCAGCGCCGCGATCACCCCGGACAGGACATCCCCGGTGCCGGCCGTCGCGAGAGCCGGGCTCGACAGCGAGTTGATCGCCACCCGCTCTCCGTCGGTGACGATCGTGTCGTCGCCCTTGAGGACGACGATCGAACCGCTCCGTGAAGCCGCCTCGCGGGCGCTTTCCAGACGAGCGGCACCCACAGCGGAGGAGTCGGTGCTCAGGAGCCGTGCCAACTCGCCGGCATGCGGCGTCAACACCCTCGGGCGATCCGCGCGTGCCCGCTCCAGCCCATCGCCCAGAGCATTGAGGCCATCGGCGTCGATCAGCAGCGGCACCTCGAGCCGGGACACGAGCTCGCGTGCAAGCGCCGCAGCCGGCTCGGAGCGGCCGAGGCCCGGTCCGAGCACGAGACAGCTCGTTCCCTCGGCGCGTTTGAGCACCGGCTCCAGTGCCGCGGGCCCGAGGCCTCCGGACTCGCCCTCCGCAAGGCCGAGCGTCATCACCTCGGTCAGCTTGGTCTCCAGAATCTGCTCGAGCGGCGCCGGGACGCCTGCGGCCACGTAGCCGGCACCCGCCCGGGCCGCGGCCTGGGCCGCGAGACAGACCGCTCCGGTCATCCCGCGCGAACCCCCTACGACCAGGACGTGCCCGGAGCTGAACTTGCTCGAAGCCGGACCCCGACGGGGCAGATCGGCGAGCACCCCGGGCCCGATCAACCCGGCGGCGGCCCGGCCCGGTGCACCGGCCGGAATTCCGATCGGAACGACCTCCAGTCGTCCCGTGTGCGCCTTGCCGGGAGCGACGTAGTGGCCGACCTTGGCCGCATGGAAGCTCACCGTGGCCGTGGCCCGGACCGCGGCTCCGGCGACCACACCCGTGGAGGCATCGACGCCTGAGGCGATGTCGGCCGCGACGACCGGCGACCCGGATGCATTGAGCGCCTCAATCGCCGCGAGAGCGGGCTCACGCGGCTCGCCGTCGAATCCCGTGCCGAAGATCGCATCGACGACCGCCGCGGAACCGCGCAGCGCCCCGGCAGCCTCGCCGCTCCCCAACTCCCGGGTCTTGCCGTGCCAACGCTCGAGATTCGCGCGCGCGTCGGGGCGCAGCTCCTCGGCCGGCCAGAGCAACAGCACCTCGACCTCGAAGCCGCGCTCGGCCAGCAGCCTCGCGGCCACGATTCCGTCACCACCGTTGTTGCCCTTGCCGCAGAGCACCCGGATCGGGCCCTCGGGGCCGAGCCCGACGACGGCTTCGCCCAGGGCCTCGCCGGCCGTCTCCATCAGCTCGAGTGAGGGAATGCCCTGCTCGTCGATCGCCCAGCGGTCGGCCTCGCGCATCGCTGCCGCGTCGAGAACCGGTGTGAGCCAGGCTGCGTCGGTCACCGCGGTGAGACTAGGTCATCTGGATCGCGGCTTCGGGGTTGCGACGACCACGGCGGCCGCGCTTTCCCGGGAATGGGTCAGCGAGACCCGCAGCTGCAGATCCTGGTCGGCGAAGAGCTCGGCGGCCCTCCCGTGCAGGCGCAGCTCGGGAGGCCGCGAGCCCACCACCTCGATGTCACGGGGAGGGATCGGCAGCCCGAGATCGACCAGCGCCTTGATCGCCGCTTCCTTGGCCGCGAAACGGGCAGCGAGATGCCGACCCGGGCGGGCCCGGGCGGCTGCGTAGTCCAGCTCTCCCTCGCGGAAGAGACGCTGGGCGAGACGCGGGCGCCGCTCGAGCGCCCGCTCGAGCCGGGCGATCTCGATCAGATCGATTCCCGGCCGCGGCGCTGCGATCACGCCGGTCAAGGTGTGATCGCAGCTGCCTCGCCGCCGCTGGAAGAGGGCTCCTTGAGTCCCAACACGATCTTGCCGTTGGACGTCTCTCCGTCGTCGTTACCGCCGGCAACGAGGTAGTCGAGAGCGTCCAGGGTCGGCTTCGCGGCCTGATAGCCGGGGTCGCCACCGACCTGTCCGGTGCTCTCGGCCAGCGAGAGCACGGTCTCGAAGTCGAGATAGAAAGCCGGAGTGAGGTCGCCGAGCGCGTCGGAGGCCCCGGAGAAGGCGCTCGAATCGCCGAGCGTCTCGGAGGGATTGAGGACATCGTCGATCGTCGCTCCAGCTCCGGCGAGAACGACCTTGCCGTCGGCGATCGCTATTTCGGCACCCACGGGGAGACCCTCCACCCCGAGCTGGAAGCCGTCGGCCGTCTTGCTGACCGTCAGACCTTGACGGGAGGCGGCCTTGAGCAGGCCGGCGATCGCCGAGCGTGCCGCCGCCTCGTCGTCGGTTTCGATCACGAGACCGGCACCGACGTTGAGTAGCGAAGAGCCGCGCACAAAGATCGAGGTGTTGCCGATCCAGGCGAGATCCTTGGTCAGATCGAGGCCGGTCTGGCCCTCGAGCTGGTTGCGGATATCCGGCACCTGCGTGCCGCCGGGAACGTTCCCGAAACCGTCGAGCCCGGACTCGAGCCCTTGCAGGGCCTGGTCGATCCCGGTCTGGATCTGATCGCCGACCGCGGGAGCCGCGAGGGCCAGCCAGGCGTCGGCCGGCAACGCGGCGACGCCGTCGCTCTCGACGGCCGTGCCGTCGCCGGGCCCGCTGAACTGGATGGCGAGCGAGTCTGGCCCGGCCTGACCGCTGAATACGACCGGGGCACCCGCGAGCTGGCTGAGCTGCTCCTCGTAGGGAGCGAGGGCCTTCTCATCGACGCTGCCGCTGGCCTTGACGATGTCCACCAGGCGGGCGCTGTCGACGTAGGCGCTGAAGACGCTCTCGTCCGGCGTATCCGCGAGGGCCGCCTCTGCGTCCGGGGAGTCGGCGAGCGAGTCACCGGCCTCCGCGTCTACGGCGGCCTCGAACGCGGGCTCCTGCCCGGCCACGACAAAGTCGCCGACGATTCCGATCGCGAAGCCTTCCCCATCGACCTGGTAGTCGGTCCCGTTGTAGCTGGCGTCCTCAACGTCCGACTCGCTCTCGGCGAGCTTGTCGATCGCGTCCTGGGCGGCGCCCGTGTCGATGGTCGAGAGGACGCCGGCGCCGATCGCCGACTCCTGCGTCGCGTCGGAGAGGAACCCGCCGACCCGGGGCCCCAGCCAGGGCTCGACATCCTCGGAGTACGAGAAGTCGCTATCAGGGTCGCTGAACTCCGAGTCGAGCATCGACTGCAGCATCCCGACCGGATCGTCGTCCCCGGTCAGCTTGCCGACTGATGCGTTCAGGTCGTCCCTCATCTGCCCCTCGGGCTTGACCACCAGCTCGCCATAGGCGATCGCAGCGGCGGGCGTGACCGTCGCCGGATCAGGGCCGAGGTCGCCGCTGTCACCGCCTGAGTCGTCGCCGCAGGCGACGAGCGTCAGGGCCGCCACTGCGGCGAAAAGAAGGAGGAAAGAGCGGACGGGATACTTGGAGCAGATCTGCATAGGGCGCGATGGTAGAGAGTCGCGCGGCCGGGCCTCTGGTACGGGCCCGCATGCCCCTACTCCACGGTGACGGTCTTTGCCAGGTTGCGAGGCTGATCGACGTTGAGACCCAGCATCCGCGCCGTGTCGTAAGCCAGCAATTGCAGGGGAATCACCGCGAGAATCGGCTGCAGGATCCAGTCGGTCTTGGGGATGAAGATCGTCTGATCGGCGCTCTCACGCACGTTCTCCGCGCCCTCGGTGGCGATCGCGACAACGTCCGCGCCGCGCGCCCGCACCTCCGCCACGTTGGAGAGCACCTTGTCGAGGATCGGGCTGTCGGTGGCGATGCAGACCACCGGGGTCGACTCGTCGAGGAGGGCGATCGGGCCGTGCTTCATCTCACCGGCGGCGTAGGCGTCGGAGGGGATGTAGGAGATCTCCTTCATCTTGAGCGCTCCCTCGAGGCACACCGGTAGGCCGATGTGGCGCCCGAGGTAGAGAAAGAAGCGGCCCTCGTAGTGCGAACGCGCAACCGCGCGAACCTGCTCCGCGGTCGCCGTGATCGTGTCCTCGATCAGATGTGGCAGCGCCTTCATCTCAACGATCAACTCGGCGATCCGCTCCGGCGCGAGCTTGCCGCGGGCCTCGGCCAGCCAGAGGCCGAGCAGGTACATGGCGGCCACCTGGCTCGTGAAGGTCTTGGTCGCGGCGACACCGATCTCCAGACCGGCGCGCGTGAAGAGCACCGAATCAGCTTCGCGGGTCGCCTGGCTGCCCTTGACGTTCGTCAGCGCGATCACATGTGCACCGCGGTCGCGCGCCAGACGCATCGCGGCGAGGGTGTCCGCGGTCTCACCCGACTGCGTGATCCCGATCACGAGATCGTCGGGGCCGATCACCGGGTCGCGATAACGGAACTCGGAGGCGACATCCATCTCGACCGGAACCCGGGCCCAGTGCTCGATCGCGTAGCGCCCGACCAGGCCGGCGTGGTAGCTGGTGCCACAGGCGACGATGATCACCCGGCGCAGTTCGGCCGCCTGCTCCTGGCTGTACTCGAGCTCGCTCAGATCCACGGAGTCGATGTTCGGCAGCCGGTCGACGATCGTCTCGGCGACGGCGTCCGGCTGCTCGTGGATCTCCTTCATCATGAAAGTCGGGTAGCCGCCTCGCTCGGCCTCATCCTCGTCCCAGGTGACCTCCTCGATCTCACGCTCGATCGGTGTGCCGTCCATGTCGGTGATCTCAGCACCCCCGGGTGTGAGGACGACCAGGTCGCCGTTCTCGACCAGCATCACCCGGCGCGTCTCCTTCATGAAGGCGGGAATCGCGGAGGCGAGGAAGCTCTCGCCCTCACCGATGCCGATGATCAGCGGACACTCCTGGCGGGCCGCGACGAGCATCTGTGGATGCTCGGCGTGCATGGCGACAAAGGCGTAGTGGCCGCGGAGTTCGGCGAAGGATTTGCGGACAGCGGCGACCAGGTCACCCTCATAGTGCCGCTCGATCAGGTGGGCGACGATCTCGGCGTCGGTCTCGGAACTGAAGATGTGGCCCTCGGCCCGCAGCTCGCGCCGCAACTCGGTGTGGTTCTCGACGATCCCGTTGAGGACGATGTGGACAGTGTCCTCTTCGTCCCCGTGCGGGTGCGCGTTCTCCTCGGTGACCCGCCCGTGGGTGGCCCAGCGCGTGTGCGCCAGCCCGATCGTTGCCTCCGCCTGAGCCACCGCGACAACCCCGTCGCCGTTGGCGGCGTCCGCGGCCGCGCGCAGGTTGGAGAGGTTGCCGACCGCCCGAACCGACTCGATTTCCCCGTCCTGGAGCAGGGAGACGCCGGCGGAGTCATATCCGCGGTACTCGAGCTTCTCGAGGCCGGCGATCAGCAGATCGCGACACGGCCTGGCGCCCACGTATCCGACAATTCCACACATTCGGGCGTCTCCGGTAGCGATTGACCTCGCCCTGAG
>JBBRAH010000054.1:0-17350 GCA_038206985.1 Solirubrobacterales bacterium
CGCTTGAGATGTGCTCGATGTTGCGCAGCGAGCCGGTGTCGAGGTTGTCGATGCAGATCACCCGGTGGCCCTTGCCGAGCAGGTGATCTGTGAGATGGGAGCCGAGGAAGCCGGCCCCGCCGGTGACTACGCAGGTGGTCATCCCCGCCAACAATAGCGGCGGCCGCCGGCTCGGCCGCGGCAATCGCCGGGCCCCTGGGGGCATGCCGGCATGTGCCGGGGTGGAGGGAGCATGGAACCCGCTCCCAACCAGAACCTCCGGCCCCTGGCGGCGGGAGCCGGTTTCAACCGCATCGCCCTGGCGGCCACGATGCTCGAGACCCACGGCGCGCGCTTCCGCCGCACTGCCCGCCGCTTCTCGATCTGCGACGACGATGCGGATGACGCGCTTCAGCGAGCTACGGAGATCCTGATGACCAGGGCCCCGCGACCGGACGGCCGCAACCTCGTCGCCTGGATGCATGTGGTCGTTCGCCATGAAGCCCTCGCCGTCGCGCGTGACCGGCGCCGCCAGTTGAGCGCCGATCGACGCGGCACCTCGGGAACGCCCGAGCCCTTCGAGCCCGATCAACTCGCGGCTCCGGGCGGAGGCCCGCAGCAAGCGCTCGAAGCGCGTGAACGGGCCGCCCGCGCGGCCCGCGCGCTGCGCGGTCTCAAGCCGCAGGAGCGCCGCGCTATCGCTCTGCAGGCGGCAGGCTGCTCCTACGCCGAGATTCAGGCGATCACCGGCTGGACGTACACGAAGGTCAACCGATGCCTGGCCGAAGGGCGGGCGGCGCTGCGGGGGCGGGCGCCCCATATAGATGCTGCCTGAATGCCGGCCAGGCCTTGGCATCGGCTCCCGACCCTAGAATCTGCCGCCTCGCGGGGCCCGGGGAGGCCCCGCAGTACGCGAGAGGCACCTCTGCCGGCATTTCTATATCGACTCGGGCTGTTCACGGCCAGGTACCGGTGGGTCGTTCTGGGTGCCTGGCTGTTGGCGATCGTTCTGGTCGGCTTCGCCGTCCGGTCGCTGGGGGCCGAGACATCCAACAACCTGGACCTGCCGGGTACCGACAGCGAGGCGGCGTCCGACCTGCTCGCCAAGCGCTTCCCTCCTCAGCAGAACGGCGCCAACCCGATCGTCTTCCGCATCGAGGACGGCAAGGTGACCGTTGATCCCTACGAGCAGGCGATCAAGGACACCAGATCGGCGCTCCTCGACCTCCCCTACGTCGATACCGCTCCGAGTCCGTTCGCTCAGAAGGGCGCCGCACAGGTCAGCAAGGACAAGCACACGGCGTTCATTCCGGTGCTGTTGTCGATCTCCAATGCGGATATCACCGAGCACAAGGCGCAAGAGGTGCTCGACGCTGCCAAGCCCGCGCGCGAAGCCGGGATGAAGGTCGCCGCCGGGGGCCAGGTAGGGGGCGATCTCTCACAGCCCGAGACGGCATCAAGTGATGTGGTGGGGCTGCTGGCGGCGACGGTGATCCTGGCCTTTACGTTCGGGACCCTGGTCGCCATGGGGCTGCCGATCATCTCGGCGGTGTTCGGTCTTCTGATCGGCCTTTCGTTGATCGGGTTGCTGGGCCACATCGCCCCCATACCCGACATCGCCCCGACCCTCGCGACGATGATCGGCCTCGGGGTGGGGATCGACTACGCGCTGTTCCTGGTAACGCGCTATCGCTCTGAGCTCGCCGCAGGAAGGCCCACGGAGGAGGCCGTCGCGACGGCGGTCGCAACATCGGGCAGTGCGATCGTGTTCGCGGGGACAACCGTCGTGCTCGCGCTCGTCACGCTGCTGGTGGCCGGGATCCCGCTCGTCACCTCGCTCGGCTACGCCTCCGCGATCGCTGTCATCACAGCCGTCGTCGGTGCTCTCACGCTGCTTCCCGCGATCCTGGCCGCGCTCGGACCCCGCGTCGACCGCCTGCGTCTACCCACACTCAAGCGGGCGGGGTCCGCGGCCGCCGGCCCCGTGGCACCGGGCTTCTGGGACCGCTGGGCGGCGTTCGTCACAACTCATCCCAAGCGCGCCATCTTGATCGCCCTCGCAATCCTCCTTCCGCCGCTGATCCCCTTCCTCTCGCTGAATCTCGGCCAGGAGGACATCGGCGCGACGCCGAAGTCGACGACCGAGCGCCAGGCCTATGACCTGATGGCCTCGGGCTTCGGCCCCGGGTACAACGGCCCCCTTCAGGTGGCGGTGGAGCTCGGCAGCCCGGCGAAGCCGAGCAGCATGTTCCTGTCCCAGAAGAGTCAGGCTGAGGAACTGCAGTCCGAGCTCGAACAGGAGCAGGCCCAGGGCCAGGCGGAGGCGGCCCGTCTGACCCAGCAGGCGGATGCGCTGAGTGGCAAACAGACCGAGCTCGAGGGCCAGCAATCTGCGCTTGAAGCGCAGAAGAACGAGCTCGAGGGGGAGGGCTCGCAACTCGAGACAGAACGCGAGCGTCTCAGCCGGGAGCGGACCCTCCGGGTTGAGCTCGAAGCGCTTGCGACACAGGCGCGAGCGGTGGGCGCCGAAGCCGCCAGGCTGGCGGCCGAAGGGTCACGCCTGCGGGCGCGCCTCGCAGCGATCACAGCCCGCCAACGGCGGATCGAGGCGAAGCTGAAGAGCCAGCCCCCGCCCGCCCGGCGGGCCGAGCTCGAGGCCCGGCTCAAGCGTCTGGAGTCACGCGAGGCATCGGTCGAGAGTGAGATCGCCCAGGTGAACGCGGAGCGAGCGGCGAACAGGCGCGAGGCCGAAGGCCTGGCTCGGAGCGCTGCGGATCTGCGAGAGCAGGCGGCAGCATTCGGCGGTGCGGTCGCGGTGCTCGCCGAGGAGGCCGTCGGTCTGGCGGGGCAGGTGCTCGTGCTCGCCGAGCAGGGGGCACAACTCGAGCAGGAATCCTCCGCGGCACAGATCCAGGCAGCGAACCTCCGGGCCCAGCAGGCCGAGCTCGAGGCCGAGCAGACCGTGGCCCAGATGCAGGCGCAAGAGGCCCAGGAGTTACAAGAGGAGCTGACGAAGGAGCTGACCGCGGCCGGCGGTGACGAGCGTGGAACCGACCGGCGCCTGGTCGAGCTGCAGAACGGGCTCGAGAAGGCGACCGGCGTCCAGGTCGTCTCGCCGCCCCAGATCAACAAGAGCGGCAACGCGGCTCTGTTCAACGTGATCGCCACGACCGATCCGGCGGCACCGGCGACCGCGGACCTGGTCCGCACGATCAGGGTTTTCGTGATCCCCGAGCGCACTGCCGAAGACGACGTTGTCGCGCACGTCGGCGGGCAGGCCGCGAGCTACGTCGATCTCGCCTCGGGGATCAGCTCGAGGCTGCCGCTGGTCATCGCGGTCGTGATCCTGCTCGGCTTTCTCGTACTGATGATGGCCTTCCGCTCGACCCTGATCCCCGCCCAGGCCGCGCTGATCAACGTCCTCGCCGTCTGCGCCGCCTTCGGCGTCGTCGTTGTCTGTTTCCAGTACGGCTGGGGGCTCGGCCTGGTCGGCGTCGACACCTCCTCCGGCACCGATCCGATCGCGAGCTTCGTGCCCCTGATCATGTTCGCCGTCCTCTTCGGCCTGTCGATGGACTACCAGGTCTTTCTGTTGAGCCAGATCGAGCAGCACCGGGCGGGCGCCGCAAACGATCGTGAGGCGATCGCCGCGGGACTCGCCACCGGCGCCCGTGTGATCGCAGCAGCCGCCCTGATCATGATCGCGGTGTTCGCCAGCTTCATCCTCAACGGTGACCCGACCGTCAAGCAGTTCGGCGTCGGCCTCTCCGTCGGAGTCGCCCTGGCGGCGATGTCAGTGCTACTCCTCGCACCAGCCTTACTGGTGCTCGCCGGCCGCTGGATCTGGTGGCTCCCGGGCTGGGCGCAGCAGCGGCTCCCTCACCTCGACATCGAGGGAGCCGGAGCCGGGCAGACCGGGGAGCGGCCCGAGTCGGTCGCGGAATAACCGCAGGCCCCGGGAGCGGGTAGGTGCCATTTCCGCTCCTGGGGTCTCGTGGACTCGGGTTCGAGGCAACCGCGCGCTGCGCGCCGGCAGCCGCGTCGGTCTACAGGAGGATCGTGATCACGGCGCCGACGACCACGACGATTGAGAGCGTCTTGACCATCGGGTGCATCTCCCTGGCGCGGGCTGAGGCGAACGCAAACCAGGCCAGTGCGAAGGCCGCGATTGCCGTACCTGCGCCCAGCAGGATGCTGATCAGCTTGTTGCCCGACGACTTCTCGGTGCATTCGACGAGCAGCGACTGAGCGTCCTTGAGCGCCTCCTCGCAGGTCTCCGTTCCGATCAGGGTGATCGCCACCGCGGCGAAGAAGATGCCGACCAAGGCGGCGACGATCAGTAGGGCTATCGCGCCGGCCCGGCCACCCTTGGGCGGTGAGCCCGGGGACGACCCAGGTGTTGCTGCTTCCATTTTCAGGATCTCCAATTCAAGTAGGGGGTCGAGAACCTATCGGTTCGCGGGCTCGGTGCCCCCGCCGGGTCTCCGTTCCGATCAGCGCCGCTTGCCCTTGCCGCGCTTGCCCTTCTCGTTCTCGGGCGTGTAGGGCGCGTACTTGTTGCTGTTCAGGCGGTGCCTGAGCGCGGTGCGGCTCTTCGGGTAGTCGCTCAGCTCGAACTCGTTGGCGGGGCCTTCGCCGAAGCCCTGGTAGTAGATCGCCATCCTGGTCCGCTTGTGCTTCTCGACCCAGTCGAAGAGCGAGTTGACGAAGCCCGGTGAATCCACGCCCCAGGGCGCCCACTCACCGATCAGGAACGGGCGCTTGCGGTACTGCTTGTAGATGCTGTTCAGCCCGTCGAGGCTCGGGAACTTGCTGTAGATGTCGGCGCCGACCCAGTCGACGAACCGGTATCCGGGGAAGTAGTCCGCGGGTTGGTTGCCCGGCACGTTGGGAGCGCCCTGGGCCTGTGGTACCCAGGCGAAGGCCACCTTCGGCTTCGCCAGCTTCCTCTTCGTCTTGCCCTTGATCTTTGGCATGTCCAGCTTCTTGAGCTGCTTGTCGATCGACTTGGTCTTCCCGCCACGGGTGATCAGTACGAACCGCTGCCACGCCTTCTTGAAGTTGGCCGTCGAATGTTCGGGGTCGCGCTTCTCACCGTTGCCGTGAAAGGCCGAGTAGCCGTTCCAGAAGCCGTTCATCTCGGGGAACAGCCGGATATAGGTTGGCGCCTTCCGCTTGGCCAGGGCCTGAGCGAGGGTGAGGATGTACCCGTCATCCTCGCCCTGGGCGATGCTCCGCGTGCTGATCAGCGGGCTGCAGCCCCAGCACCTGCCGGTCGAGAGACTCAGCATGCCCCGCGTATGTGTCTGCTCCCAGCGTCCGAGCGCCTCCTTCGGCACGTAGCCCCAGGCCTCGAACGACTGCATCACGGAGGGGTGAGCGCCGCTCGCCTTCTGGAACTCTTTGTAGTCGGAGGTCTGCCCGGTGTCGGAGACGCCGGCGAAGAGCTTGCCCTTCTTCGGAACGAAGGCTTTTGCGGAGCCGCCCTTGCCGCTCTTGGTTGACTTGCCTTTGGCGTCGGCCTCGGGGACGAAGGCGATGACCAGCGTCAAGACGGCCAGCACGATGCCGATTGTCAGCAGTCGATGTTTCTCATTCGTCGAATCCATCCGCGATCAGCGAACCATCGACCGGCTCCTCGAATCCCTGAGGAAGTTCATCCGATCGGTGGATATACGTCCATCCGCGCGGTCGGCGGCTTGCAGGCGGATGGGGCGCCCTCAGTCGTCCTCGCCCCGGCAGCGGAGGGGGTGGGATTCGAACCCACGAACGGGGGTTACCCGTTACCGGTTTTCAAGACCGGCGCATTCAACCGCTCTGCCACCCCTCCTGGGTGGCCTGGCAGGTTAGTCGCGTCGGCGCCGGGGTAGGCTGCAAAGCGTGGCCGACGAAGACGAAGAGCAGAGGCCCAAGGTCTGGCGGAACTGGGCCCGCGAGCAGGTCTGCCATCCGCAGGCGATCGTCCGGCCGCGCACACGCGAAGGTCTGGTCAAGGCGATCATCGAGGCGCGCGAGGCCGAGCGCCGGGTCAAGGTCGCCGGTGCGGGCCACTCGTTCAGCGCCGCCGCGCTCACCGATGGAACGCTGCTGAGTATCGATGCCCTCGACCGGATCCTCGACGTCGATCGCGATGCGGGCCTGGTTAGGGTCGAGGCCGGCGCTTCGCTCGGCAACCTCAACCGGCGGCTCGACGCCGAGCATGGACTCGCCTTCGCCAACCTCGGTGACATCGACAAGCAGACGCTGGCGGGCTCGATCTCGACCGGCACCCATGGCACCGGGATCGGCTTTCAGAACGTCTCGGCCCAGATCGCCGCACTCGAGCTGATCGGCGCCGACGGCTCCACCACGATCCTCGACGAGGCCTCCGATCCGACCGGCTTCCGGGCTGCCCGGGTAGGACTCGGAGCCCTGGGCGCGATCTACGCCGTGACGCTGAAGCTGGTCCCCTCATACACACTGAGCCGCCTCGATCACCCGCTGCCGCTCGATCGGGTCCTCAGCGAGCTCGACCAGAAGGTTGACTCGCTCGATCACTTCGAGTTCTACGTCTTCCCACACACCGAAACCGCGCTGTGCCGGGAGAGCATCCGCATCGACGAGCCGCCGCAGCCCCCCAATCCGGCCGCCCGCTACCTGAACGAGGTCGTGCTCGAGAACTGGCTCAGCGGTGCCTTCATCGCGATGGCGCGCGCGATGCCCTCGGCCGGGCCGCGGCTCGCCAAGCTGGCGGCTCGGAACTTCTCCAACGCGAGCAAGGTCGATCGCAGCTACCGCGTGTTCGCCTCCGAGCGCCGCGTGAAGTTCACCGAGATGGAGTACGGGATCCCGCGCAAGCACGCGCGGGAGGCGGTCGAGCGGGTGCTGGCGATCGCCTCTCGGTCGGAGATGCGCTGCGTGTTCCCGGTCGAGGTGCGGTTCGTCAAGGGCGACGACGCGCTGCTCAGCCCCAGTCATGAGCGGGACACGTGCTACATCGCCGTCCATCAGGACCGCAAGCTCGACTGGCCGGTCTACTTCCGCGAGGTCGAGCAGGTGCTCGGCGCCTTCGACGGGCGCCCACACTGGGGCAAGCGCCACGAAATGACGGCGGCGGAGCTGCAGCCGCGCTACCCGCGCTGGGCCGACTTCCAGAGAGTGCGCCGCAAGCTCGACCCCGAGGGCGCCTTCGCCAACGACTACCTCGACAAGGTCCTCGGCCCGCCCCAGACCTGAGGGCCCTAGAGGAAGGCCCGGCCCTCGCCACGGTAGGTGGGCACCTCGTCGACCACCGAGTCGCCAGAGAGCAGGTGCAGGGAGTTGAAGCGCTCGCACAGCTCCCCGGCCTTGGCGTGGCGCATGTAAACGCGGTGGCCGATGCGCAGCCGCAGGGCGCTCTCGCCGAGCAGCGGCGTCTGCACCTCACCGGCGCCTTCGTTGCTGTCGAGGTGCAGGCCCTCGGGCAGGAACGGTTGCGGCAGCCGGTCGGCGGTCGGCACCCCGGAGGCCAGGTAGCCGCCACCGAGCACGGTG
The DNA here is from genome assembly GCA_038206985.1 of Solirubrobacterales bacterium. Taxonomy (GTDB): domain Bacteria; phylum Actinomycetota; class Thermoleophilia; order Solirubrobacterales; family 70-9; genus CAXMST01. The sequence goes on from JBBRAH010000054.1 coordinate 7,492, forward strand.
ACCACACCGGGCGCCGGGCGCCGCACGACAGGCAGCGCAAAGCAGGCCGCGGGGGTGAGCTGGAAGCGGGAGTAGTGGTCGAAGAGCACCGGGGCGTAGAAGCCGGAGCCCGCGGCGAGCTCGGTCACAGCCGGCTCGGCCGTGGTCAGCTCGAGGCTGCCGGTGCCGCCACCGTTGACGAAGCGCAGCGGGGCGACGGACTGCACGGCGGCGACGATCTCGGCGCGGCGTTCGCGGATGTCGGCGAGTGAGCGCTTCTGCAAGCGGCGGATGGCCGCGTTGCGCACCGCGGCGCCCGGTGTGGCATCGCCGACGCCCGCGATCTGCCCCTCATAGGCCATCAGCCCGTCGAGCTCGAGCCCCGGACGCGAGACGATCTCCTGCGCCAGCTTGCGGGCGGCGGCGGCGTCCCGGATGGGGGATCGCTTGGGGCCGACCTGCAGCGCGCCGCGCAGTGCGTGGTAGCCGACGTCGATATCGATCGCGACCTTGATGCGTACGCCCCCGGCGCCAACCGCGCCCTCGATCAGGTCCAGCTGCACGGGGTCATCCACGATCAGCGTCGGTGCCAGCCCGTGGCGTTCCCGCGCGAGCAGGGCGAGCTCCGACAGCGCGTGCCGGTCCACCGTCGGGTAGGCGACCAGTAGATCCTCGAAGCCCGCCTCCGCCAAGAACAGCGCCTCGGGGAGCGTGAAGCAGAGCAGCCCGCGGAAGCGCTCGTCGAGTGCGGCGATCCGGCCCAGGATCTCGACGCAACGCACCGACTTGCTCGCCACGCGGATCGGCTTTCCGGCGGCCCGCCCGAGCATCTCCGCCCCGTTGGCGGCGAGCGCGTCGAGATCGACGAACGCAAACGGGGCCTCGATGCCTTCGAAGGCCGCCTCGTAACGGTCGTAGAGTCGCTCGGCATCCACAGCCGGGCGAGGGTATCCGATGCTCTTGCCTGAGCCGGGCGGCGCCTTGCGGCCATTGAACTAGAATCGGCGCCCGCTGCAGGCCGGGCGTACAAAAGGCCGAAGCAGCGACCCGGAGAGGTGGCCGAGCGGCTGAAGGCACTCGCCTGCTAAGCGAGTAGGGGGCTACAAGCTCTCTCGAGGGTTCGAATCCCTCCCTCTCCGTCAAAGGCGTCATGTTTGAACCCCGGCACGCGCCGGCCGAACGTGATCCGCGGGGGAACGCCCTCGCGGACCTCGATCAGGTTCGGGGAGTAGCCGCCGCTCACCACGGCGTCGATCTCCTAGATCCCGGCGCGGAGCTCGCTGCGGCCGGCCGTCCGGGAGCCGAAGAAAACCAGGCGAGGCCGGCGACCGCCGGCAGGCCGCCGGCGGTAACCACGAGCTCAGCCACCTTCGTCCTCCGGGCGCGCGTCGGGGCGCGCGTCGAGTAGTGCTCGCCGGCGTTCCTCGTACTCGTCGGTCGATATGGCTCCCTCCGCGAGCCGCCGGTCGAGGATCTCCAGCGCTGCGGGCTCGCTGTCGCCGGTGAGACCCGGCCGCCGCCGGGCTGACACTTCCCTTACCAGCCAAACGCCGCCGGCGATCACGATCGCCAAGAAGATCAGCATCCCGAGGGCCATCACCACCCACCAGCCGCCGCCCCAGTCGTGGTGGCCGTCGAAGCCGTCGGCCAGCGGTAGCGCCGCTGCAGAGATCGTGGGGAAGGGGGGGTTCATCATTGCTTCCGATGATCGCGGATCCAGTGTCGTTTGCATCCGTATTTTATACCCAGGGAGGGTATACGTGGCGGCGGCCGACGCCGTGGCGCTCGGTGCCTTCATCGTGCCCAAGGCCGAGTCCGATCCCGCGATCGTCGTGATCGGGGTGGCCGGTGTGCTCGGGATCTTCCGTTCGAGGCGACATACCTGCGCTTCAGTGGCGGAGGTTCAAGTGCCGTTGCGTAATCCCCACCTCTCGCCGCCCTGGTCCCTCGTCCGGGCGTAGGATCCGTGCATGAGCGTCGTCAAGATCAACGCCATCACCGTTAGCCGCGAGCGCTTCGATGAGTTCGCGGAGCGTTTCGCAAACCGGGCGGGGCGAGTGGAGAAGGCCGAGGGCTTCGAGTCGTTTGACCTGCTGCGGCCCAACGACGACCGTGAGCTGTGCCTCGTGGTCACCCGCTGGCGCTCGGAGGAGGACTTCGATCGCTGGGTACAGAGCGACGACTTCAGGGCCGGCCACTCCCAGCACATCAAGAGCGGACCGGTAGGTCGCTCGAGCGAGCTCTGGTCCTTCGAGGTGCTCGAGAGCCTCGGCTGAGGAACCCGGGTTGATCGGAGAGCGCTGTGGACTACCGCACCGGGAAGAGTCGAAGAGGGTCGCCACCGGCACCCGGCTGGCGCGTGACAGGCCTTGCAATGCTGGCGATCGCCGGTTTCGTGGTGCTGTTCGCGGAGGGCTGGATCGGGACGGAGGGCGACGAACCCGCGGCCGGGGTAGCCGGGCCGGCAGCGCTTGAGACCCGGAGCGAGACAGCCGCGACGGGGCCGCAAGGCTCCCCGGGCCCGGAAGCGGGCACAGTGATCTCGTGGGCCGGCCAGGGATTCCGCGTGGTGATCCTTCGCCGGAGCGCACGGGCACGGCTCTACGACCACCCTGGAGGCGAAGGCGCCGTGAAGGCAGTCGCCACGGACCGCAGTGAGTTCGGCTCCCCGCGCGTGCTAGCGGTTGTCGGCAGGCGCGGCGCGTGGCTCGAGGTGACGAGTGAGCTCGCCTCCGACAACCGGCCGCTATGGGTGCGCGCCAACCCCGGCACGATGCGTTTCAAGACCACGCCGTTCTCGATTCACGCGAGCCTCGGGGAGCATGTCGCCGAGCTCCGTCAGGAGGGCGAAGTGCTGCTGCGTTTTCCGGTGACGGTGGGGAGGCCCGACTCACCGACTCCAAAGGGTCGCTTCGCGGTAACCGACGTGGTGGTCGCCGGCCTGGACCCGGCCTACGGCTGTTGCGCTCTCGCGCTCACCGCCCACCAGCCGGACCTGCCCCTGGGATGGCCGGGTGGGGACAGGATCGCGATCCACGGGACGACCGCCCCGATCGGCGAAGCCGCGTCCGGCGGCTGCCTGCGGGCCGAGGACGAGGTGATGGACTCCCTTGTCCGGGTTGTGCCCCTCGGTACGCCTGTGTTCATCACCAACTGAGGCTGGGGCCACGGTCGCGGGCCGGCAGGGTAGGGTCGCTCGAGCGATAGATCACCTCGGCGTCCGCGGGGCCGGGATCCCATCCCTCCCCGGCGGCTCATCCGACGAGCTGGTCCAGCTCGCGGTCTGTCCCCGGGTGGCCGCCGGCGGCTCGGGCGCGTACACGTCGCAGGGCTCGGTCTTACCCTTGAGCTCGATCGAGCCGCGCCCGGACAGCGGTATCGGCCTCTTCATCAGCTCGCGGGTCGCGGCGGTGATCAGCATCTGATCGCCGGTGCGGCGGGTAGCCGACTCCACCCGGGAGGCGACATTCACCACGTCGCCGATGACGCTGAAGTTGAGCCGGCCGGAGCCACCGATCGAGCCCGCGATCACCCGTCCGGAGTTGATCCCGACGTGGAGCTTCAGCCCCGGTCCTCCATCGTTGACCTCGGCCAGGATGTCGAGACCGGCCGCGACCGCACGGTCTGCGTGGTCCGCGAAACCCTCGGGCGCACCGAAGACGGCGAGCACCCCGTCGCCGAGGAACTTGTCAACGTGACCACCGTGCCGGTCGATGACCGCGACGGTGCGCGTGAAGACCTCGTTGAGCGCGGCCACCACCTCCTGGGCGGCGGCCCCTTCCGCGTAGCTGGTGAAGCCGGGAACGTCGCAGAACATGATCGAGACCTCCACCTCCACGCCCTCGGCGGGGAACTGACCGGAGAGGACCAGGTCGGCGACCTCACGATCGACGTAGGTGCCGAAGGCCTCCCGGATCTGCTCCCGCTCGGCCAGACCCTGGGCCATTTGGTTGAAGTCGTCGGAGAGCTCGCCGAGGTCGTCGGAGGAAACCACCGGCACGCGCACGCTGTAGTCGCCTTCCTGGACCCGTGACAGAGCCCGCCGCAGCTCGGCGATCGGTGTGGTGATCGCGTAGGAGAGCAGGATCGTGAGCTCGCCCGAGAGGACGATGGCGACCACGATCGAGGCTGCGGTCGCAAGCAGCAACTGGTCGGTGCCGCCACCCTCGGTGATCAGCGCGGCGACGATGATCGCGGTGGTGGCGGTGAAGACCGGCAGGCTGATCAGCAGGCGCTTCTGAATCGGCAGGCCCGTCCGCCTGAACACGAACCGCTCCGGCAGGCGTGCGGCGATCTCCTCGATCAACGGCCGCATCAGGAACTCGGCGATCGAGTAGTTGAGAACCGTGGCGTAGCCGGCGGTCGGGACGCAGACCAGCAGCAGCACGAAGATCGCCTCCCATCGGAGCCCGAGCACGGCGGCGATGATCACGACGCTGGGCACGGCAGCGATCGCGTTGACACGCAACGAGTTCCGGCGGAAGCTGCGTGTCGTGAGTGAGGTCGCCAGATCCCAGGCCTCGAGAGTGGCCTCGTCGCTCGGATCGGGATCAGCCCGCCACTTCATCAGATGCAGGAACGACGCCCGTTGCATCATGAGCGCCCAGCTGACGCCGAGCATCGTGAAGACGCCCGCGCCGCCAATGATCAGGACGACCTCGCTCACGCTCGGGTCGTAGTAGGAGGAGATGATCAGGACGATCGCGGCCACGACGAAGACCGCCGCGGAGAGCTGCAGGACCGACCAGGCGACGATGTATCCGGCCCCGAGCCGCGCGTACAGGTATCGGGCGATCCGATCGAGCAGCATCCGCTAAGTGTCCCCGATCCGGTCGGCTTGCGCCAGTGCTCTCAGGCGGCGAACTGCTCGGCCAGGCCCTCGTCGACGAAGTCTGACAGCCGTTCGAGGTCGGGCAATCGGTCGCGGTCGCCGACCAGGCCGAACATCAGGTCCCCGTCGTAGGAGATCACGCCGATCGAGAGCGCGCGCCGCTGCGGCGAGAGCGCGACGTAGGGGTGGATTGCCTGCAGGCGACAGCCGAGCAGGTAGACGGGAACCGGTGGGCCTGGAACGTTGGAGATCACCATGTTCCACGGCATCCGCTGCGGCATCACGCGGCTCACCGGATTGGATATCGCCGAGCTCATCTGGCCGAGCACACGGTTCACGTTGGGCGGTACCCAGCCCGATGCCTCGATGATCAGTGACGCCGCTCTGGCGCCCTCGGAGGTCTTCAGCCGCGCTGTCGCCTCAGCGAGCCGCTCGAGGCGACGGGCGGGATCGGCCTCGCGCAGCGGCAGCGGCACGAGCAGGGTCGTGATCCGGTTGCCCAGTTCGTTCTCTTCGCCCGGTTTGCGGATGCTCATCGGCACCAGAGCGACGAACTCGCTGGGAACGGTCTGGCGGCGCAACTCGAAGTAGCGGCGCAGGGCTCCGGTGCAGACCGAGAGCACGACATCGTTGACGGTGCCGCCGTGACGTTTGCCGGCCGCCTTCATCTCCTCGAGCGTCGTGCGCGCGAAGGCAATCCGCCGGTCACGGCCGATCTCGTCGTTGAGGAAGGTCGGCTTGACCGGATCGCTGTTGCGGGCCAGCTCGATGAAGCCCCGGGCCGTGCGCCCGGCCTCCAGTGTCGTTGCCGCGGCTCCCATGGGGCTCAGCCGTCGGGCACCCTCGACCGAGAGACCCAGCATCCGCTCTCTCGCCTTCAGGACCCGGTCAAAGATCATCTGATCGGTCCGCGAGGTGTTCGGCTCCCACGGTTCCTCGGGTAGGCCGAGGTCGGTCCCCTTCGGGTCGGGGTCGAGGATCACGGCGCCGACATCCACGGCCGCGACCCCGTCTACCAGCGCGTGGTGCGTCTTCGAAACGGCGGCGAAACGCTTGCCGTTGAGGCCCTCGATCAGGTAGATCTGCCAGAGCGGCCGCTCGAGGTCGAGCGGCTCGGACATGATCCGGCCGACCAGGTCCCGAAGCTGCGCGTCAGTCCCTGGAGACGGCAGCGCCGAGCGCCGCACGTGGCGGGAGAGGTCGAAGTCGGTGTCGTCCTCCCAGACCGGCCGGGCGACTCTGCCGGGCACGTGCCGGACCCGCTGGCGGAAGCGGGGAATCAGGTTGAGGCGCTGTTCGACGTGGGCGAGCAACTCGTCGTGATCGGGCGGCTTGCCCTCGAAGACGGCCGTACCGCCTACGTGGACGTGGATCGCCCCCTGCTCGGCGTGGAGAGAGGAGACGTCTGCGGGTGAGAGAGGTTCGGAGCTCATCGGGAGAGTGGTCCGCTCACGAGCCTATTCGGAATCGGCCATCTAGCCGGGAATGAAAGAATGGTGGGTATGCGAGCGAACATCGATCTCAGTTCGCGTCTCCGCGCCGAAGCGCTGATCGGCACCGAGGCCGAGGCGGACGCGCTGCGCCGCCTGCGGGAAGTCACCGGCGACACCGACGGCCCGATGGAGCGGCACTGCGTGCGTTGTTACGTGATCTGCGAGCGCTTGGCCGAGCTCGATGACGGCAACGCCGAGATCGACAGCGAGGTGATGCTCGTCGCAGCCCTGCTGCACGACATCGGCCTCTATGAGGAGGCCTCCAACGGCGGCGTCTATGTGACCGAGGGCAAGGAATTTGCCGCTGAGCTGCTCGCCGGACGCGAGGAATGGACGCTGCAACGGACCGAGACCTGCCTGCTCGCGATCGAGCGCCACCACGAACTGCGCCCCCAGTGGGACGCCGGCCCCGAGGTCGAGTTCCTGCGCCGCGCCGACCTGCTCGAGCTCTCGATGGGCCTGGTTCCCTTCGGCACCGATCGCGCCTGGCGCAAACAACTCTTCGCCGCCGTTCCCCGCAAGGGCATATACGGCGAGGTGGGAAAGATGGTCGGCAAGGCCCTGCGCGAGCGTCCGACGAGCGTGCCGCGGATCTTCATCCGCGGGCACGGCTAGGTCCCGGCCGTGTCGGGACACAGACAGAGCGAGGCGCTCCTCGGGGCACTCGTGGTCAGCACGATGCTGATCATCAAGATCGCGGTCGTGCTGCTGCTCCTGGGTGTTATCTAGTCCAGGTCGAGGTTGGAGAGGAACTCTTCGGCGTCGCTCCAGCGCTCGGGCGGAACGACCACGGAGATGTCGCCGCGTCCGAAGCGGTCCAGCTCATAGTCGCTCGTGATTGCGGCCTCGATCCCGACCTCCTCCAGGTGCTGGCGCCAGGAGCGCGCCGATTCGATGTCCTCGAAGTCGCGGACGATCTCCCAGCTGTCGAAGCGGGGATCGCCGACGTGCAAGACGTCGCTGCGCTGACCGCGGACGCCCCCGGCGCCCTTCTTGCCTCTGGAGAACAGGCCCATCGCTTCAGCCGAGAAGCTCGAGGACATTCTCGGGTGGGCGGCCGAGGGCCCCGCGGCCGTCGTCGGGGAGAACGATCGGCCGCTCGATCAGGGCGGGGTTGTCGGCGAGCAACTGGATCCAGCGCTCGCGCTCGGTGCCGACGCCGGGCAGCTCCAGGCCTGCGGCGGCCTTGTCCTTCGTGCGGGCGATCTCCCAGGGCTCCAGGCCCAGCGCCTGCAAGGCGAGTTCGAGCTCCTCGGCGCTCGGCGGCTGATCGAGGTAGCGCCGGACCACGGGCTCGGCGCCGCGATCGTTCAGCAGGGCCAGCGTCTGGCGACTCTTGCTGCAGCGCGGGTTGTGCCAGATCTCCATGGGCCAGTTCTATCGGCTCGAGCGGGTCCAGGTTGCGCCCGTCGCCGCTACCAGCGGACGGGCAGGGTGCGCAGCTGGTTGACGAAGGGGGAGACCACGTAGCGCGGCTCGCCGTCGAGTTTCATGCCGGGGAAGCGCTTCAGCGTTTCCTCGAGCAGCACCTTCAGCTCGAGCCGGGCCAGTGCCGATCCGAGGCAGAAGTGACGGCCACCGGCCCCGAAGGCCTGATGGTCGGGGTTGCGCAGCACCTGGAAGCTGTCGGGATCCTCGTAGACGTCCTCGTCGCGGTTGGAGCTGACGTACCACATGACCACTTTTTCGCCCTCGCGGATCTCCTGGCCGCCGACCTCGGTGTCGCGGGTGGCGGTGCGGCGGAAGTGGGCGAAGGCCGGGAACATGCGCAGCGCCTCCTCGACGGCGCCGGGGATCCGCTCGGGGTCCTCGAGCAGCAGTTGCCGCTGGTCGGGGTTCTCGATCAGCGCGTGCATCGCGCTCGTGTAGGTCGCCTTGGTCGAGTCGTTACCGGCCGCCACGAGCAGGAAGAAGCCCATCACGATCTCGTGGTCCTCGAGCGTCTCGCCGTCGATCTCGGCGTGCACGAGGACGCTGGTCAGATCCTCGGTCGGGTTCTCACGGCGGGCCTCGATCATCTCGTTGCAGCGGCGGAAGATCTCCGGGAAGGACTCGCCCATGATCCGTTCGATCTCCTCCGGTGAGAAGGCCTCGTCGCCGGCGCCCAGGGTGGTGTTCATCAAGGTTGCCCAGGCCTCATCGTCGGCCTCCTCGATTCCCATGAAGCTGCCGATCACCCGGGAGACAACTGGTTGGGCGACGTCGGTGACCAGGTCACAGGAGCCACGGTCGGCGATGGCGTCGAGCTGGCGCACAGTGATCGCCCGGATCGCCTCTTCGTGGGCGGCAATCCTCTTGGGGGTGAAGCCGCGCTGAAAGAGCTGCTTGAGCCGATCGTGCTTGGGCGGATCCATCGCGATGAACATCGACTGCATCAGCTCGAGCGGGATCCCGTGCGTGAGGGCGGTGATCCCACCGGTGTGTGAGGAGAACGTCTCCCAGTCGAGGCTCACGGCGCGTAGGTCGGCAGCCTTGTAGAGACCCCAGAAGCCCTCCTCATCAGGGAAGTCGGGCATCTCGCTCCAGTGCACGGGGCACTCTGAGCGCAGGCGCTTGAGAGTCTCGTGCGGCGGTCCGTCGGTCCACATCTCCTCGCCCGCGAGGGTCAGTTCGTCCAGCGGTACCTTCTGCTCCTGGGTCGCCATTCCGTTCTCCTTCGATGCTCAAGCTGACGGGGCGAGGGACTGATGCCATCGCAATCCGCAGGCTACTGGCTGGGCAGCCAGTTTCAAGTGACCTGATGGTTTCCGACTCAATTGGATTGACGTCCCCGGCGGCGCCGCGGTCCGCATCGCCGCAGCCCCCCAAAGTGCCGCCACAGGCAGTCTGGAGATGAGCAGTCGGGGGATGCGCGTTCCCCTGTGGCGGGACTGTATCCAGCGTTCCCCGGTCCATTCGGCGACCGGTCCGGCGCACGCCACTCCGCTCAACCTCCCGGCAGGCCCCACCGCCCGGCCGATCCCCCTCTACAATCCGCCGCCGCGGGGAGGTCTTGACCCCGCGACTAGCGCCCGTAGCTCAGCCGGATAGAGCGTCGGTCTACGAAACCGAAGGTCACAGGTTCGAATCCTGTCGGGCGCGTTACAAAAAAGCGGCTTATATAAGCGGGTCTAGGCGTCTTCAGACTTCAGCATCCGCTGACGTTTAGTTCCGAGTACCGCTTCCAAGTACCATCCTCCACGCCTGGACGTTCCTTTCAGCGGCAGTGGAGCCGCCAGCCGGGAGAGTGTGGCTGAGGGGGTGCAAGATCGCTGGACGCCCCCATTGGTTCCTCCTCAGCCCCGCTGAGCCAAACCTGCGCCCTCTTGTACGGCGATGCACGCTGAGGCGCGATCCTGAGATCTCAGCGCGACAGGAGAGATTCGCAAGGCGCTGCTTTTCGTCCGAAGCGGCTATCTGCGGGGGCGTCAGGCAGGTAGGCACTCCGCCCTAGAGGCGGACCGGCCACTACGTCGGCAGCCCCTCCCCTTCGCGATCCGGGGTAGTGTCGGTGTCTGGGGTGGCCCCAGATGGCCGAGCGGAGGAGATAGTGATGCGTTTCAGGTACCGGACTCGT
>JBBRAH010000055.1:0-16008 GCA_038206985.1 Solirubrobacterales bacterium
GGGGATCGGCCAGGCCCCGGGTTCGAAGGCGATGGTCCCACCCACCACCGGACCGGAGCCGGGAGCGGACGCCCCGTCTCGATCACGGGCCACGCGAACCCGGGCACCGTGGCGGCGGGAGCCGTGGCAGATCGCCCAGAACGAGGCCCGGTTGGAGAGTGCGCGATGGCGCCGCGACCAGCGGGGCCCGATCGCCGTCCACACCGGATCGTCGAGGAACGCCTCAGCCAGGACCGAGATCAGCCCCCGGTACTCGGCCGCGTCGCGCGGAGCCGAGATCGAGCCCGGCGGAGCGCTCACCCAGATGCGCCGGCGTACAGAGCCACGGCGGTGAAGTGCGAGGCTGCTGCGGCAACCACGAGCACGTGGAAGATCTCGTGGTAACCGAAGACCGCCGGTCTTGGGTCGGGGCGCTGACGCGCGTAGATCACGGCGCCGGCGATATACAGGATCCCGCCCAGCGCGATCAATGCCCCGGCCCCGGGGCCGGCCTCGGCGATGATCGCCGGCAGGGCCACGGCTCCGAGCGATCCGACCGTCACGTAGACGACGGCCGAGACCCATTTGGGTGCGTCGAGCCAGATCGTCTCGACGATCACGCCTGCCAGCGCGCCGAGCCAGACCGCGACGAGGACGCCGGTTGCGAGCGGTCCGTCGAGGAGGATCACGAGGAAGGGGGTGACGGTGCCGGCAATCAGAAGGAAGATCATCGAGTGGTCGAGCCGGCGCATCCACAGGCGGGTGCCGGGCCGTTTCCAGTTGACGCGGTGGTACAGAGCGCTGGTGCCGAGCACCGCGGAGAGTGAGACGGCGTAGATCGCGAGCGCGGCGCGCTCGGTGCCGTTCTCGGCCGCGAAGGCGACGAGCAAGGCGCCGGCGAGCAACGAGACCGGGAAGGCGTACTCGTGGATTACGCCGCGCAGCTTCGGCTTGACCCGGGCCTGCATCTCCCCCGCCGCCGCCTTGGCGGCGTCTACCCGCTCGCCGGTCGCGAGGCGGGCCGCGTCGACCCGTTCGCCGGTCGCAACCCGCGCGGCGCCGACCCGTTCGCCCGCGGCCTGACGCGCCGTCACGGCGCGCTCGCGGGCGAGATCCGCTCGTTCGCGTGCGAGCTCGGCGCGGTCCCGGGCAGCGCCCCTGGCGGCGTCTACCCGCTCGCGCCCGTTCTCGGCTGCTTTCCGCATTCCGTCAGTCATCGGTACCAATTATGGCGATCCTGACATCGGTTGGTGTAACTCGCCATTCTGGCGCCGATCGGGTAGGTTCGAGTCCGACCAGAGTCCTCCATCGGGAAAGAGGCAATCGCATGCTGCCGACACCGCCTGCCAGATCGTTGCTCACCGTCCTCTGCTGCGCTCTCGTCGCGCTGATTGCGCCGGCCGCCGCCTCGGCCGCGACCCTCTTCGACCAGACCGATCTGACGCCGTCGAACGGCCGGTTCACCAGCCAGGACTTCGATTTTCAGTTCAACGATTTCGACACCGAGATCGCCGACGACTTTGTCGTTCCGGCAGGCCAGAGCTGGCAGCTGAACGCCGTCGCGGCGGAGGGCACCAACACCTTCGACGAGGGGCCCGAGACACCACCCTCGCTGGCCCGGGTCACGATCTACGCCAACAGCGGCTCTGGCGCTCCCGCAGCGGAGCTCTTCAGTCAGGACGTCGTCGCGACACCCGACAACTACGCGTTCGGTTTCACGGGGGCGCCCGCACTTGGCTTCGGCGCGTACTGGGTATCGGTCCGCGCGGTTGGCGGTGGCCCGACCGACCAGTGGTACTGGCGGACCGCGGCCGAAACCCGCGGCCGCGAGGTGATGTTCCGCAACCCCGGCGACGGTTTCAACGTCGACTGCACGATCTTCAAGCTGCTGCGCAGTTGCATTACGGCGAATCCGACTCTCGGCGACGCGCGCTTCTCGCTCTCGGGGGCGAGCGCCAATGCCACAGTGGTGAAGCCGAAGGCCGGTAAGCCGCAGCTGAACAAGAAGAAGGGCACGGCGAAACTCCCCGTGACCGTCGCCGGGCCCGGCGAGCTGACGCTCAGCGAGAGCGGTGGGATCAAGGCGCAGAGCGCGGCCTTCGAGATCTCGGGCAAGACGAAGCTGAACATCGTGCCGACGGGCAAGACCGCGCGCAAGCTGAAGAAGAAGGGCAAGCTGGAGCTCGAGGCCGAGCTGACCTTCACGCCGGAGGCGGGACCCGCGAGCAAGGTCTCGAAGAGCGTCAAGCTGAAGCGCAAGTAGCGCTCAGCCACCCCCAACGCTGGGCGGCGAAATCCGGACGGATAGCGACCGTCACGTGCCGCTCAGCATTCGAGAGTGGGCCTGACACCCCACATATGGGGGCCGGGAGGTTCCGTCCGCTACCACTAGTAGCTTGGATCGCCTGTGATTTGTCCTCTTTGTGACAAGCGTTCGAGGGTCGTCGAGAGCCGGCCGGCCGACGACGGCGCCGCCGTGCGCCGCCGCCGCGAGTGCTCCTCCTGCGGCCATCGCTTCACCACTTTCGAGCGCTGCGCGCCGAGCCTGGCGATCGTCCGCAAGCGCGACGGTGGCCGCGAGGAGTTCGACGCCGCCAAGCTGCGGGCCGGACTCGAGCGGGCCGCGCACAAACTGCCCGCCGCCGAGGCCGCGGTAGAGCGCATCGCCGAGGTGGTCGAACTCGAGGCCGCAGCGGGCGGAGAACTGTCGACCCGCCGGATCGGCGAACTCTGCCTCGCCGGCCTCAGCTCCGCCGACGAGGTCGCCTATCTGCGCTTCGCTTCGGTCCACAAGCAGCTCGGCGACACCGAGGCGATCCGGGCGGAGCTGTCCGAGATGGACGTGGCCTCCGCCGAACGGCTGCTCGGTGAGCACGGGCTCGGCGGCCTCCGCGAGACCTGGCCCGCCGAACCCGCAAATCGCGAGAACTTCAAGAACGACACCGACCGAGAAGACCCCAACCATGCGCAAGACTCCGAACAGAAAGCACCAGGGAGAGAGATACATGCCTGAGACCGACGCGAACGCGCCCGCCACCACAACCGAGACCCTTCCCCCGCGCGAGGAAGCGATGGAAACCGCCCGCGAGATCGCCGGCCGCGCCGCCGCGAACAAGGGCCTGAGTTTCGAGCGTCGCCAGAGCGTCGAGGGGACGCATCCCTTCGACGCGGTCGAGTGGGAACAGCGGGACGCGGTGATCGGCAACCCCGAGAAGCCGGCCTTCGAGCAGTACGGGGTCGAGTTCCCCAAGAGCTGGTCGCAGAACGCCGCCAACATCGTCGCCCAGAAGTACTTCCGCGGCCCGCTCGGCAAGCCGGAGCGTGAGAGCTCGGTCAAGCAGATGATCGGCCGCGTCGCCGGCACGATCGCCGAGTGGGGGCGCAAGGGCGACTACTTCGCCACCCCGGCCGACGCCGACGCCTTCGAGGCGGAGCTGACCCACATCCTCCTGCACCAGCAGGCGGCGTTCAACTCGCCGGTCTGGTTCAACGTCGGCTTCGAGGAGAGCCCGCAGTGCTCGGCCTGCTTCATCCTCAGCGTCGAGGACACGATGGAGTCGATCCTCGGCTGGAACACCAAGGAGGGCAACATCTTCCGCGGCGGTTCCGGCTCCGGCATCAACCTCTCCAACATCCGCGGCTCGGTCGAGGAGCTCAGCAAGGGCGGCCTGGCCTCGGGTCCGGTCAGCTTCATGCGCGGCGCCGACGCCTGGGCGGGCACGATCAAGTCGGGTGGCAAGACGCGGCGCGCGGCCAAGATGGTCGTGCTCGACGTAGACCATCCGGATATCGAGGACTTCATCTGGTGCAAGGCCAAGGAGGAGGACAAGGCCGCGGCCCTGCGCGACGCCGGCTTCGACATGTCGATCGACGGCGAGGGCTTCACCTCGATCCAGTATCAGAACGCGAACAACTCGGTGCGCGTCTCCGACGAGTTCATGCAGGCGCTCGAGGCGCAGACCGACTGGGATCTCAAGGCTCGCGTCGACGGCTCGGCGACCAAGACGCTGCCGGCCTCCAACCTGATGAACCAGATCGCGGAGGCCGCCTGGCGCTGCGCCGATCCGGGCATCCAGTACGACACGACGATCAACGACTGGCACACCTGCCCGGAGTCGGGACGGATCAACGCCTCCAACCCGTGCTCGGAGTACATGCACGTCGATGACTCGGCCTGCAACCTGGCCTCGATCAACCTGATGAAGTTCCGTCGTCAGGACGGCAGCTTTGACACGGCGGCCTTCGAGCACGTCGTGGACACGGTGTTCCTCGCGCAGGAGATCGTCGTCGGTCCCTCGAGCTACCCGACCGAGGGGATCGGCAAGAACGCCCGCGCCTTCCGTCAGCTCGGCCTCGGCTACGCCAACCTCGGCGCCTTCCTGATGTCGAACGGGATGCCCTACGACTCCGATGAGGGTCGTCACATCGCCGCCGCGATCACGGCGCTGATGACCGGGCGCGGGTACCGCAAGTCGGCGGAGATCGCCGCCGCGGTCGGCCCCTACGACGAGTACGCGAAGAACCGCGAGCCACACAACAACGTGATGCGCATGCACCGCGACGCCTCCTACGCAGTCAGCGAGGAGATCGCCGACGCGGAGTTGCTCGAGGCGGCCCGGCGCAGCTGGGACGAGGCGGTCGAGCTCGGTGAGCAGCACGGCTACCGCAACGCCCAGGCCACGGTCCTCGCCCCGACCGGAACGATCTCGTTCCTGATGGACTGCGACACCACCGGGATCGAGCCTGACTTCTCGCTGATCAAGTACAAGGAGCTGGTCGGCGGCGGCAGCATGACGATCGTCAACCGCTCGGTGCCGATGGCGCTGGGCACTCTCGGCTACTCGCAGGAGCAGATCGACCAGATCGTCGCCTTCATCGACGAGCAGGGCACGATCATCGGCGCGCCGGCGCTGGCCGACGAGCACCTGCCGGTCTTCGACGTCGCCGTCGGCGAGCGGGCGATCAGCCACATGGGCCACATCCAGATGATGTCGGCCACGCAGCCGTTCCTCAGCGGTGCGATCAGCAAGACGGTCAACCTGCCGGAGACGGCGACGGTCGCCGACATCGCCGAGGCCTACATCGAGGGCTGGAAGGGTGGCCTGAAGGCGCTCGCGATCTACCGCGACGGCTCCAAGACCGCGCAGGCGCTGCGCACCGACGCCCAGAAGGAGAAGGCCGCCGACGACGAGGCGCCCGTCGAGGCGCCCGCCCCGGTCCGGCGGCGGATGCCGGCAGAGCGCGAGTCGCTCACCCACAAGTTCTCGATCGCCGGGCAGGAGGGCTACATCACGGCCGGCAAGTACGAGGACGGCACGGTCGGGGAGATCTTCCTCACCGATATCGGCAAGGAGGGCTCGACGCTGCGCGGCATGATGAACGCGTTCGCCACTGCGGTCTCGCTCGGTCTCCAGTACGGGGTGCCGCTCGAGGTCCTGGTCGACAAGTTCAGCTACATGCGCTTCGACCCGGAGGGGATCACCCGCAACCAGGAGATCCCGTTCGCCAAGTCGATGCCCGACTACATCATGCGCTGGCTCGCCTCGAGGTTCATCGAGGACGTCGACTTCCACGAGGATCTCGGGATCCTCACCCAGGAGGTTCGCGCCCGCAAGGAGGCCCAGCAGGCGCTGTTCAGCTCCGACACCGCAGGCCCCGCCAACGGCGAGAGCAAGGGCGGCAACCGCAACGGCAACGGCAACGGTGGCTCCGAGGTCAAGACTCAGCCCGGCAAGACGGTCGCCGCAGCCGAGGCGATGACCGACACGCCCCCGGTAGTCCCGGCCAAGATGGCGCATGGAAGGTCGCTCGAATTGGGCCCGGCCTGCGAGCAGTGCGGCGGCATGATGCAGCGGACGGGTAGCTGTTACACCTGCACCGGCTGCGGCAACAACACCGGCTGCGGTTGAGGTGTAGAACGTCACTTGGATGTCCCTGAGTTCGTCGCGGGATGTCAAAGCCGGAGCCTGATCGGGGGCTTCGCCTGGCCGATCTCGCATCCGGCCGGCGATCACCCTCCCCTCACTGCCTTTTTTCGCCCGGCTTTGCGCAACAGCTCCCATGCAAAGGGGCACTAATGGGGACGCTGCCTCAACACCAGGCCCCTCAACAGAGATACTCCCAACGTGTCCGATCCCGACGAGCTGGTCCGAAAGATATGCGACGCCGTGAACGCCCGAGACCCCGACCGGCTCGCCGAACTGACTCACCCCGATTTCCGGTTCGAGTCCGTCATCGCGGGGTCCGAAGGCCGCGATTACCGTGGGCGGGAGGGCTTGCAGCAGTTCTTCGACGACATCGCCGAGACCTTCAAAGCTTTCGCGATCACCGTCGAGGGGTGCGAGATGCGTAACTCGGAGACCCTGCTGGTGTCCCTGACGATGAGGGCGAAGGGACGATCCAGCGGGGTACCGATCGTGCAACCCGTCTGGCAGGTCTGGACCTACGAGGACGGGTCCCCGTGGCGCAATCAGGCGTTCTTGCGTCGGGACGAAGCCATACGCGCCCTCGATTCCGAGAAGTAGCGCTCTGGGCGAGAAGCGGCTGACAGCTTTCTCGTCCTGAGGTAGCGCTCGTATTTTCAGTGATCGCCGGGGGTAGATCCCGGATCGCCAATCCGAAGGAAGACGTAGGACGGCTTCGGTGCCGATCGGGTCTGGTTCGGAACCGGCGCCGTCGCGGATCCTCCGTAGTAGCTTCCGGCGGCATGAGGTGGACGCGGATTCGGCGGCGTGGCGTGGCGAGCCTCTGCGCCACGGCGATCGTTCTGTGGGGCGGGGCCGCCCCGGCCCGAGCGGGTGGGCTGGAGGCGGGCGCCGGGCGCGCCGATATCACCCCGCCGACCGGCTTCTACATGTTCGGCTGGGTCCGCTCCGACGCCCGCTCCGAGGGCCAGCACACGCGCCTGTTCGCCCGCACGATTGTGCTCGAACGCGCCGGCCGCAAGGTCGCCCTGGTCTCGGCCGACCTCGGCGCGGTTCCGAACGGGCTCGTCGTCGACGCGGCCGAGCGGGTCGCGGGTCGCGGCTTCAGCGAGGAGAACGTGATCATCTCGACCTCCCACACTCACAGCGCTCCCGCCGGCTACTTCAACTTCCCCGCCTTCAACACGGTCGCGCCGACGAGCACGACGCCGACCGACTTCGAGCTCAGCTCGCCCGCCGACGAGCGCCTCTACACCTTCCTCGCCAAGCGCCTCGCGAAGTCGATCCGTCGTGCCGACCGCGATCGCGCGCCGGCCGTTGCCGGCTGGGGAACCAGCCGCCTGCTCGGGACGACCGAGAACCGCAGCATCGAAGCGCATCTCGCCAACCACGGGATCATCCGCGAGGTGGGGGAGGGGAGCGTCGAGCTCGACCCGGGCGGCTACCCGCACACGATCAACCCTCGCGTCGACGTGCTACGGGTCGACAAGCGCGGTCGCCGCGGGCGCATCCCGATCGGGATCTGGTCGACCTTCGCCAACCACGGGACCGTCGTCAAGCCGTCCTTCACCTACTACAACGCCGACCACCACGGCCCGGCCGCGCGGATCGCCGAGCGCGCGATCCGGCGCCGGGGCGACGTCCCGCGCGGGCAGGAGGTGGTCAACTCCTACGGCAACTCCGATGAGGGCGATGTCACCGCGGGGCTCGAGCACAGCGGTCCCGCGGGTGCCCACGAGGTCGGTCGTGAGGAGGCGCAGGCGATGCTCGCCGCCTGGCGACGGGCGGGCGGCCGTCTTGAGCGCGCCCCCGCTCTGAAGCTGCGCTGGACCCGATCCTGCTTCTGCGGCCGCGACACCTCGGCCGGTCGGGTTGACGAGCGGGCGGTGGTCGGCCTTCCGTTTCTGACCGGCTCGGAGGAGAACCGCGGGCCGCTCTACGACGAGACCGGGGTCCCGCTCGAGGGGCAGCGCCTGCCGGCGCCGATCGGCCCGCAGGGCACCAAGATCCAGACGATCCGCGACACCGGACAGTTCCCGACCGCGGTGCCGCTCGCGGCGCTGCAGGTCGGCGACCGGGCGATCGTCACCGTGCCCGGCGAGATGTCGACGGGGATGGGCAGGCGTCTGCGCTCGGCTGCGCTCGCGGCCGGGCGCCGCGGCGGCATGAAGCGGATCGTCGTCTCCGGCCTCGCCAACGACTTCATCCAGTACTTCACGACGCCCGAGGAGTACGGGCTGCAGCACTACGAGGGCGGCACCGTCCTGTTCGGCGAGGCGGCGGGTGTCTTCATCGAGGAGCGCCTCGCCGGGCTCGTCGCGGCGCTCGCGTCCGGCCGCCCCGCCCCGCGCCCCGACCCGTTCGACCCCCGCAACGGAATCGTCGACGACGCCGCCCCCTACCCGCCCGGCGCGTCGGAGGCGTCTGTCGTCGAGCAGCCGAAGACGACCGCGCGCCTCGGCCACGCCACCTTCGGCTGGCAAGGCGGCGAGCGCGGCTTTGATCGCCCGCTCGATCGGGCCTTCGTCACCGTCGAACGCCGCGGCCGGGGTGGCTGGAGTCGCGTCGCCGGCGACCTCGGCCTTCGCATCCAGTGGTCGGTCTCCGAAGATGGGCGCTACGAGGCGCGCTGGGAGCCGCCGCTCGGCTCGAAGCCCGGCCTGCACCGCTTCATGATCACCGCCAACCGCTACCGGCTGCGCTCGGCACCGTTCCGCCTGCGGCGCTCAGCCGATCTCGACGCGTTGCTGGTGCGCTCCGGGGACGGCCGGGCCGTGGTCCAGATGCACTACCCGCTCCCGGTCGAGGACGAGGACCTGGCCTGGCGCCCGCACCGGGCGACGATCGCGGGAGCGTCGGCGCCGCGTGGCCTCGAGGTCGCGCTGCGCGCGCGCGGCACGCGCCTGATCGTCTCGGGCCCCGCCGGTGAGACCGTCACCCTGCCGCCGGGCAGCATCCGCGATCCGGACGGCAACACGAACCGCAACCGGCTCAGCTTCGAGCTCTAGCTCGGACCAGCGGCCGGAACTCAGGCGCCGAGGTCCTCGACCACGCTCGGCGCGGCTGATCGCGGGGGGCAGACCTGGAAGTTCAGCACCTCGATTGCTCATCGCGCCCTCCGCTTGAGCCCCGGGACCGTATCGTCGTGTCGAGCGTGGGGCGCGGCCTGATCAATTCGACTGCTCACCAGCGGCCCGCTAGCGCGTCCTCGACTCGGGTGGCAAGCACCTCGGGAGTGGGCACGTCGTTGTCTACCGGCCAGCTGCTGCCAAGCGGCGTTCCGGCGACGAGCGAACCGCCGGAGAACCCTTCCACTTGCACGACGATACCGGCCTCGCATGCAGCCTCTAACAACTCGCCTTCGTCGCCGCTGACGAGAAAGCCGGATCGCGAGACCTCGATGATGCGTGCTTCGGGAGGGGATGATGGAGTTGCGGGCGGAACACTCGATGCGTCGTCGCGCTGGTCGAGCACTCGTCGGAGTGTCTCGGTCGAGTCCTGGCGAACGTTGTCGAGGATCGTCTCGAGGCGAATCTGGCTCGCCAGCTGCGCCAGGAACAGCACCAGGCCCAGCACGCTGGCCACGGTCAGGAGCACCGCGACCGTCACCGAGATCTGGGGGACGAACTCCTGCTGGGAATCGCTGCTTGTGCGCACGGTGCGGAGCACGACGAGGCTGTAGGTGAACGTCGTGAGAAACAGCGCCAGGGTCAGGTGAACGAAGTGGTCTCGTGAGAATGTGCGCAACAGCCGTGGCGAGAACTGGCTGCTGGCCAGCTACAAGGTGACCACGGTCAGCGAGAACGTCAGCGACGTCACCGTGATCAGCGAGCCGACGATCGCGCTCAGCACGGTGCGGGCTGCGTCTGCCCCGCCGCCGAAAAGGTAGTTGGTCACGCCGGTAGGCAGGCTGTCGTCGATCCGGGCGTCGAGCTCCGGCAGCCCGACGCCGAGGATGATCGCGAGCACGAGGCCGATGGCCGGCATCGGCCACAATTGCGTCTGGAGGCTGTCGCGAAGCGCGCTGATGCGGTTGCCCCATCCGAACCCCATCAGTAGACCGTTCCCTCGTGCCCCCGGCAGGCGACCCGCCCGAGACGCTCAAGCATGATCCGGCCGCCGCCCGGTACCGCTCGACGAGATGAGGCATTACCGATGTGACCGCAGAATGCGCCTATCTGCCGCAGGAAGCTCATGTTTCCTTTGCGGGATCGAGCTTGGAGCGGCTCCAGCCAGCCTTCACTTTGCAGTTCCTTCCTCTCCCCCCGACGCGGTCCTTCACGACACCCTCGGTCGACAGCATCTGGGGAACAGAAATCAGCGGCCATGCAGCCGACTCTGGAGGCCTCTCGTCAGGGCACGATATGGTAGCCAAGGAGTTGACGTTCCCGAGCGCGATGCGGCTTTGGAAAAGACAGGATGCCGTGCTTTTGGATCGGTCGAGGCCGTCTGCCACACCCCCACCGGGCTGAGGGCGAAGCGCTACCGCCGGTGCGACTGGAAGCGGCGGAGGCGGAGTGAGTTGGTGACGACGAAGATGCTCGAGAGGGCCATTGCGGCGCCGGCGACGATCGGATTGAGGTAGCCACTCGCTGCCAGCGGCAGGGCCGCGATGTTGTAGGCGAAGGCCCAGAAGAGGTTGCCCTTGATCGTCCGCAGGGTGCGGCGTGAGAGACGGATCGCATCGGCGGCGGAGCGCAGATCGCCGGAGACCAGGGTCAGATCCGAAGCCTCGATCGCGACATCGGTCCCGGTGCCGATCGCGAGGCCCAGATCCGCCTGCGCGAGGGCCGGCGCGTCGTTGACCCCGTCTCCGACCATGGCGACCACCCTTCCCTCCTCCTGCAGGGCGCGGACCTTCGCAGCCTTCTCCGCCGGCAGGACCTCGGCGATCACTTCCGAGACGCCGATCTCGGCGCCTACTGCCTCAGCGGTGGCCCGGTTGTCGCCGGTCAGCAGAACGGGTCGCAGGCCGAGACCCGTCAGCTCCGCGACCGCGTCGGCGGAGGTCGGCTTGATGGTGTCGGCCACGGTGATGAGTGCCCGCGCTCGACCGCCCCAGCCTGCCGCGATCACAGTAGCGCCGCCCCGCTCGGCGGCGGCCCGGGCCTTCAGGAGATCCGGTTCCAACTCCATCCCGGCATCCGCCAGCATGCTCGGCCGGCCCGCGAGCACGGTCTGCCCCTGGACTACACCCCGGACCCCGAGGCCATCCCGGGACTCGAAATCCTCCACCCGGGGAAGCTCGCCGCGGGCCTTTGCGGCGGCGGCGATGGCCGCGGCGATCGGATGCTCGGATGCATCCTCGAGCGCGCCGACGAGCCGGAGCACCTCGCCCTCGGCGACGCCTTCAGCGGTGATTACCTCGCGCATCGTCATCTGTCCGGAGGTAACGGTCCCGGTCTTGTCCAGGACCACCGTGTCGATCAGTTGGGTGGACTCGAGGATCTCGGGTCCTTTGATCAGGATCCCCAGCTGAGCACCGCGGCCGGTACCGACGAGAAGCGCGGTAGGGGTGGCGAGGCCAAGGGCGCAGGGGCAGGCGATGATCAGGACCGAAACTGCGGCGGTGAAGGCGTAGCCCGTGCTCACGTCCGCAACCAGCCAGAAACCGAGAGTTGCCAGCGCGAGGACGAGGACCGCGGGAACAAAGACGGCGGCGACGCGATCTGCGAGCCGTTGGACCGGCGCCTTGCCGTCCTGGGCCTCGCCCACCAATCGCGCGATCTGCGCGAGGGCTGTGTCGGATCCGACCCGTGTGGCGCGGATCACGAGCCGGCCCCCCACATTGATGGTCGCGCCGGTCACCTCGTCCCCTGGACCTACTTCAACCGGTACCGACTCGCCGGTGAGTAGCGACTGATCGATGGCGGAGCTGCCCTCGACGACAAGGCCGTCGGCGGCAAGCTTCTCCCCCGGCCGGACTACGAATCGGACGCCGGCCTCCAGCTCCTCGATGGCGATGCGGCGCTCGGAGCCATCGGCGTCGAGCACCGCGACGTCCTTTGCGCCCAACTCGAGCAGGGCGCGTAGCGCGGCCCCCGAGCGCCGCTTGGCCCGAGCCTCGAACAGGCGCCCGGCGAGGATGAAGGTGATCACCACGGCGGCGACCTCGAAGTAGACGTCGCCCGTGCCCCCTCCCTGCTCGGGAATCAGCTCGAAGTTCATCTGCATTCCCCTGGCGCCCGCCTCCCCGAAGAGCAGCGCGAACAGCGAAAAGCTCCAGGCGGCGAGCGTGCCGACCGAGATCAGGGTGTCCATCGTCGCCGCCCCGTGGCGCAGGTTCTGAACGGTGGCCCGGTGAAACGGCAATCCCGCCCAGAGGACGACCGGAGTCGCCAGCGCAAGGCTGACCCACTGCCAGTAGTCGAACTGGAGCGCCGGAACCATCGCCAGACCGAGGAGCGGCACCGAGAGGACCGCGGCCAGGGTCAGCCGGCGGCGCAGATCGCGTGCCTGGCGCTCATCCTCGGCGATGTCCTCGGCCTCGGCCGCCCGACGGGCGGCCAAGCCGGAGTCAACGGGGAGCCTGGCCTCGTATCCGGCGGCGGCGACCGCACCGAGCAGGTCCTCCGGGGCGACCCGGGCATCATCGAAGCCGACAGCCGCCTGCCCCGTGGCGTAGTTGACCGTCGCCTCGACCCCATCGAGTTCATTGAGCTTGCCCTCGACGCGGCTCGCGCAGGACGCGCAGGTCATGCCCCTGACAGGTAGCTGAATCTTCTTGGTCGCGGTGGCGCTCACATCACCAACTATATACCCCCCTGGGGTAAAGACGCAAACACACGTCTCCCCGCGCCTAGATGCCCAAGGCCTCCGTCGCCTCCGGCAGGTGCTCGAGCAGAACCTCCACGAGCTGCGGGTCGAACTGCCGGCCGCTGCTCTCACGGATGATCTCGACCACCTCGTCTAGGGGAAATGCGGGCCGGTACACGCGGTCGCTGAGCAGCGCCTCGAAGACGTCGGCAAGCGCGGTGATCCTACCCTCGATCGGGATCTGCTCTCCCCGCAGGCCGCTGGGGTAGCCGCCCCCGTCCCAGTGCTCGTGGTGGGTGAACGCGATCGCGGCCGCGTGCTCGAGCAGCTTGCTGCGAGAGCCGGCCAGCAGCTGGTGCCCGATCCCGGTGTGTCGCCTCATCTGCTCCCGTTCCTCTTCGGTGAGCATGCCCGGCTTGAGCAGGATCTCGTCGGAGATGCCAAGTTTGCCGACATCGTGCAGTGGCGCGGCGAGACGAAGATCGCGCACGCTCTCCTCGTCGAGGCCGCACCAGCCGGCGAGGAGTGCCGCGAGGATCCCGACTCTGCCCGTGTGATCACCGGTGTGGGCATCACGCGCCTCGATCGCCCGGCCCAACCGATCGACGGTTTCGCGCTGGGCGAGGGAGAGCTCCGCGACCACCCCGTTCAGCTCCCTGGTCCGCTCGGCGACTGCGTCCTCGAGCTCGTCGAGGTGGCGTCGCTCCCGCCGCACAAGGGTTCGTCGGTGCAGCGCGTTGTTGACTCCGATCAGTAGCTCGTTGTCGTTGAACGGCTTGACGAGGTATTCGTAGGCGCCACGCTCGATCGCCTCCCCCGCCACGAGCGGATCGTCTCTGCCGCTCATCATCATCACCGCCATCTCCGGATCAAGCGTGCGCAACTGCCCGATCAGCTCGAGCCCACTCTCCCCCGGCATCCGGACATCGCAGATCGCCAGCTCGAAACGCCCGGAGGCCAGCTCCGAGCGCGCTTGCGCGCCGTTGGAGGCCGTCTCGCATCGATACCCGGCCCGCTCGAGCATCCTCGCGACCATCCGGCTCACGCTGTCATCGTCATCGACAACGAGAATCGATGAGGAAGCCACGTCGACCTCGGGTCTGCCCGGCCCCCTTCCCTTCTGCACCCTCTGCTCCTCGGTTGCCGGCCAGTCTCCCCAAGAAATGGTATCTGTGCGTCACGCATCGGGTCCCTCCGCCGGACGCCGGCCCGTAGTCCCCGTTACCGCACCCCTTCCCTCGGAACCGGATTGGGACTTCTCGCCCACCCAGTGGATAGTCAATCGGGGTGCCCCGCCGGTTCAGCCGAGCAGGTTCTGCTCGATGTCGGCCTCTAGTTGCTCGGGGTTCGCATAGGCGCCCTGGAAGACCTTGACGACCTCGCCCTGCTCATCGATGAACACGGTGGTCGGCGAGACGATGCCGCCACCAAGCGAAGCGATCTGCTTGGCGTCGGGATCATCGATGCTCGGATAGGGCACCGGGCTCTCAGTGAGGAACTGCTGGGCGGCGGCGGCATCGTCCTGCATGTCGATCCCGACGAAGGCGACCTCGGCAGCATGCCGCTCGGCCGAGTCGCGGAAGTAGGGGAACTCCTCCCGGCAGGGCGGGCACCAGGATGCCCATTGGTTGACGACGATCGGATGGCCGCGAAGCTCGTCGAGCTTGGCCTCGAGCGAACCCTCCTCGAGAATCTGGCCGGCCTGCTCGCGGTTGGCCGCAAGGGCCTTGGGGATCTGCTTGTCGCTCTTCGACGACCCCTTGGCCGGATCCGTGGTGGTGGTCGGCAGATCCGCCGATTCGGCGTCGGTCGGGGTATCGGAGGAGCCGCAGCCGACGGCGAGAGCCGCGCTGAGGGCGAGCACCGCGGCGAATGCCGGAAGGGCCCGGCGCCGTTTGCTGCTCGTCCGCATGAAGGGATCTTTGCGCGCCACCCTTAACGGGAGGTTTTGTGCTCGAGCAGCACAGCTCAGCGCCGATCGAACAGCCGCGTGAGGCCGACGATCGCCCGGGCCGCTGCGCGCACCAGCGGGCCCTCGTAGCGGCGGCGTTCATGCTCGATCGCCGCCATCAGTGGGGCCTCGCTGAAGGTCGGGTAGGGGTGGACGGTGCGCGCGAGCCCGGCGATCGAGGCCCGCTCGGAGACCAGGTGGCTGAGCGTGGCGATCGTCTCGGCGCCCACCGGCGAGGCTACTGTGGCGCCCACGAGCCGGCCGCGCCAGTCACCAACCAGGCGCACGAAGCCGTCGCCGACCCCGGCCGCCACAGCGCGGTCGAGATCGGCGAGGTCGAGATCGGCGATCCGGGTCCAGCGTCCCCAGCGCGCCCGCGCCTCAGCGGAACTGAGGCCGACGGCGGCGATCTCGGGATCGGTGAAGGTCGCCCGCGGGACCGCGGCGTGGTCGGGCTTCTGGCGCAGGCCGAAGAGCGCATTGAGGGTCGCGACCCGGGCCTGTAAGGCGGCGAGGTGGGTGAAGTAGGGGCCGCCGATCGCGTCACCCGCCGCGAAAACGCCGCGGGCGGTGGTGCGTAGCCGGGCGTCAACGCGGATCGCGCCGCCGGGCGTGAGCTCCACCCCACCCTGCTCCGGCTCGAGCCCGTCGGTCCGAGCGCCCCGGCCGGTGGCGACGAGGATCCGGTCGCCGACCGGCGCCCCGGCGCCCACGGCGCCCCGGCGCTTCAGCCGCAGCCGCCAGCCGCCCTCGGCGGAGCGGACGGGCTCCACCGCCTCCACGGGCGAGCCGGCGATCACCGTCACGCCCTCGCTGCGGAGGCGCTTTGCCAGCAGCTCGCCGACGGGCGGCTCCTCACCGGGCAGCAGTCGCTCCGCCGCCTCGACGATCGTCACCTGCGAGCCGAGCCGGGCGAACGCCTGGCCCAGTTCGCAGCCGACCGGACCGCCTCCCAGCACCAGCAGACGGGGCGGCAGCTGCTCGAGTTCCCAGACGGAGTCGCTGCTCAGGGGCTCTGACTCCGTCAGTCCGGGGATCGAGGGCAGCAGCGGCTCCGAGCCGGTCGCGATCAGGATGCGCCGCGGGCTCAGCTCGCGGCGCTCTCCGTCGGAGGTCGTGACCTCGAGCCGCCCCGGGGCGAGGAAGCGTGCGGCGCCGAGGATCACCTCGACGCCCTCTTCGCGAAGTGTCTCCGGCGAGTCGTTGGGCTCGATCGCCAGGCGGGCGCGGTCGACGTGGGCCATCACCCGGGTGAAATCGACCCGCAGGTCGCCGGCGTCCACGCCAAGCCGGGACGCGTCCCGGATTCCCTGTGCCGCGGCCCCGGCGGCGAGCAGGCTTTTGCTCGGCACGCATCCGGTCCACAAGCAGTCGCCGCCCATGCGCTCGCGCTCGATC
>JBBRAH010000056.1:0-14797 GCA_038206985.1 Solirubrobacterales bacterium
TCGACGGTCAGCTCCGGGTGGGCCGTGATCTGGCCGATCGAGGGCTCCGCTTGCTCGCCGAGCAGCACCCGCATCGCGGCGATCAGCTCGACCAGCGGCAGGTGGGTGTGGCCGTGATTCTCGCCCTCCCGGAGGGCGTGCACCGCCGCGGCCTGGATGCGCGCGGGCGCCTGCGGGTCGGTGCCGTTGGCCAGCGCCAGCTTGTCGGCGCCGTGGAAGCCGATCCCGTGGATCTCGGTGAGTGAGTAAGGGTCGCGATCCACGGCTTCGGCGGCCCCTGATCCGTGGATCCCGATCAGCTCGCTCACGTAGCGGGCCAGACCGTGCGGGGCAAGCAGCGAGTAGAGGCGGCGCTGGGCCCGGCGCTCTTCCCAGTCCTCGGCAGCTTCGACGGCCCTCTCGTGGCTGACTCCGCGCAGCGCGGCGAACGCGGCGACCGGATCCGCGTCGATTGCCGCAAAGACACCCTCGCCGTGCAGCTCGATCAGGGCGTCGGCGCGGCCCGGGCCGATGTGCGGGGTCGTCTTCAGGTAGCGGCGGGCACCGTCGATCCCGGCCGGGTCCAGCGGCTCCGCCTCCCTGACCTTGATCTGCAGGCCGTGAGTCGAGTGCTCCTCGAAGGTGCCGCTCAGCCGGGCCCGCGAGCCTTCGTCGAGGTGTCCCAGCGGGCCCACCGCGCAGACCGGCGAGCCGTCGGCCAGGGAGACATCGACCACCGCGAAGGCCCCGTCCTCGGAGGTGAAGCGCACGTTCTCGACCCGCGCCTCGCCTTCGAACGGATCGCCTGGGGTGGGGTGGATGTCAAGGGCTTCCTGGTTCATCTACAAGCAGCGTCTTCGCTGTAGTTTCGCTGCTCGCCGATTCTCCCCGGCCTCTCGTCCGCTGCCCGCCCATCGGCAGGCGAACGCACGCCGCCCGTCGCTTTTCAGCGGCCCTTCTCGGCCTTCGCCTTCTTCCGGCACTGGTGCTTGCGCTTGAACACGTAACAGCGCAGCTTCGGCTCGCCGCCCGTCGGGCCGTCGGCCACGAAGATGCTGTTGATCGCCTCGGCGATCTGCTGCGGGGCGGCGATCGGATCGACGCCGGGCTGAAAGACCTGGGCGCAGACGAGGGGGTCGATGCGGGAGGGATCGGCCGGCCCGGGGTGGTCGAGCGCATCGAGCGCGAGCGCTGCGGCGGCAGGATCCACGGTGCCGACCATCAGATGTTCGGAGATGGCAGCAGGGCAGACGTCCTGGATTGCAACGTTGGTGATCTGCGCCCTGCCGTGGACCGAGGCCGCCTCCTTCGGCGGGGTGACCGTCTCGTCGAGCTCGGTATAGACCTCGGTGTAGGTGATCGGCCGGAAGACCTGGGCCCTGGAGTTGAGGGCCCGGATGAACTTCGAGTTCATCGCCTGCTGGGCGCTGGCCGGCGAGCAGTCGGTGTTGCCCTTGCAGCCGTTGGCCTGGGTGGTGCCCTGGTTGGTGCCGGCAAAGCCGATCACGTCGTCAACCATCTTTCGCGTGTCCGGCCAAAAACGCAGCGGCCAGCGCATCGCCATGCCGCCCTGGCTGTGGCCGACGATGGCGATCTTGCGCCCGGCCTTGCGATGCATCTTGCGGATCGCGAAGGTCAGGTACTGGCCACGGAGCTGGATGTCGAGGTTGTTGGAGTTGCGGGCGCCCGGCATGTCGGAGGTGCAGAACGGGATCCCCTTCTGTTCAAGGAGCGGCTCGTAGTTCCAGGAGAAGTTCTGGGTGGAGTTGACGCCGGTGGCGGGGACCAGCAGGACCGGGGCGCGGTCGGCGTTGCGGACCCCCGGCGAGCAATCGACGCTGTTGCGGAGCTTCTGCTTCTGCACGCGCAGCTTCGGACCGGGGCGGTCTAGGGGGGCGAAAGCGCGGCCGGCCTGGGCGGCCGCCGGAGCCACCAGCAACGCGAGCAGCGCAACCAGCAGCAGTCCTCCACCGATCTGTCCGCCGCGTTCGCCCACGGGACGAATGTAGCGGGGCAGCGAGTTGGTCAACCCCGGTTCGATTGCCCGCTCGGAGCAGCGCCTGCCCTGCGGCGCAGGCGTAGGGTGTGGGTATGGCCAGCCCAGCCCAACCCCGGGTCGGCACGAGGCTCGCCGCCCGCTTCGCCTTCGTGGTCCTGCTTGTCGGCTGCATCGTGCTCTGGGTCGGCGTGCCTGTCGCCGGCGTCTGGATCGCCTCCCGCCTGACCGACTCCTCCGGCTACCACCTGCCGCTCTCGCTGGCGATCGTGGTGCCGGGAATGTTCGTCTTCGCGATGGGCCTCGCCTGGGTCAACGACCTCTGGCTGCGGATCACCGGTGGCGATGTCGTCGAGGTCGAGGGTGTGCCGATCCGTCGCCGCGGTCCCCTGGAGACGCTGTTGCCGGTCTCCGGGCTGATTGCCGTGGTGGCGATGTTCGTCTGGTTCTTCCTCTTCGCCGAGGACCCGCCGGGCCGGTTCCTCGGCTGACGGCCGCGATTAGTTTCCGCCGCGACGACGGTCTGGAGGGGTGTCGCCGACGGGTGCGCGCACGATCTCCCAGACCTGGCTGCGGGAGCGCGGATCGAGGCCTGTTATCGGCCCGTCGAGGAACGTCAGCCGTGGCGTGACACGATCGAGGCGGCGATGTCGAGGCGGCGCCGCATTCGGCCCGAGTAGTTCTTGGCCTGCCGCTCGGCAGCGAACTGGCGGTCGTCCTAGGGACGACGGTGCTGCTGACGGCGGTCTTCGCACCGCTCACGAGCTACCTGTACCGGCGGGCGTAACGGAGTTCTGGAAGGGGCCCCGGCGGAGGGGCGCTACGCGGCACGCTCCCTGGGAAGTCAATCGGCGTGCAGGAGACCTGCTGGGAGTAGACTCGCCGGCGGGAATGGTCAGGGCAATATGCAGAACAGCGCTCGCCGCCGTGTCGGTCGGAGCCGTACTCGGCCTCGCTGCCCAGCCCGCGGCGGGCAACACCGACTGGACGAAGCTGCGGACGCTCAACATCGCCCACCAGGGCGGCGAGAACGAGGCACCGTCGAACACGATGTACTCCTTCGCCAGGGCGATGCGGCTCGGCTCCGACATGCTCGAGGTCGACATCCATACCAGCGCCGAGGGCGAGCTCGTCGTGATCCACGACGCGACCGTCGACCGCACCACCAACGGCAGCGGCCGCGTGTACGACATGACCCTGGCGGAGATCCAGGCGCTCGATTCCGCGCACAACTTCGTGCCCGGGGCGGGAACCACCTCCAGCGCACCGCGCTCGGACTACGTCTTCCGCGGCATCCGCACCGGTGTCCGCAAGCCACCCCCGGCATTCAAGCCGCGCGACTTCAGGATCCCCACTCTGGACGAGGTGATCGGGGCCTATCCCGGGGTCCCGATCAACATCGAGATCAAGGGCGCGGGCGATTCCGACGTCGCCTCCTTTCTCCGCAACGCGGAGGCGCTCGCCGCCTATCTGAATAAGCTCGGCCGCAGCGAGGGAATCATCGTCGCCTCCTTCAACGATGCGGCGCTGGCGCACTTCCATGAGTTGGCCCCACAGATCGATCTGGCGCCGGCGATCGCAGGGGTCGCCGGCTTCAAGCTCGCCGGAGTGCCGCCGCCGCCGGGCTCGGTCGCCTTCCAGGTGCCCATCGAGTTCAACGGGCTGCCCGTTGCCGATCGTGACTTCATCCAGCGCGCCCATGCCGGCGGCTACGGCGTCCACGTCTGGACGATCAACGACGAGCCGACCATGGACCAGCTGCTGGGCTGGGGAGCCGATGGGATCATGACCGCCGAGCCCATGCGTCTCGAGCGACTGCTCTGCGCCCGCGACGTCCAGCGGCCGAAGCGGCCGAAGAGCTTCGGTGGTCGCCACTGCAGCCCCCGCGCCTCGATCGCTTGCGAGGTGGTGGCCACCGCCGCCCGTCGGGCTGGAGTGGGCAAGGCGAAGCTGACCCTGAAGCGCCGCGACGATTTCGCCGGCCGCTGCGCCGGCCGGGTCGCGGTCAAGCCCCGCAAGGGCAGCGGGCGCACCCTGGCCCGCTTCAACTTCGGCGATCAGCCGCCCTCGGAGGGCGGGCCGAAGCAGCGGGTCGTCGCAGTAGAGCTGCCGCGGCAGACGAAGTCCCGGGTGCAGGCGGCTTCACGCCCCTGGGGCTCGTTCGTCGAGCGCGCTCGTCTCCGGCTGCGCTGAGCCGCAACTCAGCGACCGGCCCGGAGCGACCGCAGGCCGCCGTCGACCCTGTTCTTGTCGACGTCTCCCTGAATCCCCTTGACGCTGCCGCTGCTGGTGAACTGCCAGACCTTCCAGCCTCGGCCGGCCCAGTTGTCGGCCGGCACCAGCGGCGAGGGCACACCGTAGTTGGCGACCCAGAGCTTGTGACCCCTGCTCGCGAAGCGGCGCACGTTCCCGGTTGCCTGCCAGCTCGAGTTGTTCGTGTAGATGATCGGCTTGGCGCCGAGCCGGTTCTGCACGCGGTCAAGCCAGGTCCGGATCCAGAGTCGCAGCCTTCGCTCGTTCAGCCGCACGAATGGGGCCTCCACGTCGAGCGCAGGCACGAGGTCCCTGGATCGCAGCTTGGTGACACGGCGGATGAAGAGGTCGGCCTCCGCCCGCGCGTCCTGGCGGGCCTTGAGCTTGGTCGACCCCTGGGCGAAGGCCCGGTGGTAGGCCCCCACCTTGAGCCCTGCCGCCCTGGCGCCGCGGTAGTTGAAGCGGTATGTGGGGTCGGCCCCACAGGCGTCGGGCACCACGCGACAGTCGTTGCCGCGCCCACGGCTCGCCTGGGCCCAGACGAAGGAGTTCTGGGTCTGGCCGACCCGCTCCCAGTTGATGGTGCCCTGGAAGCGGGAGACGTCGATGCCTCGATGCCTGGGCTTCGCCTCGGCCGTGACCGGGAGCAGCATCAGCGCGGCCGCGAGCAGCAGCGCTCGCACGCCCGCCTTGACGGTGGTGTCCCTGCCGGCAGTCATCCATCGAGGCTATCGGGGAAAGATGAAAGCCCGGCACCGGCCTGGCGTAGTGTGAGCGACCATGCACTCGCCCGGCACCGACCTGAAGATCCGTGGCTACGTCGTCGCCCAGTTCCCGAATCCCCCGCTGCTTGTCGCTTTCGCGGCACTGGCAATCGGCTGGCTTCTCGACGAGGCCAGCGGCGCCTATGACTACTCGCGCGCGGTCTTCTACATCGGCCTTGCGATCTGGGCCTGGCTGGAGGTTGCCGGGGGGGTCAACGGGTTTCGCCGGGTCCTCGGCGTGGCCGGTCTGCTCTACGTCGTGATCCGGCTCGGCGATCTGATCGCCTGAGCGTGCGCCGCGGCCCGCTCAGCGGTTGAGTGCCGCCGCCACGGCAGGTGCTTGCCGGGTCGTCTGGTGCCCGGCCTCAAGGTCCTTCTTGCGCCGGATCAGCGGCCCGGGGATCAGCCGCGTGGAGCCGAGCGCGAAAGCTGACGTCGACCGCGGGCGCTGACTCAGCGCCCACTCCGCTTCTGGGGGATCACACGGAAACGCCAGCGGGCCGGCGTCGGATCTCGCCTGCCGACCTGATCGAAGGCACGCACCTTGAAGCTGTGCCGTCCGGGGCCGTACTTGCGCGGCTTGGTGGGTGGGTAGCAGGGCATCCAGGACCGCCCGTCTTTGCGGCACTGGTAGCGGCTCGCCTCTTCACTGCTGCCGAAGTGAAAGCGGACCCGCTGCCAGGCCTTCCCCGGCTCCGCCTCGACCCGCTTGTGGGGAGTGTGCCGGAAGTAGGTGTCAGGGGGCTCGGTGTCGACCTTCCAGGACATCGAGATCCGGTGGGTGTACCCACTCGCCCCGAGAGCCGCAATCTCGAGCTCGTGCTTACCCTCGGAGAGATCCTGCATCACGTGTGGTGATGCGCAGAACTCCCAGGCCCGGCCGTCGAGCCGGCAGCTGATCACGGACTCGCGATCGTATGAGAACCAGCGGGCGACGACCCGGCTCGAGAGCTCGATCGCATCGGGCGCATCTTCGGGGGCAAGACGCGCCCTGTCAGTCTGCACGCTGGACTCCCACCTCGCCGGCGTCGAATCGGTGTTGCCGGCAACGTCCACTGCACGGACCTCGAACGCATAGGAGCCATCGTGGGCCGCATCGACGGCCGCGGGCGTGACGCAGGAATACCAGCCATCCCTCCACCCGGGCGGTGGCCGGTCGGTTTCGGCCCGGCACTCGAAGCGGGTGGTGGGCTCGCTCGCGGTGAAACCGACAAAGAAGTTGCCGGCCTCATTTTCAGCCTCAGGCCCGTAGGTGATCGTCGTTTCAGGCGGGCGCAGGTCGACCTCAATCTCGTGCCGGGCCGGGCTGCTGTCGGCGTGCCCGGCCGCATTGACGGCGCGCACCTCGATACTCCGGAACCCGTGCTCGAGAACCGGTCGATGCGGTGAGGTGCACGCTTCCCAGGCATCGTCATCGACGCGACACTCGAACAGCGCCTGTGGATCGTCTGAGTCGAAGTGAATCGCTGGCCGGGACGCGTTCGTCAAGGTCGGCGGATCGATCAGGCGGGTGTCCGGCTCGTCGGCCCAGGCGACGGTCACATCGTGGTAGGCACGGTCGATCGCGCCCTCGCTGTCGTGCACCTCGACGCCAACGAGGAGACGACCGGCCTCGAGTGGCGGCGTACTCGCCTCGGCGCCCGGGGTCTCGAACTGCCCGTCGCCGTCGAGGTCCCAGCGGAACGAGGTGATCGGCCCTTCGGGATCGAGCGACTCACTTGCATCGAAGTCGGCCCGCGTCCCCGGGCTGACCCGTCCCGGCCCCTCGATGAAAGCCCGCGGGGGCTGCTGCGGTGTCAGCCCTTCGCGGCTCCAGGCCACGAGGTCGACGCGGCCCTGACGTGTGTCTCCGGCCGTGGCGACCACGAGCTCGCTGCGTGAGTCGCCATCGAGATCCCCGGCGCTGACGCCACTGCCCGTGTTGGCGCCGGGCCAGTTGCCGATCAGCCGGCGCCCGTCGGGTGGCGCCAGCGAACCCAGTAGAGCGGACTGCTTCGAGTTCGCGCCGGCGGCGATAGAGACTGTGCCGACGCCCGGGCGACCCAGCCCACTGTCGCGGTCGGAGCCGACGAGCACCTCGGCGAACCCGTCGCCGTTGAGGTCGCCGCCCGCGACGGCCTCCGCGATGCCCTCTTTCTGCTGGCCGTACTCGAGCCAGAAGCCCTCTTCCGGCTGTAGACCCATCGTGTCGACAAAGCTCTGATCGGAGGCGAAGGCGGTCACCGTCCCGAGCCGCGGGAGCCGGCAGTGTGCCCCGATCCTGAGCTTTGACCCCGCGATCAGATCCTGGCGACCGTCGCCGTTGACGTCGGCCGCCGCGATCTCCGGCGCACGCGCGGAGGCCATCAGCGGACGCACGAGTCGGCCGCCTACGTCATCGATCTCGTCGATCGACATCGAGAGTGGAGCCGCCGAGCCGTGGTAGATCCAGGCCTCCGAGAGGCCCTGCCGGGCTCCGGATTTGCACTCGTCCCGATCCGGTCCGGCACTGAAGGCGATCGCAAAATCGTCGAAGCCGTCGCCGTTCTCGTCGCCAAGTGCCGTGACCCTGCTGATGTGAGGGAAGTAGCTCCGGTAGCCCGCCAGGCGGAATCCGTCACCGGGGGCGATTCCGGGCTCGAGCGGCAACTCGGTCCGATCCTCGCCCCCGAGTACCACGTAGATCGCGCCCCAGCCGTCGGCGCCGACCTCAGGCGTTGAGGACTCGTCGCGATTGCCGACCAGGACATCATCGAAACCGTCACCGTTGACGTCGCCGGCGGCGCCGACTTCGTGGCCGGAGCTGAAGCTGCCCGGAAGGTACTTCAGCTGAGGGTGGTCGGTGCGCGCGAGGTTGATCTCGCTCAGCTGCGATGAGCTGCCGTAGCGGCCCGATCCGTAGACCACCCAGGAGCCCGCGGTGCGTGACTCACCAACCGCGAGGTCGTCGAAGCCGTCGCCGTCGACATCGCCGGCGGCTTCCACGGCGAACTCATCGGGCTGGGGGTGCTTCCGCTGCAGCGACAACCGCAGGGTCACGGTGCGGCCCCGCTGATCGAGTTTGCCGAGGTCGTTGTTGCCGGCGTCGAGCGGTCCCAGCACGAGGCGCAGGCGGGGGACGGGGCACTCGCCGTAGCGGTCCTGCTCGCAGGTGGTGACATAAAGATCGGCATTGCCGTCACCGTTGACGTCTCCGGCCGGACCGCTGAGCCTCACGAACTCGCCGGGAGGGCCATCTTCGGGAGCGGGCTCTGGTGCGTTGGGATCAAGCGCCGGGGGTAGCAGGCTCGAGTAGGCGACGTCGTCGAGCGAGAGCTCGGCGGGCGGTTGAGGGTCCACGGAGGAGGTCCCCGCTGAGTGGGAGCTGGCCTCACCGGAAGGACCTCCGACGGTGACTCGTACCCGCAGACGAGCGTGG
Source organism: Solirubrobacterales bacterium (assembly GCA_038206985.1). Classification (GTDB taxonomy): domain Bacteria; phylum Actinomycetota; class Thermoleophilia; order Solirubrobacterales; family 70-9; genus CAXMST01. The sequence continues at coordinate 8,390 of JBBRAH010000056.1, forward strand.
CCATCCTCCTGCTGGGGCGTGTAGTTCCGGCTGTCGGCGCCGGCGATGTCGACGTAGCCGAATCCCTTGTCCCGCTGCCAGGTGTAGGAGGTGGACTCGATCCTCCCGCTCCAGATGCCGGGCCATGCCCGGAGGCGGTAGCCGACCCTGGCCAGGCCCGTGATCCTGGGCTCGTGGACGTTGGCTGTCGGGTCGTCAAGACCCTCGAGCCATGCGGCGCCGGCCGGGAGGTCGAGTGTCGTGCCCGAGCCGATCGGTGCGCGGATCGCATTATCGGTCGGCTTGCCGGATTCGAGGGCACTGCGCAGTTCGGCCGCTGTCGCGTCCGGAAACTCCGCGGCAAGCAATGCCGCAGCGCCGGTCACATAAGGCGCCGCTATCGAGGTTCCGGAGATCCTGCTGACGCCGCCATGCCTGCTCAGCGTCGTCGCGGTTCCAGGGGCGGCGACGTTCACGTTCGCACCGACGTTCGAGTAGGAGGCGATGTGATCCGGATCTTCGAGGGCGCCCACGCAGAGCACGTTGGGCGAGGTCTCGGACGCCTCGCAAGGAGTGAAGTGACCAGGCTCGGCGTCGAGGTTGCGCCCGTCGTTGCCGGCGGCCGCGACGTAGAGGGTCCCGGGGTAAAGGCGGGCGATCTCGCCGTAATAGTCGTCGGTTCCGCTCGAGTTGCCGCCGAGGCTGATGTTGGTGGCGACGAGGCCCGCTTCGCCCGCGTGCACCATCGCGTCACCGATGTCCGAGGACCAGCAGCCCTCGCCGAACAGCGGGCCGGCGTAGCCACCACAGCGGAGCTGCATCAAACCGGTTTCCCAATCGAGCCCGGCGATTCCGGTCGCGTTGTTGCCCGTAGCCGCCGCAATTCCGGCGACCGCGGTTCCATGCTCGAGGTCGCTGGGAAGCCCGCTCTCATCGGACCAGCCGGGAACCATGCGACCGGCGAAATCCGCCAGCTCCTCGTTCATCCCGGTATCGATGGTCCCGATCACGTTGCCGCTGTCGCCCGTCGTCCGCTCCCAGAAGTCGCTGACTCCGGTCCACCGCATCTCGAACTGCGAGTGCCAGTGGGGATCGTTCGGGATCACGGTGGGGCTCATCCAGACGTCCGCCTGCGCCCACTCGACCACCGCACGCTGCCGCAACTCCCCGGCGGCCGCCTCGAGATCTCCTTCGATTCCCTTGACGAGACGCGTCCGTGGCAGCTCGAGGGTCGGGCCGAGCTTGCCGTCGATCGCGTCTGCCGCCCGTCGCGCGGCCGCGGTACCGGTGCCCGGCTCGTACCGCACGATCAGCCTGCCGCGCGCCGATGGGCCGACGCCGTTTTGCGAAGCTTGGCCCTGCTGCCCACCGCCGTCGCTCGCGCCGGTCGAGGCGCCGCCCCAAGCCACCGAGCAGCACAGCACCAGGGCCAGCGCCAGGGTAGAGACGGCGCAGGCAGCGCGGGACCTTCGCCGCCTGCATGCACATTCAATTCGAGTTCTGTGAGCGGCCCGATCTCGCCCGTCACGCTGCTCCACCACTGCTGCTTCGGCAGATTAGCCGGACGCCTTGAGCAGCACGCCGGGTGCGGTTCATCCGCTTGGCCTACTGCAAGAACAAGAAGTCCCGCGCCAGGACCGAGGGCGCCGGGGCGATTGACCCGCTGGCCCTGGCAGGCAGCATGGTCCACGGTAGCCCCGCCGGAGGGGGCGAGTTCCGGGGTGCCGACGTCTTGTCCCGGAGAGCAACCCTCTACCCTCGCCCGCCCATGCCCGCCGCCTCGAAATCCAAAGCCACGCCCGCGCTCGACTTCCTGCGGCGTCTGACCTCCAACCCCGAGGCCGAGTTCCGCGACGGTCAGCTCGAGGCGATCAGCGAGCTGGTCGAGCGCCGCGGCCGGGTGCTCTGCGTGCAACGCACCGGCTGGGGTAAGAGCGCCGTCTACTTCGTCGCCACCGCGATGATGCGCGAGGCCGGCGCCGGGCCGACGATCCTCGTCTCGCCGCTCATCGCGCTGATGCGCAACCAGCTCGAGGCGGCCTCCGCGCTGGGGATCGAGGCGGCGACCGTCAACTCCTCCAACCGCGAGGACTGGGAGGACACCTTCGCCGCGATCGACCGGGGCGAGGTCGATCTGCTCCTGCTCAGCCCCGAGCGCCTCGCCAATCCCACCTTCCGTGCAACCGTGCTGCCCGAGCTGGTCGCGACCTCGGGCCTGCTCGTGATCGACGAGGCGCACTGCATCTCCGACTGGGGCCACGACTTCCGGCCCGACTACCGGCGGATCGCCGGCCTGGTCAAGCAACTGCCGGAGAGCGCCGCGGTGCTGGCGACCACGGCGACCGCCAACGACCGGGTGATCGTCGATGTCGAGGAGCAGCTCGGCGCCGCCGGGGGCGAAGCCCTGATGACGATCCGCGGCTCGCTGGACCGTCCCTCGCTGCGCCTGGAGGTCCTCGATCTGCCGAGTCAGGCCGAGCGCCTCGCCTGGCTCGCCACCTACCTGCCGCAGCTGCAGGGCAGCGGCATCGTCTACTGCCTCACCGTGCGCGATACCCACACCGTGACCAACTGGCTCGACGCCCAGGGAATCAAGTGCGAGGCCTACTCGGGCCAGATCGAGTCGGACGAGCGGATCGACATCGAGCGCCGCCTGCTCGCCAACGACCTGAAGTGCGTGGTCGCCACCAGCGCGCTGGGGATGGGCTACGACAAGCCGGATCTCGGCTTCGTCGTCCACTTCCAGGGTCCCGGCTCGCCGATCGCCTACTACCAGCAGGTGGGCCGCGCCGGACGTGGGCTCGACGAGGCCGACGCCGTGCTACTGCGCGGCGCCGAGGACCGCGACATCCAGGACTTCTTCATCAAGAGCGCCTTCCCGGCGCCCGAGCAGATCAAGGCCGTGATGGAGTTGATCGAGAACTCGACCCGGCCGCTGAGCATCGGCGGGCTGATGAATGAGATCAACCTCGGCAAGGGCCGTCTGGGGCTGATGCTCAAGCAGCTCGAGGTCGAGGGCGCGCTGCGCAAGGTCGGCAGCGGCTGGCAGCGCAGCGGCCGCGAGTGGGTCTACGACGAGGAGCGGATCACCTCGGTCACCGCGGCCCGGCGAGCCGAGCAGAAGGCGATGGAGGACTACGGCACCGACGGTCGCTGTCTGATGGAGGCGCTGCGGATCGAGCTCGACGACCCCGGCGCCGAGCCCTGCGGCCGCTGCTCGGTCTGCACCGAGCCGAAGTTCGACGGTGAGATCGACCGCAAGCTCTCGCTGCAGGCAATCACGATGCTGCGCGAGCGCCCGATCGAGATCGAGGCGCGGCGCTCCACACCGACCGCCAAGGGCGGCTTCTCCAAGGTCCCGCGCGACGAGCAGCTGCAGCCCGGCCGCGCCCTGAGCCTGCTCAGCGACGCCGCCTGGGGCCGGCTGGTCAAGGAGGCCCGGCGTGGGGGAGGGAGCTTCGACGAGGAACTCGTCGAGGCCGCCGCCGCCCTGCTGAAGAGCTGGGGCCCGGATCCCGCTCCGGCCTGGATCACGGCGGTGCCCTCGGCCCGGCGGCCCGAGCTGGTTCCTGACTTCGCCGAGCGCCTGGCCAAGGCCGTCGGCCTGCCCTACGCCGCGGTGCTCAGCCCCGTCGGCGAGCACAAGCCGCAGGCCGGGATGGAAAACTCCCGTACCCAGTACCTCAATGTGCAGGGAGCCTTCCGCATCGACCGCGGCGCGATCCCCACGCGCGAGCCCGTCCTGTTGGTCGACGACACCGTCGACTCCCGCTGGACGATCACCGAGGCCGGTCGTTTGCTGGCCAAGTCCGGGATCGCCGCGGTCTGGCCGTTCGCTCTGGCGAGCAGCGGCCTCGGCGGCTGAGACCCGTGGCGCGGCCGTCGCCGGGGAAGCAAGTGACCATAGTAAGATGACCACCTATGGAGATCTCCGCGACAAGCTTCAAGGCGCGCTGTCTGGCGCTCCTCGATGAGGTCGCTGAGTCGGGTTCCGAGCTGATCATCACCAAGCGGGGCCGGCCGGTTGCGCGCCTCGGCCCCGTTGACCCTGACGCGTCTTTGCTCGGCACGGTTACGCAGCTCGTCAGCGACGACGAACTGATCTCGCCGATCGAGATCGTCTGGGACGCCGATCCGGCAAGCGTGTCGGGCGAGTGAGCGCCGCCCCGGCCGGGGCGATGGTCGTCCTCGACACCCATGCCTGGATCTGGCTCAGCTCTGACCCGTCGAAGCTCAGCCGCACTGCGGCAGCGGCGATCGACGCCGCCGGCACTATCGGCGTGCCCTCGATCTCGTGCTGGGAGGTCTCGATGCTGGCTGCCGCGGGCAGGATCGAGCTCGATCAGCCCGTGACTGAGTGGGTCCGCCTGGCCCTGGCCCAGCCGGGGATCCTGGCGCTGCCATTGACACCGCCGGTCGCGGTGGCGGCGGGACTGCTCGACCGGGACGCGATGCCCGGCGACCCCGCAGACCGCATGATTTACGCCACCGCGCGCGCGGCCGGCGCGGCACTGCTGACCAGGGACGCGGCGTTGCGGAAGTTCGATCCCCGCGGCACGTTGTGGTGAGTGAGGCCGGCTGGCCGTCGCCGGCCGGCTACTTGCCCTTCTTCCTCTTCTTTCGCACCTTGCGCTCGACCGCGCCGATGTCGCAGCGCTTGCCCTGGGGACGCTTGACGCCGCGCTGATCCTTGCTGGTGCAGGTTTTGGCGCCACCGTTGACCGCCGCACTCTTCTTCTTCGGCGCGATCGTGTCCGTGGGGCCGCCGTTGTCGGTCAGCGGGCCGAGCTTTGGGTTGCCGACACTGCGATCGTTGGGTAGCGGGGTGGTGAAGCAGCCGGAGCGATCGCTGAGGTTGTTGCCCAGTGAGGTCTCCGACCCGGAGCAGTTGTCACCGACACCTGGATTGCCGGGCGATCCTGCCGACTCGCCGTTGGACTCGTAGGCGATGTTGCCCGCGATGATCGTCCCGCTCAGGCTGTAGGCGCTGAAGCCGGAGATCCCGGCGCCGCAGCCGAGCCCGTTGAAGCAGCTGTTGCCGACGATGGTCGAGTCCACGATGACTGCGCTGCCCGCATCGAAGGCCCCGGTGTCGCCATTGAAGTCAGGGTTGCCGGCGACGTTGTTGGCGACGGTCGAGTTGGTCAGCGTGAGCAGGCCACCGACATCCATTCCACCTTCGTTGTAAGCCGTGTTGTCCGCGATCAGGCTGCGGTCGACGGTCGCGCCGGCGCTTGCCGTGACCCCACCGCCGTTGCCAAAGCCGCTGGCGGGCGCCTCATTGTCGACCACCGCGACCTTGCTTAGAGTCAGCGGGCTGTCTGCGTTGATGCCCGCGCCCTCGTTGGGGTCAAAGCCGCCTCTGACCAGCAGCTTGCTGAGTGTCACACCGGACAGGCCGGGATCGATCTCGAACACCCGGCTGGCCCCGTCGCCGATGATCTTGGTCTTTCGCGCGGAGGCACCCCGGATGACCAGCTCCTTGTCGATGACAAGTGCACCGCTGCTCAGCCGGTAGTTGCCCTTCGGGACCTTGATCAGATCGGTCGGCATCGCATCGGCGATCGCCTGGCGCACGGTGCCGGGGCCCGAGTCGGCCTTGCTGGACACGGTGAGTGTGCCGGCCGCTGCGGGGGCGGCCACCACCAAGCAGGGCGATGATTGCCGCTGCGGGTGGGGCGAGCCCACTGACGAGCTTGAGGAGGGGTCGGGCACGTGCGGTTCTTGAAGCCAGGAGATGCATGGGCGGAATCTATTCCGGAATGGGCCCTAGGTCCAGACCTTTCGGGAATGATTCGCGATGCTGTCATTTTTCGAAGAAGGCTGTAGAACGGCCCGGCGCGTGCGGACTCATCGCCGCCGCCACAGGCCAATGAGGCCCCTCGCCGGTCAAGGAACGAGCGTCGTGAAGCCGGCGGCCTCGAAATCTCCGTCGAAGGTGAGGGCATCGGTGATCCCCTCGCTGCGCATGACCTCGAAGCTCACGGCATCGACGAACGAGTACTCGCGCTCGTCGTGGACGCGGAGCCATTCCTGGGCGACCTCCTCGACCGCGCGATCGGCGTGGATGATCCGATAGCGGTCGCCACCCCGCAGCGCATCGACGACCCGCGCCGGCGGGCGAAGGTCCAGCACTCGCCGACCACGTGGTTGGTCGTCAGCGGCGCGGTGATGTAAGCATGGTGTGCCCGTTCAGTCAAGAATCGAGCCGATCAGCGCGACGCCAATAGTCTGCCGACGATGGACCTCGGCTTCCCGGAGATCGTGCTCACCATCGGCGTGCTGCTGCTCGTCGTCTCGGCGTTGTCTGGTCTCGCGCACGGCACCGTGCTCTCGGTCTCCGTACTCGCGGTCGCCGCGGGGATGGGGCTCGACGCGCTCGACGTGGTCGAGATCAGCGCCGAGGATGCGAGTGTCATCGCGCTGATC
>JBBRAH010000057.1:0-14569 GCA_038206985.1 Solirubrobacterales bacterium
AACAGGGACGATCGGAATGTTGTGCTCCAGTGCGAGCCTGACGAAGCCGGTCCGGTGGGCAAGGTGGACCTCCCCCGACTCCCAGGAGGGGCGGAAGGTCTCCTCGTCCCCACCGGGATAGATCAGTAGGGCCGCGTCGTCGTGCAACGCGCGCGACATGTTCTCGGGGGATGCCGGCACGGTCCCGAAACGTTGCACGAGGGTCCGCAGCCCCGGAAACTTGAAAACGAGATCGTGAGCCAAAGATCAAGACCGTCCAGTCAACCCCGAACTCTCAGAAGGGGTGAGATCAGGTGGATCGATGAACGGGGTCCGGTCAGAGCCGCGCAAGAATCCGCCCGGGTGGGCGGCGAGGCCGAGGGTCGACCAGTAGCCGTCGTCGGCCCTGTTGACGCCGCACAGTGCGATCAGGGCTCGACCGTCGTCGCGGGGAGCGGTGAAGCGCCAGAAGTAATCCTCCATCCGCACCCCAGGGTGCGCCCTGAGCTGATCGACCCAGGACAGATCCGCGCCCGTGGCCCTGTAGCGGTTGGTCAATCCCACCGGGAGAGTGTGACGGCGGTCGACCGGTTGACCCGGTGGCTCCGGCCCTACCGGCTAGAGGATCTGTTGGAGCGGATGAACAATTTGCCTGGCGATCAGAACCGAGCACGAAGCATGGTGCGCGACCCTCTCGCTGACGCTGCCGAGTGCCTTGATGCCCGTCATTCCCCGGCTGCCGATCACGATCAGCGATGCATCGAGCTCATCGGCAATCGTAACGATCTGCCGGGGCGCGGAGCCGGACTCCCGCCTCACGGTGGTATCGACACCGGACTCGGCGATCAGCTCGGACGTACCGGCGCCGAATCGCTCCGTTGCCTCCCAGCCGCCGCCGACATGAAGGGTGACCACGCTCGCCCCCGTGCGCAGAGCGATCGAGGAGACGACCGATGCCGCGTCGCGTGCGTCGGGCGACCCGTCATCGGCGTGGAGGACCACGTTCGAGGCTGAATCCGACGCGGGCTTGCGGGCGACGAGAACGCTGCAGGGCGCGTGGTGAACGATTCCGGTGGCGACGCTTCCGAAGACGATCCCGGCCGGGCGCGAGGTTCCATGTGATCCGACCGCGACCAGGTCGGCTTCGAGATTCGAGCCGGCGGCGATCAACCCGGCGACCTCCCCGCCGCGCACGACCATCTGCTTCATTCCCGCTATCTCCGCCGCGGCGGCCCGCAGGCTCGCGCCGGCCTCCTCGCGAAGGTCGTCGATGACCTGGGCGGCGTGGATTCCGGCGTGGACGACCAGTGAGGGATTCCAGACCGCGACGCCCCAGACGACTGCGCCATCCGCCGCGACGGCCCGTGCCTGGCGCGGCGCCTCGATGCTCTGAGGAGACGAATCGATGCCGCAGACGATCGTCTCGAAACCGCTCAATGCTCAGATCCCTGCGCGGTACCCGGATCGGCAGCCTCACCGCGAACGACCAGCACGGGGCACGTCGCCCGGTGCACCAACTCGCGGGCCGTGCTGCCGAGCAGCAGGCTGCGCAGACGGCCGGCACCGTGGTGGCCAACCACGACGGCGGCCGGAGAGCGCTCCCGACAAGCCTCGAGAAGCTCTTCGCGGGGATCGCCTTCCCGCAACTCTTCGCTGACCCGCTCGGCGGGCATGCTCAGCGTCACGAGCGCCGGACCGGTCCTGCCGTGCAACACCTCCACCGTGACGGCCGCGCCGTCCGGAACGGTCGCCGCAACCGCAGTGAGGTCCTCGATCCGGGCGGCTTCGTCCTCCTTCAGGAGCTCCTCCAGGCCCGGAATCGGCTCCGGCGCCCGCATCAGCGCATCGTAGGGCGACTCCATGGCCTGCACGAGGGTGCCGCGGCCGTCAACCTCCGCGGCCAGCTTGGCGGCGAATTCGAAACCGGCGCGCGCACACTCCGAACCATCGTAAGAAACGACGATGTGGTCGAACAAGGCAACGGCTCCTTCGGGGGCGACTGGGAACGGGCAAGCAGGGTAAGACGCCTTCGGGATTGTCCTATTCGGCGCCGCAGCATTCATCCGTATCGACTACTGACGGCCCTCGGGCATCCACCTCGGCGCTACGCCCTCCGCATCGTGGCTGGGGCGCAGGAACGTTCAGGCCGCAGGTGGCAGGCGGACGACCAGGACGGGGTCGTGCGAATAGTCGAGTAGGTCACGGGTCGTGCCCCCGAAGAGCATTCCGGCGAAGCCCTGCGATCCGCGGGCTCCGACGAGTGGACTTCGACTCCGGTCAGCTTGGCTTCGCCGGTCTCAACGCCAACGTCACGGTCGGCTCGAACACCTATACGACGCCGCCGTTGAAGGACCGGGCCCGGCGAGCCGGGACGGGCATCAAGCGCGAGGCGACCTAGGTGTAGTCCTGCCGTCTCCATCCCTTCATGCGGGGCTCGTTCCGCGTTCGTGGGCCGGTCGAGCACGGCTAGGGCTTTGTCCAGAGGACTCAGCCGGCTGCCGATGCCAGTCGGTCACCGCCGGACAGAACCCACGTCGGCCTGAACCCCTTGACGATTAGATCGATCGCCGGCGCCTCGGGGGGCTTGTATCGAGGCAGCCGGGGCGAAAGGTCGCTGATTCAAATCGAGTCACCCCGATTCAAAGGGCAGCGCCGACCAGGGCTCCGATTCCCGAGGTGACGGCCATCGCCACGACCCCCCAGACGACCACCCGACCGGTCGCGGTACCCTTGGCCCCGCCGCCGAGGCGGGCCCCCGTGTAGCCGAGCAGGGCGAGGGCGAGAATCGTCACGGCGACGCAGGTCGTGATCCGAACGGAGGACGGTGCGACCGAGACTGCGATCACCGGCAGGACAGCACCGGCTGAGAAGGCGAGGGCCGATGTCCAGGCGGCCTGAAGTGGACGCGCCTGTCGATCATTGTCAAGCCCGAGCTCATCACGAGCGTGCGCCGCAAGGGCATCGCGCTCGGTGAGGGCCTGGGCGACCTCGAGAGCCAGTCCCGCCGGCACTCCTCGCCGCATATAAATCGCCTTCAGCTCGAGCAGCTCGCCCTCGGGGTCGAGCCTCAGCTCGCGCTGTTCGAGGTTGAGGTCCGCTCGCTCGGAGTCTCGCTGCGAGCTGACAGAGACGTACTCTCCGGCGGCCATCGACAGCGCCCCGGCCGCAAGTCCGGCGATCCCCGCCGTGATGATCGCGCCATCTGCGGCGCCGGACGCGGCAACGCCGAGCACCAGGCTGGCGGTGGACACGATGCCGTCGTTGGCTCCCAGGACGGCCGCCCGCAACCAACCCGAGCGATAGCTGAGGTGGGTTTCTGAATGGCGGGCCGTCCGAGACTTCATCAAGCTCGAATGAGCCTAGTGAAGCTGCACTCCGGTACCCAAAACGGGTCGGAACACTTGGGTGAGGCAGTTTCGCTTCGCGCGGCAAGGGCGACCCCTGCCGGCGGCCGACACCTGGCTCAAGCGCTGTTCGACTGAAAGCGCCGGACGCTCTACGAAACCGGAGGTCACAGGTTCGAATCCCGTGGGGCGCACTCTTCGATCGCCGTGATCAAGGGCAAGGTAAGGGTCAGGTGCCGCCTGCGGTCGTCGCCGGAAATGACCTGCCACCAGTCTTTGCGCGCATTTGCCCTCGCTGCTGCGGGCAGTGAGCCTCTCCTGCCACCTTCCCCTCGGGGCCCACCAGCCGGGGAATGACCGACGAGTGGCGCCGTCGCCGGTTGTCTCGACCAGTTCGCCTCCGTGCTCGAGGACCGCCGACCGGGTGTGATCGAGGTGACGGTCGAGAAGGTCGGCCCAGGACCGATCTACCGGCAGTAGCCGCACGCTTGGTCGACGTTTGCCGGATTACGGGTTGAGCCCGAGTCGCCACTCGCCGTTGATCCGCTCAAAGGTCCTCGTCTCGCTACCCTGCTTGCCATTAGTCGTGAACGTGAGGTCCACGGTTCCGTGATCACCCCTCGACCGTCACGTGGTCGATCGAGAACTCTTTGACCTTCGTCACTTCCTGATCGATGCATGATTTACCCATACACGAGGCCGTTCTCATCCTCAAGACGGACCTCTCGGCCGGCCTCAGCGAGGCCGAGGCCTCGCGCCGTCTTGCCAAGGTCGGCCCGAACTCGCTCCCGCGAGCGGCGCCGAGGAGCCCGCTCGCGCGGTTTGCGCGGCAGGTCAACCATCCGCTGATCTACATCCTGCTCGGGGCCGCCAGCGTCACGGCCCTGATCGGCCAGGCGGTCGACGCCTCGGTGATCTTCGGTGTGGTCCTGATCAACACGTTCACGGGCTTCATCCAGGAAGGGAGGGCCGAGCAGGCGCTGGAGGCGCTCGTTGCGATGGTCTCGCAGGAGGCGACCGTGATCAGAGACGGGGAGCGGCGACGGGTCGATTCGGCGCAGATAGTCCCGGGGGATCTCGTTGCGCTGGCGGCCGGCGACGCCGTGTCTGCCGACATCCGGCTGATCGCGATCCGCGATCTGCGGGTGGACGAGTCGGCGCTGACCGGCGAGTCGCTGCCGGCCACGAAGACCGAGGCCGTGCTCTCCTCCGAGACCGTCGTCGCCGACCGCTCGAACATGGCCTTCGCGGCAACCCTGGTGGCGCGAGGCGAGGGCACAGGCGTCGTGGTCGCGACCGGTGCGGAGACCCAGATCGGGCTGATCCATCGGCTCGTCGGCGAGGCGCCGGAGATCACGACGCCGCTGACCAGGAAGATGGCCCGTTTCAGCACGCTTCTGATGTGGGTGATCCTCGCGCTCGCCGTCGCCGTGTACGGGATTGGACTCGCCCAGGGCGAGTCACCCGAGGACCTGCTGTTGGCGGCAGCGGCTCTCGCGGTCGGTGCGATCCCCGAGGGGCTTCCGGCCGCGCTCACGATCACGCTCGCGATTGGAGTCAGCCGGATGGCCAGCCGCAGTGCCGTGGTCCGCCAGATGCCCGCGGTCGAGACCCTCGGCAGCGTAACCGTGATCTGCTCCGACAAGACCGGGACCTTGACCGAGAACAAGATGACCGTGCAGGCGATCGTCGCCGGGGGCGCCCGCTACACGGTGAGCGGCACCGGCTACCGGCCCGAGGGTGCAATCGCCCTCGAGCAGGGGATCGAGAGCGATGCCGCCCTTGGCGCCTGCCTGACCACGGGGGCGCTCTGCAACGACGCCGCCCTCGTCGAGCGGGAGGGCGATTGGGGCATCGTCGGCGATCCGACCGAGGCGGCGCTGCTGGTCGCCGCCCGCAAGGGGGGCGTCGATCCGGAGCTTCTGCTCGCCTCGCAGGAGCGCGTCGACTCGATCCCGTTCGAGGCCGATCGCCAGTACATGGCGACGATGCACGAGGGCGATGACGGCCGCCGGACGGTCTACGTCAAGGGAGCGGTAGAGCGAGTGCTTGCGATGTGCCGGGACGCGCTCGGATCCGATGGATGCAGCGTGCCGCTCGAGCACGACCGGGTCGAGGCCGAGACCCACCGCCTCGGCGCCGCCGGCCTGCGCGTGCTGGCGCTGGCGATGGCCGAGGTACCTATGGCCGGGCGGCTCGATGCCGGCGGGCTCGAGGGATCTCTGACCTTCGTCGGGCTTCAGGGGATGATCGATCCGCCGCGCCCCGAGGCGATCGACGCGGTCGCGACCTGCCGGACGGCGGGGATCGCGGTGAAGATGATCACCGGAGACCATGTCGCGACGGCGACGGCCGTCGCTCGCCGGATCGGTCTGACGGCGGCCGCGCCCGTCGATCCGGAGCAGGTCGCGATCACGGGCGCGGAGATCGCCGATCGCTCGGACGCCGAGCTGGACGAGTTGGTCCAGCGCGTCGCGGTGTTCGCGCGCGTGGCTCCAGAGCAGAAGCTGCGGATCGTGGCGGCGCTGCAGCGGCGCGGTGAGATCGTCGCGATGACCGGCGACGGCGTCAACGATGCGCCCGCGTTGAAGCAGGCCGACATCGGTGTCGCGATGGGAATCGCCGGGACCGAGGTGGCCCGAGAGTCGGCCGACATCGTCCTCACCGACGACAACTTCGCCTCGATCGAGGCCGCGGTCGAGGAGGGGAGGCGGACCCTCGACAACCTGACCAAGTTCATCGTCTGGACGCTGCCTACCAACATGGCTGAGGGCCTGCTGATACTGATCGCGATCACGTTCGCGCTAACGCTTCCGATCCTCCCGGTCCAGATTCTGTGGATCAACATGACCACTGCCGGGGCGCTGGGGCTGATGCTCGCCTTCGAGCGCGCCGAGCACGGGATCATGGTCAGGCCGCCGCGGGAGCCCTCGCGCCCGCTGCTCACCGGCGAGCTGATCACGAGGATCCTGCTCGTCGCGGGCCTGCTGCTCGGCGGCTCGTTCGGTCTCTTCGAGTGGGCCCAGGCCGAGGGGATGTCGGACGCCGAGGCCCGCACGGTGGCTGTCAACGTCTTCGTTGTCGGTGAGCTCTTCTACCTGTTCAACTGCCGCTCGCTCGAGCGCTCAAGCTTCCTGATCGGCCTTTTCAGCAACCGCTGGGTGAACGGTGGGATCGCGCTGACCGTCGTGCTACAGGCGCTCTTCACGTATCTGCCGGCGATGAACTCGCTGTTCGACTCCGCCCCGATCGACGCCACGTCCTGGCTGCGCATCCTCGGCGTCGGGCTCACCGTCTGGGCCGTCGTCGGCTTCGAGAAATGGGCCCGCGGCCGGCGATCGGGCGGGCTGGGCCTTCCAGTGGCAGCCGCCGACTCGAGTGGGCGGGACTAGCCCGAGCCGTTGCAGGATCGCGGTCTCTCGATCCAGATCGAGCCCGCTCACGACGCTGAGCGCGACGGTCAACCCACGAAACCGGCCGGTCATGGCCTCCGGTTGCCTGAAACGCCGCTGTCAGCGCCAGGCGAAGACGGGCTCCTCCACGTGGTCAACCCGAAGCCCGGGCCGGCCAAGCAACGCGACCTCGCGGAACTGAAAGAGGATCGCGCCCGTCGGCGCGTGGATGAGATCGCCGCCGAGGGGGACCTGGAGGACCGGGCGGGTGCTTTCGGGTATCTCGACGAGTCGCGGGGCACTGCCGCGTAGAGCGTGCAGGCCGATCCGATAGGCCGCGAAGACCTCGTCGGGGTCGGGCTCGATCACGGGATCGCCGGCGCACCAGAGGACAACGGGCGAGATCACGAATCCCGATCGCGTCGCATAGTCGTCCAGCCACCCGATCACGTGCTCCGCGCCGAGGCTCAGCCCGAGCTCCTCGTCGAGCTCGCGCAGCGCCGCATCCAAGGGGGCCTCGCCCGGATCGAGCCGGCCTCCGGGAAGGGCCCACTGTCCCGGGTGCCGCCGCATCCCGAGGGATCGCCGGCACATCAAGAACGACGCCCCGCCGGCAACGCCGACCATCCTGCCGTCGAGGCGGCGACTCCCTTTACCGATCGCACCACCGGGCACCCCGGACATGTCGATGGCGCCCTGCGGCACCGGTTCGATGTCGTCCCGCTCGGCATCGCTGTCGAGGATGACGAGCGCGACAGCCGCGTGACGACGACCGTCGAGCGGCAACCTGCGACGGTCGTGCGCCTTCAGGCTGGCGCCGAGTCGGGTGCGAAGCCCTTCGTCGAAGTCGATCAGGGTCAGATCCGCCGCGCGTCGATCAGATTCACTGTGGGCATCCATCAAGCCGAGCCGCCTGGGTTGGGCATTCGACGATCAGATTACGAAACCGAAGGTCACAGGTTCGGTGCTGTCACAGGCTCGCCGGAGTCCGGGTCCCGGCGTTGGCGCGCGCCGGCACGGGCAACACGAACATCGGCGGGCGCGCGGCACGCACGGCGAGCGAGGTCGGCGTAGGCCTCCACCCTGTCCTCGAGTCGGCCGTCGGCCTCCCCTGCCGCGAGGGCCCCTTCGGGCGGCATCGCGTGGCGTCGGACGAGAGCGGCCATCGTGGTGGTCGGGTCCGTTCGGCGCATCTCGATCACGTGATCGATGGCGCGCAGACCGTCACCCTTGGCGAGGGCATGTCTTCACTCTGGCCCCATCGGCGCACGGTGCCATCCGGGAGTTCTGCCGGTCCGGATACGGTGAACTACGGGTCTTGAGGGTGGTGATCGGCCCGCGGCATGACGACGGCGGCGCCGGAGAAGCGACCGGCGCGCAGCTCCGCCAACGCCTCGTCGGCGGCCTCGAGCGGGAAGCGCGTCACGCGCGTGCGGACCGGGACCCGCGGAGCCAGCTCGAGGAACTCGTGGCCGTCACGACGCGTGAGGTTGGCGACCGAGCGCACGACGCGCTCCTCCCACAGGTCCCTGTAGGGGAAGCTCGGGATGTCGCTCATGTGGATGCCACCGCAAACCACGGTGCCGCCCGGCGCCAGCGCCCGCAGGGCGGCAGGGACAAGCGTTCCATCGGGAGCGAAGATGATCGCCGCGTCGAGCGCAGCTGGAGGCGCCAGGTCGGACGGACCCGCCCAGGTCGCGCCGAGCTCGCGAGCGAACTCCTCTGCAATCGTGTCTCCCGGCCGGGTGAACGCGTACACCTCGCGGCCCTGCCAACGGGCGACCTGAACGACGATGTGGGCGGCGGCCCCGAAGCCGTAGAGGCCGAGGCGACGCGGGTCGCCGCACATTCGCAGTGAGCGGTAGCCGATCAGTCCGGCGCAGAGAAGCGGCGCAGCCTGGTCGTCGGGGTAGGGCTCTGGAATTGGGAAGCAGAAGCGCTCATCAGCCACGGTGTACTCGGCCAGGCCACCGTCGATGTCGCGGCCCGTGAAGCGCGCATCCGGGCAGAGGTTCTCTCGGCCCCCACGGCAGAACTCGCAGACGCCGCACGTCCAGCCGAGCCATGGCACCCCAACGCGGTGATCGGTGCCGTCGACCGTCGCCACGATCTGATGTCCGAGCACGCGCGGGAACTCTGGGACGTCGACCTCGCCGTCGAGCAGGTGCAGGTCGGTGCGGCAGATGCCACAGGCCTGGACGCGTAACAGCAGCTGCCCGGGGCCGGGCCGCGGAATCGGCCGCTCGACCAGCCGTAGCGGCCGCCCGACCCCCTCGAAGACCATCGCGCGCATCGTGGCGGCGGTCGCTGTCACGCTTAGAGCAGCGCCTGGCTTCGTTCGGCGTGGTCGCGCGAGAGCCCCACGGCGAGGAAGCAGCTTCTGGTGAACGCGAGAATAATCTTGGCAGCGTATCGCCCATGCTAGTCGCTCACCCTGCGCTCCCACTCTCGCCGCCGCTCGACGTTCCGCCTCGGTCGGCTTCTCGCCGCGGTCCTCGCGGCGAAGCCGCTTGTCATGACGGCCCTGCCCTGGCCTGACTACCTCATGGGCACCGAGCAGCTGCAGAAGGTTGCCGACGTGGAGACAGGACCTCCCGGCCCTGATGATCACGGGAAGCCGCAGCTGCCTCCGAGGTAGCCCCGATCGCTGCGATGGCAGACGCTCTTGGCTCCGTAGTAAATGCGCAGCCTGATGGGTGGAAGCCGCCGATGTGAGGCCTCTCGCCACGGATTAGCGTCAAAGGACAGCGACGGTGGCACCTGTCGCTGTCCCGGTCGACTCGAGGTAGGAGGCACAGATGAAGGCACTCGTGTATCACGGCCCTGGCCAGCGCGGCTGGGACACCGTGGACGATCCCACCATCGTCGATCCCACCGACGTCGTCGTGCGGATCGACACCTCGACGATCTGTGGCACCGACCTGCACATCCTCGCGGGCGACGTGCCTGAGACCACCCCCGGCACGGTGCTCGGGCACGAGGCCGTCGGGACCGTGCAGGAGATCGGGGCCGGCGTCAGCACGGTGGCGCCGGGCGACAAGGTGCTGATGTCGTGCGTCAGCTCGTGTGGGCGCTGCCGCTTTTGCAAGGAGGGCCGCTACGGGCAGTGCCTCGGCGGGGGCGGCTGGATCTTCGGCCATACGATCAACGGGCTGCAGGCCGAGTACGCCCGCGTGCCCTTCGCTGACAACTCGGTCTACAAGGTCCCCGAGGCGCTCAGCGACGAGCAGGTCCTGTTCCTCGCCGACATCCTCCCGACCTCCTTCGAGGTCGGTGTGCTCAACGGCATGGTCTCACCCGGCGATGTCGTTGCGATCGTCGGCGCTGGACCGATCGGGTTGGCGGCGATTCTCACCGCGAGGCTCTACACGCCTGGACATCTGGTCGCGATCGATCTCGACGACAGCCGTCTGGAGAGCGCGAAGCGGTTCGGTGCAGACATGACCATCAACAACGGCCGCGAGGACGCCATCACGCAGGTCATGGAGTTCACCGACGGCCTCGGTGCCGACGTCGCCTTCGAGGCGGTCGGCCTACCGGAGACCTTCGAGCTAGCGGCTGAGCTGGTTCGCCCCGGTGGGCGTATCGCGAACCTCGGCGTGCACGGCAAGCCCGCGACGCTTCATCTGGAGAAACTGTGGATCCGTGACGTGACGATCACGACGGGGCTGGTGGACACGTTCAGCATCCCGCAGCTGATGCGACTGATTGCCAGCGGTCGCCTCGATCCGTCGCTGTTCGCCACGCATCGCTTCGGGCTCGACGACACGATGGCCGCATACGACACCTTCGCCGACGCGGCAAACAGCAAGGCGCTGAAAGTCGTGCTCGAAGGCACGCAAGTCAGCTTGCCTGCCGACGGTCCGAAGCTGGCCGGGGCAGCTGCCTGAAGCAGCCAGCTTCGACCCCCCATCCAAAGAACAACGACTGGAGATCAAATCATGAACACCACCACTCAGCCCCCCACCACCTTCGAAGCGCCCGGCCGAGACGGTAGCCCGGTAGAGCTGAAGGAGCGCTACGAGAACTTCATCGGCGGCTACTGGGTGGCGCCGATCGAGGGCGAGTATCGCGAGAACCTGTCACCGGCCAACGGGCTGCCGATCTGCGAAGTCGCACACTCGGGAGCTCAGGACATCGAGCTCGCACTGGACGCGGCCCATGCCGCGAAGGACGCCTGGGGCGAGGCCTCGACGACCGAACGGGCGAAGGTGCTCAACGCCGTCGCGGACGCGATCGAGGAGAACCTCGAGATGCTCGCAGTCGCCGAGAGCTGGGAGAACGGCAAGCCGGTTCGCGAGACACTCGCCGCGGACATCCCGCTCGCCGCCGATCATTTTCGTTACTTCGCCAGCGTGATCCGTGGCGAGGAGGGCAGGATCTCTCAAATAGACAAGGACACAGTTGCCTATCACTTCTCCGAGCCGCTGGGCGTCGTGGGGCAGATCATCCCGTTCAACTTCCCACTGCTGATGGCGGCGTGGAAGATGGCCCCGGCGATGGCTGCGGGTAACTGCACGGTGGTCAAGCCCGCCAGCCCGACGCCATGGTCGATCCTCAAGCTCGCGGAGATCATCCAGGACATCGTTCCGGCTGGCGTGTTGAACGTCGTCAACGGTCCCGGCGCAGAGACCGGCAAGGCGCTGGCTTCCAACAAGCGGATCGCGAAGATCGCCTTCACTGGCGAGACGGTGACCGGCCGGCTGATCATGCAGTACGCCGCGCAGAACCTGATCCCGTCGACCACCGAGCTGGGCGGCAAGTCGCCGAACATCTTCTTCGAGGATGTGATGGCGGCCGACGACGCATTCCTGGACAAGGCCGTCGAGGGACTCGTGCTCTACGCGTTCAACAAGGGGGAGGTCTGTACCGCTCCTTCGCGGGCTCTGATCCAGGAATCGATCTATGACGAGTTCATGGAGCGCTGCCTGAAGCGCATTGCGGCCATCCGCCAGGGCGACCCGCTCGACCAGGGGACGCAGCTCGGTCCGCAGGTCTCGGCTGCTCAACTGGAGAAGATCGAGAGCTACGTGCAGATCGGTCGCGAGGAGGGCGCGGAACTGCTCATCGGCGGTAAGCGCAACGTGCTTCCCGGAGAACTGGCGGGCGGCTACTACTACGAGCCGACGGTGTTGAAGGGCACCAACGACATGCGGATCTTCCAGGAGGAGATCTTCGGGCCGGTCCTCTCGGTGACAACGTTCAAGGACGAGCGCGAGGCGCTTGCGATCGCCAACGACACGATGTACGGGCTGGGCGCAGGCGTCTGGAGCCGTGACGGTGCCCGCGCGTTCAGAATGGGTCGCGCGATCCAGGCGGGCAGGGTATGGACCAACTGCTATCACCTCTACCCGGCCCACGCGGCCTTCGGCGGCTACAAGCACTCAGGGGTGGGCCGTGAGAACCACAAGATGATGCTCGACCACTACTCCCAGACCAAGTGCTTGCTGGTGAGCTATGACCAGAGCGCGATGGGACTGTTCTAGAGATGGGGGCGAGCGTGACCGCGACCCCCGCGGCGATCGAAATGATCGAGCGCCTCACTGCAGAGAACGGTCCGCTCGCCCTCTTTCAGTCCGGCGGATGCTGCGACGGCAGCTCCCCGATCTGCCTCAAGAGTGGCGAGCTGCCGCCAGGCCCATGCGACCGCTTGCTCGGCTCGATTGGGGATGCCCCGTTCTACGTCGACGGCGATCAGTACATCCGCTGGCGCGAGCCCACGTTCCTTATTGACGTGCGACCCGGGCCGGCCGAGGGCTTCTCCCTCAGTCTGCCTGACGCGCACCTCGTGACCCGGTCACCGAGCTCGGACGTGCCGCCGACGTGATGATGGACCACCCACTCGATGAGCACGATCGGAGAGCTCGGCGCCTTCCTCAGCCGCGAAGCTGCCGCCTCAGGGGGCGACCAGCCCCTCAAGCCTGCCGTTACGCCCCTGACCGTCGGCCAGCCCGCGCGCCACAGGCCAACGGCGAGTTCGTCGCGGGCTGAACCGCATGAGGTTTCCGTCTTGACGCGTGACGAGGCGCGCCCGCTCAGCGTCGTCGAAGCGATGAGCCGCAGCGGCTTTTACCCGGGCTGTCCGGCCGTCACGGTGCGCGAGACGCACACCGCTTGGGTCTTTCTCGCCGGCGACCGCGCGTACAAGGTCAAGAAGCCCGTACAGATGCAGTTCTTGGACTTCAGCACGCTCGAGCAGCGCCGCCTAGCCTGCCAGCAGGAGCTTCGAGTCAACCGCGAGCTCGCGCCCGGGCTCGGGCTGCGCCTGCGCGCAATCGTCGCGCTGTCGGACTCCTACGCCCTCGTCGACGCGCCGGCGTCTGGGGCAGTCGAGTACGCGATCGAGATGCGGCGCTTCGACGAGGCGCGCACGATGTCCGCGCTGTCTCGGCGCGGTGAGCTCGCCGACGAGCAGCTACGCGCGGTCGCGCGGCGCCTCGCCGCCTTCCACGCCGCCGCGCAGGTGCTCTCGCGGCGCGATCGGGTCGCCGACATCAAGCGTGCGTGCGACCGTAACCTGCGCGAGCTGCTGGCCCTCGCCGACGACGCAACGGCGCTTCGCGTCGCGGCGCTCGAACGCTTCGCCGGCGCGTTCCCCGTCGCCCATCGCGGCGAGATCGTGGCGCGCGCCGACTCCGGCTGCATCCGCGACGGCCACGGCGACCTGCGCGCCGAGCATGTAGTGCTCGAAGCCCCGATCATGATCGTCGATCGCCTGGAGTTCGACCCGCGCCTACGCGAGATCGACGTCTCCGATGACCTCGCATTCCTCGCTATGGACCTCGAACGGCTCGGTGCCCACGACTCCGCGCGGCTGCTCGTGGAGTCCTACCGGGCCGCGGGCGGCGACCCCGGCAGCGACGCGCTCTTGGCCTTCTACGGCGCCCAACACGCGCTCGTGCGCGTCAAGGTCACCCTGCTGCGCGCTGCGCAGCTCGACGACCCCGCGGCGGAGTCGGCCGCGCGCAGGCTGGCCGGCGAGCTGCTTGGCCTCGCAGAACGCCTCGCGTGGCGCGCGCGCGGACCGCTCGTGCTGGCGATCGGCGGCCCGCCGGCCAGCGGCAAGTCGACGCTCGCCGGGGCGCTGTCGCACCGCAGCGGCTGGCCGGTGCTGTCCTCAGACGCCCTGCGCAAGCGCCGCCGCGGCCTGGCGCTGACAGCGACCGCACCGGACGCCGCCTACACGTCCGACGCACGCGCTGCGATCTACCGCGAGCTCGCCGAGCTCGCGCGCGCGAGCCTCGCGGATGGGGATGGCACGATCATCGACGCGACCTTCGGTGATCCAGGGTTGCGTGCGGCCTTCCTCGAAGGCCTCGGCGGCGAGCAGCCGCTGTGGGCGCTGCAATGCCGGGCGCCCGCTCCGCTGCGCGAGCGCTGGGCGCGCGAGCGCGCGCCGGCGGACGCCTGCGGCTCGGATGCAGCACCGGCTGTCGTCGCGCGACTCGGTGCGCGGTCCAGCGGCTGGGACGAGCTACCCGAAGAGATGATCCTCACACTGCGCTCGGACTCGGACAGCTTGCTTCTCATCGACCAGATCGCCGATTGGCTGGATGCGCGAGTCCCCGTGGGTTTTCCCGCCGCTGTCCGGCTTGACACGGATGCCACGGGCGCGCCGCGTGACTAGCGTTTACGACATACGCTTCGAGTGCAAATCGGGTCGAACCGCGTATGCAACCGTCGCAGCCAGTACTCGAGCATCGTGCGCGCCGCCGATGCCGAATGAGCCCGCGTCCTCAGCCGACGACGGGGATCCGGCGTTGGCGGTTGAGTCTGGTCAGGGTGCGTTGCATCCTGCTGGTGACCAGCCGGTAGGCCTCCTCGATGTCGGGGTCCGGGCCGAGCTGCTTGCGT
>JBBRAH010000058.1:0-13659 GCA_038206985.1 Solirubrobacterales bacterium
GCGCTGATCTCGCTAGTCGCGCTCGACCGCCTCGAGGCCTGGATCGCGATGGTGATCATCGCCCGCGAGCTGACGGTCACCGGCCTGCGCTCGGTCGCCGCCGAGCAGGGCATCGTGATCGCCGCCAGCTGGCTCGGCAAGGTCAAGACGACGATGCAGATCGCCGCAATCTTCGCCCTGATCACCTACGACCCCGCACCGGCCTGGGTAGACGCCCTCGTCTACGCGACCGTCGCGATCACCCTGCTCTCCGCCGCCGACTACTTCTACGCCCTGCGCCGCGATCTGCAGGAGGACGAGGCCATGGAGGACGCCGCGGCCAAGGCCGCGAGCCCGGCTCCCGAGGCGAAGGCCGCGGCGAAGGCCGAGGCGAAGTAGCGCGGTTTCCGTCGGCCGTCCTGCGGCCGGTGTTCCGTGGGGCGCCCCGGGTTCCCGGGGCAACGAAGGGGGGGCGAATCAGGGGGCTGTCCGGACTTATGCCGCTGGTGCATGCACAAGATCGGACAACCGACGGCGAGAGACCCAGGCCTGAGCAGATTCTCGAGCGGATCGGCAGTCGGGCCCACGGCATCGTCACTCGCGACGAGGCAATCGAGGCCGGCGTCACGCGCGCGGAGATCGCCCATCGCCTGGAGATCGGATCGCTCCTGTCGGTGCATCGTGCCGTCTACCGGTTGGGGCACCGGGCCCCGAGCGACATGGCTCGCTACATGGCTGCGGTGAAGGCCTGCGGTGAGGGAGCAGTCTTGAGCGGCCTCGCCGCCGCTCACTTGCATCGCTTGCTCCGGACCCGGCCCGCCAAGGTCGAGGTGACTTCGCCGAAGGACCGCCGCATCCCCGGCCTCCACATCCACCGCGCCCGCCGCCTCCCAGTCCGCCGGACCCATTGCCACGGGATCCCGGTCACAACCATCGCCCAGACCCTCGTCGATATCACGCCCCGGCTCACCGACGAGCAGCTCGGCCGGGCCTGCCACGAGGCCTTCGTTCGCAACCGGCGCGTCGCCGCCCTCGTTGCCGACATCCTGCGGGAGCGCCCGAACGCCCCCGGCCGCCGACGCCTCACCCGCATCCTGATGGGCGACGATCCGCTCATTCTCAGCAGGATGGAGCGCGCCTTCCTCTCCCTTCTCCGCCGCGAGAAACTGCCGCTTCCGGCCACCAACATCCACGTCGGCGGCCACCTGGTCGATTGCCGCTGGCCGGACCGCCACCTGACGGTCGAGCTCGACAGCTACACGTTCCACGGCTCCCGGCAGGCCTGGGAGCGGGACCACCGCCGCGACCGCGAGGCGCGCCGGCGCGGCGACGAGCTGCTGCGCTACACCTGGGCCGACGTAATCGAGGACAACCGCGAGATGCTCAGCGAGCTGCGACCGCGGCTGGGGTGAGCGCTCAGGCCGCGGGAGCCTCGAGCCACTCGCGCATCGTCATGTGATGGCGGGAGTGCTCGCCGGTGCGGAGTTCGCGGAGGATCTCGGCGAGCTCCCCGGAGCGGTCGGCGACGACGTTGTGGCGGTGGATCGTCTCGAGGTTCTCCTGGCGGGCGAGGATGAAGCCGCCGTCGGCAAGCTCGGGATAGGCGTCGGCGACCTGGCGGATCATCTCGCGGACGCAGTCCTCGACGAAGCGCGGGTTGGCGTGGGCCCTCTCGACGACGGCCTGCTCGTCGCTGCGCTTCATCAGCTCGTAGATCTCCGATGACATCGAGCTCTCGACGATGCGCAGGAGGTCGCGGGCATCGATGTCGACGCTTCGTCCCTCGGGGCAGCCGATGTGGAGCGTGCCGATGCCGCGCTGGTTGTGAGTGGCCACGGGGACCGCGTCGATGATCTCCTCGACCTGCTCGAGGCTGTAGCCGAGCGCGGCCAGGCGGTCACGGGCTGAGGCGGCGATCATCTGCTGGGCGCAGGGGCAGGCGGTCATGCCCTGGGCCTGGACACCGGTCAGGGTTCGCGTGCCGTGCTCGGAGGCGACCGCGGTGCCGAACAGCGTGTAGATCTCCTGGGTCGAGTTGTCGGTGACGGGAGTTGGCACCGTCTCCGGGTAGCGGGCCGTGAGCGCGACCTCGGCCCGCAGCCCGCCCTGGCGGTCGCGGACCCGCTCGGCGATCTGCGCCGCGAGCTGCTCGGCCTTGAGCGTCTCCGACAGCACCACCTCGTCGATCGCCTCGTTGACGATC
The DNA here is from genome assembly GCA_038206985.1 of Solirubrobacterales bacterium. GTDB lineage: Bacteria > Actinomycetota > Thermoleophilia > Solirubrobacterales > 70-9 > CAXMST01. The sequence goes on from JBBRAH010000058.1 coordinate 2,183, forward strand.
TCCTCGAAACGCGACATGTGGGCGCCCGCCTGCTGCGGGTTGAGATCCACGAAGCACTCCATCTGGGCGAAGAAGAGCTGCCCGGAGTCGTCTCCGGATTCCACCCGGATCACCTTCTCGACGCCGGTCACTCCGACGCGCGTGAGGCTGATCGCGGTCTCGGGCCGGCCGGCCTGGACGTCGGGCGCGGTCGCCGGAGAGGGCGTGCTGAGCAGATCTGGCGGCTTGTTCATTGCCCGAAAGGGTACCCGGGTGAGGCCGCGGGCCGCCTGAGTCGGCCCTCCGCCGAGATCAGCTTTCGCATCTCCCCGGCCGCGCGTGCCAATCGCAACTACCCGGGCATGGAGCCCTTGGCATACTCGCTGATCAAGGAGGGGGCAATGGGGGTCTCGGGTCCCGGCGCCTGCGGTTGGTGACAGATTCAAATCAGGCGAGCGAGAACCCCGGGCCCCAGGGCGGTGAGGCAGAGAAGCAGCCCTTCGAGGAGATAGAAGAGCTGGGCGCTCTGATCTCCCTTGGCAAGTCGAGGGGCTTTCTGACCTTCCCCCAGATCGCGGCCACGCTGAGTGAGGTCGAGGTCACCGAGGAGCAGGTCAAGGATCTGCACGCCCACCTGATCGACACCGGGATCGACGTCATCGACGACGACTCAGCGGCGCCTGAGAAGCGCGAGGCGCAGGAGGCCGACCGGGCCAAGAAGGTCGAGCACGAGCCCGGCACCGAGACCAGCATGGATTCGCTGCGCCTCTACCTACGCTCGATCGGGCGCGTGGAACTGCTCACCGCCGTCCAGGAGGTCGAGCTGGCCAAGCGGATCGAGCGGGGGGACATGGCCGCCAAGCAGCACATGGTCGAGGCCAACCTGCGGCTCGTCGTCTCGATCGCCAAGGGCTACCTGGGCCGCGGCCTCACCTTCCTCGATTTGATTCAGGAGGGCTCGCTCGGCCTGATCCGCGCGGTGGAGAAGTTCGACCACCGCCGTGGCTACAAGTTCTCGACCTACGCGACCTGGTGGATCCGCCAGGCAGCGACCCGGGCGATCGCCGACAAGGCCCGCACGATCCGGATCCCGGTCCACATGGTCGAGAAGCTGAACAAGGTCAAGCACGCCGAGCGCGCCCTCGTCCAGAGTCTCGGCCGTGAGCCCGAACCCGCTGAGGTCGCCGCCGAGGTGGAGATGACGGTGCCGGAGGTGCGTGAGATCCAGCGCCTCAACCAGGCGCCGATCTCGCTCGACAAGCCGATCGGGGAGGAGGACGACGCCTCCATCGGCGATCTGATCGCCGACGAGGGTACGGAGGAGCCGTTCATCCGGGCCACCGAGACCCTCCAGCGCGAGGACATCCGCACAACCCTCGAGGCGCTCCCGGAACGCGAGCGTCAGGTGATCGAGATGCGTTTCGGCTTGACCGGCCAGGAGCCGCTCACGCTCGAGGAGGTTGGTCGCGCCTTCGGCGTCACCCGCGAGCGCATCCGCCAGATCGAGACCAACACCCTGCGCAAACTCAAGCGACTTCCCGAGGCCCAGAAGCTCCGCGAGATGGCTTAGGCTGAGCTGGCCTCTGGCGTGGACTCGTCTACCAGGGCGGCCCAGTCCGGCAACTCCACCTGCTCGACCACAATGCGCCCGGGGCCGTCAGCCCGGACGCACACTTTGCTGCCGTTCTGGAGGCCCGCTTCGAAGAAGGCGGACTGGGGGATCGTGATGCGCCGCTTCTGGTTGACGATCGCCCGCCCGGTCCTACCGAGCTTCCGTTCCCGGTTGCTCGGTTTGATCGGGTCCGTCGTGGCGACGGGAGTGGGGGAGGCAGGATTCGAACCTACGAAGGACTGAGCCAGCAGATTTACAGTCTGCCCCGGTTGACCGCTTCGGTACTCCCCCGAGTGGGGTGGAGAGTGTAATGGTCCTCCGGTCGCGTGAGGTCCCAGGGGAGAGCCCGTTTCGACCTCAAACTCGGAGTACTTCGGACCACCGAGGCAGATCGCCGACGTGCCGTCGAGCGCGGCCGTGGGTATCAGCCAGCGACGACCGTCGCCCACATGAACGAACAGATAATCGCAGCGCCCCGGGTCGAACTTCTTGACCTTGCCGCTCCAGCTCTGGTTGCCTCCTCGCGTTGCGAGCGTGACCTCCCAGCGGCCGCGGCAGTTCTTCCACGAGGCCGTCTTCACCTCCACCCGGATCAGCTGTCCGTCGATGTTCGCTACAAAATCGATGGAAGCCCCATCGCCCGCTTCCCTCCGAATCGTCGTGGCCGCAGACGTGTTGGGGGACTTGATGACAACGGACACCAGGGAGCGCTACGGCCACGCCCGCCGGCGCGTAGTTCTCCTCGCCCTCGCCCTGCTGCTGCTCGCCGCCTCCGCGCTTTCGTCCCACCCCGCCCGGGCCGCGGCGAACGAGATCCAGCTCGGCACCGCTGATCCCCGCTACGTCTTCGACCCCGACTCCCAGCGGATCGAGTACTTCGACCGCTCGCTCGACGCCGGGGTGCAGATCGTCCGGATCAACGGCTTCTGGAAGGACCTGGCGCCCACGCCTCCGGTCGATCCCCGCGATCCCTCCGACCCCGCCTACAAGTTCGGCCGCATCGATCGCGCGGTCAAGCTCGCAGCAGCACGCGGGCTCGAGATCTTCATCACTCTGCAGCGCTCGCCCGACTGGGCCGAATCAGAGCCGAACGACGAGACCCGCGGCGTCTACAAGCCCGACCCCGACGCCTTCGGCGACTTCGCCCACGCGATCGCCCTGCGCTACTCGGGCGCCTACCCCGACCCGAGCCCGGACAGCGGCGCCCCCCCGGGCACCACGCTGCCCCGGGTCCACCTCTGGCAGGCGTGGAACGAGGGCAACCTCTCGACCTTCCTCGCCCCCCAGCACGAGGACGGCAAGCTCGCCTCCCCGGCGCTCTTCACGGAGCTCGTCAACACGGCCTACGACGAGCTCAAGGCGCTCGACCCGGACAACGTCGTGATCGCCGGAGGCACCGCGCCCGTCGGGCCCACCGGACCGAACGTGATCCAGCCCGACGCCTGGTGGCGGGCTGTCTTCTGCCTCAACAGGAAGCTCGAGCCCAGGGGCGCCGCCGCGGCGGCGTGTCCACCACCGCTGCGCTTCGACGTCTTCGATCACCACCCGATCTCCCGCAACGGCAACCCGCGCCGCATCCCGCCCGGTCGCGTCATTACCGGCAACTACTACGAGCTCGTCGACATCCTGCGCGCCGCCGAACACGAGCGCACGATCTATCAGGCGCGCTCCCGGGTCCGGCCGCTGTGGGCGACGGAGATCTACTGGGAGACGGACCCACCCGACACCGTCGCCGGCCTCGATCCCAGAGACGCCGCCAACTACCTGCAGGACTCCCTCTACCTGCTCTGGAAGCAGGGGGTCAGCACCGCGATCAACTTCTTCCTCGTCGACCCGCCGCTGATCGAGCCCGGCGATCCCTCCAACGCGCAGGGCGGCCTCTATTACATCGACGGCACCCCGAAGCCCTCGCTCACGGCCTTCCGCTTCCCGCTGGTCAGCGAGCAGCCGGAGGTGAGCAAGACACCGCGGACCGGGGGAGAGGCATCCACGGCGACCGCAGCCCTCAAGAACGCCAGCGCGCGCGCCATCAGCGCCAGGAACAGCAAGAAGAAGGGCAAGGGCAAGAAGCCGAAGCTGAAGAAGGCGACGATCTGGGGCATCCCACCGATCGACGGCAGGGTCGTGATCGAGCGCCGCCGCGGCAAGAGCGGCTGGAAGCTGATCGCCCGCCGGCCCGCGACGGCCGGCAACCACTTCCTCCTGCGCAAAAGGCTCCAGAAGGGCGATCGGATCCGAGCCACGATTGGCGCTGAGCAGAGCCTCGTCTGGAAGCACTCTCTGAGGCCCGCGAAACGGCCCAAGCGATGAGCCACTCGCTAAGGTGGCGACCCCGCCCGGTTAGCTCAGCGGTAGAGCACTTCCATGGTAAGGAAGGGGTCATCGGTTCAATCCCGATACCGGGCTCTGCGACCTAAGGTCCCAGCGCCTCGATCCAACTGGTTCGTTGGTTCGGTGATCTCCAGTTACTCGTCCTCGGGGCCCTCGTAGGCCGGGTCATCGAAGAGCGCGAGGTATGGCTCGTACCGGAAGACGCGGGATCGCCGCAGGCAGTGACCTCGCGCAGCAGGCCAAGCTCCCGGGTGAGACGAGCCTGACCGGCAAGCTGCGCTGAGCGCCCGCCGCGCGGCCTCTTGACCAGAACCGGGGATCAGACCCGGGTGATCAGGACGCTTGCCAGCGTGGCGATGATGCCGCCGCCGGTCACCGCGCCGATCTGCAGCATGGTCCGCTGCAGGGCATCGATCCGCATACCGAGCTCCTGCCCCTGCGCATCGATCCGCATACCAAGCTCCTGCCCCTGCGCATCGATCCGCGCCCCGAGCTCCTGCGCCTGGCGGTCGGTGCGTTGGAGCTGGGTCCGGAGATCCTCGTCGATGCGGGCGAGGCCGCTCTCGGTTCGCCGGGCGAGGTCATCGAGGCGCTGGTCGGTCCAGGTCGCGCGAGCGTGCTCCATGGGCTGAGGATACGACTCCCGCGGCTACAGATCCAGCGTTCTGTGTGGATTCTTCCGCGCGGAACCGTGCAGAAGCTCAGGCCAGAATGGGGCGAGGACCCGAGACGTCGCTCCAGTTCCGTGTGACGGAACGCCCTCCGCGACGTATAGAAGGAGGATGACTTCGCCGATCCGCCGACCCCAACGTGCGCTGCTCGTCGGCCTGCTCGCAGGGACCCTCGCTCTTGGCCTGGCCCTCGCCGCCTGCGGCGAGAAGGCCGAGCCCGATCCCGGCGGGGCGCTTGGCTCGGTCGCCACCCCCGCCGCCGCCGAGGCCGCGGCCTCCTGCGAGCGACTGCCGCCGCCCGCGGGCGGGAAGGGGGAGAGCGCCGCGGAGGCGATCCGGGCGAGCTTCGTCCCCGGCGTCGGTGAGGGCGACTCGACCGGCGAGGGGCTCAGCCTGCTGCTCGAGGGCTCACGCGTACGGCCCGGCGAGACGATCGGTGTCGCCGTACGCAACGACTCTCGCGAGAGCGTCCTCTACGGGCTCGGCCCCAAGCTCGAGAACGCCGGGACCGGCGCGCAGGAACCCACCGGAACCGGGGTCGTGCGCTCGATCGGCCTCATCGCCGCTCCCGGCGAGATCGGGCCCTGCACCGACCTGCCGGTCCTCAACAGCACCGCGCCCGGCCGCTACCGAGTCGTCGTCGCCGCGAGCGGCGCGCGCGGCGGGCGTGGCCCCGACCTCGAGATCACGGCCGAGATCGTCGTCGCCGGCGAGCCTCTCGACCCCGAGGAGCAGGCCACATCGGGCATCGATCCCCCGAGCCCGATCGAGGTCCTCTACGAGCCGCCCGAAGCCTTCGCGCCCGATGATCGCGGACTCCCCGGCCCGCCCGTTGAGGTCACGCTCGGCGCCGAGATCGTGCCGCTGGAGGCCGCCGACGCCGGTTAGGCAACGCATGGTCCATCTCAGGGAAGTCCCTGTCCACGATCCGCTGCAGACAGCCGTCGAGCTGTGCCCGCAGTGGCCGTCCCTCGAGCGGCAGGAGCATCGCAACGATCTGTCCTTGCCCCACTGCAAGCCCAGCCCCTATCCTCCTCTGGCCAATGGTGGAGACGGCAGTCAGGGATCCCCGCCGGCAATCGGTCTATGCGCGCCTGCGCCTGATCACGAGTACCGGCCTCGCAGCTCTCGGCGCAACACTGGCGCTCGGAGCGCTCCTCGCCGCGCCCGCGCCGGCGACGACGATCGAGCCCGGGCCCGTGCTCGGCACCGCCGATCCCAGCCTGATCAACGCCGGCAAAAAGCAACGCAACAAGCTCTTCGACGAGACGCTCGCGGCCGGGATCCGCACCGTCCGCTTCAACGCCTTCTGGTACGTCATCGCTCCCAGCCGGCCGAGCAATCCCACCAACCCCGGCGACCCCGCCTACAAGTTCGACAAGCTCGACAAAGCGATCCGCGAGGCCGACTCCCGCGGACTCGATACCTACATCACCCTGCAGCGCGCCCCCGAGTGGGCCGAGAGCGAGCCCAACAAGGAGGACCGCGGCGCCTACAAGCCCGAGATCGACGCCTTCGCCGACTACAGCCACGCGGTCGCCACCCGCTACAGCGGCAGCTTCGACCCCGACGGCCTCGGCCCCCGGCAACCCCTGCCCCGCGTGGAGCGATACCAGACCTGGAACGAGTGCAACCTGGAGAAGTTCCTCGCCCCGCAGTTCGAGCGCGGCGAGCCCTTCGCGCCCGACTACTGCCGCCGCCTGATCAACTCCGGCTACGCGGCGCTCAAGGCCGTCGATCCTGGCATCGACGTGATCTTCCCCGGCACCGCCCCGATCGGCCCCACGGCCAAGACCCGGATCGAGCCGGAGGAGTTCCTGCGCGAGATCTTCTGCCTGAAGAACAACCTCGAGCCGCGCCCGGCCGCCAGCTGCCTGGCCAATGGTCCGCAGTTCGACATCTACGATCACCACCCGATCGCGGTCAAGCAGCCCCCGTCGAGGCCCGGCCGCGACGGCAACGTGCTGATCGCCGACTACCGCAAGCTGAAGAAGATCGTCCGCGCCGCCGAGGCCGCCGGCAGCGCCTCCAATATCGGCCCCCCGGAGGCCGCACCACGCCCGCTCTGGGCCAGCGAGATGTACTGGGAGACCAATCCGCCGGAGACCAAACGCGGCTTCCCCGAGCGCCGCGTCGCCCGCTTCGTCGCCGAGGGCATCAAGCTCCTGCACGAGCAGGGAGTCAGCACGGTCCTCAACTTCTTCCTGATCGACGCGCCGCTCACCCGTCCCGGCGACGTCTCCAACGTCCAGGGCGGCCTGCTGTTCGTCGATGGCAAGCGCAAGCTGAGCTTCGACTCATACCGCTTCCCGCTGGTCGCCGAGCGCCCCAACAAACGCAACGTCGACGTCTGGGCAATGTCCCCGGAGGCGGGCAAGGTCGCCGTCCAGGTCCGGAAGGCCGCCGCCAGGGGCAAGGGCAAGAGCCAAAAGCGCAAGGCCCCGTGGACCACCGTGCGCAAGATCGAGGTCGGCGCCCACGACGTGTTCGAGACCACCCTACGGGCGCGCGGCAAGCTCGAGCTGCGGGCCCGCGTAGCGGGGACGTCCGCGCTGCCCTGGAAGGTGGGCCGCAAGTGAGCCTCGGCCTCGGACCCGCAGCAACCGCGCTGGCCGCCGCCACGATGGCCTTCGCCGCCCCGCAGGCCGCGGCCACTTCCACGCCCCTGGTGCTCGGCACCGCCGACCCCGCCTACCTCAGTACCGACGTCGCCGAGCGCGAGCAGCTCTTCGACCTGACCAGCGACCTCGGCGGTCCCGGCCTGGTCCGCTTCAACGCCAACTGGAAGGACGTCGCGCCCACGGAGCCGACCGACGGCACCGACCCCGCCGACGCCGCCTACAACTTCGAGCGCCTCGACACCGCGATGCGCTCCGCCGCCGCCCGCGGCCTGCAGACCCTGATCACCACCAACCGGACCCCGGTCTGGGCGCAGGCACCGGGTCCCCAGCCGGAGGGCACCTTCCCCAACACCTGGAAGCCGGACGCGGTGGCGCTGGGCGAGTTCTCCGAGGCGATCGCCACCCGTTATAGCGGCAGCTACGACCTCGACGGCCCAGGCCCCGAGCCGCCCCTGCCCGAGGTGGACTTCCTCCAGGCCTTCAACGAGCCCAACCTCGGCCGCTTCCTCGCGCCCCAGTTCGGCACCGACAACGAGGGCAACGTCTCGACCGCTGCCGAGCGCTACCGCGAGATGCTCAACGCCTCCTACGACGGCTTCAAGGCGCCCGATCCCACCAATCAGGTGGTGATCGCCGGGACCGCGCCGCTGGAGAGCGTCCCCGGCGTGCGCACCGGCCCGGTCACCTTCCTGCGCCGTCTCTTCTGCCTCGACAACAAGTCAAAGGCGATCCCGGTCGGCCAGTGCGAGCGGGTCCACTTCGACGTCTTCGACCACCACGCGATCACCCCCCGCGACCCGAGCAAGCCCGGCATCTCCGATGGCGCCCGCCTCGCCGACTACAGCAAGCTCACCAAGCTGCTGCGCGCCGCCGAGCAGCAGGGGACCGTGCTGCCCGCCGCCGCCAAGCCACGGCCGCTATGGACGACCGAGATCTACTGGGAGACCAACCCGCCCGACACCGCCACCGGATCCCCGCTGAAGAGCACCACGGTGTGGATGCAGCAGGGCCTGCGCCTCCTGCACGAGCAGGGAGTCGAGCTGGCGCTCAACTTCTTCATGCACGACCTCGGCGTAACCGAGCCCGGCGAGATCGGCAACGTGCAGGGCGGCCTCGCCTTCGAGGACCTCACGCTCAAATCCCAGTACACGGCCTACCGCTTCCCCCTCGACGCCGAGCGGCTCAGTAAGAAGAAGGTCTCCTTCTTCGCTCGCGCTCCGGCTGCCGGCAAGCTCAAGGTTCAGGCCCAGGGGCTCAGTAAGAAGAACAAGAAGAAGTGGACGACGCTGTTCAACACCAGGGTGCAGCCCGGTGATGTCGTCACCAAGAAGGTGAAGGTGAAGAAGGCGAAGAAGAAGCCATATGCCGTGCGCGCAAAGCTCCCCGGCGAGAGCAGCCTGACGGGCAAGCTGAAGTAACCGGCCCCGGCGGGGTATTGTCAGAAATCAATTTGCCGTTACGACTGATGCGAAATGGAGAGCGACCGGGTGGAGCAGGGGGACGGTGGCGGCGACGGGCAAACCGAGCGTACCGTCGTCGAACGGTTGATCGGTTTCGAGTTCGAGAAGTGGCCCGGGGACGCGTTCGAGCTGCTGGCCGAGGACGTGATCATCCATACCTCTGCCGGTCAACTGTTCGCCGGTCACACCGGCTGGACTCGCTGGTTCGAGCAGGAGAGCCGCAGTTACAAGAATCGGGCTTTCGAGTTCGATCGTGTCGAGGGCCTCGGCGCCGGCTGGTATCTGCTCTCCGGTTCCTCTTACAGTCACGGCCACGACGACGAGCTGTCGATGCAGCCCGGATTCTGGCTCGTGCGGGTGTTCGACTCGAGGATTCGCGCGATTCTCTTCTTCCGGACCGAGGGGGAGGCCCGTGCGGCCTTGCCGGACCTCGCATAGCGGCGCTCGCGTGAATCCCGCAGTTTGCTGACGTTACGTCAGCTCGCGTCTGCCCATTCTCCTAAGATTCAGTTGGGGGTAAGACATCGCGAGCATGAAGAAGAGAGAGGGATTCGTGGACAGCAAGCTGAACACCGCGCGTGACCTGTTGGCGGCGCGTATCGAGGAGATCGATCAGGAACGGGCGCAGCTTCTCGCAGCGCTGGAGCGCCTCAACGAGCTGCCCAGCGGCAGCACGACGAGGGCGGCTACCGCTGCGGAGACCTCCAAGCGCGGTAGCAAGTCACGAGGCCCGCGGCGCACGGCGCGCACGGCCAAACGACAGAGCGGCCGCAGCTCGCGGTCGCGATCCAGCGCTAACGGCAAAGGCCACCGGGCCGCCCGCGGCCAGCGCGAGCAGCAGTTGGTCTCCAGCATCAAGGCCAATCCCGGTCTGCGGGTCAGTGAGTACGCGCGCCGGGTCGGAGTCAAGCCCCAGCAGCTCTACCCGATTCTCGACCGCCTCATGGAGCGCGACATGGTCGAGAAGACCGATCGCACCTACAAGCTGAAGACCCCGGCGGCCTGAGCCACCCGGCCTTGGACGAAAGCGGAGCAAGCGGCCCTGCCCTCGAGCGGGCTCGCCTCGTATTCGAAGAGTTCGGCAACGAGGGCCCCGGCGGCTCGGGCGGCTCCGATGGGCCCGGCGAGCTGCTCTCGCCGGACTTTCTCATCCGGCTCGCATCCGGCCGGGTGCTCAACGGCGACGACGGCCTCACCGCCCTGCGGGAAGGGCCGGAGCTCTCAGGTCTGCGTCAAGCGTTTGCTCACGGATCCGTACGCGACATCGGCGACGGCTATCTGCTGGTCGTCCCGCCGCCGGCGCCCCCTGGCCCGTCCAAGGCGCTGCCGGCCTGGCTGATGGTCGCTCCCGGAGGCAGGTTCACCGCCGTCTTCGGCTTCGACGACCGCCGCGCCGCGATCGACGCGCTGCCCGACCGGCTCAAGCCGCGCTCCGACGTGCAGGTGATCGAGGACTCGATCTGGGCTTTCTCCCGCAACGACTACGGCGCGGTGCTCCGCCTGCTGGCCCCCGGCTACGCCTACTACGACCACGTCAGCGGCCTCGAGTTGCAGGGTGCCGCCGAGGCCCTCCGCTCGCTACTCGCCATCCACGACAAATATCCGGGCTACGAGTTGGGGCACTTCGCGATCGAGCGCCCCCCGGGCCCGTGCGTGATGGTTTCCGGCACCGCCACCACGGATGCCCCGCCGCGCCCCGGCGCGGGCAGATGGGCGATCCTCACCTGTGTCGAAGACGACCGCGTCCGGCTCACGCGCCGCTTCCTCGACCGCGAGGCAGCGCTCGAGTGGCTGGCGGAGAAGCGCAACGCCGACGCCTGAGCCGACCGCCACCGTCCGTCCGGAACGAGCTTAAGAACTCGCCCGAGGACGCATTCGAGTTGCTCGCCGAGGACTTCCTCTTCCTTCCAGCAGATGGTTCGCCAGTCGGTGGCTGCGGCGCCCGCAGCGGTGGCCAAACCCGGCAGATGGGCATTTGTAATACCATACGACCAAGTTTGAGCGAATCGGTCACGATGCGCGCACATCGGGAAACACCAACAAGGAGAGAGAAATATGACGAGTAAGCTTGACAAGGCTCGAGAGCTTTTAGCCTCGCGCATCGAGGAGATCGATCAGGAGCGCAGCCATCTCGTTTCAGCGCTGGACCGCCTCAAGGATCTGGGGGATGGCGGCAATGCAGCCGTAACCGTCGCCGATGCGCCCGCCCCTGCGGAGCGATCCACTCGCCCCAGCCGCAGCGTCCGCAAGAAGCCGGGCAAGGGCCGCAAGACATCGCGAACTCGCCACAGCAGCGGCAAGCACCGGGCCCCCCGTGGCCAGCGCGAGGCGCAGCTGATCGAGAGCATCAAGGCCCATCCCGGCCTCCGGGTCAGCGAGTACGCGAATCAGGTCGGAGTCAAGCCGCAGCAGCTGTACCCGATTCTCGACCGCCTCATGGAGAGGGACATGGTCGAGAAGCAGGACCGCACCTACTCGCTCAAAAAGACGCGCGCCTAGCGCTCAGCATCGTGGGAGGGGAGCAAGCGAGCCCGCCCTAGTCAGGGCGCGCCGCATCCCCTCGCGGCCCCCCGGACGCAGGTGCCTCCGAGCGCGCTGAGTTACCTGCCCCCGAGGCGCTGAGAGACCGGCACGGGGAACTCACCGTCCAGGTCCTCGAGGACTCCCTTCGCCCGCTGCCTGCGGTTCAGGGACCGCGAGGCCGCCCTCGCCTGGCTGGCGGAGCAGACGGACTAGGAATCGCCGCCAGTCCCACCCGCCACCGACGGCGCTGGATCGTCATCCGTTCGCGGCTGCAGCACCG
>JBBRAH010000059.1:0-13551 GCA_038206985.1 Solirubrobacterales bacterium
GCCGAGCCCGTCGAGCTTCCCGTGGCCTGCACTCTGGGCCCGGAGGATGGGCCCGCGCGGATGCGGCGGTGGCGAGCGCTGGCCGATCGGGGCCGGCTCCGGCTCCGGCGCAGCGGACCCCGGCTCGAGGTCTTTTTCGAGGACGGGAAGGGCGTTCGAGAGGAGCTCGAGGCGCTCGCGGACGAGGAGCGCCGTTGCTGCTCGTTCGTTTCCTGGGAGGTCGGCACCGATGGGCCACATGCCGTGCTCCGGGTCTCCGCCGATCCTGACTCGCCGGATGACGTGGCGCCGATCGCAGCTCTCTTCGAGGCGGGTTGACGGAGCGGCGGAGTCCCGGGACCTCGACGCCGCCGGATGACCCCGCGGTCGCCGAGGTCCGCCGCTTCCACGGCGCCCTCGCCCTCTGGCTGGCTGCCGGGGAGGCGGACGCGTTCGCGGCGATCGAGGGCGCGATCCACGAGTCCCTGACCTTGATCGACCAGGATGGCGATCAGGTCAGCGGTGCTGAGCTCTTGACGGCGCTGGGGCGAGCCGGTGGCAGCCGGCCGGGCCTCGCGATCGACGTCTCTGAGATCGAGGTGATCCTGCGCGTCGAAGGGGGGACCGTGGTCACCTTCTGCGAGCGTCACAGCACCGACGGCGAGCGGGCCCGGCGGCGGACGACCGGGCTGCTGCTCGCCGATCCGGACCGCCCGGGGGTCCTGTTGTGGCGACACGTCCACGAGACCGCCGTCAGCTCCTGACGCCAGGCGTTGGGTGGCCCGGCTTTGCTCGGGCGTGGCCTCGACTCCCGCCGACTTCGCCCAGACTGGTGCGGTGCTCGATGCCGAACGGAATGAACTCGGGGATCGTGCGATCGGCGGCTCCGGCGCCCAGGCCGTGGGCGATCGCGGCCGCGGGGAGCCAGTGCCACGACGATCAGCAGGACTCCGAGTACCGGCGGCACCCAGACCGCCACAGCCCGCGCTCTAGTGGGCATGCCCGTCTCCCCTCACGGTGTTCCAGGATTGCCAGGTGATTCGCAGGATCACAACCGTGATCGCGAGGCCGATCAGGGGATCGGCGAGATCGAGCCCGATGCCGACCACCGCGGCGCTGGCAACCACCGCGAGACTGACGTAGGCGTCGGCGCGCGCGTGGGCGCCGTCGGCGATCAGGGCGGGGCTGTTGAGCCGTCGCCCGGCCCGGGTGCGGACACCCGCGGCGATCCAGTTGCCGCCGAATCCGATCACGCCCGCGGCGGCGAGCGCGCCGAGCCGGTCGGGCGCGCTCGGATCGATGATCCGGAGAACTGCCTCGTAGCCCGCGACGCAGGCGCTAATGAAGATCGCGGCGACGACCGCAAGACCTGCCCAGCGCTCAGCTCGCGCTGAGCGCAGCAGGAACGCGATCCCGACCGGCACCGCCGTCAACGCATCGCCGATGTTGTGGATCAGGTCGGCCAGCAGGGCGACGCTGTCGGTGACGACGAAGATCGCGATCTGCAGCCCGGCCGTTACCGCCAGGACCAGCAGCGAGACGGCCACCGCCCGCAGGCCCTCGCGTGAGCGCTTGATCGAGGGGTCGATTAGGCCGTGGCTGTGTGGGTGGGCGTGCGCGTGGCTCACGTCACGCGCGCTGAGCGGTCCGGGGCCTGCGGTGCGTTGCTCCAGCCCTGCTCCACGTGCTCGCGGCTGTAGCGAATCGTGGCGAGAAGGTCGGCGACGTGGTGATCGTGGAGCCGGTAGCGGATGTGTCGGCCCTCCCGATCGGCACTGACCAGGTGGAGGTGGCGCAGCACCCGTAGTTGTTGCGACACCGCGCCGGGCTCGAGACCGACCCGCTCGGCCAGGCGATCAACGGTCAGCGACTCACTCATCAGGGCGAAGAGGATGCGGACCCGGCTCGCGGTCGCGAAGGCGCGCATGCTCTCGGCGATCGACTCAGCCTCCTCGGGGCTGAGCTCCGCCGCGGCGCTGGTGTGCTCCTGGGGGTGCGGCACGGAGGGAAGTTATAGCTGAACAGGTATGCGGGTGTTGTAGTCGGACGGATGACATCGCAGTCTGCGGTCCCCGAGATAGCAGCCGTGGTGGTTCGATGCGAGATAGAGGCCTCTACCCAAGCTCGCCGATGCGCACCGAGATCAGGCTCCCCACGCGACCGCATCGGTAGATAGTCGCTGGCGCAGTACGCGGAATGCTCGGTACGATTTGCCGCGATCCTGTACGCGGCTCCCCCTTTGCGCGAAGTGCGGGAGTGGTCCTCCATGATCCGCGGTGGTAGCGAGAACCAATACCCGGCGCGATTCGAACCTGCGACCTCCGGGTTATGAGCTCGATTCGCCTGGGACGCGATGGTGGAGCCCCGGGAACCTTGCGAAGTCACGGTCGAAGGAAACAAGTTCGGCGTCGTGCTCGATCGCGAGTGCCGCCAGGTGCGCGTCGGTAGTCAGATTGCCGGCGGTTCCGGCGCCCGCGAGAAGGCCGCCGAGGATGTGGGCATGGCGCCCACTCGGCTCCAGAACCACAGCAGCGGGCGCCGCCAGCCAGGCCTCTACCTGGTCCATCGCCCCAGCAGGGCTGAGGGGGTCCGGAAACACCACGGGGCTGGTGCTCAGCCTGATGAATGCGAGGAGGACAACCCATGCCAGGCCAACGGTCTGGCGACCGGCCAGCGCGCGTTCAAGCCAGCCGAGCGCGACCCCGTGCTGGATGCTGGAAGCGTTCGCCGCGTAGAGCAGGACGTTGGCGTCGACGACAACCACGCCGGCTAGCGACCCTCGGAAAGACGACGCGCGATCGCGTCGTCCTCGAGATCGCCGGCCAGGCTCAGCGCCTTGGTCAGGTCGACATGAGCCGAGCCCAGATCGCGCGGTGACGTAAATGGCCCTTCGAAGCCCCGGCCGCTCCCGCCAAGGCCCCGGCGGATCGCATCGTTGACGGCCTGCTTGAAGGTCAGGCCCCGTTCTTTGATCACCCGCTCGATCAGCAGCCGGGTGTCGGGATCGAGTGTGACCGTCGTTCTCATCTGGAGACGCATCATAACATCAAGACTTTCGATGCTCTGATGCGTCACGTGAACTCGGCGATCACCCGATCGAGCATTTCCAGCGAGGGTCGCCACTCGACCCGGGCCCTCGACGCGGCCAGGCGCTCGAGGTCAAGTAGGCCGCGCTCTCTGGCGGTCGCGAAGCACCCGCGCAACTCGTGCTCACTCATCACCTCGGCGAGATCAATCAGCCTTCGCGCCTGTCGTGGGGATGCCGGCCACAAACCTCCACGTCGTCGGGATGAAGGCCCGGCGCGTAGTGGATCTCGACCCCGTCAATCTGAGGGAGAGATCGTGGGTCCAGCGGGCTGCCAGGGACGGTGATGTGGATCGGCTCTCGCTCCTGCATGAAGCCAACCTGCAGGAAGATGTGTGACCGATCAAGACCCAGGTGTCAGGAGTTCGAAGCGGCTTTCATCCGGTTTCTCCTTGGCGTTGGGTGCTTAGAACACCTCCAGCCTCCAAGGTGGCCCGGATGAACAACGTGGTCAGGAACTACATCTCGGCCGCGGCCGTCTCAGAGTCGCGTGAGTCACGGACCAACAGGTGCGTGAGCAGGTAGCCGACCACGATCAAGCCGATCCCGAGCGCTGTCGAGCCCTCCCCTGAGACCAGCACGATGACCCCGACCGCGATCACCCAGCTCCCCAGCGGGACCAGCAGGGCCGAGAGCGGCACCTCGTCGGCGGGCTCGCCGGCCGCCCGGGCGTAACGGGCCTGGGCGCGATCGGGATACCAGGCGGTGAACTGGACCGCAACGATAATCGCGGCGGTCTGAATCACCCATCCGGTCCACAGATTGTTGGAGCTGTCGAGGATCTGGTCGCCGTAGTAGCCGGAGGCGGCGCCGATCAGGAAGGCGATCGCCCAGGCCCACGTAATCACGTAGTTGACATGCAGGAACTGCGGCGTCTTCCAGACCTCGCGCGGTGCCTCGTCGCGGGCGTACTGGATCGTGAACGGCTCGCGAAGCAGGATCGAGCCGAGGGCGATGACCGCCAGGGCAATGTTCGCGATCTCGCCGCTCCAGAGCTCGAGCCAGCCGTAGGTGGAGTCGGAGGCGAGGGCCACGAACAGCGCCAGACCGCCGAAGAAGACCACGTCGGCTAGCTCCAGCGCCTTCACGGACTTGCCCCGCAGGCGGCCGAGCCCGAAGATCAGCAGGGCCAGCCCGAGCGAGATCACGGCCGAGAGCTCCAGGCGGCTCGGGCCGCTGATCAGGGCGTTGGCGATCCACGGCGCAAGCCCGGCTATCGGGCTGTCGAGCAACTTGAAAAGAAGCGCCTGCGCGCCGCGGGGCGCATCAGTCCCGGACGTCGCATTCCCTACCTCAGAGGCCCCCACGGGCGGCATCTTATAGGCCGCACAGGCGAGCTACCCCGGTCGAATTGATGCCCAATTGATGCCCGCCGCACCGGCCTGGCCCCGCCCCACAACGCAAGCAGCCCGCTCGATGAGCGGGCTGCTCTCTATAGCGGGGACAGGATTTGAACCTGTGACCTCCGGGTTATGAGCCCGGCGAGCTACCTGACTGCTCCACCCCGCGACGGTGCTTTACAAGATAGCAACGGATTGCTGCATTGGCCAAACGGGGGGCAAGCCGCAGGCTCCGGCCCGGCTGCAGAAATGCGAAACCCGCGCCACAAGTGGCGCGGGTTTGCACCTAGCCAGGGCATCGGGCTCCCCGGCAAGCTTTCTGAAGTTTCGAAGGTGGCCGCTTGAAACCACCCTCCGAGGTTTCAGGTACCCGTCTGCGAGACCCGCAAACGTAAATATGAGGGTTTACTTACATCTCAACGTGGGTACAGACGTGGGTTTCCCTGCCCGGGCGCCCCGCATGTGGCCCCCTCCTCCCTCTACGATCGCGCCGCCTTGCGGGTCGCCGTCATCGACATCGGGTCCAACTCCACTCGCCTGCTGATCGCCGGCCTTCCGAGTGCTGAGGGTGGCGCGCTGCGGGAGATCGAGCGTCGCTCGCAAGTGACCGGTCTGGGCAGAGGAGTAGACACCAGCGGCCGGCTTGCCGACGAGGCGATCGAGGACGTGTGTGGGGCGATCGGGTCCTATCTTCAGCTGGCCGAGCGGCACCGGGCCCAGCGCACGGTCGCGCTCGCCACCTCGGCGGTACGGGACGCGGCCAACGGCTCCGCCTTCGCTGCCGAGCTGCGCGAGCGCTTCGCGCTCAAGGCCCGCGTGATCAGCGGCGAGGAGGAGGCACGGCTGACCTGGAGCGGCGCCAACTTCCAACGGGACCTGGGTGGCGGACGGCGTGCCGTGCTCGACATCGGCGGCGGCTCGACCGAGCTGATCATCGGTGACGGCGCGCAGCCCGACTTCCACACCTCCCTGCAGATCGGGGTGGTGCGTCACACGGAACGTTTCCTCAGCGCCGACCCGCCTGACCCCGGTCAGCTCGAGGCGCTCGCCAACTCGGTCCGCACCGAGCTCGAAGGGATCAGAACGCGGGCCGGGGGCTCACCCTACGACCTGATCGCCGTAGCCGGCACGCCCGCGACCCTGGCGGCGATGGCGCTCGAGCTCGACACCTACGATGCCGCCCTCGTCGAGGGCCAGACGCTCGCGCTCGTCGAGATCCAGCAGCTGCTGGGAAAGCTGATCGCCACACCCACCGCGGAGCGGGCCTCGCTCCCGGGACTGCATCCGGACCGGTCGGCGACGATCGTTGCCGGGGTGGTGATTCTCGTCACCGCTATGCGTGTCTTCGGCCTCGAGCAGATCACGGTCTCCGACCACGACATCCTCTGGGGAGCGGCGCTGGCCGCCGGAGCCGATTCAGATACGGTCGCCGCATGAACGTCCTGCTGGTCGCAGTCTTCGGCGCCGCCGGAGCAGTCTCCCGCTACGCCGTCGACTCAGTCTTTATCAACGCCGGTGCCGTCGGCCGCTTTCCCTGGGACACGTTTGCCGTCAACGTGGTCGGCTCCTTCGCGCTCGGCGTCCTGGTCGCGCTGACGACTGAGCGCATGGTGCTCGACGACAGCTGGCGGATCGCCCTCGGCATCGGATTCCTCAGCTCCTTCACCACCTTTTCGACCTACACGGTCGATTCGATTCGCCTCGCCGAGGACTCCCAGGTGATGCTCGCGTTCGCCAACGTCTTCGGGATGCTGGCAGTGGGCCTGCTGTTCGCGCTCGCCGGACTGGCCGTCGGCCGCACTCTCTAACGGCCGACAGATCCCCAGCTCAGGGCCCCAGCCTGCTCAGCGACCAGCCCTCCTCCGCGCGCTCGTAGGCGAAGCGGTCGTGCAGCCGGCCCGACTGGCCCTGCCAGAACTCGATCCGCTCCGGCTCCACGAGGTAGCCGAGCCAGTGCGGTGGCCGCTCGACATCCACACCGGCGAAGCGCTCCTCGACCTCCCCCAGCCGCGCCTCGAGAGCGGCCCGATCGGCCAGTGCCGCGCTCTGTGGTGACGCCCAGGCACCGATCTGGGAGTCGCGAGCCCGCGAACGGAAGTAGGCATCAGCCTCCGCACCGGTCAGTTGCTCGACCGCCCCACGGACCCGCACCTGGCGATCCAGCTCGCGCCAGTAAATGACCAGCGCTGCGTGTGGCGCCGCCGAGAGCTGGCTCCCCTTGGCCGATTTGGCATTCGTGTAGAAGCGGAAACCACGCTCGTCGGCGCCCTTCAGCAGGACCATCCGCGCGTCCGGAGCGCCATCCGCATCGACTGTGGCAAGCGTCATCGCCTCCGGCAGCGGCGCTTTCTCACGCGCAAGGGAGAACCACTGCTCGAACTGGGCAATGGGATCCGGGCTCAGATCGGCTCGGCGCAGCGGCGGCATGCCAATTCGTGGTGACATCGCCGTGATCGTCGCATACGGCTAGCGCCGTCGCCGTCGCCGCCGTCGCCGGCCCCGGTGCCACCGCCCGCGCCGCGTGTCCATATATTGGAGCGCCATGGGACACATCACCGCCTCTCACACAGTCCAGATCGAAGCGCCCCGGGACGAGGTCTTCGCAGTGATCGCCGACGTCCCCACATCCGATGTCTGGCAGCCGTCGCTGAAGAGCGTCGAAGTTCTCGAAAGCGACGATCAGGGCCGCGCCACCCTCGCCAATCTGAAGGCCGACGCGATGGTCAAGGAGACCACCCAGCGGGTCCGCTTCAGCTACGACGAACCGGCGGGCATGACCTGGACCCAGGAGGAGGGCGACGTGAAGTCCCTGGACGGATCCTGGGTGCTGACTGACCTTGGCGAGGGCAAGACCGAGGCGACGTTCGCGCTCGACATCGATCCCGGCCGGATGCTGGGCATGCTGCTGCGCGGACCCGTCGAGGGCAAGGTCAAGGAGTTTCTGACCAAGGGCGCCGCCGAGGGGCTCAAAGAGCACATCGAAGCCGGCTGACCGCGTACCTACGGGCCGCGGCTCTCCTCGACCAGCTCCTCGACCACCTGCTCCAGCCGCAGCGCCTGAGTCGGCTCCACCAGATGGCCGGCATCGTCGAAAGCATTTTCCGCGTCGCAGACCGAGAGGCCGTCGCGGATCACGCGCGCGCCCGCGGTTTCCAGCACCTTGCGCGCATCGGCGTGGGCCCAGTCGCAGCCGACCTCACCCCGGTCGGCCCCGATCACCGCGGTGGGCTTGCCTCGGATCGGACCTTCGCCGGCCGGAGTGGAGACCCAGTCGATCGCGTTCTTGAGTCCGCCCGGCAAGGAGCCGTTGTACTCCGGGGTCGCGAGCAGGACCGCATCAGCTTCCTCGACCGCCTCTCGCAGTCGCGCAACCCCATCGGGGAAGTCGGCGTCCGGGTTGAAGGGAGGAATCGGCTCGCCAGCGGCCGACTTGAAGATCGTCAGCTCGAAGGACGCCTCGACGCTGCCGGCGGAGCGCAGCAGGCGCAGGTTGAGCGAGTCGCTTCGCTCGCTGCCGAGGAGGCCGAGCACGTGCACGTCGCCCGGCTCTCCCTGCCTTGGCCGCTGCGCAATGTTTCCCTCAATGGACACTCTGCGGGCTCCATACCCAGCCGCTGCCCGTCTAAACGCAGGCTGACGGCCCGGACTACTCCTCTCCGGAGTCGGGAGCCTGCAGTTCTTTGGGGTCGATCTTCAGCTTGGCGAGCGTGTCGCGCAGGATCCGGGAGACCTGCATCTGGGAGACCCCGATCTCCTCGCCGATCTCCTTCTGGGTGAGATCACGGACGAAGCGCAGGTGCAGCGCCTCGCGCTCGCGCTCATCGAGGTCCTCGAGCCGCTCCTCGAGGATCAAGCCCCACTCGGTCTCCTCGATGTTGCCGTCCAGCTCGCCGATCGTCTCGGCAACCGTCGAGGCTTCAGGATCGCCGGTGGCGACCGGCGCGTCCAGCGACGACGGGCGCGAGGTCCTGGAGGCCTCGAGCGCCTCGAGCACTTCCTCCTCCTCCATCCCGGCCTGCTCGGCGACCTCCGCTGTCTCCGGCTCGCGTCCCAGGTCGCTCTCCAGTTCCTCGATCGCGCGCCGGATGCGCGGAATCGCCTCCTTCAGATCTCGGGGCACCCGCATCGCCCAGCGCTTGTCCCGGAAATGGCGTCGCAGCTCGCCGAGAATCGTCGGCTCCGCGTAGGCGCGGAAGCTCGTCCCGCGAATATCGTCGAAGCCGTCGAGCGCCTTCAACAGGCCCAGGCTCGCCACCTGCTCGAGATCATCGAGGTTCTCGCCGCGATCCCGGTAACGGCGGGCAAACGAGTTCGCCAGGGGCATGTAGCGGACCGCGAGCTCCTCGCGCAGATCCGGATCGCGCGTCTGGGCCCAGCGGGCGAGTAGCTCGTCGTTTTCCTCGAGCCCGACCTCGGGCTCCGGGGCGTGTGGGGTGTCTGAGCTCAATCCGGATCCCGTTCTGTGCGCTCGCCGGCCGTGATGGCCTCGCGAATGGTGGGGTCGCGGGAAGTGAACTCATCGATCCATGGATTGACCAGTCCGCGCAGACGGGAGTAGGGGGCCCAGCGGCGCGGACGGATGGTGCGAGCAGCCCGCTTCTCGATGCCGACGGCGAGCGCCTCCCCGGCCTCAGCCGGCCGAATCCGCTTGCGCAGGAAGCGGGGCGCCACCTCCTCGACCCTGGCCGCGATCGGGTCGGCGAAAGCGTCGCGGACCATCGACGTGTCGACAAAGCCAAAGTAGCCGACGCCGGCCGAGGCACCGTGGGGCGCGAGCTCGACTCGCAGAGCGCGCCCGAACTGCTCGACCGCCGCTTTGCTCATCGCGTAGCTGGACTGCATGCCGCCGTTGAGAAAGGCGTACACGGAGGCGATCACGAGCACGTGGCCACGGGCTTCGATGACGTGCGGCAGCGCCTGGCGAACGGTCTTGACGACGCCACCGAGATTTACATCGAGCACCCGGTCGAAGGCCGCGGGATCAACGACCGAGACGGGTCGGATCGGCTGCGCGATGCCCGCGTTGGCGACGACGATGTCGAGGCTGCCGAACTCCGTCAGCGTCGCCTCAACCGCAAGCTTCACGGCGGTCTCGTCGGTCACATCAGCTGCGACAGCCAGTGCGCGGGGTCCGAGTTGCTTCGCAGCGGCGCGGGTCTCGCCCTGGTCGAGATCGACGATGGCGACCGAGGCGCCGCGGCTGTGGAGCGCCCGGGCAGTTTCGAGGCCGATTCCACGGGCCCCGCCGGTGATCAGTGCGGTTTTTCCTGCGATTTGAAGTTCTGCCATGGGCCGAGAAATGTAGTGCTTTGAGACCCGGGTGGTCGCGGCGGGGACTCAGTCCTCGGCGCGGCGCAACGCGGCCTCGATCCCGGCCGCCCGTTCGAGCTCGCCGGTGGGCAGGCTGACCCAGAGCGCCCCGTCCCGTTCCCAGCGGCGGCGCGGCTCGACGACCCTCACCCCGACGAACCTGCCCAGGTCGTCGAAGAGCCAGACATCCTCCTCAGGTGTCGCCTCGCGACGCGCCGTCTCGGTGCCCGGAAGGCTCGCGTAGAGCACGTCGGAGGCGGCGTCGTAGACGACCCGGGTGAAGTTGTGACGGCCGAGCCGGAGTCCCATGGCCTCCGAAGATAGCCGTCGCGACGACTCAGGCGAGAACGGCCTTGCGCGGGTAGATGACCTCGGGGTCCGTGAGCACGTTGACCAGCGCCGGCCCACCACACGAGAAGGCCCGGTCGAGGGCCGGGCGCAGCTCAGCGGGAGAGCGGACCAATTCGCTGTGACAGCCGAGCGATTCGGCCACCTTGTCGTAGCGGGTCTCGGGACGGAGCTCAGCGGCCAGCGAGTAGCCGTAGAGGAACTCCATCGGATGCTTCTCGAGCGCCCAGATCCCGTTGTTGCCGATCACGCCGACGACCGGCAGGCCGTGGCGGGCGAGGGTGTCGAACTCCATCCCGCTGAAGCCGAACGCACCGTCGCCGAGGAGAACGCATATCTGCCGGCCAGGCTTGGCGCAGGCGGCACCGATGGCCTGTCCCGGTCCGGCGCCGAGGCAGCCGAAGGGACCCGGGTCCATCCAGCAGCCGGGCTCGTAGGTCTCGATCACCCGACCCGCGTAGGAGACGAAGTCGCCCCCGTCGCCGATCACGATCGCGTCCCGGTCGAGCGCCCCGGCGAGTTCCGCGTAGAGCCGCATGGGATGCAGGGGCGCGCGGTCGTCGCCGAAGTCGCCCTGCTCAGTGGCGCGCTTCTCGGTCTCGGTCTCGCGGAGCGAACTCACCCAGGCCCTGGTTCTCGCGGGGCTGCCGCCGGCGTCGCTCGCGGCCTCGGCGAGCGCGGCGAGAGTCGCGGGGACGTTGCCGACCAGATCGACGTCGGCTGCCCGATTGCGTTCGAGGCGGTTCGGCTCCACATCGACGCGGATCAACTTCGCCTCGGCTGAGATCGCCGCGCCGAACCCGAGCCGGAAGTCGAGCGGCACCCCGATCACCACGGCAACATCGCAGCCGCCCAGCCCAGCGCCGCGGGTACGGCTGAAGCTCAGTTCGTGATCGGCGGGTAGACACCCCCGGCCCATGCCATTCAGATACACGGGGATACCGAGGGCCTCGGCCAGGCGCTGCAGGCCCTCCTCGCCGAATGTCCAGTACAGACCGGTGCCGGCCATGATCGCCGGGCGCTCCGCCGCGGCGAGCAACGCTGCCGCCTCCTCCACACCGTCGGCCGGCGTCGCGGCGGCGGCCAGGGGTTTGGCGGGCATCTCGGCCTCGGCCTCGGTGAAGACGACGTCGAGCGGATAGTCGAGGAACGTCGGGCCCGTCGGAAGTTCTGCGGCAAGGTCGTAGGCGCGGGCGGTGGCCGCGGGGATCTCGCTGACGTCCTTGACTGTCGCGGCGGACTTGGTGAGCGGAGAGACGAAGGGCAGGTGGTCGATCTCCTGCAGGCGCCCGGTTCCCCAGGTCATCTCCGGCGCACGACCGCCGAGCACCGTGATCGGGGAGCCGTTCATCTGGGCACCCGCGATCGCGCTCATGCCGTTGGTCACGCCTGGGCCCGCGGTCAGCGCGCAGACACCGGGCGTCCGCGTCGCCTTCGCCCAGCCCTCGGCCGCGAACGCAGCAGCCTGCTCGTGCCGCACATCGACGATCTCGATCCCCTCTTCCTTGCAGCCGTCGTAGAGGCTGAAGAGGTGACCGCCGGAGAGGGTGAAGAGGTGGCTGACACCCCGCGAAGCGAGCGCCCGGGCCGCGAGTCGGCCACCGTGAGAGGCACCGGCGTTGCCGACGCCGGACGGCTTCTCGCTGGTCTCCTCCGCGCCCACGGATTGAGCCTATAGATAGAGCGGCTGCTGCAACTCGCCGCCGCGCGACGGCTCGGCGTGCCTGCAGATGGTGCCTGCCCCTCAGCAGGCATCCACCAAATGGTTGAGCCGCACCTCGACTGGCCAATCAACACATTCGCGGTATCGCTGCCCGGGCCGTTGCTTCACCTTCTTCGCCGTTCATGTGACGCCGATACCGGCGTCACGAAGCAAGTAGGAGGGCATGAACGATGAGAGAACGACTCACAACGAAGGAGATGCGAGGAAGGGGCCGTAGTCGGCGTGCTGCCTTCGCGGCATTTGCATGCACGCTGATCGGCGCCGCGGCGATGGCCGTGGCGCCCGCCAGCGCGGACAAGGGTCCGCTGAGCGGGCTGAGCGACACCCTGAACAACACTGTGAACGGTGTTGCAGGCAGCGTCGGCGACACCCTGCAGAACGTGACCGGCGACGGATCCGGCGGAGGTTCAGGCAGCTCAGCCGGCGGCTCCGGCGGTAGTACGGCTACCACCCAGCCGGCACCTGCACCTGCACCCGCGCCAGCGGCCTCGCCAAGCGGCTACGTGCCCCCAATCCACGGCACCGACCCGCACGGCGAGGGCAACGTCGTGACCACGGATCTACTGCCCGGGGGTTCACCGCCCAAGGGCGAGACCCCGAGCGATGACGACGTCGTCATCGGCAGCTCCAGGGGCTCCAAGAAGAACGGAAAGCATTCCGGGTCGGTCACGATCCTCGGCCTGTTCGGGCAGGGCACCCTGGTCGTTGAGACGGGCGAGGGAGAAACCTCAGGTGGACCGCTCGAGCCACTGCAGACAGCGGCACTCGACACTATTTGTGATGCGACGGATGCTTGTGTCGGGGTGCTCGAGGTCAACTCCTCGACCAACTCGAAGGGAAGCCACAACAGCTTCTCGGCGGCGAATCTCGCCGCCCTCGGCCTGATCGAAGCCGGCGCCGGCGAATCCGACGGCAGCTACACGACGGGCAGCAGGTGCAATACGGCAGAGGGCGGCTCTTCGGTTGCCGACGTTGCCGTGACAAATATCCCAATCGCGGGTGTCGGCGAGGCCAATAGCAAGTCGCGCGCCTGCAAGAACGGCAAGACGACACAGACCAACGACTCCAGCGTGATCGAAGTGCTGGGCACCCCCCTCCCACTGCCCAACTCGGGCTGTGAGGACGGAACCCCGGACTCGGCGCTGACACTGCTGTACCCGCTCGCGGAGACGATCTGCAACTCAGACGACTCCAACGGTGAGCAGACCAGCGGGCCCTACGGCGTCCGCGAGGCCGTCTCGGTCCTCGCACTCGACCTCGCCGGCTTCGGGCTTGCCCAGGCGGGCATCTCGACCGCGGAGAGCAAGGCCGTCCGCAATGGCGGTGGCGGCGGCGGTGGCGGCGGCGGCGGCGGTGGCGGTGGCGGCGGCGGTGGCGGCGGCGGCGGTGGCGGCGGTGGTGGCGGCGGCGGTGGCGGCGGCGGTGGCCGTGGCGGCTTCGGTGGTGGCGGCGGCGGCGGTGGCCGTGGCGGCTACGGTGGTGGCGGCGGCGGCGGTGGCGGCGGTAAGCGCGGTGGCGGCGGTTTCGACCGTGGCAATCGTAGCGACGGCGGCGACGGCGGCGGCTGGTAACACCTGACCCTGATTTTCGAATTTACGCCCGTGATCCGGTGAGAGCGTTATGCGCCCTCCTGAATCACGGGCTTTTCTGCGTTCACGAACAGAGCGAATACGCCGGCGAGTACGAAGGCTCCGGCACACATCCAAACGCCTTCGTGGTAGTCGTGATTGGTGTCATAGGACTTGAGCACCAGCGAGAAGAGCATG
>JBBRAH010000060.1:0-11884 GCA_038206985.1 Solirubrobacterales bacterium
GTACCCGACCAGGGTGAAGAGACCGGCCCAGCCCCGCCAGGGGGCGAAGCGCGAATAGAAGTCCTCGACCTCGGCCACGGTGGCCCGGCGCTCGAGGCCAATCAGGTGCGGTACCAGCTTGAGATAGGCGAGATCGCCGGCGGGCAGCGAGTCGGGCTCGCCACGGCCGCTGCGACCCAGCACCTGCACCGTCCAGGGACCGATCTCGCTGATCGCCAGCAGGCGGCGGTCGTCGCCGGGGTTGCCGGGATCGATACGCCGAGCCGCGATCTCGCGCGCGGCCTTGCGAAGGGCCAGCGCCCGCTTCGGAGCAAGGCCGCAGGAAACGAGCTCGGCCGGCGAGCGAGCGGCGATGGTCGCGGCGTCCGGCACGTCCCGGAGTGGCCGGGGACGGTCAGGCGGTTGCATCGCCGCGCCCCAGCGGGCGATGATCCGGCGCTGAATCGCATGTGCGCGCTCGACCTCGATCAGCTGCTCGGTCACCCCCCAGGCGAAGGCCTCCCAGGGCCAGATCGCGCGGCGTGCGCGCAGCCAGGGGAACTCGCGGATCGGGCGGGCGAGCACCGGATCGGAGCGGAACCTGGCGTAGAACTCCGTGTAGTCATCGTCCACCGCGAGGGCATTCCGTGCCCGGGCCAGCGCCGTCTCGAGCTGCCCGCGGGAGGCCCGCGGCGGCCCCTGCGCCGGCCCCCTTTCCCCGCTGGGCAGCTCGAGCAGCCACTCGGGTTCGACCGGGATTGCAGCGATCCGAACGTCGCCGTGGGCGGGTCGCTCCCAGGCACGGATCAGGATCGGTGCGCGCTCGACGTGCAGAAAGCGCTCGTAGACGCCCGCTCGGACGCGCGAGACCTGGTCCGGGCCGCCCCTGGTGGCCATCCGGTAAGGCCAGGGCGGCTTGACATCGACCGCGATCCCGCCCTGCGGCCCGGGCGAGCGGCTCAACGGTCGAGCAGGTGGACGTCGATCAGAAACGAGCGGCTTGCGAGAATGCCCTCCTGCTTGCCCCCGCGGCGAATCACCCGGGTCGGTTGCTTACGCTCCAGCACCCGGGCCTTGATCGCATTGACGGCTGCCACCGTCGCTGCCCCGGCCGCGAGTCCGCCGGCCGCCGCGATCGCGACGGTCCGCACCTCGCCGCGCCAGGCATCGAGTTCCGCGGCGCTGCGCCGCTCCGGCAGCGGGCGGACGTCGGCGTCCAGCGCGACTCCGGATCCAGCCCGCCGGGGGTCGACCGGTTCTTCCACCGCATCGGCATCGAGCACTTCATCTGCCATCTGCCCCGAGTCTACGCACCGTGAACGACGCTGCGCAATCAATCCGCATCGCGAGCCTTCGCTCTGGGAGACTTTGGGCATGCAGACAGAACCCCAGCCCCGGATCTCGGTCGACGTCTTCGAGAAGGCGCGCTCACACGACCGCCGCGAGCAACTCGAGCTCGCCAAGCAGGCGGACATGCTGCCCTACTTCCGGATCCTCACCTCACAGGCGGGGCCCGTGGTCGAGATGGAGGGACGCGAGACTCTGATGCTCGGTTCCAACAACTACCTCGGCCTGACCGGCGATCAGCGGGTCAAGGCGGCCGCGGCCGCGGCGCTCGACGAATACGGCACGGCGCTCACCGGCTCGCGCCTTCTGAACGGCACCATCCCCCTGCATCTCGAGCTCGAGGATGAGCTGGCCGAGTGGATGGGCACCGAGGCAGCACTCGTCTTTACCACCGGCTACCAGGCCAACGTCGGCTGCATCGGCACGATCCTCGAGCCGGGCGACACCGTCATCTGCGACTCCGGCGACCACGCTTCGATCCTCGACGGGTGCCGCCTGTCCGGCGCCAAGCTGCGTCCGTTCCGCCACAACCGGGTCGAGAAGCTGGAGAAGATGCTCGAGCGCGCCACCGGCGACGGGGGCGGTGTGATGGTCGTGGTGGACGGTGTCTTCTCGATGGAAGGCGACCTCTGCAACCTGCCTCCAGTGGTCGAGCTCTGTGAGCGCTATGGGGCTCGGCTGATGGTGGACGAGGCCCATGGCGTGGGCGCCATCGGCGCCCGGGGCGCCGGCGCAGCCGAGCTGTTCGGCGTCGAGGATTCGGTCGATTTGCGGATGGGCACCTTCTCCAAGAGCTTCGCCTCCTGCGGCGGCTTCATCGCGGGTCCAAACGAGGTGATCGAGTATCTGCGCATCGCGGCGCGGTCCTTCCTCTTCTCGGCGGCGGCTGTGCCGGCGGCCGTCGGCGCGGCGCTGGGCGCGCTGCGGATCATCCGCAGCGACGGCCCTGAATTGATCGGGCGCCTACTCGACAACGCCGCCTACCTGCACAAGGGACTCACCGATCTCGGCCTCCACGTCGTCGAGCCGACCAGGATGGCCGACGGCAGCGAGGCCCTGACGCCGATCGTGCCGGTGATCGTCGGCGACGACATGCTGGCCGTGCGGCTCTGGAAGGCGCTGTACGACGCGGGCCTCTACACCAACGTCGCAATTCACCCGGCGGTCCCCCCGTCCGGGGCCCTGCTCCGCACCAGCCTGATGGCGACCCACGAGCGCGAGCACCTCGATCGGGCCCTCCAGATCTTCGAGCGGGTCTGCGCCGGATTCCCCGAGCTGCCGCGCGACTGACGATCGGGTCCGCGCGGCGCGGCCCCGATCGATGGCGAGCCGGACGAAGCGCTTCCAGCCAATACTGCTGTCTAAATCCGGAAATAGGAATGGCGGAAAGAGTACCCATCCAGGGGTAGTTCAGTCTTGTCCATATCGTCACAAGCCGATTTCAGCTGCCGGCGCCGACGAAAAGCCTGCTCTTAGCGAACGTCCCGGCGGAGAATGTTCACATCTCGTTCGCAAGTCCTAACGCCACCGGATAGGGTGCCGAACGCACCGGACACACTGGGGCAGGAAGGGGGAAGAGGTCACCAACAATGACCCCGTTCCCTCTCGACCCGGCGCCAACGTGGTTGCCGACCCGCCGTGGACCCGTGCGCAAGAAAAATCCAGAATATCCCGCTGTCCGACCTCACAAGGAGGAGTGAGTTATGCAAGCTGCCTCTACGGCTGCGCCCGCTGCTGTACCGCAACACATTGAAGCGCTCGAACACGCCAATCGGGTCCGTTTGGCCCGAGCCGCGCTGAAGCGCTCGGTACGAGCCGGCGACCTGGAGGCTCACGAAGTGGTCCGCTCGTGCCCATGGGAGGCCGAGACGATGTCCGTGTCCGAACTGCTGCGCAGCCAGAGTCGCTGGGGCCGCACCAGGACGAGGAAGTTCCTCGTGCCGCTGGCGGTCAGCGAGAACCGTCCGCTGGGGCTGCTGACGCTGCGTCAGCGCGAGGTACTGGCAGGAGCGCTCCAGAACAAGGCGCGCAACAAGGGCTGAGTCGAGTGCCCGGTCGCGACGGGGCGTCGCGGAGGGGGATCACAGAGCGAGTATCGAAGGCCCGGGCTGGGACGCCCGGGCCTTTTCCGTGCCCCGGACCTTCGCTCAGCGCCGCCCGAAACTGCTGAACCGGAAGGACTGCCCTCCGGAGCGGTCCCGGAAGATCCGCGTGAGCAGGACGGCGGCGGCAGCGAAGACCGCGGCAGCGACTGCCGCGCGCGCTAGTGACGGAAGCCCATCCGGACCTGCGTAGAAGAGGATCCCCAGGACCACCGCCGCCGGGATTCCGGCGAGGATCAGGGTGTGCGAGCGGTAGCCGGCGAAGTGCTCACGGATCGAGAGTTCGAAGCCGCCGATTGAGCCAAGCACGAGACCGGTGGCGACCAGGATCGGGCCGCGGCTGCCATCGACGACGAAGAAGCCAAGGATCAGCATTACCAGCCCGACGAAAACGGCGAGCTCAACAAGCGGGAACGATCCCCACGGGGCGGGGGGCGGCGCGTCGTCGATATTGTCGCGGCGGCGCTTGCTCGGAGCCGAACGGGTCACGGCCGCAGCCGCGGGGGCAGCAGACTCCTCCGGCGAGCCGTCGGGAGCGACGGCCCGCGGCTGTGTCTTCGCGGCGTTTCCGCGCCGCCGCTTGCGGCGACGTTTTGAGGATTTGGAAGCCATCCCGCGCGTCAGCCAATCACAGAACTGGATTCGGGGGAAGGAGCGTCGCTTGGTGTCCGGGGCGGGTCGCGGCGGGGCCGCGCCCGGTGGCTAACGGACAGCCGGAGGAGAGCTTGACCCGCCACCAGCCCATGAACATGCCGACGATGCCCCAGCGCGGCCTGGAGTGCCAGTGCTTGCAGCTCGGCTCGCCGACGTGTTCGTTGGAGACGCGCACCCACCGGTAACGCTCAGGGTCGGCGATCATCCGCTCGACCAGCGCGCGGCTGGCCTCTTCCTGATCGGCGCGCCGGGCGATCTCGGCCCTGGCCCCCGCGATGCGGTGGGCGAGCGAATCCCGGATGCGCTCCAGTTCGCTCACGCCGAGGATGCGCGGGCCGCCCGCGGCGCCAACCGTCCACTCGATACCACGGCGTGGAAAGGTCGATGCGAAGAGTTCGCCGAGCTCGCGCTCCATGCGGGCGATCTGGCGCCTGAGTTCGTCGCGGACATCGCGATCGGCGTGGCGGACGGGAGCCGGGAGCCGGTGCCGTGGATCGGTGCGAGATACCTGCGCCGGGGGCGCTTGCTGAGCTTCGTTCCCCGCCTGCGGATCAAGTTCGAGAAGCTCGGGCATCCGGGCTCCTTTCCAAGTCGCGTACAAGATCATTGTAGCTGTGCGGGCCTCCCGGCCCAAACCGGTCATCAACCCGAGGCGAGCGCCTCGGCCGCGAGCCACAAGGCCTCCTCCACGGCGATGTCGGGCACACCCTTGACCTGAATCGAGCTCAGGACCATGCACGAGGTGTGCTTGCTGACACCACGACCGGAACCGATCGCACCGAAGAGCAGGGCGACGGGCCGCGCCTCGTCAGCGATGACTAGGGTCCCCGGCGGCAACTCGCCCGGACGACCCTCGAGGCCCTCGCCGGGGGCGCTCGGCCTGATCCCCAGCCGGCCCTCGAGTCGATCGGCGTCGAAGGCGCGCAGCGCCACGCCGGATTCCATCGTGGCGATCGTCAAGGCGTCGTCGAGGAGGTTCTGCGATTGAAAGCCGCCCTTGATCATCCGCTCCAGCGCCAGCTCCTCGATCGGCGTGGGCTGCTCGTCCGGGTCGAGGCCGATGTGGCGGTAGAAGACCCTGTAGGCCCAGGGGATCGGCTGCTGACGCAGGTTGATCGCCTGCGGGCCGGAGAAGCGGCTGGAGAGAATCCGCAGTCGTTCCTTGAGAGCAGCGTTGCTGCGACCCGAGCCGCGCTCAACAGCCACCCAGCGCAGAGCGAGCCCGGGGAACTCCTCGCCAACCTCCGGCGCCAGATAGCCGGGCTCGGAGTCCACCTCATCGGGAAAGCGGTCCGGCGGCTCACCCGCGTCCATCACTCGGTCCCGGCTCTCTGCGGCTCGCGCTCGGCGCTGGCCGCCAGCAGGTCGTCGAGGATCGCGTCGATCTGCTCCTCGGTCTGGTTGCCGATCTCGAAGGCGTGGATGATGCCGCCCGGGTAGGCGAGCATGATCGTCGGGCAGCCGCCGACCTGGAACAGGTTGGAGACGGCACCGTCGGCATCGTGACCCACCGGCACGGTCCACCGCCGCCCCGAGACGATCGATTCCACCTCGGCTCGATCGTCGAGTTCGTTGAGCGAGAGGAAGTTGATCTCGCCCGAGCGTCGCGCGGCCACGGCGTCGAAGTTGTCCTGGGTGTCGAGACAGTCGCCACCGCGGGTAAACCAGAACGAGATCGCCAGCGGCTTGTCGAAGAGGTCACAGATCCGGATCGCACCCGGCTCGTCGAGCTCGCAGGCAGGTAAGCGCACGTCCCCGGGGGGGCAGGGATTGCGGGAGCTTGCGCAGTTGTCCTGGTCGAGGTTGGCGTCGCCGACGAGGTCGCTGCGAACGTCGGGAACCGCGAACTCCGAGACCGGAGCTCCTCGCCGCGCATCGGGGTCGGCGCCGGCCACCCCTCCCTCATCCGTCTGCACCGCGTTGTAGACGGCGACCACCGCGAGCACCGCGAAGGCGAGACCGACGAACAGCGAGTAACGGGATGCGACCCTGGGCCTGTCTCGCGATTCGAGGCCGCGTGGGGGTCGCCGTGCCCGCGGCGCGGGAGGTGCGACACCCCGCTCCACCTCCTCGCCCGATGGTGTGGTCTCCGCATCCCCATCGTCCGGATCCTCAGCCTCGCCGGGCCACCCTCCGCGTCGCTCGCTCACGGCGGCCCGTTCAGCCGGCGGAGCCGGGCGACCCGGTCTCCGCGGATTCGGGCAGTAGCGACTCACTTGATCCGCGCAGGCGAGCCCAGAGCTCGGGGAACGGCCGAAAGCCTCCCTCCGCCCACACCAGCGCGGCCGGCAGGACGAGCATCACGCCGAGCAGCGAGGCGCTGAGATCGACGACGGTGACCAGGCCGAAATCGCGCAGCATCGTGATTCCGCTCGCGACCAGCACGCCGAAGCCGGCGATCGAGGTGATGCCGGAAACGAGTACTGCCGCGCCAGTACGCGAGTAGGTGAGGCGCAGCGCCTCGCCGATCGAGTGCCCGCCGGCGCGCTCCTCGTAATAGCGGGCAGAGAGGATCACGCTGAACTCGGTCGCGACGGCGATGACCAGGACCCCGAGGGTTGCCGACATCGGGTTGAGGGGGATGCCCATCGACTCCACCACCAGCGCCGACCAGCCCGTGGCCATGGCGATCGGGATCAGTGGCACCAGCGCCCTGCCCGGCCTCCGATAGACCGCGAAGAGCACCAGCGCTACAGCGAAGAGGCCGAGAAGTGTGAGCCAGTAGCGAGAGCCGGCGAGCTCGGAGTTGGCGTCGGCCGCGAGCACCGGGAGGCCGACGACCTCGGCGCTGAGGCCCGCGGGCGGGTTGGCCAGATCGGAGCGGATCTCGCCGATCAGCGCCTCCTGTTCATCCAACGGCATGACCGGGATCAGGAAGCTGATCACCGCGACCTCCTCCTGGCCCTCGGGCCGCGAGAGAATCGCGTCGAGGAAGTACGGCGGCACGGCGTCGAGGACACCGTCAATTCGATCCTGGCTCGGCTGCGTATCGCTCTGTATGAGGTCCGAGAGCGCCGGCCCGGGGCAGAGCTCGGTGCCTGGCGCCCGGCAGTTGGGGAACTCGCCGCCGAAGCCATGCTCAGAGAGGACGCGCTCCTTGAAGTCGCCCATCCAGCTGAGAGCCTCAACGCTGGTCACGTCCTCACCGCTGACGATTACGTTGAGCTCGCCGGACACCCCGGTCTCGGTCTGCAGCTCATCCACCGACTGCAACGCGGGAAGATCCGCCGGCACCAACTCGCGAATGTCGGATGTGACGCCGGTGCGGGTTCCGGCCACCCAACCGACCGCCGCCAGCAATAGCGCGAGCACGAGCACCCGGCCGGGTGCGGCGATTGCATAGCCGAGGGCGGTGCGGCCCCCGGATGTGAGCCGGACACGAGCGCTGCGCAGGGCGCCTGCGGTGCGGGCGCCGGCGCCGGCGAATGCCTCGGCCGTCGGTGCGAGGCGCTCCCCCGCGGAGGGCAGGTGACCCCGAAGACGCCGCATCGGGCTGGGCCGCGCCTGCTCGGAGGTAACCATCGAAAGTGCTGCCAGGCCGGCGGTGATCGCGATCGACAGCGCGGCGGCGATCCCGATGACGAGCGCCAGTGCGAACTCCCGGACCATCGGAATCGGCGAGAGCATCAGCGCCCCGAGCCCCACGGCGGTGGCCAGCGCGGCCGTGCCGATGACCGGGCCGCCGCGCACGGCCGCGATCACGGCAGCCGGGGCCGGCCGCTCCCCGCGCTCGGTTGCCTCGCGGAAGCGCGCCTGCAACTGGACCGCGTAGTCGACACCGAGGCCGATCACCACCGGGAGGACCGCGACCGAGGCCATCGTCAGAGTGCCGCCGATGATCGACAGCAGGCCGAAGGCCACGGCGGAGGCGCCCAAAGCGACGAACAGAGGCAGCAGGCGCAGCGGCGGCCCGAAGGCAAAGATCAGAGTCATCGCCATCACGGCGATGGCGACGCCCAGGAGCAGGAAGATCTGGCTGCCGAGTTCCTCGGCGAGTCCCTCGACCACGACCGGCACCCCGCTGACCGCGTAACTGCCGCCCTTGAAGGAGAAGGCCGGATCGCTGCTCGCGGCGCGGATCAGATCGATCGCCTTGCGCCGGGTCTCGTTGTCGATGTCCGGTTTGAGGCGCAGCGAGATCAGCGCGCTGTTGGAGGATGGGAACAGGTAGCCGAACTTGGCCTTCGGCGTTCCCGAGGGCAGGCGCGAGTCGAACACGATTCCGTTGGTGAACCCTGAGCTCGAGATGAAGCTCGAGATCAGCTGTGGATTCTGCAGCGCCGTCTGCAGCACCACCGGATTGGAGATGTCTGGAAGGTCGATGTCGCCTGCCGCGATGGCCAGATCCTGGAACTGCTGGGTCAGCTTGCCGAACTCGGCCTCGGCCGCCGCCGATGCCGCTATCTGCTGATCCGCCTCGTCGAAGCCCTGACGCTTGGCCTTCCTCGCCGCCGCACCCGCGGCTGCCTGAGCGTCGGCCACGGTCTGCTGCAACTGCGTCGTGATCTGCTGGGCGGCTCCGTCGGTCGCCTGCCGCAGGAACGTGGCGGGACCGAAGACCACCCGGGTCGCCTGCAGCGCGGTGATCTCCTGACAGACCGCCGGGTACTCCGGGTCGCCCGTGGGCGCGTTGCCGGCGAGGCAGGCCTCGAGCTTCTGGAGCCGCGCCAGCCGCTTGGGCTCGACGAGCCGGCGTAGGTCGCCCTGGGCGAGGATCACGATCGCGTCGTCACCGAAGCGCGCGCGGAACTCCTGGGTGCCCTCGAATGCGGCCGAGCCGTTGTCCACCAGCTTGTCGGTGCCGGCGTCAGGCGTCAACCGCAGCGCACCGACAACACCAATGATCGCAACCAGCGAAATCACACCGGCGATCGTCGGAGCCGGATGCGTGACGCACCACTCGCTGACCCTGCCCAGAAAACCTCTCACGCCCCGAACATTAGGGCCCCGAACCCCCCGGCAAGCCAACTACACCCAGACCTAACAGCCACTACCCCCCACTCAACCTTCAAAGGCGAGCAGAATCCGTGACGCACGATCCAGGCGCCGTTGCATGGACCCCCCGGGGGTCCATCGCGACCTCGCATGCAATGACGCGGCTGGGAGGTCGCTGGGCCAGGACGCAGGGAGCCGGAATAGCGGAGCTATTTCGGCGACTGAGGACGACGCCCAGCGGCGTCCCAGCCCGTCAGTCCATCGCGAGAGGTCCGACGACTTCGGCGTTTAGAAACTGCCGCACGAAGTCGTTGGGCGAGTCGAAGAGCTCCTCGGAGGGACCGCTCTCGACGATCCGGCCCTTCCAGAGGACCGCGATGAAGTCGGCGATCCGGCGAGCGGTGCCGAGGTCGTGGCTGATCACCATGTAGCAGCCGCCATTCTCCTCATGGATCTCGCGGATCAGCTCACACAGCAGCGCCGTGCGGACCGGGTCCAGGCCGGAGTCGGGCTCGTCGAAGAAAACGATCGCCGGATCGAGAACGAGAGCCCGAGCGAAACCGGCGCGCTTGCGCATACCACCGGAGAGCTCGTTCGGCATCTTGTAGTGCGCCTCCGCCAGACCGACCTCGGCCAGCCGCCCGTTGACGATCTCGCCGATCTCGTCCTCCGACTTGTCCGTGTGCTGACGGAGCGGGAAGGCCGTGTTGTCGAAGATGTTCATCGAGCCGAACAGCGCCCCGTCCTGGTACAGCAGGCCGAACTTCTTGCGCATCTCGAAGAGCTCATCGTCGGTCATGTTGGGAACGGACTCGCCGTGCACGAGAATGTCGCCGGCGTCGGGGTAGAGCAGGCCGACGATCAGCTTGATCAGCACCGACTTGCCGGTACCCGACGGGCCGAGGACCATGGAGACCTCGTTGTCGGGGAGACCGAGGTTGAGGCCGTTCTGGATCCGCGTCTTGCCGAACTGCTTGACGAGGTCGATGACCTCGATCGCGTCCTCGCCACCGTGATCGCGCTTCTCGCCCGTGTGCCACCGATAGGGATCGGTGTCGTCCTTCTCGACGCCGGGGATGGTGTAGTCCTTGTTGAGGCTGCCGAGCTCGGGGGCCGCCGCATCCGGATCGCGGTTTGCGGGGGCGCCACTGCCGGGCATGTAGTCAGTGTCCTGGCCGGTCGCCTCCGGGTTGCCGGTGACCTCGTCGTAGATGTCCTTGGGCTGCGGCTCGTCGTCCGAGTGATCCTTGCTCTCGTCGTCGGCCTGCGGGCTCCATGATCCTCCGGGCATTCTTCTGACTCTCCTCCTCGATTGGCGGCGCTAGCCGCCGATTGGCGCTCTCGGGTTGGCACCCCAGAACACAAGGGTTCCCATCATCCCGATGATGTGGACTAAGACAATGTTCAAAGCCATCGATTTTGCGGTCGCGGTACCCACCCCGACCGGCCCGCCCGAGGCGGTGTAGCCGTAGTAGCAACCGACGAGCACGATCGTCGTCGCCATGACCATGGCCTTGATCATGCTGAATATGAGGTCGGGGGGGTTCTGGAACATCCAGAAGATGAGCAGATAGCCGCCTGAGCTCACGTCCCCGATCTGCTGGACGACCGCCAGCCAGGAAGCGAAGAAGCCGACGCCGATCGCGGCCAGGTACATGAAGGGGAGCGTCATCCAGGCGGCCAGCAGCCGGGTCGCGGCGAGGAAGGTGACCGGCGGGATACCCATGACCTCCATGGCGTCGATCTCGTCGGAGATCCGCATCGCGCCGAGCTCAGCGACGATGCCGGTCCCGACCTTGGCGGCCATCATGTAGCCGAAGGCGTAGGGGATCACTTCGCGCAGATCGCACCAGGCAGCGAAGACGCCTGCATAGGCGGGAGCGCCGACGGAACGGTTGAAGTAGGCGCCCTCGATGCCGCAGGTGAGCCCGAGGATGAAGACCAGGCCCCAGATGACGATCGTCGAGCCGAGGATGAGGATGCCGGCCTGGCGCAGCGACTCACCGAAGAATTGGAAGACCCGACCCGAGTAGACCAGGCCCATGACCCGGCCGCAGAAACGGGCAATCTCGCCGAGGGAGGCGAGCCAGTCCCTGGGTACTGTGAGCCAGCCGGTCACTTGATGGTCGAGATTTCGGGATGGGTGGCGAGCAGCGTTTGGGTGAAGACGTAGTTGAAGGCGAAGACGCCCATGAAGGCGATCACCACGGCCTCGTTGACCGCGGTGCCCACTCCCTGGGCACCTCCGGACGCATTCATCCCTTTGTAACTACAGACGATCGCGATGATCGCGCCGAACAGGGTGGTTTTCAGCACAGAGCCCCAGAGGTCCGTGACCGAGGCATTGTTGAAGAGTGTCGCGAAGAAGCCACCCAGCGGCTGGCCGTAGGCGAGCTCGGCGAAGATGCCGCCCGTGATCCCGAACAGCAGCGCGTAGATGTTGAGCAGGCCGGTGATGATCATCAGGCTGAGGAAGCGGGGCACGACCAGGTTCTTGATCGGATCGACGCCCAAGACCATCAGCGCGTCGAGCTCCTCGCGGATCTTGCGGGCGCCGAGGTCGGCGGTGATCGCTGTGCCGGCGACGCCGGCGACGACGACCGCGGTCACGAACGGAGCGAACTCGCGCACCGAGGCGAGGATGAAGAAGCCGCCGAGACGGTCGAGCGCGCCGAAGAGGGTGAGGAAGTTCGCGGCCTGCAGCCCGGGAGCGCCGAAGCCGAAAGCGACGGTGCTGATCAGCAGCGGGAACCAGCACAGCTGCAGGGCGAAGAGGAACTGGCTGATGAACTCGCCGCCGTACGGGAAGGGCGGCTTGACGGTCGCAACCAGCGTCTTGCCGGTCAGGATCATCATGTTTCCGACCT
>JBBRAH010000061.1:0-10325 GCA_038206985.1 Solirubrobacterales bacterium
GCCGGTCGCCGCGCCGGCGCTGCCGGCAAGCACGGAGTTCGTCATGTTGACGTCTGTGGGAGCGACGATCTGGGCGTTGCCCGCGATCTCGAATCGTTCCTGGTCCATGTTCATGGTCCCGCCGCCGGTGATCACCGACCCAGGGCCGTGCACGAACGTCGCGAAGATCGAGCGGAGGGCGTTTCCGGGGGAGATGTCGATCGTGCCCTGGTTGGTGAGGACCGTAACCGGCGGGCCTCCGGCACCGGGTCTTTCGAGGCTTGCCTCGGGATGGTCGACGTTGATCGTGCCCTGGTTGAGGAGATCTCCCTTGATTGCCCTTATCCCCGCGGCACCGCCGGCCGTGAAGTTGATCGTGCCGGTGCCGGTGTTGGTAAGAGTCTCGGCGTCGGCGGGCACCCCGTCGGTGACCGTTATCGGGACCGGGCCCGACATGTTGACCGTGCCGGCGTTGGTCATGTCGCCCTGGACGCCCACCTGGACCTGGGTCACGTTGAGGGTCGCGCCCGCCGAGACGGTGAGCGTCCCGACAGTCGGCGTGTTCTGGGTCTCCAGGGTCGAGGCGACCGTGAACCCGGCCGGGATGCAGACGTCGTCGGCGGCGGTCGGATATCGCTCCGGCGTCCAGTTGTAGACGTCGTCCCCGGTGCCGGGGCCGTTCGGGGCAAACGCGTGCCAGCTGGTCGTGCCCACGCCTCCGTCCCAGGTGATCGTGCAGGCCGCTTGCGCCGAGGAGAGGCTGGGCGCCGCCAGCATCGCAACCACGACCAAGATCGTCAGGAGCGCCACTCGCGCCACCAGGCTCTCCGCAGGCCCTCTGGAGCCTATCGCGTTGATCCGTCCCAAATCGACTTCCACCCCCATCACGACATCTCTGCTCGGTAAACCAGTAAGACTTTGCCGGAACCTACGATGAGACTCAACGGTTTGCAAATCGATCTACGTCATTCGACGTATGGCGCCGCCGGTGCTTTCAGGTTCCGGCGGACGGTCCGGTGACCCGGCTACGTGACAAGGACATCGACGCGCTGCTGGAGCTGGTGCGCGGCTCCTACTCGCTGCTCGATGTGAGCGAGTTCCGGCGCGGGATCCTGAAGCTCGTGCAGAAAGCCGTGCCCTGCCAGATCGTGGCCTACAACGAGCTCGAGCCCGACACCGGCCGAGCGCTTGCCCTGTTTGAGCCTGCCGAGGAGATGATCTTCGAGGATGCCGGCGCGCTGCTTGCCAGGGTCGGTCATTCGAACCCCCTGATCACGCACTATGCCGAGACCCGGGATGGCCGCGCCTACAAGATCTCGGACTTTCTGACGCAGGAGAAGCTACATCAGACACCGCTATGGCAGGAGGCGCTGGGACCGCTCGGTGTCGAGTATCAGATGGCGTTCGCCCTCCCGTCACAGCCCTCCGTGCTCATCGGTATAACGCTCAACGACGGCGACCGCGACTTCGGCGAGCGGGACCGCGAACTCTTGAACCTTGCCCGGCCGCAGCTGGCGCAGGCCTACCGCAACGCCCAGATACAGACCGAGGCCCGGATCCGGTTGGCGGCGCTCGATCGGGGCCTGGAGGCGGTCGGCCAAGCCGCGATCATGCTGCGCGGAGATGGTCGCATCCGCGCCGCGAGCTCTCATGCCGAGCGAATGCTCACGGCGAGCTTCGGCTCTCGTGCCGGGTCTCAGGGGCGACTGCCGGCGGAGCTCGAGACATGGGTCGGGATGCGACGCGCCCAAGGCCACGAACAAGCTCTCGTTCCGCTGATCACCGGGGCGGGCGGTGAGCGGATGCTCGTCCGCTTCGTGGCGCGCCGGTCTCGCGGAGAGAGCGATGTCCTCCTGCTCGAGCACGATCCCGACCCGCTGTCGGTCCAGTCGCTGCGCGCGCTCGGGTTGACGCCGCGCGAGAGCGAGGTGCTCCGGCTCGCCGCGGAGGGAGCCACGACGGCGACGATCGGCACGGAGCTGTCGATCAGCACCGCAACCACCCGCAAGCACTTCGAGAACCTCTACCGCAAGCTCGGGGTCCGGTCGCGAGCGGCCGCGGTGGCGACAGCCTGGGCCGGCGCCGAGACACGCACGATCCTCGAAGCGACGGACCAGGAACAGGTTTGAGGACAACCAAGGGCGCCAGTGGTCAGCGAGAGGGGGTGCGCCGCATGTTCGGGCGGTTCGGCAGGAGCGCGCCCGACTGGATTCGAACCTGTGACCTTCGGTTTCGTAGACCAACGGTCGCCGGCGCGTCAGCTGGGAGGGTCTACTCCGTTTCGCTAGTGCCCTCGTCGTCGCCCCTCGGAAACGCAGCTGCCGCAAAGTCGGCGCCACGCGACGGATCGGGTGCATAGTCGGCGTAGATGGTCGTGGTCTTGTAGTCCCGGTGCCCCATCCACTCCTGGATTGCCCGAAGCGGCGCCCCTGCCGCCGCCATCTGTGTCCCAAACGTGTGACGTAAATCGTGGACTCGCAGGGGTCGAACTCATCAACATCCCGCCAACGAAGCGCGATCAGCTCCCCCTGTCGCAGACCCGTCATCGCCGCAGTCAGATAGAGCACGCGGTCAGTCGCCCCGAGTGGATCCTCAGGCACGGAATCAAGCAAGCTCCTCAGCTCCTCGTGGGTGAGAAGACGGATGTCCGGGTCAGCGCCTGACTGGCCCGGCCGGTCAACCGCAGCATGATTGAGCGGTAATCCCGCACCGTCGTCTCACGCCGACCCCGGACCACCTCCACCTGGCGCAGGTAGCGCTCGGCGGCCGTTTCGAGCATGATCTTTTCCTGTGGGTGCGGGATGGCCGCGAGCTCCGCCATCAACTCCCGCAACGCACGCTCGGCCTGTCGGGCGGTTAACCCGTCCTGGCTACCGGCCTGGCCCTCCCAGCCCAACTCGCACTGGCGGGCACGATGCTGCTGGCGCTGCTGGTGATGTTCGCGCCGTTGCGGGCGGTACGGCTGAAGCCTGGCGACGCTCTAAGGCACACCTGAGAGCGGGGACAGGATTTGAACCTGTGACCTCCGGGTTATGAGCCCGGCGAGCTGCTCGACTGCTCGACCCCGCGGCGGTAGCAACAAGATCGCAGTGGCCTATCGCTTCGCAAGGTGGCTGGGGGTCAGCGGGAGGAGAGAACCAGGCCGATCACGCCGCCTACCGCCCCTACGTAGAGGTTCCCCGTCGGGCCCAGGTACAGGGCGGCGTAGTGGTTGTTCGCGAGCGGCCCGGCACCGGCCAGCCGCTCCCAGAGGACCTCACCGGTGCCGGCGTCGATCGCGGTGAAGTACCAGGCGTCGATCCCAGTCGGCTTAGCGGGCTTGGTGTACGTGAGCATCTGCCCGTCGTCGGCGGA
Organism: Solirubrobacterales bacterium; assembly: GCA_038206985.1. Lineage (GTDB taxonomy): Bacteria > Actinomycetota > Thermoleophilia > Solirubrobacterales > 70-9 > CAXMST01. The sequence continues at coordinate 3,334 of JBBRAH010000061.1, forward strand.
GACCTTCGAGACCACCGAGGGGATGTGGACGTCGTCGTTCTCCCAGATCGGGGCGCAGGTGCGGGTTGCGGGGTCGAAGTCGATGCGGGCCACCCCGGGCTCGCCGGTGTGGCCGGCGGTCACCTCGAGCAGCTTGTAGCCGTAGTTGTTCTCGACGAAGAGTGAGCGGCCGGCGGCGATGAGCGAGTTCTCGGTGGCGCTCTCGCCCGAGGCGAAGACCGGGACCTCGCAGGCGAGCTCGCCGCTCCGGGCGGCATAGACCTGGACGTTCATGCGCGGCTCGGCGTTGTCGGTGATCGCGACGAAGCGGCCGCCGAGCATCACAGTCGGAGTCGTCCCCGAGGCACGGCTCGTCTGCCCCGGCTTGAGGCGCTCGCCGTTGTCGTAGTCGCGCGCCCAGACGATCCGCGGTCCGCCGTCGGCACCGATCCGCAGGCGCACGAGCTGCTCGGAGGTGACGACGAACGCTCCCCCTCCGGGTGCCAGGGCGAACGAGTTCTCGACCTCGGTGCCCTCGAAGCGGATCGAACGCGGCTCTCCGCCGCGCGGGTCGACGACCCCGACGGTGCCCGCCGATCCGACGTACCACAGGCGGCGGGTGTCGTCCGGTAGGGCCGAGGTGATCGATTCGTCCGGCGCCAGCGTCGCCGCGACATCGAAGCCGTCGATCGGCTCGATCGTGTCCCCGTCAACGAGGAAGCGATCGATCGAGCCATCGCTACCAGGCACGACCAGCCTGCCCCGGTGGTCGAGGACCGCGTAGCCACCCCCCGCGAAGTTGGTGGCGAAGTCGAGCCCGAGCGTGCGGTCGCCGAGCCTACGCTCGGCCAGCGGCTCGAGCGTTTCGGGATCGAGGACGTAGGCAACGATCCGGGTGCCCCCGACGCAGACGGCCACGAGCCGGCCGTCGTCGTCGAAGAGAATCGAGGCGCAGTCCCCGAGCGCCCGGAAGGAACGGACCTCGGCCTCCGCCGGATCTATCGCACGACGCCCGTAGTAGACATCCGACATTGCTCCGTCGTTGTGGATGGTCGAGCCCTGGCCGGCGAGCAGGCCGCGGGCGCGAGCGGTGGGAGCCGCTGCGAGCGGCTGCGCGGCTGGCTGGCTGCCCTCACGAAGCTCCCCCGCCAGGAGTCCCGAGGGGGCGAAAGGGATCGAATCGCCGACCCGCCCAAGCAGCGCGCCGGCAACGAAGACCAAGGCCAGGCCCGCGGTGAGCGCTCTCGGCGCCCGACCCAGCCCGACCTGACCATCGCCGTGCTCCGAGCGTGCAGCGAGAGCCAGGGTCAGGGCCGCAGCCGCCGCCACGACTACCAGCAGCCAGCGCCCACCCCAGATCCACGAAAGCGGCGAGAGGCTCTGCGTCGGCCCAAGGGCGAGCAGAGCGATGAAAAGCGCGAGGCCGACTCCGAGTCGCTGCGCCCGGCGGCTATCTCGCCAGGCCGGGACCGCGAGCGCGAGACACGCGAGCGGGAGCAGCGCGCCGGCGAACATGACCAGACCGATCGCCGCGAAGAGGCCGTCGGCGCCGAGGCCGGCGCCGAACATCTGCGGGCCGATCCAGAGCAGGTCCAGGATCGCGAGCGGCGTGACCGCCAGAAGCCCCAGTGCCGCGAGCAGCGCCGCCCCGGCCCGGCTCGGCCTCAAGCCGGACCGGCGCAACCGGGAGCCGCGAAATCGGAGCTCGCCATGTACTCACCGCGTGGGAGATAGCGCCCCATCAAGGCGCGCTCAGCGCCCGGTTCGTCGACGTTCTGGATCGCTCCGGCGAACGCAGGGTCGGCGCGGATGTTCCGCATCAGCAGCGTGCCACCGCCGCGGCGGCCGAGCGGGTCGACGTAGTGGCCCCAGCGCAGCCAGGCGACCCCGCAGCGGCGACGCGCCTTCGGCGGTCGGTCGGCGGCGGTGCCGACGACGACCGTGAACCGCCGGCCGCGATCCAACGGCACCTGCTCGTCGTACAGACACGAGACCACCGAGGTCGTCACCGGGCTCTCGTTCTGGCAGAGGGACCAGTAGCGCACGTCGCCTTCCGACATCCGCGACTCGCCGCCGCGGGTGTGTGGAAAGGTCGGCATCTTCCCGCGCAGGACGAGGATCTCACCGTAGGCCCGGTTGATGGGGCCGACGACGTAGCGGGCGTCGCCGTTGCTGTACTGGCCGCCCACCTGGCTGTGGTCGAGGTCTTCGCGCTCAGGCTCGCTGGGAGTCCCGACCTGGTAGACGCTGAGCGCATAGCGGAAGTTGAAGAACGCCTCCCAGCGGAGCGGGGAGAAGGCGGGTGCGGTCTCGAAGTCGGCGCCCGGAGTGTTGACGAGACCCTCGTAGACCGGGACCGGGACGGTGAGGCTGGGCAGCGTGCGATCCGGATCGTTGACCGCATCGCAGGCCTGGCGCCGGCTGAGGCGGGTCCCGTCGGCGAGCACGACGGTCGGCTTCGGCAGGCCCCCACCGGCCTTCGACCCGCGGCCGCGGTCGGGGACGTAGACGCGGTACATCAGCTCCTGCACCCCGCCGCTGGACTCGGCATAAAGGGTGTTGGCGCGGCGCCTGGAGCTCCGCTGCGGCGCCGGCCGATCCAGCACTCTGACCTTCCACTGCCGCAGCTTCCGACCGAGATCGCGCCGGGCGCCGGCGCGGAAAGGGTTCGTGCCGCCGCGCCGCGGCTCGATCTCCACGTCGGGGAGCGTGTCGGTGGGATTGCCGCCCCGGTATGCGTTGAGCGAGACGTAGCGGGCATGCGGGTAGCGCCCCTCGAGCACCATCCTCGCGCCGGCGGGGAGGTTGAATCGAGCAGCCCAATAGCCGGCTCCGAAGTCGGGATAGGCGACGTTGACGTCGGGGTTGTCGAGCTGGTCGCGGTCGAAGGGGCCTATCCAGAAGCAGTTCGCCTGCGGCGCCGATGCCCTCGCGGCGCCGGCCACGGCTCCAAACATCCCGAGCGCCGCAAGGAGCAGCAGCCCCGCGCCGATCATGGCTACAAGCGGCGAGCTCGCTGCAGCACGTGAAGGGCTCACACGATTGCGCCTGCGGCGAAGGCTCTGAATCCGGGGGTCCATCTCGTAGCTCACACGTCTGCAGCGGAACAGGATTCGAACCAGCAACCTCCGGGCCACGAGCCCGGGGAGCTACTCGACTACTCCACCCCGCGCGGTAGGAACAAAGATATCAGCGCGTTGCCGGGGTGGTACCAGGATTCGGGACTGGTCATGGCGGCGGTTAGCCACCGCGGCCGCTGTTCGAGGAGGGGATCGAATATGAAGTGATCAAGGCGCCCGTGCTCCCTCGCAGCCGCCGAAAGGATGTGATCCGACTCAGCGGTCAACACTGGTTGGCTCTGATCGAGTTCGAGGACGGCTCCGCCTACCACGCGGAATCCGCCGAGATGGCGGAGGTGATCGCTGCCGGCAGGCTGTTTGAGCAAGATCGCTCCGCCAGGCACATCCGATGCCAACGTCGACCGCTCGGCCTTGTACGCGGGCGAGACCATCCACCGGCTTCATGACTCTATCCAGGCAGCCAAGGTCGTCGCCCGCTTGGCTCTGTAGCCGCCGCCCGAGCCCGCGGAACGTCATCGGTAACCCGCGTGTGATCTAGGCGGAAGCTGGAGGGATCTGGGGTAACGTGGACTGGTGGAGGTTCCGGAAACGCGCTACGCGCGCAGCGGCGAATTGCAGCTCGCCTACCAGGTGACTGGCCAGGGAGCGCTCGATGCCCTGCTCGTGCCTTCCTTCTTCTCAAACATCGAGATCGACTGGGAGCTGCCCCCCACATCGCGGTTTCTGGGCCAGCTCGCCTCGTTCGCGCGCCTGATCCGATTCGATCGTCGCGGGGCCGGGATGTCGGGCGGGGTTGCGGGCGCCACCCCGCTGGAGGATCAGATCGACGACGTTCACGCCGTGATGGGGGCGTCGAAATGTGGGCAGCCGGCGCTGATCTCTCAATCTGAGGGCTGCGCCCTGGCGGTGCTGTTCGCCGCTTCGCACCCGGAGCTCGTGCAGGCGCTCGTGCTGATCACGCCGACGCCACGGGTGGTTCAAGGGCCCGGTTATGAATGGGCGCAAAGCGTCGAGGAGCGAGCGACGATCATCGCTTCGGTCATCGAACACTGGGGTACCAACTCACCGGAGCACCCGTGGGGAGCCTTCGCCGGACAGGACGAGGTGCGACGGCGCCTCGTTGCGCGCCATCAACGCCTGTCGATGACACCGGACTCCGCCGCGGCGTCGTTGGCGATGGTCGGAGAGCTGGATGTCCGTGACGCGCTTGCCAGTGTGCAGTGCCCGACGCTCGTCTTACGCCGAGCCAACGATCGGTTCGTCGACGAACGTCATTCGCACTACGCGGCGGATCACATTCCTGACGCCCGCTACGTCGAGATCCCGCAAGGCGCGCTCGCCTCGGACGAAATCGAGCAGTTCCTGACAGGCGTGCGACCGCCAGTCGTAAGCGACCGTGTGCTCGCCACCGTCCTGTTCACGGACATCGTCGAGTCCACGCAGCGCGCAGCGCAACTCGGCGACGGCGCCTGGCGCGCCCTCCTGGAGCAGCACGACGTTCTCACCCGCGAACAGGTGGAGCGCCACCGCGGCCGGTTCGTCAAGTCACTTGGCGACGGGGCACTCGCGGTGTTCGATGGCCCAAGTCGCGCAATCAGTAGCGCGATCGCCATCCGCGACGGCATGCGCGGTCTCGGACTCGAGGTCCGCGCCGGCCTGCATACAGGGGAATGTGAGTTGCTCGCCGCCGGCGACGTCGGCGGTCTCGCAGTCCACATCGGCGCCCGCATCAGCAGTCTCGCCGGCCCGGGCGAGGTGCTCGTCAGTAACACGGTCCGCGACCTCACCGTCGGCTCACGCCAAGCGCTAACAGACCGCGGCGAGCACGACCTCAAAGGCGTCCCCGGACCCTGGCGCATCTACGCCGTCGATCCGTAGACGTAGCGCTGGCGCCCTTCAATTCCTTCCCGACAGGATCGAACCTTGTGACCTTCGGTTTCGTAGCTGCCGTCGCGCCGCGGACGGTCAGATTACCTCCGGCGCGAATCCGCTCCGGCATGTCCTCCGGAAACCCGTGCGAGACTCGTCGCTCGTTGCAGAGGTGGCTTCCTGATTCGATTCAGGATTCCCGCGAGGTACTGGCCTTGCCTGCGTCCACCGTGCCGACCGAGATGTTGAAGCTGCGACGCCCTCGACGCGTAAGGAGAGGGATGAGACACAGCCACCGTCTCACCCCGGGCTCCCTCTGTCAAGCCAAGGTGGGGGGAGTCGGACGGCCGACGTCCGTCGCCACCGCTGCCACCACCCTTCGGGTATCTTTGTATGACAATGAGGCTTGCATCAGTTCAAGGTGCTCCGGTCTTCTTGGAACTTGACCGGACTGTCGAAAAGGCCATCGATCTGATCGAGGAAGCAGCCGCGGGCGGCGCGGACGTGATCGGGTTCCCCGAGGGATTCGTACCGGGACACCCAGGCTGGGTCGAGCTGCTCCCTCTCAACGATCACACGCTGGGCCTGAGCAAACGGCTCTTCCAGAACGCCGTCGAGATACCGGGCGCCGCCATCGACCGGATCGCCGAGGCCTGCGGTCGATCTCAGATTGCCGCGATCGTGGGGGTCTGCGAGCGTCGCGCCGGCACTACCGGGACTTTGTTCAACACCCAGGTGTTCATCGACCCCGAGGGCCGGATCGCAGAAAAGCACCAGAAGTTCGTCCCCACTATCGGCGAACGGCTCGTACATGGACCAGGGACCACCGGGACGGCGAATTCCCTCTCGCTCGATCGGTTCAACGTCACCGGCCTGATCTGCGGTGAGAATTCGAACCCCCTCGCCCAATATGCCGCCGCAGTTGCGTATCCGAGCGTTCACATCGCCTCTTGGCCTCAGCACTTCAGCCCCGAGCTCGAGATGCAGCCCGTAATCCACCTCGTTTCCAAAGGTCTTGCCTACACGCTCAAGAGCTACGTCGTCAACAGCGTGACCACGGTCAGCGAAGAGATGGTCCGCGCTTATGGCGAAGACTTCGAGGACTTCCTTGCCTCAGAGCAGAGCCGCGGCAGAGCCAGCGTCGTAGCACCAAGCGGCACGATCATCGCTGAGGCCGACAGTCTCGACGAACAGCTTCTGCTTGTCGACGTCGACGAGGACGCAGTGATCATTCCCAAGTTCATCCAAGACACGGCCGGGCACTACAACCGGCCTGAACTATTCGAGCACCTGCTCGCCAGCAGCGACAACTGACCTCCAGGGCGAGCCAGAGCTTCGGTTTCGTGGCTTGACCGTGGATCACGTGATGGATGCCATGAGACCGGTCGGAGCGCGCCGGCGGCGAGGAGCCGGTGCGCGGGGTAGGCGGCAGCCTTGACCCGGCCGCCATACTGACTCGGCATGCAGACATCCGCCCAACCGAGTCCGACCGCCGCATTACGGGGGATACTGAGGATGGTTACGGCGACCGGCGAGGATGTATTGGCCGCCGCCGACATGCTCGGCATCACGGGTGCCGAAGGCCCGCCTTCCGACCCATTCGACGCCCGCGACCCCGACTACATCCGCGCGACGCTGCCGGCCCTGCAGACTCTGTCACGGGTCTATTTCCGCGCAGACGTCGCCGGCCTCGAGCGAATCCCGGCAAGCGGTCCTGTGCTGCTGATCGGCAACCACTCTGGCGGAGTGGTGATCGCCGACACCTTCGTGTTTGCACAGGCGTTCTACGACCACTTCGGCGCCGACCGCCGTTTCAACCAGTTGGCTCACGATCTCGTTTTCAAGTTTCCGGGACTGCGGACCCTCGTGCAACGTTTCGGGACCGTGCCAGCATCCCCCGAGAACATGTCGCGGGCGTTGGATGACGACGCGGCCCTACTGATCTATCCCGGTGGGGACGAGGAGACCTTCCGCCCCTCCTGGGAGTCGGGGGAGGTCCACCTTGCCCACCGGACCGGCTTCGTCAGGCTCGCACTGGAGCACAACATTCCGATCGTCCCTGTT
>JBBRAH010000062.1:0-10049 GCA_038206985.1 Solirubrobacterales bacterium
CTCGAAAAAGACCTCGAGCCGGGGTCCGCTGCGCCGGAGCCGGAGCCGGCCCCGATCGGCCAGCGCTCGCCACCGCCGCATCCGCGCGGGCCCATCCTCCGGGCCCAGAGTGCAGGCCACGGGAAGCTCGACGGGCTCGGCGCTGCGTGAACCGCTCATTCGAGGATCCTCCCAGACCCACCGCGTCCTTGTCGGCGACGATCCGCTTGAGATCGACGTTCCGGCGCCGCATCTCCTTGACGTCCTCGGCCTCCATGCCGCCGTACCGGTTGCGCCAGCGGTGGAAGGTGTTCTCGGAGATCTCCAGGGCCTCGGCGACCTCGGGGATGGCTTTGCCCTCGCCGAGCAGTCCCGCCGACACGCACACCGGTACCGTCAGCGGACCGACCAGCTGGCTCCTCGCCCGGCCCACCTAAGGTCGAGCAAACCACACCGCGTGCGACCCCGCGTCCCGCACGATCAGGCGCCGGTCCCGTCGACCAGCGCGGCCAGGCTGGCGGCCTGGGCCTGCAGGCCCCCGCAGATCTGCTCACAGAGCGCGTAGACGCCGGGGTCGGCAACGGCGTACAGCGATCGTGTGCCCTGCTTGCGGCGGGAGACGATGCCCGCCTGCAACAGCACGCCGAGGTGCTTGGAGGCGTTCTGCTGGCTCGTGCCCAGACGCCCAGCGATCTCGGCGACCGGGAGATCGCCCTCGCGCAAGAGGTCCAGGAGGCGGATCCGCATCGGGTCTCCGATCACACGCAGGCGACGGGCGATGATCTCGGCGAGATCGCGCGGAACCGGGCTGGGGAGCGTCGAGGCGCGCTCGCCGCCGCCCGGGCCTTTTCTCGGTGCAGCGTTCGGGGAAGGCTCAGAGTCCATCGGAGCCCAAGACTACTACACAACTGAGCGGTAGGTATAGTTTCTACCACTTCACAACTTAAGAGTTGTGCTACGGTAAGCGCGGCGCTGGAGCCGTTCGCTGGTTTCACGCACTCCGTGAGCTGAACCCTGATCCTGGAGGTGCCCGATGGCTCAAACGACACCCTGCGCAACCGAGCGGCCTGACTGGCCGCTCGAGCGCGTGCTGTTCGCCCTGGCGGGAACGGTGACCCTGCTCAGCGCGCTGCTGGCAGCAACCGTCTCGCCCTGGTTCCTACTCTTGACCGGCTTCGTCGGACTCAACCAGTGGCTGTTCGTCTGGCTCGGCGCCTGCCCCACCTCGCTGCTGCTGGTCCGGGTCTTCGGCCTCACACCTCAAGGTCAAGAACCCCCTTCGGCGGCAGCCTCACGATGAGCGACCTCGGCCCGATCGGCCGCCTCGGCCGCTACACCGCCACGCACTTCCGCGTCGTCGCGATCGGCTGGGCGCTGCTCGCCGTCGCATTGGGGGTGCTCGCCCCCAAGGTCGAGCACGCGCTCTCGGGAGCCGGATGGGAGGCGACCGGCTCGGAGTCGGTCGAGACCCGCGAGCTCGTCGACCGCAACTTCCAGGGACTGTCCTCCAGCGCGCTGCAGGTCGTCGTCAGCTCACCGGAGCAGACCTTCCGGGACCCGGACTTCCAGAACGTTGTTGGGGGGGCCGAACAGACGCTGAAGGGAGACCCTCGCATCGCCACCGTCGTCCCTCCGCAGCCCGGCACATCGATCTCCCGCGACGGCCGTACTGCCGTGATCCAGGCCGGCGCAGCCGAGGATCCCAACGAGATGGTCCGCGCCGCCGACGATCTCAAGGGGGAGCTGACCGCGCTCGGGGGCGAGGCGATCGACGTCAACCTCACCGGCGCCTCGGGCATGTGGTCGGACTTCAACGAGGCCAACAAGAGCGCGATGCTGAAGTCGGAGCTGATCTCCTGGCCTGTGACCCTCGCGATCCTGCTGCTCGCCTTCGGCTCGCTCGTCGCCGCCGGGCTGCCGCTGATGCTGACGATCCTCGGCCTGGTGGCCGCCGCAGGGTCCCTGTATCTGGGTACCCAGCTGCTCGACATCTCGATCTGGGCGATGAACTTCGCGCTGATGTTCGCGCTGGCGCTCGGCATCGACTACGCGCTGTTCGTCGTGATGCGTTTCCGAGGTGCGTTCCTCGGCAGCGACCGTCCGGTCACCGAGGCCGTGGCCGAAACCATGGACACAGCCGGCAAGGCGGTGCTCTTCAGCGGCCTGACCGTGCTGATCTCGCTGAGTGCGGTGATGCTGGTGCCGAGCCCGGCGTTCCGCTCGATGGCACTCGGAATCATGCTCTCGGTCGGCTTCGTGCTGGCGGCGACGCTGACGCTGCTGCCGGCCGTGCTGGCCAAGCTCGGCCCGAAGGTCGACAACCTGGCGCTGCCCTGGGCGCACTCCGGCGAGCATCGCTCGGCCCGCTTTGCCCGCTGGGGCGAGCGACTCTGGCGGCGCCCGCTCGCCTACGGGCTGGTGGCGCTCGTCGCACTCGTCGCACTGTCGGTGCCGGTGCTCAACCTCGACACGGGCATGCCCTCGATCAAGGTGGTGCCCGAGGAGGACGCCTCCCGCGAGGGCTATACCCAGATCCAGGCCGCCTTCGGGGAGGGGGCGCCCGGCACGTTGCAGGTGCTCAGCCCGGCCGAGAACGCGGCGCGGGTCAGCGCCGCGGTCGAGCGAGACCCGGGCATCGGTCAGGTGATGCCCCCCCAGCAGGGCACCGGGAATCTGGCGTTGATCGGGGCCGTGCCAAACGCTGACCCCTCGGATCAGGCCGTCGGCCAGACCGTGGACCGACTGCGCTCCACCCTGCCCGAGAGGACCATGGTCGGCGGTGCGGCAGCCGAGAACCACGACCTCGAGGTCGCGCTGGCCGACAAGACCGCGCTGGTGATCGGCGTCGTGCTCGCGCTCGGCTTCCTGCTGTTGCTCGTCGCGCTGCAGGCCCCGATCATCGCCGCCGCCGGCGTGCTGACGAGCCTGCTGGCCACCGGAGCGGCGTTCGGCGTCGCCCAGCTGATCTTCCAGGAGGGCTACCTCTCCGGCCTGCTCGGCTTCGAGTCGCAGGGGTTCCTCGACGCCTGGGGTCCGGTGTTCTTCTTCGCGATGATCTTCGCGATCTCGATGGACTACACCGTGTTCCTGCTGAGCTCCGCCAAGGAGCACTGGGATCGCGGCGAGGGCGCCAAGGGAGCGATGATCGGCGGGCTCGCGCACTCCGGGCGGGTCGTCTTCGCCGCCGCGGCGGTGATGGTCGCAGTCTTCTTCACCTTCGCGCTGAGCGGGCCCCTGCCGCCGAAGGAGATGGGCATCATCCTCGGCGTCGCCGTGCTGCTCGACGCCGCGCTGGTTCGGCTGCTGCTCGTGCCGGTCGTCTTGAGGCTGCTCGGCGACTGGGCCTGGTGGCTGCCCGGGCCGCTCGATCGCATCCTCCCCGACGTCCGCTTCGGCCACAAATAGACAAGGATCCTCAGATCCCGACCAAGGAGGCACCAATGCACAACGTAGACGTAGACTCGCTCAACGAGACGATCGAGAAAGCTCGCCAGGATCCCTCGTCCGTCGTACAACTGACCGGCTTCGACGGTGAGTGGAACGTCGGCGAAGGTCCGCAGTTTCGGGCGAGCATTCCCGTACCGAACGGCGACCCGGTGATCTTTGAGGCGGACTTCCCGCCGCCGATGGGTGGCACCGGCTCGGCGCCCAATCCCCTCGCCTACTGCTTTTGGGGCGGGCTCGCCTGCTACGCGATGACCTACGCCCAAGAAGCGGCGCGGCAGGGCATCGAGGTGCGCGCGCTGCGGGCCAGCGCCGAGGCCGAGGTCGATCAGAGCCGCGCGCTCGGGGTCACCGAGAACCCGCCCGTCAAGCAGATCGACTGGCGGCTCGACGTCGACGCCGACGCCCCCACAGAGCGGCTTCAGGAGATCAAGCGGATCGCCGACGAGCACTGTCCCGGCGTCTACTGCGTGCGCAACCCGATCGACCTGCGCACGCATCTGATCAGCAGCGGAGGAAGCTGATGGCAGTCGACCGCCGCAGCCACGCCGGGGAGAAGATGATGGTCCCGGAGCTCGCCGAACGCGAGGGCTTCGTGATCGTCGACTCAACCTGGGGCACGATCCAGCCGCTCGTGGTCGCACCCGGCGTCGAGACCGTCGCCGAGCTGGACGTGATCGCGCACCTGGAGGCTGGGCTGCCCCTGATCGACACCCGCGAGGACGCACAGCACCAGCAGGCCACGATTCCCGGCTCCCGCCCCATCCCACACGGACAGATCATCGAGCGCATCGACGAGCTCGACCCCGCCCAGCCGACGGTCCTGTTCTGCAACGGCCCGCAGTGCGCGGCCACCCCAACGGCCGTCACCGCCCTGCTCGAGCAGGGCTATCCGGCTGAGGCGCTGCGCTACTACCGCGGCGGCATCCACGACTGGATGACGCTCGGCCTGCCGATCGAGGGATCCCGCGCGGCGCCGACGCGCACGGTGGGCGGGCAGGCCAGTTGACAGGCCTGCGGTCGGCTACTCGGCCGGGACCTCGGCCGCGGCTCCGAGCTTCTCGCCGACGCGGTCGGCGAGCTCCGAGCTGGCCGCGCTGAGGTAGGCCGGCGAGCGTTCGCGGACGCCATCCTCGTCGACCTCGCCCAGATGGCCGCCGATGTTGGCGACGAGCCGATCCTGGGCGTCGGAGGGCGAGCATCTCCAGAACGCCGTCGCCTGGACCGAACCGGAGTCCTCGGCGTGCTGGCGTAGTCGAACGATGCGGTCGCAGCCAACAGGCACGAACCGACGTTGGTCGCCCCCACAGTGGTTGAGCCTTCAGCGATGGAATCAGCCAGCGCGGGCTTAAGTCCTATGCTAGGTAGGCCAGTGGAAGCTCCCACCGATAGCCTCCAGGACCTCCGGCACAGCGACTGCACTGAACCCCCAACCAGGGAGAGCGCAGGATGACCGCGGAGCTTCTGCCACTGCTCGCCGACATCGGCTCAGGCGGCCACGGCCACATGAACTGGGACGGCGGCTGGTGGGTGGGCATGGTCCTCGTCGGGGGACTCGTGATCCTTGGCATCGTCTGGGCGGTCCGGGAGTTCGCTCGCCCCCGGGCTCGCCGCGACGCGGCGTCGAATTCCGACGCCGCCGCGATCCTCGACCGTCGCTTGGCCTCCGGGGAGCTCTCCCCGGAGGAGTACCGCGAACGCCGGGCCACGCTCCGCGACGGGGCCGAGCACTCCGGCAGCTAAGTAGGATTGCCCCCAGCAGCCGGGCGCCGCTTCGGCAACGGGCCGGGGACCATGGGGCTGGCTCGATGATCAATGCGGGCGTCGTCGTCTCCTCGACATCGAGTTACGCGAGAGCTCAAACGACCACGCTTCCGCCACAGCGTGGCCCCGGACGCCGCTACATTGCGTGTCATGACGCGCGAGGAGCTGCATCGGAAGGTGGACGCCCTGAGCGAAGCCCAGCTCGACCGAGTCCGGCTGGTGCTCCTCGATGAGGTCGACAGTGAGACGTCGGTCGTCGAGGCGATCCTGTCCCGCCATGGCGAGCGCCGTCTGAGTCCCGAGGAGTTCGAAAAGCACTTCGGACACCTACCCCAAGACGGCGAAGGCTGAGCCCATCCGGTGAGCCCAGACGGGCGGGTCTTCCCGGTCGCCTTCGATGGGGTAGCGATGTCCGAGGATCTCGTTCGGCTGGGCGAAGCACCGAGGCGCTCGCCGGACTCGGTCGCGAGGTCGACCGCCTCGGCGGACGGTGCTGTGATGCTCGCCGTCAGCCACCCCGAGCGACCAGTTGGCATGAGGGTGATCGCGTTCGGGGTTCGCCATCACCCGCGCGACGCGCACGCGCTCGCGGTCTACGAGATCGCCGAGCAGCGGATCCACGACTGACGCGGCCTTGGCCGACCGGTCCGTTCACACGACCGAGCATCGCTTTCGTTGACCTTGCCAGCGCCGTCTGAGCGGCGGATCCTGAGTTGCCCGAGGCGGACCCAGCGTGGGCCCGCCCAACCGAAGGAGGATCCCATGGCCAGCACCGAACACCGCCCAGCAATCGACGCGGCCGGACGCCGCCGCTCACCGGCGACGCTTCCCGGCTACCACGCCGGCCGCCCACCCCGGAACAAGGGCATGCGCTACCCCGCGGATCCGCCGCGGGTCGAGGAGATCGTCGCCGTCATGCGCCAAGCGGGCGTCGGAGTCCATGGGGCCCGCGTTCGCGCACTCATCGTGGTGTTGTGGCGAGGCGGGCTACGGATCTCGGAGGTGCTCAGCCTCGCCGAGCGCGACCTCGATCCCGGACGCGGCTCATTGGTGGTCCGCCATGGCAAGGGCGGCCGCCGCCGAGAGATCGGGATGGACGAGTGGGGCTGGGAGCACCTGCGGCCCTGGCTCGAGCGGCGGGAGCGGATGCCGATCGGCACGCTCTTCTGCATCGTCGACGGCCCCACCCGCGGGCGGCCGTGGTCGGCGACCGCGGCCCGCGCCCAGCTTCGCCGCCTCGCCGCCCAGGCGGGGGTCCGCCGGCGCTTCGCGCCGCATCAGCTGCGCCACGCCCACGCGGTGGAGATGGCACGCGAGGGGGTGCCGCTCAACGTGATCCAGCGGCAGCTTGGTCACGCCGACCTCGGCATCACCTCGGTCTACCTGCAGGGCATCGACAGCACCGAGGTGATCGCCGCCGTCCGCGGCCGCCCGGCGCCGACGATGCCGGCGGCCGCGGGACTCGTGATGTAGGGGGTCGGGGGCGACTGGGCTTCGCGCAAGGGGAGGAGTGCCGCTCTGTCTCGCCGGCTACGCGCTCGCCCTCGCGCCAAGGGGGGAACCCAGCTCGGGCACCTGTTTCCCGAGCTGCCCAAGCAGGCCGAGCTTAGTTCGGCTCAAAGATCTTCAGCGACCGACAGCTGAAGTGGACACCACCGAAGAGGATCAGTCGACAGCGGGAGCGCCGGCCGCGACTCGCTCGGCGCTCAGGCGTAGCTCGACCGCGGCTCCGGGCACGAGGCCGCCGATGATCTCCGCCTCGCCGTCGTGAGCTCGCGCGATCGCCCGCACGATCGCCAGGCCCAATCCGGTGCCGCTATCGCTTCGGCCGGAGTCGGCCTGCGAGAAACGCTCGAACGCCTCGGCCTCGAAGGCACCTGGAAAGCCGACGCCCTGGTCGCTGACCGACAATCGCAGCCGGTGCTCGTCGCCCTCCGCCCGAACGTTGATCTCCCCCTCGCCGTAGCGCAGCGCATTGTCGACGAGGTTGCTGATCGCCTGCTCGACCCGCGTGCGATCGATCTCGTAGACGCCGCAGCCGGCCGCCGCTACGGTCAGCATCCGCCCGGCATCCGCCGCCTGGCTCCGGAAGCGCGCAGCCAGCTCTTCGAGCAAGGGCTGGACGGCGACCGGCTCCCGCCGCAGGGGCAGCCCGCCCTGCTCAGCCCGGGCGATCACCAGCAGATCCTCGGCGAGCAGGACGAGGTGCTCGACCTCCTCGCCGGCGGAGCCAAGGGCCGCCTCCAGGTCGGCCTTGGACCCCCCCGTTCGCCGCACGAGCTCGATCTCGGACTTGAGGATCGCCAGCGGGGTGCGGAGTTCGTGGCTGGCATCGGAGACGAACACCCGCTCGCGCTGCAGTGCCCCCTCGACCCGGTCGAGCATCTCGTTCAGCGTGTCGGCCAGGCTGCGCAGCTCGTCGTCGGCGGCCGGTCTCGGCAGGCGCTCGCCGTCACGATCGAGGGTGATCTCCTGCGCCCGGGATCGCATCGCCTCGACCGGTGCCAGGGCGCGGCCACCGAGGGCGTAGCCGATCGCGGATGCGATCAGCAGCGCCGCCGGTCCGCCCAGGGCGAACGCCCGGCGGATCCCGGCCAGCGTCTCCACTCGATCACTGCTCGATGCTCCGACCACAGCGATCACCGTTCCCGACGGGCTCGAGACCGGTAGGGCCAGCGCCCGAAACGGTCCCTCCAGGCCTGGCACGCGAACGGTTCCGGCCCGGACGGGACCTTCCCCGGCAGCCGCCTGCTGTTGTGCGCTGAGCACGCTCTCGCTCCCCGGGAGAGTGGACTCGACCACCCGCCCGCCGGGAGTCAGGATCTGGGTGAAGGTCGTCTCCTCCTCCCCGGCGCGGACCCCGCCCAGATCGACCGGCCCCACCGATCCCTCGATCAGGGTCCCGGCATCGTCGGCCCGCGCGGCCAGGCTCGTGTCGAGGGCATCGCTCAGGTCTTGGCTGACCTCGACGTAGACGAAGGCCCCGGCGAGCACGAGCACGACGGTGAGTCCGGCGCAGAAGCCCGCGGCGAGACGGATGCGAACCGGTAGGCGGGCGAACATCAGCCCAGCCCCGCATCCCGGAGCCGATAGCCGGCACCCCGAATCGTCTCGATCGAGTTGGTCCCGAACGGTGTGTCGATCTTGCCCCGCAAATAGTTGATGTAGACGTTGACGACGTTGGAGCGATTCTCGTAGCCGTAGTCCCAGGCGTGCTCGAGCAGCTGGAAGCGGCTGAGGACGTCGCCTGGACGACGCATGAAGATCTCGAGCAACGCGAACTCCTTCGCCGAGAGCTTGATCTCCGCCTCGCCACGCCAGACCCGCCGACGGGCCGGATCCATCCGTAGGTCCCCGACCTCGAGGACCACCGGACGCTCGGCCGGCCCGCGACGGACGAGCGCTCGCAGCCGCGCGAACAGCTCCGAGTAGGAGAAGGGTTTGGTCAGGTAGTCGTCGGCGCCACCGTCGAGGCCCGCGACCCGGTCCTCGACCCCGTCACGAGCGGTGAGCATCAGCACGGGCGCCCAGACGCCGTCCTCGCGCAGCTGGGCGCAGGTCTCGAAGCCGTCGATGCCGGGCATCATCACGTCGAGGACGATCGCGTCGTAGTCGGTGGAGCCCGCCATCCAGAGGGCGTCCTCGCCACACGACGCGTGGTCGGCGGCAATTGCCTCCGATTCCAGGCCCCGGCAGATCAGCCGCGCCATCTTCGCCTGATCTTCGACCACGAGCACTCTCACGTGTCCGATTGTCCGCTGAAAGGTTAAAGCGAGATTAGAGCGCAGGGCCGGCGGAGTCCGGCCACCTGCGCGAAGAGCTACTTGGCGCCGTGAGCGCTCTAATCTCGGTCCAACCATCGGCCCGTAGCTTCGTCGGCGGAAATCGAAAAGCTAAAAACGGAGACACGCTGATGCAGAGAATCAAGAAGACCCTGATCGCGCTGGCCGCACTGGCGGCATTGGCCGTCGGCGGGTCGGCGATAGCTCACGCCGGCAGCGACGCCAAGTCCGCTCCCGCTGCTTCCTCGCAAGTGGCCGAGGGCCCCGCGACCGGCAAGGACAAGACCGGCAAGGACAAGACCGGCAAGGACAACGACGACATCCAGTTCGAGGACCAGAACGGAAAGGACGACGCCTCAGAGCAGGAAGAGGCCGGAGAGGCGGAGTCCGAGGAGGGCGAGTCGGCCAAGGACAATGACGGCCCCGGCGGCCATGCCGATGAGCCGGGCAACGCCGACGCCGAGCACGAGTTCGAAGGCAACGAGTAGCCCGCCAACGGAGTTCGACGGTCTACGACGGCCCCACCCGCCTCGGGTGGGGCCGTCGCTGTTTTGGGCGCGGGTGCGACGGCCCGATGGCACGCCCCCGGCCCGAGGCCAACCTCATCGCGATCGTCGGCGGCACCGGGGGGCTGGAGATCACCGGACGGATGCTCGCGTTCTGTCTCGTGATCGCAGGGGCCGCCCTGATCCCCGCCCGGTCCGAGCCAGCGACGTGTCGCCGGGTGGCTCTCGGGGGCGAGAAACGGTGGCCCGGGTGTCGAACCGCTGAAGTACGGTCCGCGCGCCGCCGAATCGCGTCGGAGCTGCTTCGCTGTCGCTGCGCAGGAGGAGTTGGAATCACCGCGTGAACCTTCGCTCCCGCTTCAGCGTGAAAGAAGAAGCTCCGCCTACGCTGCCAGTCGGACTCGCTCGATGATCCGTGGGTGGTAGCGAGAAACGAATCGGGCCACCTATCGGACTTCGCTGAGACGCGCGGATCCCGGCCACGGTTGAAGTACCGCGACGGTACCGACTGCTAGGTCCAATGTGTCCAAGGAGCATCGATCCGAAGGTCAGCTTGATCATCCTGGCTTCGAGC
>JBBRAH010000063.1:0-9956 GCA_038206985.1 Solirubrobacterales bacterium
CGCCGGCCAGGCGTGGCTGGCCGTGGTCGCGGTGATCAACACGGTGATCTCGCTCGTCTACTACATGCGCGTGATCGCCCCGACGATATTCGAGTCGCAGCCGGCGGCTGCAAGCGCAGGCCCGAGGCCCGCG
This sequence comes from Solirubrobacterales bacterium, assembly GCA_038206985.1. GTDB lineage: Bacteria > Actinomycetota > Thermoleophilia > Solirubrobacterales > 70-9 > CAXMST01. Next base: position 134 of record JBBRAH010000063.1, read on the forward strand.
GGCCGGGACTGGTCATTGCCGGCCGTGCTCGCGACGGGCGCGGTCGCCACCGTCGCGATCGGTGTGGTCGCGGAGCCGCTGCTTCGGCTGGCCGAGGCCGCGACGATGCTGACGGGCTGAGGCGGTCCAGACGGAGAGTTGGGCACGCCGCCGGAGGCCGCGAACGAAGCGGCTGAGCCGGGCTGCGAGCTCACCGCCTCCAGCTGCCGGTTCGGGTGCTGGCGGTCTGACACACGCGAGGAGCTGGTCGCCGCGGAGCGCGGCTCGGGAGCTGCTGTGAGCGGTAGCTATCCCATGTTTGGCGCTCGCGCCAGACGGGATCTACTCAGTCGCCGCCGGAGGCCGCCAGCGCCTCAGCCGATTCGCATTGGTGACGACCGAGAGCGAGCTGGCGGCCATCGCCACTGCGGCGATCATCGGACTGAGCTGCAGGCCGACGAACGGGTACAGGACGCCGGCCGCGATCGGGATCCCGATCGCGTTGTAGCCGAACGCAAAGACGAGGTTTTGGCGAATGTTGCGCATCGTCGCGCCGCTGAGTTCGAGCGAGGTCGCCACGCCTTGCAGCCCACCCGATATCAGGGTGATCTCGGCAGCCTCGATAGCCACGTCGGTCCCGGTGCCGATCGCAATTCCGACATCAGCCTGGGCGAGCGCGGGAGCGTCGTTGATGCCATCGCCGACCATCGCCACGAGCTTGCCCTGCTCCTGGAGCTTGCGGACCTCCGCCGCCTTGTCCTCGGGCAGGACCTCGGCCAGCACGCGGTCGATCCCGACCTCCGCGGCGATTGCCTCGGCGGTGCGCCGATTGTCGCCGCTGATCATCGCGACCTCGAGTCCCATTTGATGTAGGCCCCCGATCGCCTCGCGCGAATCAGGCTTGACCGTGTCGGCGACCGCTACCACTCCCATCGCGCGATCATCGATCGCGATCAGCATCGCCGTCTTGCCCTCAGCCTCCAGGCGCGCTGCGTGTCCCTCCAGGGGCGTGGGGTCGACCCCCGCCTCCCGCAGCAGCCGCCGCGTCCCCACCAGCGTGCGGTGCCCATCGACGACCGCACGCAGGCCGGCGCCCGTAACCGAGTCGAACTCCGAGGTCTCGCTCAGATGCAGCTCGCGTTCGCCCGCTCCGTCAACGATCGCCTGCGCCAGCGGGTGCTCGGAGGAGCGCTCGGCCGATGCGACGAGTCCGAGCAGCCAGTCGTCCTCGCCCTCGATTGCGACGACATCGGTCAACGTGGGTTGGCCGCGGGTGATCGTCCCGGTCTTGTCGAGCACGATCGTATCGAGCGCGTGGGCGTTCTCCAGCGCCTCGGCAGAGCGGATCAGCACGCCGCTCTGGGCGCCCTTGCCGGTGCCGACCATGATCGACAGGGGTGTCGCCAGTCCGAGCGCGCAGGGACAGGCGATGATCAGAACCGAGACGGCCGAGACCAGGGCAAAAGTCAGCGCCGGGCTCGGACCGAAGTCGAACCAGACAACGAAGGTGGAGATCGCGATGAACATCACGACCGGCACGAAGTAGCTCGCGACCCGGTCGGCGACACGCTGAATCGGGGCCTTCGAGCCTTGGGCCTGCTCGACCAGGCGAATGATCTGGGCCAGCATGGTTTCGCTGCCGACCCCGGTGGCACGGAGCCGGAAGGCACCAGTCTTGTTAATCGTCGCTCCGATCACCCGATCGCCGATCTCCTTCGTGACCGGGAGCGACTCGCCGGTGACCATCGACTCGTCCAGGCTCGAGCGGCCCTCGACGAGATCGCCATCGACGGGGACCTTTTCGCCGGGGCGAACGGCGACGACATCGCCGGGAACGACCTGATCGATCGGGACCTCCTGCTCCTCACCGTCGCGGATCACTCTCGCCGTGCGCGCCTGCATGCCGATCAACTTGCGGATCGCCTCCCCGGTTCCGGCCTTGGCCCGGACCTCGAGCAGACGGCCGAGCAGGATCAGGGTGAGGATCACACCAACGGCCTCGTAGTAGACCTCCCGCAGGTCGGCCGGCAGGGCGCCGGGAAAGAGGGTGACGAAGAGGCTGTAGCCGAAGGCGGCCGCCGTGCCAACGGCGATCAAGCTGTTCATGTCGGCGCTTCGGTGGCGCAGGGCGGCCCAACCGGTGCGATGGATCGGCCAGCCCGTGTAGAGCATCACCGGAGCGATCAGTGCGAGCTGCACCCAGCGATCGAGCAGGAGATCGGGAACCCAGGTTGCCGCAAAGAGCTCGTGCGCCATGACCGCGAAGAGCACCGGTGCCGTCAGGATCGCCCCGAAGCTGACGCGGCGGCCGATGTCGGCAAGCTCGTGCCGACGGGCCTCCGCCTCGACGTCGGAAAGCTCTTGCTCACCGGCCTCGCCCGCGACGTCGAGCAGTTCGTAGCCGGCATTCGTGATCGCGCCCCGTAGCTCTCCGACGTCGAGCCGCGCGGCGTCGTAGCTCACCGTCGCCCGTTCGGTCCCCATGTTGACCGCGGCGCGGTCAACGCCTGGTAGGTCGAGCAGGGCATGCTCGATCTTTGAGACGCACGACGCGCAGCTGATCCCACCCGGAGCGAGCTGGATCTGCGTCTCGCTCGCATCGATCAGTGTGGCCGCCGCTCGCCCATTGCCCCCGTTGATCGGTGCCCCCTCAAGTCCCGAGTCGTAGTCGGTCGGGGCGGCATCAGGCCCACTTTCGACGAGAAGCTTGCCGTGGACCATGTTCATCCCGCAGGCGAAGTCGAACTCGCCGCTCCGCTCGGGAGTGAACTCGAGCGTCGTTCGCTCGAAGGCTCCCAGCGAACGACTCAAGCCAAGATCGGGGAAAACCACGCGGGAGGTGCAGTCGCCGCCTTCCTGTCGGTCGAAGACAAGGCGCACAGGCACCCCCTCGCGGACGCGGATCAGGTCCGGCGAGTAGCCGCCCTTGACCGTGACCTCAACATCCTGTCGGCCGGCGTGCAGCTCGGCGGTATGTGCTGAGCGGGCGCCGAAGAAGAATCTGGCCAGGGCGGCGATGGCTGCCGCACCGGCGATCGTGACGAGGATCTCGGCCATGTGTGCTCCTTGTTGCGGTCGGTAACTATACCCCTACTGGGTATGCTAGCATGTCGGCCATTGGGCTTCCCACGAAACGAAGATGATCAAGGAAGGCACGATGGGTTCCAATCCAAGTCCCAGGATCCCCGCGGTTGCAGCCGTCGGACGGCAGGAGCGGCCGCCTACCGAGCCGGCCGCAGTGCTGGAGGCGGAAGGGGTGTCGAAGAGTTTTCGCCGTGGCCTGTGGCCCGCTCGGCGACGGGTCGAGGTTCTCGCCGGTGCCAGCCTCGATGTCGGCGGCGGCGAGCTGGTTGGCCTGGTCGGTGAGAACGGCTCCGGCAAGAGCACGTTGATGAAGATCATCGTCGGTCTGCTCGAGGCCGACGGCGGCTCGGTCGAGCGCTCCGGAAAGCTCGGCTACTGCCCGCAGATCCCGCTGTTGTGGGAGAAGCTCACCGTCGCCGAGCACTTCGAGCTCTTTGCTCGCGCCTACGGGCTTGACGACCGTGCGGCGACGACGGCGGTCGAACGGCTGCTTGAGGAGTTCCGCTTCAGCCGCTACCGCGACTACCGCGTTGAGGAGCTCTCGGGCGGTACCAGCCAGAAGCTCAACCTCTCGCTGGCGTTGATGCACGAGCCCGACCTGCTGCTCCTCGACGAGCCCTACGCCGGCTTCGACTGGGAGACCTACCTGCGCTTCTGGGAGATCAGCGAGGCCCGGCGGGACAAGGGAATGGCGATCCTGATCGTCTCGCATTTCCTCTCTGAGCGTGAACGCCTCGATCGTGTCGTCGAGCTGCGCGATGGGCGTTGCGAGGAGATATGAGGACGATCTCGATCGTCGGCACGGACTTCCTGCGCGAGCACCTGCGCGATCGCACCAACCTGGCGATGCTTATCGCGACCCCAGCGCTGTTCGTGATCGTCTCTGCGGCCGTTCTCGGCGAGTTCGCCTCCGCGCTCGGAGGCTCGGTCGCCGGGCAGTCGGCGAGCGCGCTCGGTGCGGGCTGGGCGGCGGCCTTTTTGGCCGGAGCCCTGGGGTTTTTCCAGGTCGCCTCCTCACGAGATGCTGATCGGCGCCTGGCCCTCGCGGGCCTCGGCGCCACCCGCGTCGCGGCGGCGCGAATCGGCGCGTCGATCCTCTTGGGCGTGCTGGTCAGCACCGTGGCATTCGGGACGCTCTGGCTGCGGGCCGGGACCGCCCATCCCGCTCACGCCTTCGTCGCGATCCTGATCTTCTCCCTGATCTACATCGGGATCGGCTGCTTGGTCGGCTCTGTGATCTCGGGCTCGCTGGAGGGGTCGCTGACCGTGGCCTTCATCTTCCTGATCGACGCCTTCTCGGGGCCAGGCATGAGCGACGGCGGCGGGATCGCGCAGCTGATGCCGACCCGCAACGCCGCCGACGTGCTGATCGCCGCCGGAGCCGGCCAGGTCTCGCCGCTCGGCGACTGGATCGTGGTTGGGCTCACCACGCTTGGCGCGCTGCTGATCGCGGCCGGGGTCTTCTGGTTCACTGCCCGACCGAGATCACGATGAGCGGGCGCCTGCTGACCGCCACCGCGATGGGATTCCGCGAGCAGGCCCGCCGGCCAGTGCTGCTCGTGCTACTTGTGACCGTCCCGTTTCTGTTCATCAGCTGGAGCTTCGCGATCACTGAGGCCACACCCCGTCTGGTCACACTGCCCGGCGGCGCCCAGATCCTGACCAACATGCGCGACCTGCACGGGGCGATCATGGTGCCGATCACTGTTGGCTTTCTCGCCGGCCTGCTCGGTCTCTTCGTGGTCCGCTCGGCGATCGAGTCCGACCGGCGCCTGGTCGTCGCCGGCTTCGGTCCTGGCGAGGTGATCGCTCCCAGGCTCGCCGTGATGGGCGCCGCCACGGTGCTCGTGCTCGCGGTCTCGCTCGCCGTCACGGCGATCGACTTCTCGCCCGCCTCCTGGCCCCCGTTCATCGCCGGCAACCTGCTCGCCGGCCTGATCTACGGCGCGATCGGAGCGCTCGCCGGCGCCTTCCTGGGCCGACTCGGTGGCGCCTATTTCATGTTCTTTCTGCCGATGGTGGACATCGGCGTCGCCCAGAATCCGATGTTCTTCAACGGTGACCCTGCCGGCTGGGCGACGCTTCTGCCCGGGTACGGACCGACCCGAGTACTGGTCGATGGCGCCTTTTCCAGCAGTTTCAGCGCTGGCGTCCCGCTACTCGTCGCTCTGCTGTGGCTCGGCGGGCTTTCGGTAGCACTCGCCGTCCTGCTTCGCCAATCCCTGCGCGCGCGCTAGCTGTTTCTCTCGCAATCCCATACCCCAACCCGGTATCATTTTCGTCATGCGAGGCTACACCGCGTCAAAGGAGCAGCTTCTCACCCGCCTGGCACGGGTTGAGGGTCAGGTCCGCGGTGTACGGGGCATGGTCGAGGAGGAGCGCTACTGCATCGACGTGCTGACCCAGATCAGTGCCGCCCAGGCTGCGCTCGACAAGATTGCGCTTGGTCTGCTCGACGACCACGCCCGCACCTGCTTGCTCGGGTCCGGCGAGGGCCCCACCGATCCCGACGCGCAGACCGAGGAGCTGATGGTCGCGGTCGGTCGGCTCTTGCGCCGGTAGCCGCAGGTCCGAGCTATGAGCGAGCCGCCGGCTGAGCAGGTACCGGAACGTGGAGGGGAGCGGGCCACCTTTCTGTTTGCTGACCTCGCCGGCTACACGGCGCTGACGGAGACCCATGGCGACGAGCGCGCGGCCGACCTGGCGGAGGATTTCTTCACCGTCATCCGCGGCCTCGCTCGTGACTACCGGGCCGAGGAGGTAAAGACGATCGGCGATGCGGTGATGCTTCGAGTTCCGAACGCGGCCGATGCGATCGGCCTCGGTCTAAGGATCGTCGGCGAGGTGGGCGCGCACCATGGCCACCCCGGTGTTCGAGTCGGGATGCACACCGGATCGGCGGTGCAGCGAGGCGGAGACTGGTTTGGCGCGGGGGTGAACCTCGCGGCGCGCGTGGCCGGCCTCGCCCGAGACTGCGACGTACTCTTGACGGCGACGACTCGCGATGCCGCCGGCGAACTGTCGGGAGTCGTCCTCGCGCCGCGCGGCCGACAGAGCCTCAAGAACGTTGGCGAGCCGGTGATGATCTACGCAGCCGGCGCGAGCGGCGATCGAACCGCCGAGGGGCTGCCGATCGATCCGGTCTGCCGGATGGCCGTCGATCCAGCGCGTGCGGCCGGGACGCTCGTCCACCTTGGGGTGCGCTACGAGTTCTGCTCCCTGCGATGCGCTGGCATCTTCGCCGCCGCCCCCGAGCAACTGGTCTCAGGTGAAGGTGACCGCCACGAGCGCCAGGAGGGCGAGGCCGAGGCCGAGTAGGCCATCGATGATGTAGGCGGCCCAGCGCTGCCTTCTGCTGAGCGGGCGTTCGTTGGCGCTGTCGGGGTCGGGGCCTGGCATTCCTCGGCCGGGGGGCGGGGCGTACTCGCAGTCTCCCGGGTGACAGTCGGGACCACTATCCCAGCGACTGCAGCCGTTCGATCTAGGTCCTGGCCATCGGCAGGTCTGAGGCAGCCGCGATGGGAGAGGCGACAGCGCCTACACTCTGTAAGAGTTGTGATCCTCCACTGTGGGAGCGCTGTCGCTCTCCTGCTGCCTCACCATGATTGACACCCTCCTCGCGGCACTCACGATCAACATTGCCCCGAGCTTCGAGCTCGGACCGCTGACGATGACTTGGCACGGCATGATGACTGCCCTCGGCATAGTCCTCGCGGCCTGGATTGCGGTCGGCTTCGCCGACCGCCGCGGGCTCGACGGCGAGAGGGTCATCACCCTCGCGCTCATCACTGCCGTAGCGGGGATCGCCGGAGCGCGCCTCTTCTACCTCGCCCTCAACGATGCCGCCGCTCTGCTTCGACCTGCGGACTGGCTCGGCACCAACGGATTCGCGATCTTCGGCGGCGTCTTCGCCGGAGTCGCCGCGGCAGCGGCGGCGATCCACTGGTCGAAGCTCAGCTGGCGCTACCTCGATGCGCTCGCGGTGGGCTTTCCACTCGGGCTCGCGGTCGGGCGCATCGGCGATCTGATCAACGGCGAGCACTACGGGCCCCCGAGCGATGCGCCCTGGGCGGTGATTCATGCGAACCCGGCTGCAATCGTTCCCAGCCCGGATGTCGCCTACCACGATGGAGGCCTCTATGAGATCGTCCTCGGGTTAGCGATCTTCGCGGTCATCTGGCCTCTGCGCGACCGCTTCGCGACGCCGACGATGCTCTTGTGGCTCGCACTCGGCCTCTATGGGATCGGTCGCTTCGCGATGTTCTTCTACCGAAGCGATAGCGATCCACTGGCCCTGGGACTCAACGCCGCCCAAGGGGTCAGCGCACTGCTGGTTGCGATCGCCGCGGTGGGTGCCTGGTGGTCCTGGCGCCGGCTGCGGTCGGCCGACAGGGAGCCGTCCCTGGAGCTGGCTCACCGCGGGGCCGGAGCATCCCCACCGCGGGGTCCGCTGTGAGTTCTGCTCGCTTCGGTGCGCCGGCGCTTTTGCGGCCGCGCCTGAGAGCGCTTCATCTCAGGCGAAGGTGACGACGAGGAGCGCCAGCAGGGCGAGGGCGAGGGCGAGCCCAAGAAGGCTGCCGACGATATATGCGACCCAGCGCTGCCGCCTGTCGAGCAGGCTCTGGCTCTCGTTGTCGAGTCCGGGATCTGACATCTGTCGGGTGGTACGGCGGGGTGCGTCGGCTTAGTTCAACATCCGACAGAGCGTGGGATAACGGGGCGGCGGGCTGCTCGCGTTCGCCACGCGGGGCTGGAGCTCGCTCCCGCCGAGTTCCTCGCTGGCCCGGCCGGTCCGTCGACCTGGCCGACCGGCGGTCAGGGAGTGGAGGTTGCATGTGTGTCGCCGGGTTCCGCTCGCACCGTGCGCCAGGAATCCCAGGTGATCCGGAGGATGACTGCGGTGATTCCGAGCCCGATCAGAGGGTCGAGGATCTGCGCGCCGAGCGCAACCGCCAGCGCACTCGCGACTACGGCAAGGCTGACGTAGGCGTCGGCGCGCGCGTGATTGCCGTCGGCGATCAGGGCGGGACTGTCGAGCCGGTGGCCGGCCCGGGTGCGGATTCGAGCCGCGACCCAGTTGCCGAGGTAGCCAATTCCCCCCGCGAGGGCGAGGGCGACGACGTGATCGACATCTTGTGGGTCGATCAAACGCCCGATCGCCTCATAACCGGCGACGACCGCGCTCGTGAAGATCGCGAAGACGACGGCGAGACCCGCCCACCTCTCCGCCCGCGCTTCGCAGCGCGAAGGCGACGCCGACCGGCAACGCGGTCGCAGCATCGCCGAAGTTGTGAATCAGATCGGCGAGCAAGGCGACGCTCGAGGTCATGAAAAAGATCACTGTCTGAGCGGCGGCCGACAGCGCGAGCACCAGTAGGGAGATCAGTACCGCCCGGATGCCTGCTCGGGATCGTTTGATCGTTGGATCGACGAGGCCGTGGCTGTGACCGTGTCCATCCGAGGAATGGCCCTCGGATCCGTGTCGGTCGGCCTGCATCACTCAGCCCTCCGAAGCTGCGGAGCTCTCGACGATCGTCGAGAGCTTCAGCTGGAGGTGTTCCACGTGCGAGATCGCCTCGCCGAGAAGTTTCCCGACGTGGTCGTCATGGAGCCGGTAGATTACCCGGTTGCCATCGCGGTGACTCGCAACGAGTCCCAGGTTCCGCAACAGCCGAAGCTGGTGCGAGACGGCCGACGCCTCCATCTCCAGAGCGTCCGCAAGCTGGCCAACCGGCAGTGGAGACTCATGGAGACACGCCAGGATGCGAAGGCGACTCACGGCTGTGAGCGCCCGCATCGAATCCGCGACTCTTTGGGCTACGAGCGGATCTCTGAGGTGAGCCGGATCGGGGGACGTTCCATGGCCGATCTAAGAAACTATATATGAACAACTCTGCAGATGTTCATGCGTATCGCCTACGCTCAGCCCTCAGCGAGTACTCCCTCCCAGAACCGAGCCCACTCCCGTTCGTGGCCGATTCCGGACTCGAGTACGAGCCGCATCGCACGGGAGAGTTGCGGTCCGAACTGATCGCGAGACTCCTCGTACTGCGCCAGCCGGGGACGATGAATCTCGAGCTGGGCTTCGGCGAGCGGCGTCGGATCGCCGCCGAAGAAGAGCTGCAGCGATCCGGGGTCGCGGAGCTCGGTGAACTCCCGTGCCGGCTTGGCCAACGGGCGGCCTCAGATGTGGGAGCTGCGCAAGGCTTGAGCCAGCCGCCCCGACCCAAGGCTCGCTGGAGTGCGGTTGGTCGCCGCCTCCGCGGGTCGCCCTTAGAGGTAGCCGAGAGGATCCCGAGCTACGCCGTTGAGTCGCACTTCGAAATGCAGGTGATCACCGAAGGATGCGCCCGTGTTACCGACAGTCCCGATCACCTCGCCCTGGGAGACTGATTCACCTACCGACACACCGATCGAGGCCTGGTGCGCGTAACAGGTTGAGAGGCTTCCACCGTGGTCAATGCACGTGTAGTTGCCGTAGCCCCCGTTGAACGAAGCCATGATCACGTTCCCCGATTGTGCCGCCTTGATCGGGGTGCCTCCGGGTGCCGCAATGTCTATGCCCTCGTGCATACGACCCCACCGTGGCCCGAAGGGTGAGGTCAGCGTGCCTTGTACCGGCCAGATCAAGCCATTCGAGGAGTCGCCCTGAACCGGACCACTCGGCCCGGCCGGAGCTGCTGCCGTTTCTGCCGGCCCGGCCTCGGCAGCGCTGCGCTGCGCAGCGCGGATCTGGGCCGTTATGCGCGCCTGTAGATCA
>JBBRAH010000064.1:0-8019 GCA_038206985.1 Solirubrobacterales bacterium
GCCTCGAGCTTGACCTCCTCGGCCGTCTGCTGGCCAATCATCAGCTTGTGGCGGGTCTTGCAGTGGTTGACGATCGCGTCGTCCATCTCGTCGCCGCCGACGCGGATCGACTGGCTGACGACGATGCCGCCGAGCGAGATCACGGCGACCTCGCTGGTGCCGCCGCCGATGTCGACAACCATCGAGCCGGTCGGCTCGCCGACCGGCAGTCCGGCTCCGATCGCGGCCGCCATCGGCTCCTCGATCAGGTACGCCTGACGGGCGCCGGCGGCCAGGCAGGCCTCCTCGACGGCGCGCTTCTCGACGCCGGTGACGCCGGAGGGAACGCAGACGACGACGCGGGGATGCGCGAAGCGATTCTGGTGGACCTGCTGGATGAAGTAGCGCAGCATCTCCTCGGTGACGTCGAAGTCGGCAATCACGCCGTCCTTGAGCGGGCGGATCGCCGAGATGGTGCCCGGGGTACGGCCGAGCATGCGCTTCGCCTCCATACCTACGGCATGGACCTCGCCGGTGCGGGAGTCCACGGCGACCACGGACGGCTCCGAGAGCACGATGCCGCGGCCGCGGACGTAAACGAGTGTGTTTGCGGTACCGAGATCGACCGCCATGTCGCGGCCGCCGAAACCTGTCATATAAGAAAAGATGCCCATGATTTCGATCTGTGGAGGGTTGAAGTGCGGGGTAGCGTGAAGTCGGGGTATACGTCGTCGGCAATGGCTTGGCGACAGTTGCAAGCCGCGCTGCGACCGGCCTTGCATAGCTCAGGCCAAGCCTGGCTGCAATTCCCCGGTGGACTCGGTCGCCGCAGGAGACCGCAGTCTAGCGAAGAACTCCCGGAAACGACAAATTATTAGCTTTCGCTAACGCTTCCTTCGCGGGACCTTAGCGGAAGTACCCCGGCTTGAACGGAGAGTTTCACCTCGAGTCGCTTCAACCGCTCGTGATCAGACCCGGCTCGAGCGCCAGGAGAGCCCGTATCGGCAGTCCGATGACGTTGGCGACGTCGCCGTCGATCATCGTCACGAGCGCCGAGCCGAGACCCTGCACGGCATAGCCGCCGGCGCGGTCCCGCCACTCCCCCGAAGCGACGTAGAGAGCGACGAGCTCCGGATCGAGCTCCGCGAACTGCACCCGGGTCCGTTCCAGCGCGCTGCGCTCGCGACCCTCCGCGTCGATCAGCGCGATGCCGCCGAGCACCTCGTGCGTACGGCCCGAGAGCCGCAGCAGCGACTCCCGCGCCTGCTCGGGGTCGGCGGGCTTGCCGAGCGTCCGGCCCTCGACCGCGACATCTGTGTCGGCGCCGAGCACGAGGTCATGGCCTGGATGGGAGGCGCGCCCGGCGCGCGCCTTCCGCAGGGCGTTCTCGACGACGAGCTTCCATGGCTCCCCGTCCGTCAACTCCTCGACCTCGGTGCTGACCGCCTCGAACCGGATCCCGGCGAGAGCGAGCAGCTCGCGGCGCCGGGGTGAGGCGGAGGCGAGCAGCAAGCCGGAACCCTGACCGGCCGTGCGCTCCCCCGTGCTCAGAGCTCGGGGAACCAGATGCCGATCTCGCGCGTGGCCGACTCGTCGGAATCGGAGCCGTGCACGAGGTTGAAGGTGACCTCGGTGCCGAAGTCGCCGCGGATCGAGCCGGTCTCGGCCTCGACCGGGTTGGTGGCGCCGATCAGCTGCCGGGCGGCCTTGACGGCCTCGAGTCCCTCCAGCACGGCGGCGACCAGCGGTCCCCCGGTGATGAACTCGACGAGCTCGCCGAAGAACGGCTTCTCGGTGTGCTCGGCGTAGTGCTCGTGGGCGGTCGCCTGATCGGCGGTGAGCAGCTTCAGCGCGGTGAGGGTCAGGCCCTTGCGCTCGAAGCGCGCCAGCACCTCGCCGGTGAGACCGCGCTCGTAGGCGTCGGGCTTGACGAGGATCAGGGTGCGTGTGGAATCGGCCATCTTGTGGTTCCTCAAGTTCTGCTCGTGGGTTTGCGCCGGGGCCGCTCGCGGCCATCGGCGTCCGGGGGACCCTGGTCTGCGGGGGCCGGCTTGGGGGCTGTGGAGCCGGAGCTGCCCGTCGAGGAAGAGCCCTGTGCGGCAGAGGTCCGGCGCTTGGCTTGGGGCGGCCTCTGCTGGCGCTCTCCGGAGGCTGAAGCCGGGCGCTCGGAGCTCTGGCGCTCGGAGCTCTGGCGCTGAGAGGGAGGCCGCCGCTTGGGCTCCGGCCTGTCACTGCGCTGGGGTGGGGCTCCGGAGCGAGCCGGCTTCTTGCCGCCGCGGGGGCTCTTCGAGCCGCTGCGGGCCGCGATCGCGGTCTCGCAGTGCGGACAGATCGACCAGCGCGGGTCGACGGGGCGGCCACAGGAGCGGCAGGGGTCCTTGAGCCGCTGCTGACACTCGGGGCAGCGCAGCCATGAGAGTTCGATCGGATGCTCGCAACGCGGACAGGACGTTTCCGTCAGTCGCCGCAGTCGTAACTCGGCGGCGCGGGTTTCGAGTTCCCGCTCGCGAGCGTCCTCGAGAAACTCCGGCGGGCGCAGGATCGTGTAGACGACCGTGCCGATGAAGGGGAAGAGCGAGGCGGCTGTCGCGGTCGCCACGAGAACCGGATCGCCGATCCGGCGGCGGGCATCGGCGAACGTCCAGTAGACGAGCGCGAGCCAGATAACAACGAGGACCAAGACGAGCAGATTGACCGCAAGGCTCAGTGAACCGTCTTCGATTCCAAATAGAGCTGTGAGCATCAGTGGGCCGGGAGTCTAAACACCGGATCGGCACGCAACACCCACCGGCCGCAGCCGGCGGGCGGAGTCGATCGTGGCGGTCACGGTCGGACGCCTCAGAGAAACAGCCGCCCGAACAGGTAGCCGATACCGAAGAAGACGAGGATCACGCCGGCGACCACGACGGCCACCAGCCCCATCATCGAGAGGAGCTCTGATCGCGCTTCACGGTCCATAGGTACCGCAGAAGGTAGTGGGAACCGACGCAAAGTGCCACCCCATGCCGGCTGCGGGCCAGAGCGATCGCGCGCTGCACCGCGAGGGCCGGATCCGGCTCCAGCTCCACGCTCAGACCGGGCCGGGCGAACGCCGCCCCGAGCTGCTCCGGTCCGAGGGCCCTGGCCCCCGGCCGTCCCATCGCCGGCCCCGGGTCGGCGGCGGTGCAGATCACAGAGCTCAACGCGGGCGACAGCGCGGCCGCGATCGCCTTCGTGTCCTTGTCCGCGAGCACCGAAATGCAGGCGTGGACGCCGCGTCCACCGCTGAGCCCCGGGAGCGCCTTGGCGAGGGCCAGAGCGCCCTCCTCGTTGTGGGCGACATCCGCGATCACCGGCGGGTCGCCGTCGATCAGCTCCGCCCGACCGGCGAGCCCGAGTCCGCCGAGTGCAACCCCGATCTCGGACTCGGAGAGCTGCGGCGCGAGGGCCCGCGCGAGCTCGACCGCGACCCCCGCATTACGGCGCAGGAAGGGTGCGAGGTGCGCGGGAAGCAAACGCGGGTCGGGCACCCGCGCATGCAGCAACGTGGCTCCCAGCTCCAGGGCGGTGCTCGCCGCCAGGGCATCGATCTCGGGTTCGAGCGCGCCGACAACCAGAGTCGAGCCCTCCTCGAGCACGGCGAGCTTCTCCAGGGCGATCAGCTCGCGCGTGTCGCCGAGCCACTCGGTGTGGTCGAGAGCCACGGACGTGAGTGCGGTGGCCGCGGAGTGGATCACGTTGGTCGCGTCGAGCCGGCCACCGAGCCCGGCCTCGACGACGGCCGAATCCACCCCCGCATTGCGGAAGGCGACGAACGAGGCCGCGATGGCCGCTTCGAACTGGGTCACGCGCTCGCGCTCGGGAAGCCCCCGCTCAACGGCCTCGACCGCTGTGGCCACCTCAGCGACCGCCTCCGCGAACGGCGCGGCCTCGATCTCGGCGCCTCCGATCCGGGTCCGCTCGCTCCAGCGGAAGGTATGCGGCGAGATGCAGACGCCCGTCCGCAGGCCGGACGCCTCGAGCAGCGCCGCGGTCATCAGGGTCACCGAGGTCTTGCCATTGGTGCCGACGACGTGCAGCGTCGGACATGCCGCCTGGGGCTCACCCAGCTCCGTGCACAGCGCCCGCATGCGCTCCAGGCCGAGACGCCAGCCGACCGGCTCGAGGTCGGCGAGCCAGCGCTCCGGATCCGTCAACCGCCGAGCTCTTCCATTTCAGCCCGGTAGGCCGCGAGCTTGGAGCGCTCCTCCTCGACCACCTCGGGTGGAGCCTTGGCAACGAAGCCCTCGTTGGCGAGCTTCTTCTCGCCGCGCTCGACCTCGGAGCGCAGCTTGTCCCGCCGTTCGCTCAGGCGGGCGTCCATAGCCTCGCGGTCGAGCGCCTCGGAGGCGAGGATCTCGATCGTGCCGACGGTTGCGACGGCCTCCCCTGGGCCGCTCTCGCCGGCCTCGAAATCGAGTCGCGCCAGACGGCCGACGAGCTCCGGTGGGCTGCCGTCGGTGGAGCGAGCCGCGAGGATCGCCGAGGGCGGCACGTCGGCGAGCTCGCGCCAGCGCCGCAGGTCGCGGGTCTGTGCGATCGCGGCCTCGACCGCGGTCTCGGCGTCAGCGTCGATGTGGGTCTCCTCGGCCGCCGGGAAAGCCGAGACGACGAGCTGGGCGTCGCGGCCGGGGAGATAGGACCAGATCTCCTCGGTGACGAACGGCATGATCGGGTGTGCCAGGGCGAGCGTGCGCTCGAGGACGTGGAGCAGATTGCCGGCCGCGGCGCCGCCGTCCTCCCCACTCTCGTCGTAGAGGCGCGGCTTGACGATCTCCAGATACCAGTCGCAGAGCTCCGACCAGAGAAAGCGGTAGAGCTCCAGCGCGGCGTGGGAGACGTCGTAGGACTCGAGCTGCTCGTCGATGGTGGCGACGGTGCGCTCGAGCCGCGAGAGGATCCAGCGATCCTCCACCCGCTCCACGGCGGGCGCCGGGGTCGCGTCGCCGCCGTTGAGCAGGATCAGGCGCGAGGCGTTCCACATCTTGTTGGCCAGGTCGCGTCCCTGCTGGACCTTGGCCTCGCTGAAGCGCACGTCCTGGCTGGAGGACATGGCCAGCAGCCCGAAGCGCAGCGCGTCGGCCCCGTGCTTGTCGATCTCCTGCAGAGGGTCGATGCCCGTGCCGAGGCTCTTCGACATGCGGCGCCCGTCGGGGGCCTGGATTACTGAGTGGATATAGACGTCGTGGAAGGGAACGTCACCGGCGAACTCGAGCCCACACATGATCATCCGTGCCACCCACAGATAGATGATGTCCCGCGCGGTGGAGAGCAGATCGGTCGGGTAGAAGGCGCGCAGCTCGGGTGTGTCTTCCGGCCAGCCAAGCGTCGCAAAGGGCCAGAGCGCCGAGCTGAACCAGGTATCGAGCACGTCGGGGTCGCGACGCAGTTCGCCGTCGCAGGACGCGCAGCGCTCGGGTTCGGTCTCGGCGACGTAGGTCTCCTCGCAGGCATCGCAGTACCAGACGGGAAGCTGGTGGCCCCACCAGAGCTGGCGGCTCACGCACCAGGGGCGGATGCCCTCCATCCAGTCGAGGTAGACGCGGCTCCAGCGCTCGGGAGTGATGTTGACGCGGCCGTCGCGGACGACCTCGATCGCGGGCTTGGCGAGCTGGTCCATGGCGCAAAACCACTGCAGCGAGATCAGCGGCTCGATTCGCTCGCCGGAGCGGTGCGAGAAAGGCACGGAGTGCGTGTAGGGCTCCTCGGCCGAGATCGCGCCGAGATCGCGTAGCTCGGCGACGACGCCCTCCTGCGCGTCGGCCGCGGAGAGCCCTACGAAGCGCTCCGGGGCCGGCTCGATCATGCGCCCGTCCTCGCCGATCACCGAGATCTCCTCGAGCCCGTGCTTGCGGCCGATGTCGAAGTCGTTGGGATCGTGACCGGGAGTGATCTTCAGGGCGCCGGTGCCGAAGGAGATGTCCACGTAGGGGTCGGCGATGATCGGCAGGCTGCGACCCACCAGGGGCAACTCGCAGCTCTTGCCGACCAGGTCCGCATAGCGCTCGTCATCGGGGTTGACCGCGATCGCAGTGTCGGCGAGCATCGTCTCCGGGCGGACCGTGGCGACGGTCAGGACACGGTCGGAGCCCTCGACCGGGTAGTCGATCGAGTACAGCGTGTCGGCTACCTCGCGGTTCTCGACCTCGAGGTCGGAGATCGCCGAGTTGCTGCCCGGGTCCCAGTTGACCATGTAGTTGTCGCGGTAGATGTAGCCCTTTTCATGCAGCTTCGTGAAGACCCGGTAGACAGCTTTGACGTAGCCCTCGTCGAGCGTGAAGCGCTCGTCCTGGTAGTCGCATGAGGCGCCGAGCCGTTTGAACTGCTCGATGATCTTGTCCCCGTATTCGGTGCGCCACTCCCAGACCCGCTCGACAAAGGCCTCGCGGCCCATCTCATGCCGGGAGCCGCCCTGTTTGCGCAGTTGCTTCTCGACCACCGACTGGGTGCCGATTCCGGCGTGGTCAGTGCCGAGGATCCATTTGACCCGCCGGCCCTCCATGCGCCGCTTGCGTGCCATCGCGTCCTGGATCGAGCCGTTCAGCGCGTGGCCCATGTGCAGGGAGCCGGTCACGTTCGGTGGCGGGATCGCGATCGAATAGTTCTCCTCCGCCCTGCCCTCCGGCTCCGGATGGAAGTAGCCGGCCTCGATCCAGGAACCGAAGATCCGTCCCTCGACCTCACCCGCGTCATAACGGGTCTTCTGCTCCAGGGTCGCGCGTCTGTCCGGATTCATGCTCATCGAGGAGGCGCGAGTTTAGTTATGCGAGGCCGAATCGCAGGCTCCACAGAAACGCCACACATCCGGCACAGAGGGCCACCCACCCGTGACGCCCGGGCAGGCACGCTTCTCAGTGCCCCGCGAGACCGACGGAATCGGCGGTCAGACCCTCAGCTCAGCGGTCCAGGTCAGCCTGCCGGTGTCGCACTCGAAGCCCTCGAAGGTGGTGCCCTGCCAGCGGAAGGTGCCCTCGCCGTTAGTCAAGCGCCGGTTGAGATCACCCTTGAACTTGAACTCGAAGCCGATCTCCTTGTCCACGGCGCTGTGGGAGAAGCGGCCCTGGCGGTCCAATCGGATCGGGTCGCCAGGGTCGGACCCGAAGGTGACCCCCGAACGCTCTTCGGGCTCGCCGCAGCGAAAGCCGACGCGGACGTCATCCAGCCGCACCTTCCCCTTCTTCTCGACGAGCTTGAAGCGCAGCTTGCCCCTTGGCTCCATCTTCCCGCGCATCGTCTCGTAGTTCTGCGCGGCGCCGGCGTTAGCGCCCAGCATCGTCGCAACGATCGCGAACACGGCCAGCGCCGCGATACCCCCGATGAGCTTCATGTTCCTCCGGTCGTCCCGAGAGATCGCCGGATGCGGTCCCTGCTTGGAGGCCAAGATACGGGATCCCTCCGGCCTCCACAAGCGCCGCGCAGAGTGTCGTGATCTGGCGCTCCCGGGTGCGCCCCAGCTAGCCCGCTTCTTCGACGTCCCGGAGGCTCTGCGGGAGCTTCTCGGGTGGCGCGGCCTGGGTGACCAGGGTCGGCTTGAGGCCCTTCTCGATCGTCTCGCGGGTGACGACGCACTTCTTGACATCGCGGCGCGAGGGCAGCTCGAACTGGACGTCCTGGAGCGTCTCCTCGATGATCGAGCGCAAGCCGCGGGCGCCGGTCTCGCGCTCGATCGCCTTGGTCGCGATCGCCTGCAGGGAGTCCGGAGCGAAGACCAGCTCGATCTCGTCGAAGTCGAAGAGCCGTTGGAACTGCTTGGTCAGCGCGTTGCGGGGCTCGGTCAGGATCGTGATCAGGTCATCGCGCTTGAGCTGGTTGATCGAGGCCATGACCGGCATGCGGCCGATGAACTCGGGGATCAACCCGTAGTCCATCAGGTCCTCGGGCAGCACCTGGGCGAAGAGCTCGCCGAGATCCTTCTCCTCCTTCGAGGAGACCGATGCACCGAAGCCGATGCCCTGGCGGCCGATCCGCTTCTCGATCACCTGGTCGAGACCGGCGAAGGAGCCACCACAGATGAACAGGATG
>JBBRAH010000065.1:0-5090 GCA_038206985.1 Solirubrobacterales bacterium
CCGCCCGCCTACCAGCCGGGAGCGGGGAGCAAGTCCGCCACCGGTCAGTCCGCCTGACCGGCCGAGCGGCAGGGTGCGGCCGGGAGCCGCACCACGCGCTCCGCCGGCCCGGTAGCGTGGCCGCCAGTGTCCGCGAAGCCCTCCCGCAACGATCCCTGCCCTTGCGGGAGCGAGAAGAAATACAAGAACTGCTGCCTCACGGCGGAGACGGATGCTGTGGCTCGGGCGCGGCGGGAGGCGGGGTTCGGAATGCGGATGCGGGCCTGGGCCAGCGGGGAGTTCGCGGAGGAGCGGGATGCGGCGCTCGAGGCGTTTGCCGGGCCGCGGCGCACGCTTGGGGATGAGGCGGATGTCGATCTGTTCAGCGCCTGGTTCCTGAACGACCGGGCGCTGGCCGATGGGTCCACGCCGGCCGCGGCCTATGTGGCCTCACCTGATCTTGACGCCGGCGAGCGCGAGATTGCTGAGCGGATCGCCGGCGCCCGGCTCGGCCTGTATCGCGTGCTCAGCGTGGATCCCGGCAAGTCGCTCGAGCTGCTCGACCTCGCGGCCGGCGAGGGCACCTCAACCAACACCGCCGCAACCACCGTCCACGACCGCGACGCAGCCTCCCGGGCCGCTCGCTGGGACGTGCTCCTCGCCCGCGTCATGCCCGGCGACCCTCCCACCCTCTGGGGGCCGGTCCGCTTCTTCGGGGCGGCCGAGGAGGCGGAGTTGCTGGCCGAGCTCGGGCGGCTCGCCCCCACTCCCGGCGACATCCAGGGCGCCCTGCGCACCCGCCCCCTCGAGATCATCCGCTTCCAGACCCCGACCTCGCTGGCCAAGCCCACCTACTTCACGCTCGAGGGCGACCCGATGCTCGCGGCCCGCGCCAGCTGGGATCTCACCGACACCCCGGCCGCCCGCGAGCGGCTCCTGCGGCTCGGCAGCAAGGAGCCCGAGGGCTCCGACTCAGACGGGGCGATGATCGAGGTCGACATCTCGGTTCCCCGCTCACGGCTGATCGAGGCGCGGGCGGGCAAGGAGCTGCCGCTCGGCTCGGTCGTGATCGAGGCCGGGGTTGCGGCCGAGAGCCCGGACTCCGCCCCGGTGGCGACGGTGCGGATCGAGCGGGACCTGCTGACGGTCGAGGCGCTCTCGGAGATGCGGCTCGATCAAGCGATGATCCTGGTCCAGGGCGAGTTCATTGATGTGATCGAGGCCAAGCCGGAGCGGCGCGTGGTGCCGATCGGCGACCGCCTCGCCCAGACCCCCGACGCCGACGAGGCTCCCCCAGCCCCGAAAGCCGCCGCATCCGACCCGGACGTCGGCGCCGCCTCCGACCCCGAGGACCTCATCGGCGAGGTGCTGCTCGCGCGCTACCGGAGCTGGCCCGAGGAGCCCCACCCGAGCCTCGGTGGTGAGACGCCGCGCGCGGCCGTGGCGGCCGGGCGCTCCGCAGAGGTTGAGCCGCTGGCCCGCATCGTCGAGAACGGCGCCGCCCGCTCCGCCGGCAAGCACCCCGCGCTGACCGAGCTTGATCTGCTCGGTGATCTGAATCTTGAGGCCGGCGATCGGCCAGGCGACTAGAACGGGTTCGCGGCCGTGGACATGGGCGCTAGCATTGCTAGCACCATGAGACGGGTGATGATCCAGGCTGACGAGGAGTTGCTGGAGCGAGCGCGCAACCTCGCGGCTGAGCGCGGCGTCAGCTTCCCGCAGCTCGTCCGCGAAGCCCTCGAGCGCGAACTGGCGCTGCAGGGGCGCGCGCCCGTTGCGTTGCAGGCCACTGGAGTAATCGATAGCGGTGGCGCGGCCCGCAATCGCGCATACGAGCCCGACCCGTGGCGCTGATCATCGATACCGGTCCGCTGGTCGCGATGCTCGACCGCAGCGACCCCGACCACGACGCCTGCCGGAAGCTGCTCTCGCAGACCACCGAGAAGCGCCTCGTGCCGACTCTGGTGCTGGTCGAGGTCGAGTATCTACTGCGTCCCTGGCCGGAGGCGTTCGGGGCGCTGCTCGCTGACTTCGCCAGCGGGGCGCTGACCCTGCTCGAGCTGCCGAAGCGCTCGCTACTGCGCGCCGGCGAGCTGCTCGAGCAGTACCGCGACCTGCCACTCGGGCTCGTCGATGCGGCGGTTCTCGCGACGGCAGAGATGCTCGGTGAGACGAAGCTGGCAACGCTCGATCAGCGTCACTTCCGGGTCGTGCGGCCTGCCCACACAGAGGCGCTCGCCCTGCTTCCCTGAGCTGACTGCGTCAGGAATCGCCACCGCCGGGCGACCTACCGGGCATGGGCAGCGCCACCACATATCCGATCAGCGAGCACGCGCTGGAGCGCTTTCAGATGCGGGTCCGGCCCGCCCTGGAGGTCGATGCCGCGCGGGTCGAGCTGCAGCGGCTGATCGAGCTCGCCGAGTTCGCCAGCGAGCCCCCGGCCTGGCATGCGGTGCGGACCCGGCGCGAGGCTGACGGCTACCTGCTGGTCGGCGATCTGCTGATGCCCCTGCGCTACCTGGCCTCGAGCGGCAGCTGGCTGATCCTGACCTGCATCGCCCGGGGCGGGATCTCCGACCGGGCCCGGGGCGGCCGCAACGAGGTCAGGCGCAGTCGCGGCCGGCAGGCCAAGCGGCGGCGCCTGCGCCAGGGCGCCCGGATGCGCCGGGCCGAGGGGGCGGCGTTCGCGGCCGGCGGATCGGCCGCGGCGCCTTCACGCTGATGGCTGGTCGGCTCTCCTCAATCGGCGCCGGGCTCTTTGCTGTGCTGGGGCTGCTCTTCATCCTCGCCCAGTTCATCTTCTGGGGCGGGACGAGCCTCGGAGTGGTCCGCGAGAGCTGCGTCGATCTGGAGCGCTCGACCCAGAGCCGGCTCGAGATCGACACGCACTGGACCTACATCCTGCTGCCGCCTGGACCGCTGGCCAACATCGATCCCGCCGGGACCTGCGTGCGCAACTCGCCCCTGCGTGAGGGGCTCAGCGCGATCGGAATCTGGGAGCTGGCGAGTCCCGAGCAGCAGGTGCGGGAGCACGTCGAGGAGCAGTTGCGCGAGACGCGGCGCTAGCCGCGGCCGGCCAGCCGGGGACACGAACGTCGGTGCCCGCGGTTTCTGTCGTACGCACCGACCGTTCACCTCCAGCCCGGGGGCGAGATCAGAGGCCGCGATCCCTTCCCTTCACATGCAAGAACACCCCACCCCGGAGCTGATCCGGGACTACACAGCAGCCCTGATGCAGAGTGCCGCCCAGCTGAGCCTGATCCTCGAGCAGATGGCGGTCTTCTCCGAAGCGCATCCAAATCCCCATGCGAAGCCGATCCCGGTGGTGCTGAGCGAACTCGTCGAGGGAATCGTCGCCGACAACCTCGGCCGGTTCGAGCCCGGCGACGTAAAGCTCGCCACTCGGCTTCTCGGTCAGACGACCGAGGCGATCGGCAACGATCTGTTCTTCGTCGATCCGGCCCTGGTCGAGGAGCACGGGATCCCCGATCTGAACTGAAGCTGCGCCGGCCTGCTCGAGGAGTTGACGCGCAGCGCCAGCCGACCGGAGATCGCCGATGTGCTGCGGCGCGCAGCGCTGCGGAGCGGACCTGCGGTGAGCAGCGAGGAGATCCTCACGGCGTTGCGCGACGCCCGCTCCGAGCGGTCCTAGCTTGCTGGTCGTCGACGCCTTAGCTCTCCTCGGGGCCCTGCTCGGCCAGGCTTCGGATCAGCTCGACACTCGCCTCGCGGCCGCCCGGGAGCTCCACGTTCCCCACCTGCTCGATCTCGAGGTCCTGTCCGCGCTTCGTGGCCTCTGCCGCGGTGGCAAGCTCAGCGAGGAGCGGGCCACCGACGCGCTTGGCGATCTGCAGGATCCCACGAGGCACAGATCGAGCTGGTCTGAGGGCGGGAAACCGAGCTGGCTCCGGCGCTGGCTAGACGTTGCCGGACGGCATGTACTCGTCCGGGTCCGCTACCTCGGCGGCCGCCTGCGGTGCGAGCTTGCGCTCCATCCAGCGGGCGCCGAGGGTGTCGGTGAGGCCGTGGGCGACGATCGAGGCGAGAATCACCAGTGAGGCGAGCTGGAAGATCAGCTCGCCCTGCGGCACCCCGGACTTGAGTACGAACAGGGCGAAGAGCATCGAGGCCACGCCCTTGGGCCCGAACCAGGCGAGGAAGCGGCGCTGCAGGGGCGGCAACTCCGAGCCCGCCAGGGAGACCATGATCGCCACCGGCCGGGCGAGGAACAGGGTGAAGCCGACGAGCACCGCAGCGCCGAGCGCCTCCGGCGGCACACCCGAGGTAACGACGAGCGAGCCGAAGACGAAGAAGGTGACCGTCTGCAGCACCGCGCCGACACTCTCGTTGAACTCACGGAAGGCGACGGGTGTGTCGCGGTCGGCGATACCGAGGGCGATTCCGGCCACGAAGGTGGCGACGAGGCCGTTGCCGAAGGTCGACTCGGCCAGACCGAAGGCGGCGAGGCCGATCCCGAGCGCGTAGACACCCTCGTACTTGGCGGTCAACCCGCCCCCGGGCATGTGCTCGATCAGCCGGCCCGCGGCCGTCGCCAGGGCGATGCCGATCAGCACCCCGACGGCCGCCTCGCCGAGCAGCGTCGCCGCCTCGGTCCCGGCGCCGCCCTCGTTGGCGGCGAGGACGATGAAGAACAGCACGAAGGGAAGCGCCAGGCCGTCGTTGAGCCCCGACTCGAGGTTGAGCAGGTGGCGCAGCTTGGCCGGGATCTCCTTGGCGGCGACCACCGAGGATGTGATCACCGGGTCGGTGGGCGCCAGCACCGCTCCCAGCAGAAAGGCCTCGGTCCAGGCGAGGTCGGAGAAGAGCCCCTTGGCGGCGAGCGCGATCAGCACCATCGTCGCCGGCATCGCGAAGACGAGGGCGCGCGCGGTCGGCGCGATATGACCCATAAGCAGCTCGCGCTCGACGACCAGTCCGTCGCTGAACAACGTAAAGACGAGAGCGAGCTCGATCAGCGCGATGACACTCGCATCCTCGGCGCTGATCTCGACCACGTCGAGCGCGTCGAGCCCCATCCCCGCGGCGACCGCGAGTACGGAGACCGAGAGCACGGTGCCGTGCGCGAGACCAGACAACGCCGAGACGACGAG
>JBBRAH010000066.1:0-4910 GCA_038206985.1 Solirubrobacterales bacterium
TCGGCAGGGGCGGACAAAGTGCCTCGAGGTCCTCACGGCGAGCGCTGATCGCCGCCTCGAAGTTCGAGCAAGACTGACAGGAGCGGAGATGCGCCCGTACCGCCCGCCCCCGCAGCCGGCGCCTGTCGCCGTCGGAGATCGCCTTGCGAATCGGTTCACAATCCATGTCGCGCCCTTCGTTGCGGACCTGTAGTGCCTGTCGCGCCTCGTAGACGGTCTGCCTTGCGGCACCCGGAGCGCAGCCCAGGGCGGTCGCGATCTCGTCGTAGCCAAGCCCCGAGAGCTCGCGCATCACGAGCGCCCCCCGCTGCCGATCCGGCAGCGCATTGAGATCGCCGACGAGAGCTCGCAAGCGCTCGCGCTGCTCCAGTTCGCTCGCGGCCGAGGGCGCGAGGAGCTCTACGGTCTCGGCGCTCGTTTCCTCCGGCCGCTGCCGGCGGATGATCGAGATCGCCTCGTTGTGGGCGACCCGGTAGAGCCAGGGTCTTAGCGACAGATCGCGCTGCTCGCCGGGCAACGAACGCAGCGCCGCGGTCATCGTCATCTGCAACGCGTCCTCGGCATCGCTGGGCGAGCCGACGATCGCCAGGCAGTAGCGGTAGAGCTCCTGGTGGTAGCGCTCGAAGATCTGCTCGAAGGCGCGCGTATCGCCGCGGGCTGCGCGCCGGGCGAGCGCGCCGGGCAGCAGTCGCCCCGGGGGCAGGATGCGGGCTGTTCGGGATTCCGCCATGTCCACCCATTATCGACAGGCGCGGCGAAATCGCCAATCGCACCTGGCCAACGGGGTCGATCGTCTGGGTGACGTGGGGGTCCATCTGCACTTACAACGCGGCGCAAGGCGAAATGTCAGAGGGTGTCGCGCCGGCCGCGCGCACTGGAGCTGCGATCTAGACTCCTCCGAGTGGCTTTCCCCGCAACCCGCATGCGTCGCCTGCGCCGGACCGGTGTCCTGCGCGAGATGGTGCGCGAGACCAGCCTGCGCCCGGCCGATCTGATCCAGCCGCTGTTCGTGACGGCGGGCGAGGACCTGCGCGAGCCGGTGGAGTCGATGCCGGGCGTCGAACGACTCTCGATCTCAGCGCTGGTCGAGGAGGCCGGGGAGATCGCCCGTGCCGGGGTGCCCGCGGTGCTCCTGTTCGGGATCCCCGCCACCAAGGACGAGGCGGGCACCGGTGCCTATGACGACGAGGGGATCATCCAGCTCGCCACGCGCGCACTCAAGGAGGCGCATCCCGAGCTCCTCGTGATCGCCGACACTTGCCTATGCGAGTACACCGACCACGGCCACTGCGGCGTGCTCGTCGAGGGCAGCGTCGACAACGACCTCTCACTCGAGCTGATCGCCAAGACGGCCGTCTCCCAGGCCGCGGCGGGCGCCGACGCCGTCGCGCCCAGCGACATGATGGATGGGCGGGTGGCCGCGGTCCGCGAGCAGCTCGATGCCGAGGGCCACACCGAGACCCCGATCATCTCCTACGCGGTCAAGTACGCCTCCGCCTTCTACGGTCCCTTCCGCGACGCCGCCGGATCGACCCCGCAGGAGGGCGACCGGCGCGGGTACCAGATGGATCCGGCCAACGGCCGCGAGGCCCTGCGCGAGGCGCAGCTCGACATCGAGGAGGGCGCGGACATGCTGCTGGTCAAGCCGGCGATCCCATATCTGGACGTGGTGCAGCGTGTGAGGGAGAGGACCGGGGCACCACTCGCCGCCTACCATGTGTCGGGCGAGTATTCGATGCTCAAAGCCGCCGCCGCAAACGGCTGGCTGGATGAGCGGGCGGCAGCCCTCGAATCGCTGACCGCGATCAAGCGGGCAGGAGCCGATCTGATCGTGACCTACTACGCAAAGGAAGCGGCCGCATGGCTGAGCTGACCGAGGCACAACTGGATAGCGGGAGCGAGGAGCCGGCCCCGAAGCTCGCCCAGTCGAAGGCCCGCAGCCGCAAGGACGGCGCCGCGATCCCGCTCGACGAGGGTGACAAGCGGCTGATGAACGTGATGCAGTCGGAGTTCCCGCTCGTGCCGGAGCCCTATCCGGCGATCGCCGAGCGGGCCGGCCTCGAGCTCGACGACGCGATGGCGCGCGCCCAACGCCTGCTCGACGGCCGGATCATCCGCGAGATCACCCCGATCTTCGATACCCGGGCGCTCGGCTACTCCTCGATGCTGGTGGCGGCCAAGGTCGACACCGAGTACCCCCACCGGCCCGCCGAGATCATCAACTCCCATCCCGGCGTCTCCCACAACTACCTGCGCACCCACGAGTTCAACCTCTGGTTCACGATCGCCACACCCCCGGACTCCGAGCTCGGCCTGCAGGACACGCTCGAGGTCCTTCAGGAGAAGACAGGGGCGGAGTCGATCCGCCAGCTGCCGACCCTGACGATGTTCAAGATCAACATGAACCTGGAGATGGAGGGCGGCACCGACGCGCTAGCCGCCAAGGTCGAGGCGATCCCGCCCCGGGAGCTCGAGCGCCAGCCCTACGACGACCGCGATGTCGCCGTTATCCGGGCCCTGCAGGGACCGATGGCAGTCACCGATCGCCCCTACGACGAAGCGGCCGCCGAGGTCGGGATCAGCACTCCCGAGCTGCTCAGTCACCTCGAGGCGATGATCCCCCGCCATCTGCTGCGCCGCGTCGCCGCGATCCTCTTCCACCGTCGGGCCGGCTTCTCCGCTAACGGCATGGGCGTCTGGAAGGTCGATCCCGCCGACGTGCCGGAGATCGGTGGCCGGATGGCCGCGGTCCGCGGCATCTCGCACTGTTACGAGCGCCCCACCTACGCGGACTGGCCCTACTCGGTCTTCACCATGGCCCACGGGCGCTCCAAGGAGGAGTGCGACGCGGTCCTGCAGTCGATCGCCGACGAGCACGGCCTGCACGGCGACGATCGGGCGGTGCTCTACAGCTCGACCGAGTACAAGAAGATTCGCCTGCGTTACTTCACGGACGACTACGCCCGCTGGGAAGCGGAAAACGCCCCAGCAGGTGCTTAGGTTCAGGCTCGGTACCTCAGGTGCAGGACCTGCGCTCCCGGGAGCTCTACGCCCGCGCCCTCGCGGTCCTGCCCGGCGGCGTCAACTCGCCCGTCCGGGCGATGGGTTCGATCGGCCGCGACCCGATCTTCATCGAGCGGGGGGAGGGCTGCGAGCTCTTCGACGTGGATGGCAACCGCTACCTCGACTGGATCTCGTCCTGGGGTCCGCTGATCCTCGGCCACGCGCATCCCGGGATAGTGGAGGCCGTCACCGAGGCGGCCGCCCGCGGCACCTCCTACGGCGCCGCGACCGCGGGCGAGGTGGAGCTGGCCGAGGAAGTCTGCGCCCGCTTCGACTCGCTGGAGATGATCCGCATGGTCAACTCCGGGACGGAGGCCGCCCTCAGCGCTGTCCGCCTGGCGCGAGCCGCCACCGGCCGCGAGCGGCTGGTCAAGTTCGCCGGTGCCTATCACGGTCATGTGGACGGACTGCTCGCCGATGCCGGCTCGGGCCTGGCGACGGCCGGGATCCCCGCCTCGCCCGGCGTCCCCGCCGCACAGGCGGCGGCGACTACCGTGGTTCCCTGGAACGATTTCGACGCCGTGGCCGCGGTGGTCTCCGAGGTGGAGCCGGCCGCCATCCTCTGCGAGCCGATCCCGGCCAATATGGGCGTCGTGCCCGCCGCGCCCGGGTTCCTCGAGCACCTGCGCGAGCTGGCCGACTCCAGCGGCGCCCTACTCGTCCTCGACGAGGTGATCTCGGGATTCCGCGTGGCCCGCGGCGGCGCCCAGGAGCTACTCGGCGTGCGCGCCGACGTGACGATCATGGGCAAGGTGATCGGCGGCGGCCTGCCCGCCGCCGCCTACGGAGGAAGCCGCGAGCTGATGGAGATGGTCGCCCCGGCCGGCGACGTCTACCAGGCGGGCACGCTCTCGGGTAACCCACTCGCCGTAGCGGCCGGCCTTGCGACCCTGCGCCGGCTCGATGCCGCCGCCTACACGCGGCTGGGTGAGTTGACCGACCGGCTCGCCGCGGGGTTTGCCGAGGCGATCGCGACGGCCGGGGCCGGCGAGCGGACGGCAACCGCTGCGATGCCCGGGCTCGTCACGCTGTTCTTCGCCGCGGAGGCGCCAACCGATTTCGCCGGAGCGCAGGCGTGCGACACGGCGGCCTATGGTCGCTTCTGCCGGGCCCTGCTCGAGCGCGGTGTCTACCCGCCGCCCTCCCAGTTCGAGGCCTGGTTCGTCTCCCTCGCCCACGACGAGCTGGCGATCGAGCGCACCTGCGAGGCAGTGGCCGAGGCCCTCTCCATCGCGCTGGCCTGACCGACTTTCCCGGGGCGACCCGTCGGGCCGGCGAGCGGTTTGTTGATCCAACCCGCCCGGCAGTACGTAGAAAGTAGTGCAGCCAGGAACGGCGCCGTATTCGTCGTACGTTCGGGCTGCCGACCAGCAATCGAGAACAGGAGTACAGATGCCAAGCATTGGACCGCTAGAAGTCGCGATCGTTTTGATCATCGCCCTGGTCGTCTTCGGACCGAAGCGGCTGCCGGAGCTAGGCAGCTCTCTAGGTCGCGGGATGAAGGAGTTCAAGGGCTCCCTCACCGGCGAGAGCCAGAGCGACGAATCCGAAGAAGCCGACCCCCTTCAAGCCGACCCCCTTCAAGTCGACCCCGTTCAAGCTGACCCCGTTCGCGGCTGAGATACCGACCGCGACCGCGGTCGGTACCTATATGCCCGACACAGAGACGAAAGAGAGAGACAATGAGCAAGATAGACACGATTGAGAGCACCGAGGAGACGGACCCGACCAAGCACGGGGCCCTGCACCGGCTGACACACGACCCGGTTTCGCGCAGGCGCTTCGTAGCGACGACGGGCACCGGCACGGCGCTGGCAGCCTTCATCGCGGCCTGTGGTGACGATGAG
>JBBRAH010000067.1:0-4559 GCA_038206985.1 Solirubrobacterales bacterium
GGTGAACTCGTCCTCGGCTCCCTTCTGGAAGGCGACCCGCCCATCGATGACGGCACTCCTCTCTCCCAGCGAGATCTGATCGACCTCGCCCGTGGAAAGGATGTTCTCGAGCACGCAGACGACGACGTTCTGGTTGACGTAGGTCGTCGCGGTGGTGCGGTCGTGGTTGTAAAAGTCGGCGTAAAGGTCCACCATCGCCGCCGAGATCGCCTCGGTCACAGCGACGCCTTCCAACGTATCCTGCGGGTTGTCCATCAAAAACGATGTACCCCAGTGGACGCGCTTCAAACCGAAACTCGTCCGACATTGCCACCGGTGTGTCGGATCGTGCGCGCCATACTCGCGAGATCCGAATCCCCGTAGCGGTATTCGTCGCTGTGTTGGCCCGCTAGACGACCGAGAGCGTCGCGGCGAGGGTGCCGTCTTCGTCAGCGATCCAGAGCGCGTTGCCGGCGCGGCGGACGAGCGCCGGGCCGTGGCCGATTCCGGCTCTGAACTCCGCCTCGAGGACCAGCGGTTCCCCGTCGCGCGGCGAGAGATCGAGGTACTCCTCGGCGACCTGCCAATACCAGAGGTTGCTGACATGCTCAGCGAGATCGATCTCGGAGCGGCGGAAGTGCCACTCGAGTTGCTCGGCACCATTGGGTGGCTCGGCCGGGTGGCGCAGCGAGCTGCGGGCCTTGCGCCCCTCGGCGCTTGGCCCGTAGATCCGGTCGAAGGCTTCCGGCAGTCGGGTCGGCAGTCGGGTCTCGGGGTCGACGTGGATCCAGATCGCGACCGACTCGACCCGGGCGCCCCGATCACCCTCGATCACGCTGCTGCGCTCGGCCACCGACTTTGCTCTGGCGCTGCACCAGGTGCGGATCTCGAGCTCCTCGGGGAAGACCGGCGTCCGTTCGATGGTCAGGGTGAGTGCGCGAATGATCCAGAACGATTCCGCGCCGAAGCCGGAATCGAGTCCGTCCGCGAAGGCGGTTTCCTGGAGCCAGCGGGCGATCGAGCAGGGATGGGCCCGCCCGTCTGCCCCGACGTCCGCGGCGCCAACCCGGTGGCTGTCGGTGAAGCTCCGGCTCAACTGTCGAATCCGAGCCCGAGTCGATCGAGGAGCCGCAGCCAGAGGCCGCGTCGGCCGCCCTTGCGGTCGGCGGCCGCTAGACGCCCACGCGTGAACTGAACCACCACCCAGCGCAACGGCTCCGGCGGGAAGGGGACCGGTTTGCTCGCGACGTATCGGAGCGCGGTCGCCTCGCTCTCGCGGCCGTCGGTGAGGTCCAGGGCGACTCCTGCGCCAAACCGTGAGGCTCCGACGCCGAGACCCGTGTAGCCGCCGGCGAACACGGCTTTGCCGCCGTGGGAGACGTGAAAGAACGAGGAGAAGCGGCTGCAGGTGTCGATCGCACCGCCCCATTTGTGGGAGAAGCGGATGCCGCGCAGACTCGGGAACGTGGTGAAGAAGTTTCTTGCGAGAGCAGCGAAGGTCTCGTCATCGGTATCGAGCCGGGCCTCGACCGGACCGCCGTAGCGATAGACGGCCTCGTAGCCGCCCCAGAGGATGCGGTCGTCGTCGGTGAGCCGGTAGTAGTGGAAGCGGTTGCCAGAGTCGGCGAGGCCCTGGCGCGAACGCCAACCGATCTCCGCCAACTGCTCGGGGCTGAGCGGCTCGGTGACCAGCACGTAGTCGTAGACCGGGACGATGTAGCGGCGCAAACGGGGCACCAGCGGCGGGAAGGCGCTCGTCGCGAGGATTACCCGCCGCGCCGACACCGTGCCCGAGCTGGTGACGACCCGGACATGATCACCGCCCTCCTCGAGCGCGCTCACCGGTGTGCACTCGTGGATCTCCGCACCGAGCCCCGCGGCCGTCGTCGCCAGGCCGTCAGCGAGCTTTGCGGGATCGATCAGGGCCGACCCGGTCTTATCCCAGAGCCCCGCCCGATAGGTCGGCGAAGCGACCTCGGCCGTGAGCTCGGATCTGCGCAGCAGCTCCACATCGTGGCCGTAGTCGCGCAGCAGCCGGGCCTCCTCGGCGAGTTGCTCGACCTGGTGTTCCTCGGTCGCGAGGTGGAGCTCTCCGTTCTCCTCGAAGTCGCACCCGATCCCGTGGCGCTCGAGGCTCTTCTTGAGGCCCTCGAAGTTCTCCGTGCCGAGTCGTTCGAGCGTCGGCATCTCGTCGGGGAACCGGCTCAGACCGTTCTCGAGACCGTGGGTGAGCGAGGCCGAGAGAAAGCCACCGTTGCGGCCGCTGGCCCCTGAGCCGACCGTCTCTGCATCGAGCACCACGACGCTGCGCCCGGGATCCCGTTCGAGTGCCTGCAGGGCTGCCCACAGACCGGTGAACCCGGCGCCGACGACACAGAGATCGACCTCGGCCGATCCCGGCAGCGGTGGGTATGTGCGTGGGTTCGATCGCCGGTCGAGCCAGAAGGGACGGGGCGTGGCGTCGGCGAACGATTCGCGGTCGGTCGCGGTCGGCGGTGATTCACGCGATAGACGCGATTCGGGGGATGCCACGTTGCTCCGAGCGATAGGGTCGCTGATCCTAGCGCCGGCTCCGCGGTGGGGCGCATCGGGCGGGCCGCCGGCGAAGCCTCCTCTCGGGCCGAAGGCATTCCACCGGGTTCCCGAATATCCTCTGCGCAGGCAAGCCGACTGGGGGAGCCGGATCGAGTTGAAAGCAGGGGTCTTATGGGTTGGTTGGTTTCCGGGCGACGGATCATGGTCGCCGTTTTGTTGTCCCTCTTCCTGGTCGGGGCGTTGCTACCGGCGATGGCCTCGGCCAAGCGCCCACCGCTTGGCAAGTACACCTGTCTTTACCCGCCGTTCGCCACGCCCCACCTGCTGAAGCTGGTCAGCAAGAAGAAGTACACCGTCGACAAGAGCCGCAAGTCGAAGTACAAGTACTCGAAGGGCAAGCTCGTGTTCAAGACGGGCGCCTACAGCGACTTCTTCGCCCGCTACGAGAGTGACGTGCCGCAGATCGTGATCTACGACAAGGAGACCGGCGCGCGACTCTGGAACTGTCCGAAGGGAGTCAAGTAACCCCGGGCCCGGCCCCGGTGGCGGCCGTTTCCGCCGGCCACCTTGCGCCGAAGTCGGCCGCCCCGGCGGCATTCCGGCCCCTGGCGTAGGATCGGATCGTGATCTCCGCGGAGGAGGCGATCGATCGGGTCGTCAAGAGATTCGGTGTGCACGCAGGCTCACGTGCTCTGCACGCCCGTGGCATCATCTGCTCAGGGAGCTTCACTGCTTCCGCAGAGGCCGGCGCTCTCACGCGTGCAGCTCACATGCAGGGCACCGAGGTCCCGATGCTGGCGCGTCTGTCCAACGGCAGTGGAGATCCCGAGGAGCCTGACAAGGCCCCTGACGTCCGGGGCCTTGCGGTCAGCTTCGAGCTCTCCGACGGCTCGCGGACCGACATCGTCGCCCAGAGCGCGCCCCGCTTTCCGGTCAGCTCCCCGGATCGGTTCATCGAGTTGATCGAGGCGACCGAGCGGGGCCGGCGACGGCGATCAAGCTGCCGCTCTTTCTGGCGCGCAACCCCGGGGTGATCCCGGCGCTGAAGGCGAACGCCGCGGCGCTGAAGTCCCCGGCCGGGTACGGCGACGTCGCCTACTACGCGGTGCACGCCTACCGCTGGCTCAGCGCCCGGGGTGAGGAGAACTGGGTCCGCTACACGTGGAAGCCGGCGGGAGCCGTGGCCAGACGGCGCGATGGTGAGCGCAGCGTCGAGTGCCTCAGCGAGGAGGTGCGCGAGCGCTTGCCTGAGGAGCCGATCGCCTTTGACCTCCATCTGCAGATCGCGGACCCCGGCGAGGACCCGCACGACCCGACCTCCCAGTGGGGCGACGGGAGCCGCCGGGTGATCGCCGGGCGTCTGACGATCGCTGCGGTGGCCGAGGGGCACGACGGGATCATCTTCGACCCGCTGCGGCTGACAGACGGCATCGAGCCCTCTGAGGACCCGATTCTCCTCTTCCGGCCGAAGGCCTACGCAGTCTCCTACGACCGTCGCACTGGCGCCGAGCACACTCGCCCCACCTGGGCGCGCTGAACGGGCGGACCCGGCCGCCGCTCAGGCCCCACCGGAGGCGGCGAAGCGCACGAACCAGTCCAGCGCCTCCGGGTTGGCGAGCGACTCGCGACTGGCCGCCTTCTCAGCGGGGGTTCCCATCAGGATCCGCTTGACCGGGATCTCCAGTGCCTTGCCGGAGAGAGTGCGGGGAACCTCTTCGATCTCGTGTACCTCGTTGGGGACGTGGCGCGGGGAGCAGTCCTCGCGCACGCGGCGCGCGATCGCCCTGGTCAACTCCTCGTCGAGGGTGGCCCCCTCGCACAGGACGACGAAGAGCGGCATCAGGTTCTCCTCGCCCTCGCGCGGCAGGTCGACGACGAGCGCATCGACGATCTCGTCGAGGGCCAGCACCGCCCGGTAGATCTCGCTGGTTCCCATGCGCACGCCGCCCCGGTTGATCGTCGAGTCCGAGCGCCCGTAGATGATCGCGGTGCCCCGCTCGGTCAGCTCGATCCAGTCGCCGTGGCGCCAGACCCCGGGGTAGTGG
>JBBRAH010000068.1:0-2404 GCA_038206985.1 Solirubrobacterales bacterium
AGCAAAGCAGCTCGACGCGCGCAGCCGATTGCACGCCGAGCGGGCTGAAGCGCGATCCAGCGCGTACCTTCCCGCGGCCGGCGACTCGGGCCCCGCGCAACTGCGGATGCCCGGACGGTTACGGCTCCCCAAGCATCAGGACACCTCCGCGACGCTCTCCGGCCACTACCCGTTTCTCGCCGAGGCCGGACTCGGCTCGGCCGGGGTCTTCGTCGGGCAGGACCTCTACTCGGGGGGCTCCTTCGTCTACGACCCCTGGGTGCTCTACCAGCGCGGAATGATCACCGCCCCGAACATCGTCCTCGCCGGTATTGTCGGCTCCGGCAAGTCGTCCCTGGCGAAATCGCTCTACACCCGCTCGCTCCCCTTCGGCCGCCGCGTCTACGTACCCGGTGACCCGAAGGGCGAGCACACCGCGATCGCAGAAGCCGTCGGCGGCAAGGCGATCATCCTCGGCCACGGACTGCGGAACCGGCTCAACCCGCTCGACGAGGGCCACCGGGCCGCATCCACATCGGACGCCGAATGGGCGGCGCAACTCGCCGCCCGCCGCCGCGAGCTCATCGGAGCACTCGCCGAGACCGTACTCGATCGACCACTGACGCCGCTCGAGCACACCGCGATCGACCTCGCGCTAGCGGATGCCGTTCGGAGCGCCGCGGTACCGATCCTGCCGATGGTCGTTGACCGCATCCTCGCCCCGAACCCCGAGGACGACGAAGGCCGGCTCGCGGCAGACGGCCGCCTCGTCGGCCATGCGCTGCGACGCCTGGTCGCCGGCGACCTCGCCGGCCTCTTCGACGGACCGTCCACCGTGCGCTTCGACCCCTCGCTCCCCATGGTCTCCCTCGACCTGTCGCGGGTCGCCGAGAACTCAACGCTGATCTCCGTACTGATGACATGCTCGTCAGCCTGGATGGAGTCCGCACTCGCCGATCCCGCCGGCGGCCAGCGATGGGTGATCTACGACGAAGCCTGGCGGCTCATGGGCTATCCGGCACTCCTGCGCCGGATGGATGCCCAGTGGCGTCTCGCCCGGCACTTTGGCATCGCGAACATGCTCGTCTTCCACAAGCTCAGCGACCTCGACAACGTCGGCGACTCCGGGTCCGCGATGCGCGCCCTCGCGTCGTCGCTACTGGCGAACGCAGAGACCCGCATCGTCTACCGCCAGGAACCGGACCAGCTCGGACACACGGCCACCGCGCTCGGGCTCAGTCGGACCGAGCAGAAGCTTCTCCCCACCCTCGGCACCGGTCAAGGCCTCTGGCGTGTGAAGGATCGCACCTTCGTCGTGCAGCACCAATTGCATCCCGACGAGCTTGTGGCATTCGACACCACAGCGCGGATGACCTCAGGCCAGTAGATGCGTAACCCCGAGCGCACATTCCATCCAGATCGAGGAGGCATCCTGATGGCCGAGAGTGTGGACAAAGAGCGAGAAGCGAGAATGACGCTGGCGGCGCTCTCCGAGCCGAGCGACATCATCACGGGCACACTGGTTGCCCGGCTTGGCGCCTCGGAGACCGTGCAGCTCATCAGCTCAGCTGCTCGACTTCCGAACGGCGTGGACCCCACAGAGGGCGACCTGTGGCGACGACGGCTGGCCCCACGCATCAACCCAGGTCAGATCAACCGGATCCGCGGGGACATGGAGCGCCACGGCCTTCGGCTGCTGACACCGGAGGACATCGACTGGCCTGGCGAGCTGCAACAACTCGGCGCGGGCGCGCCGATCGCGCTCTGGCTGAAGGGCGACGCGAGGCGGCTCTCGGCTCCGCTCACCGGTCGAGTCACCATCGTCGGCGCCAGAGCGGCCACGGCGTACGGTACCCAGGTGGCGACTGAGCTCGCCTCCGACCTCGCCTCGCAGGGCCGCGTGATCCTCTCCGGAGGCGCCTACGGCATCGATGGGTCAGTGCACCGAGCCGCGACCCTGTCGTTCCTCGGGTCGACGGTAGCTGTGCTCGCCGGCGGGCTCGACCGGCTCCACCCAGCCGGACACGAGCAGCTCTTCGAGCGCATCGAACAGAGCGGCGGCCTGCTCGTCAGCGAGCTACCACCCGGATCCACCCCAACTCGGTGGCGATTCCTCCAACGGAACCGGATCCTCGCCGCCCTATCGGGCGCGACCGTCGTCGTCGAGGCCGGGCATCGATCCGGTTCGCTCAACGTCGCCGGGCAAGCGCACTCCCTGGGTCGCCCGGTCGGCGCCGTTCCGGGACCCGTGACAAGCGCGGCGAGCGCGGGCTGCCATCGACTCATCCAGGAGGGAGTCGCGAGCCTCGTGACCGACACCCAGGATGTGACGGACCTGCTCGATTCCACCGCCGGCTTCTCGGGAGACCGCACGTTCTCGTACTCGCCGACGAGACGGTTCGACCGGACCGGTCCGGATCTGCGG
>JBBRAH010000069.1:0-1587 GCA_038206985.1 Solirubrobacterales bacterium
GGTCTGGGTGATGGTCACGGCCGGGGAAGCGACCGATCAGACGATCGCGCGGGTCGCGGCCCTGCTCTCGCCGGGCGATTGCATCGTCGATGCCGGCAACTCGTACTACCGCGACTCGATCCGGCACGGTGAGGAGCTGGCCGCCGGGCGGATCGACTTCATGGACGAGGGCACGAGCGGCGGCATCTGGGGCCTCAAGAACGGCTACTGCCAGATGATCGGGGGCGAGCAGCGGGTCTTCGATCGGCTCGAGCCAGTCTTCAGGTCGCTGGCGCCGCCGGAGGGCTACCTGCTCTGCGGGCCGGTCGGTGCCGGGCACTTCGTCAAGATGATCCACAACGGGATCGAGTACGGGATGATGCAGGCCCTCGGCGAGGGCTTCGAGATCCTCGAGAAGTCGCGTTACGACCTCGATCTGGAGGGGATCGCAAACCTGTGGAATCAGGCGAGCGTCGTCCGCTCCTGGCTGTTGGAGCTGGCCGAGCTGGCCTTCGGCCGCGATCCGAAGCTGGAGCAGATCGCCGGGTACGTCGAAGACTCAGGCGAGGGGCGCTGGACGGTCCAGGAGGCGATCGACCTGAACGTGCCGGCGCCGGTGATCACCCTGTCGCTGCTCGAGCGCTTCCACTCGCGCCAGGACGAGTCGTTCAGCGCCAAGGTGCTGGCGGCGCTGCGAAACGAGTTCGGCGGCCACCCCGTCCGGGACGCGACCTGATGAGCGCCGAGCCGGTGCCGACACGCCATGCGCGTCCGAACTTGCACGTCGACCTCCCGGCCGAGCCATGCGTCGTCGTCATCTTCGGGGCGACCGGGGATCTGACCCACCGTAAGCTGTTGCCGGCACTGTGCCACCTGGCAGCCGATGGGCGCCTGCCGCCCGGGACATCGGTGGTCGGCTTCGCGCGCCGGCCGCTCGACGACGAGCAGTTCCGGGCGGATGCGCTGGCCGCGATGCGCGCAAGCGGCGGGGACGCCTTCCAGCCGGAAGCAGCCGAGGAGCTCGTGCGCGGGTTTCGCTATGTCGCGGCCAGCTTCGAAGACCCGGCCGGCTACGCGGCGTTGCCGCGCGTGCTCGAGCAGCTAGACCGGGAACGCGGCACGCAGGGCAACCGTCTCTCCTACCTGGCAACCGCGCCGACGGCCTACCCGACGATCGTCAGGCAACTCGCAGAGGCCGGGCTGGCCACGGAGGACGGCGGTTGGACGAGGATCATCCTCGAGAAGCCTTTCGGGCGAGACCTCGCCTCCGCGCAGGCGTTGAACGGAGCGGTCGGCGCCGTCTTCCGGGAGGATCAGGTCTACCGCATCGACCACTATCTCGGGAAAGAAACCGTCCAGAACATTCTCGCGTTCCGATTCGGAAACGCCGTCTTCGAAGCCGTCTGGAACCACAGGCACGTCGACCATGTCCAGATCACCGCCGCCGAGCCGCTCGGGGTCGAGGGTCGTGGCCCGTACTACGAGGAGTCCGGAGCGCTGCGAGACATGATCGCCAACCACCTGCTCCAGGTGCTGGCGCTGGTCGCGATGGAGCCGCCGACCGCGCTCGACGCCGACGCCATCCGCGACGAGAAGGCGAACGTGTTG